>DATJWB010000135.1:0-32445 GCA_035501495.1 Bryobacteraceae bacterium | reverse complement strand
CAGGTCCAAGCCCAGACTCGGACGCCCCGGCCGGTCGCGGTGCAGATACCCCACCGCCGGATCCAAACCCACGCCCTCCAGTGCCGCCGTCATATCGTGCGTCAGCAGTGTGTAGACGAATGAAAGCAGTGCATTCACGTTGTCCAGAGGCGGGCGGCGGCTCCTGCCTCGGAAACAGAACTCCTCCTCGGGAACCACGATCAGCCCGCCAAATACCTCAAGGTACGCCCGCGCCGCATCCCCTTCATAACCGCGAATCTCATCGACCCCGGTCGCCCCCGATACGGTTCCCAGTAAATGCCCCAAGCGGCGCGCCGCCTGTTCCATTTCAACCGCACCGTTTCTCTCTGTTTTCTCCCGAATCCCGCGCAGCAGCACCGTCCGGCAATTCGCGATCTTCGCCAGCGTCACCGCGCGCGCCACCGCTGCCGAACGATCCGGCCGGTCCGCCCATCGGTACTGCTCGCAGGAGCACATTTCCCGATACCGGGCCCACCACACGCGCCAGAAACCGGCCGTGCTCCGTCAGGAAGGCGAGCCCCACTCCGTTCTCCGCGCACAAGTCCATCGCAAATGATGCAGGCGGCGCAAACGACAGTGGTCGATGTCTACATCGATGGACGCGACGGCTCGTCCCTGCTCCAGGGACCCGGGACGCCTCTGGCTTCCCGCATATTCGACCGCATCGGCGTTCACATCCACTGGCACAGCAGAGCCGTTCCGGCGGGAACAAGTGCCTTCGCCATCCGCACCCTGGAACACCCCGCGGAATCGGCCACTTCCGAGGCTCTCGCCTCCACCCACCTGGTAGGCACGTCGGTCACAGAAATCACTGTTTACAAGGACCGCCCTGCGGCGTTTTCTGGACGGCCATCCCAGCTTGAAGGAAGTCGCGGCGGCATATGTTCTGGCCCACGAGCTGGCCCATGCCATGCAGGGCGTGGCCCGCCACGCCGAATCCGGCATCATGAAGGCGCACCGGTCAAACGAAGATTACCAGGACATGTTCTTCCACAATCTTGTTTTCACCACCAACGATGTCGAACTGATCCATCGCGGACTCGCCCCGCAAACAGCAGTCTCGGATGTGGCAGAAAGATAGTAAACTCTTTCCAATGAATGCGGACCGCTGGCAAAGGGTCGAGGACTGCTATCACGCTGCCATGGAGCGGCCGCCCGGCGAGCGCGCAGCGTTCCTGGCGCAAGCCTGCGCACACGACCCCGAATTGCGACGCGAGGTGGAATCCCTCTTGGCCCACGAAGGCCAGGCGGATGGACTCCTGGAGCGCCCGTTCTGGGACAACATCGCGTCCTCCGATGAGACGGGCACCATCGCGCCGGCAGCGCTGGAGGCCGGCTCCCTGTTGGCCGGGTACCGCATCGCGGGAAAGCTGGGGGCGGGCGGCATGGGCGAAGTCTACCGCGCCACCGACACCAAACTGCATCGCGAGGTGGCCCTCAAGGTATTGGCGCCCAGATTCGCGCACAACCCGCAGTGGATGTCCCGCTTCCAGCGCGAAGCGCGTGTACTGGCCTCGCTCAATCACCCGCACATCGCCGCCATCTACGGGCTTGAAGAATCCGGTAGTGTCCGCGCCATCGCCATGGAGCTGGTGGAAGGGTTAACTCTAGCCGAGCGCATTGAGCGGAAGCCGATTCCAATCAAGGAAGCTCTGGCGCTCGCCAGACAGATCGCCGAGGCGTTGGAATATGCACATGAGAAAGGCATTGTTCATCGGGATCTGAAGCCGGCCAACGTCAAGCTACGATCCGACAGCGTGGCCAAGGTGCTCGATTTCGGTCTTGCTAAGGCGGTGAGCCCCGACGAAGAGCCGGCAGCGACAGACACTCGCACAGGCATGATTCTAGGAACTCCCGCTTATATGGCGCCGGAGCAGGCGGCTGGTACACGGGTAGACCGGAGGGTGGATATTTGGGCCTTCGGAGTAGTGCTGTTCGAAATGCTGACCGGACGGAAGATGTACGGACGGAAGACGACAGCGGAGACGCTGGCGGCAATCGCCAGAGACGAACCACGTTGGGACGAACTGCCGGCGGAGACGCCCGCGGCTATCGTTAGAATGTTGCGGCGCTGCCTGGATAAGGATCCGAAGCGCAGGCTGCAAGCCATCGGCGAGGCGCGGATCGCGCTGGAGGAAGATCAACCAGAGGAGATTGCTGGCGCGGCCAGCGCTCGACGTCTCAGG
Organism: Bryobacteraceae bacterium; assembly: GCA_035501495.1. Taxonomy (GTDB): domain Bacteria; phylum Acidobacteriota; class Terriglobia; order Bryobacterales; family Bryobacteraceae; genus JAIQFL01. Next base: position 30,238 of record DATJWB010000135.1, on the reverse strand, counting down.
CGCTCAGCATGGGCGGCTTGGTCATTGGCGGCGGTGGCTATGCTGGCCCTGGCGGTGCTGGTTTGGCAGCGCCCTTCTGCCGCGCCCGTATTAACCGGAGTGCTGATGGGTGGCCCAGAGGTGTCCCAGAGCCCGCGGCCATCACCGGACGGGCACATGGTGGCCTTCTGGGCTACCATAGGCGATAACAGCCAGGTGGGCGTGATGAAACCGGAGACAGGCGACAGCTTGATTCTCACGCACAGCACCGAGAATGGCTGGACTCAGAATCTTTCCTGGTCCCCGGACGGCAGCCGGATTTACTACGACCGCTCCATGGACCTTCCTCGCGGCATCTACAGCGTTCCAGTGCTGGGCGGCAAGGAGCAACTCGTAATTGAGGACGCGTTTGCGCCGGAGGCGCTGCCGGATGGCAGTCTGCTACTCGCGAAGTTCAACGCCGAGCGCCAGTTACAGCTCTTCCGGTATTGGCCGGAGACCGGTCGTCTTACGGGCTTCCCCGCGCAGATGGATTTCGACACCGCAGCGATCCGCAGCTTTCCGGACGGCCGGCAAGCCGTGATCATCGGAAAGCCGATTGGAAGCGGCAGCGAAGCCGGGACGCATGTTTATGCGGTGGACCTTGCATCCGGCAAAGTGCGCCGGATCGTTTCCGGTCTGAGCGACGATTCCACGCTCAGCGCCATCGCGGTGACTCGCGACGGGCGATCGGTTCTAATCGCCGGCGTTGCCGGCATCTTGTCCCGGGTTCAGTCGGTTCCCGGAGGCGGCCGCGGCCAGCCGCACCTTGTGCTAACTCTTACCGCTAAGGTCTACGAACTGGATGCCGGGCCGGACGACGCCATCTATCTGGACCAGGCGGAGAGGCCGGCTAATGTGCTGCGTTTCCGGGTTTCCGGCGGACGCGCTGAGAAGATAGCCACGCTCCCGGCCTATGAAGATCGCCCGTTCGCCGTCCTTCCCGATGGGCGGATAGTCATACAAGAAACCAGCGCGGGCCACACGCGCCTGATGGCGGTCGAGCCGGGGAAAGATCCCGTCCCGATGGTCAACACTTCGGAGGACACACGGGGACCGGTAGCTGCGGCCGGGGATCAGATGGCGTTTTTTATCGGATCGGAACCAAGCCGCGCCATTGCCATGGCAACCACCGCGGACGGCCGCATCACGCGGCGGATTCCCTTTGCGAAAGGCGCGGCAACCGCCCTCGCCGCCGCGCCGGATCGAATGACGTTATACTGCGCCGCCGACGGCGTTGTCTGGTCCCTCCCAGTGTCTGGCGGCGAGCCGCACCGGATACGTGCGGGCGACTACATCGCGGTCGATCCCCAGGGGCAGTATCTCCTAGTCGAAGCGCCCGAGGGTCCGGGGATCCGGCTGGTACGCGTGCCCCTGCAGGGCGGCATGGAACAAGTGATCCCCCTGGCCCCCGGACCCCGCCCCGCTTCGCATATTACAGCGAATGCGGTCGGCACCGACGGCCGCATTCTCTCGCCATTAGGTTCGCCATCCTACTATTGGCTACCAGGACTGATCGATCCGTCCACGGGAGTAGCAACCAGAATTCCCGTGGACGACATCACCGACTACCATGCGCTGGCGTGGGCTCCAGACGGGTACGTGATTGGCATTGGTTTGGGCACGCGATCGAAGATGTGGAAGTTCACGCCGGAGGGCAGACGCTAACATCACGAGGATGAATTCCAACAAAGCGACGGCACGCCCACCAGGAAATCGGTAGCGCGCCACACTCGCCCATCCCGCCTTCGCCGGGCTCCCCCGTGATGCGGTAGTGCGCGATGGTAGTCGGAGAGTTCATGTGCGCTGGCTTTCTGCCAACGGATCACTTCCGGATCAACGGGCGGTCCGCACAATCCCGGCGATTGGAATCAGGAACTGGCGCAAACTACCCGGCATTGCGGAACTGGCCGGAGAAGCCGTCATTCTTAGAGTGGCTCACACGGAAGTCGCTGGGTGGGTAGTGTAAGCGTTCGGGCGGTCACTATTTCTTTCTAGCCAGTCTGTTCTTCCACCCACGCGGGCTGTGTGAGCGCGACCACCCAACCTGTTTTTCCTTTCTTGAAACCAGTTGCAGTTTCAGCCGCCGCCCAATTCATCAGTCGCCACTTGCGTCGCGCGATGTTCTCCCAACTGGTCCGCCGAAGAAGGCGGTATACTCGCTAACGGGGAACGCCAGTTTTCCTTTTCACGCTGAACCAGCACAGCTCCCTACCTCAAGAGTTGTTGACAGTTTCAATCCCACAGGGTGGCAAAAAGCCCCGAATCCTCCTCCATTATCCCTTTCGCCATGGGTGATTTGCCAATCACAGGACTTCTGATACGCTATTCATTGATTCTAAAAGCCTTACGCCGAGATGCCGGCCTTATGCGCTAATGCGTGGGCTAATCTGGAGATGGTGATTACCAAAAGCGCGTCATTTCGGGAGTGCTTGCCATCGAAGGCACTATCCGGCAGCGTCGAAAACCACCCCCAAAGGCGGGTATCTGAGCGTGGAGTTCTCTCCTATGTCCTGGTGGGCCGCCGGGGACAGCCGGTTATAACGTGCTTCAAAGTTCCCGCCGCGCACCCACAGATTACGAAACGAACCCAATCCCATTTTCGAACACTTGGAAAGACCGCGACCTTAACCTGCGACCTCCAGCAATCCCAGAAAAGCCTGCGCCGCGCGATTGAGTTTCTTCCGCTTCCGATGCACGATTCCCACCGGACGCACCAGCCCTGGCGCGTCCAGCCGCACGGCCACGAGCCGCCCCTGTTCGATTTCCGCCTGCATGGTGCGGGCCGGCAGGATGCTGATGCCCGACCCCAGCGCCACCGCCTCCTTGATGGTCTGAATGTTGTCGAAGTGCATCACCACCGTGAGGATGACACCATGTGTGCGCAGGAAGCGATCGAGCTCGCGGCGGATGGAAAGGTCCTCGTCAAACCCGATGAAGTCTTCCCCGTTGAGGTCGGACGGAACTGCCGGGTCCCGCCCCGCCAGACGATGCGAGGGCGGCACCGCCACCTGCATCTCTTCGTCGCGCCAGTGAATCGCCACAATCTCACGACTCGCCTCGGGATAACTCACCAGCCCCAGATCGGCGGCATCGTTCTGCACAGCCTCGTAAATCCGGTCCGGACGCATGAACTCCACCTGCAGGTTGGTGGTGGGATAGCGGGCCCCGAACTCCTCGCGCAAACGGCTCATCTCGGACAGCCCGATCGAGTAGATCGAGGCTACCCGCACGGTGCTTTCCGCATCCCGCTTGAGGGCTTCGAGGACCACCTCGAATTCCTCCTCCCGCCGCAACACGTCGCGGCAGAACTCGGCGTACAGCTTGCCGGCCTCGGTCAGCTCCAGAGGCCGTTTTCCGCGGTCGAACAAAGCCACCGTGAGCCTTCGCTCCACCTCCTGCACGTGCTGGCTGGCTGCCGACTGACTAATGCCGCAATGGGCAGCCCCCTTGCTCATGCTCTTGGTAGCAGCTATCTCCTTGAAAAGCCGGAATTGCCATGACGCCACCGTTACACTATAACATTAGTTTTTCTAATTTTGTATAGCTGATACTTTTCTGTTGTCTAATGCTAGGAGGGCTGATACACTAGCCAGAAAGGCAATCCCTTTCGTACGAAGTCGCCATTGGATTACCCTCCGGGCGCAAACGGTTCCTGATAACACCACGAGGTGATGTACTGTGACTGGCGGCCTACCTGAATCTCAAGGTCTTTACGACCCCCGGAATGAGCACGATGCCTGCGGAATCGGCTTTGTAGCCAGCGTCAAGGGCCACAAATCCCACGACATTATCGTCAAGGGCATCCAGGTTCTGATCAACCTCACGCACCGCGGAGCTTGCGGCTGCGATCCCGAAACCGGCGATGGCGCCGGGGTCCTGATCCAGATTCCTCACCAGTTCTTTGCCCGCGAATGCGCCGCGCTGGGCTTCACCCTGCCGAACGCGGGCGAGTACGGTGTCGGCATGACCTTCCTTCCCGTCGAGCCTCCCCGCCGCCTGCAATGCGAAGGCGTGATCGAGCGCATCACCCGTGAGGAAGGCCTCACCGTACTGGGATGGCGCGACACGCCCATCGACGGGTCGGCCATCGGCCGCGTCGCCCGCGCCTCGCAGCCCTACATCCAGCAAGTCTTCATCGGACGGGGACGCGGCCTGACCGAGGACCAGCTCGAGCGCAAGCTCTACGTCGTCCGCAAACGCGTCGAGGCAGAGCTTTCCGATTGCTACATTCCTTCACTCTCCGCCCGAACGATCGTCTATAAAGGACTCCTTCTGGCGCCGCAGATTGCCGACTTCTACCCTGAATTGCGCGATCCCGACGTACGCAGCGCCCTGTGCCTGGTGCACCAGCGCTTCTCTACCAACACCTTCCCCACGTGGCAACTGGCTCACCCCTACCGCTACATCGCCCACAACGGCGAAATCAACACCCTGCGGGGCAATTTGAACTGGATGTACGCCCGCCAGTCGATCCTCAATTCACCCCTCTTCGGGGCCGACATCAAGAAGCTCTTCCCCATCATCCAACCCGGGGGCAGTGACTCGGCCGCTTTCGACAACGCCCTGGAACTGCTGGTGATGGCCGGCCGCTCGATTCCCCACGCCATGGCCATGCTGATTCCCGAGGCTTGGGCGAAGAACGCCTACATGAACCCCCAAAAGCGCGCGTTCTACGAATACCACGCCTCCCTCATGGAGCCCTGGGACGGCCCCGCCGCCATCGCCTTCACCGACGGCCGCTCCATCGGCGCCACGCTCGACCGCAACGGCCTGCGCCCCGCGCGCTACCTGGTCACCAAGGACGACCTGATCATTATGGCCTCGGAGACCGGCGTTCTCCCGGTCAAACCCGAAGACGTGAGACTCAAGGGCCGCCTCCAACCCGGCAAAATGCTGCTGGTCGATACTGTCGAAGGGCGCATGATCTCCGACCGCGAACTTAAGCGCTCGCTCTACGGCCGCAACCCGTACCAGCTCTGGATCAAGGAAAACCAGATTACCCTCGACCAGCTCGCCGACCCTCCGCGCGAGCACGCCCTCGACACGGCCACGATCCGATTGCGCCAGCGCGCCTTCGGCTATACCGACGAAGACCTTCGCATGATCCTCGCCCCCATGGCCGACAAGGGTGAGGAGCCTGTCGGCTCCATGGGCACCGATACGCCGCTCGCGTGCCTCTCCGATAAGCCGCAGCCCCTGTTCAACTACTTCAAACAGCTCTTCGCGCAGGTGACCAATCCGCCCATCGATCCCATCCGCGAAGAGATGGTCATGTCTCTCACCAGCTATATCGGCACCGAGCGCAATATACTTGAGGAGACCCCCCAACATTGTCATACCCTCAAGCTGCCGCACCCGATCCTCACCAACCGCGATCTCGAAAAACTGCGCCGCGTCTCCCAGGGTGACTTTCTGGCCACCACCCTGCCGATGCTGTTTGCCGTAGACGAAGGCGAGAAGGGCCTGGAGCGCGCCCTCACGCAGCTCTGCCGCCGGGCATCGCTCGCCATCCAGTCGGGCTACACCCTGCTGATCCTTTCCGATCGCGGCCTCGACCAGGATTACGCTCCGATCCCCAGCCTGCTGGCGCTCACGGCGGTCCACAATCACCTGGTCCGCGAGAAGACCCGCACCCAGGTCGCGCTGATTATCGAGTCGGGCGAACCGCGCGAGGTCATGCACTTCGCCCTGCTGATCGGCTACGGAGCTTCCGCCGTCAACCCCTACCTGGCGCTGGAAACCGTAGCCCACACTTCCGATCAGCCGCCGGAGGCCAAACGTGCGGTCTCGAATTTCATCTACTCCATCAATAAAGGCCTGCTCAAGACCTTCAGCAAGATGGGTATCTCCACGCTGCAGAGCTATCGCGGCGCCCAGGTCTTCGAAGCCCTCGGACTGAATAAAGACCTGATCGAGCGCTACTTCACCGGCACCGCCTCGCGCATCGAGGGCGTCGGCCTCGGCGTGCTCGCGCAGGAGGCCATCCAGAAGCACCGCCACGCCTTCTATCCCATGACCGAGTTCGACACCGAGTTGGCCGTGGGCGGCAACTACCAGTTCCGGGCGCGCGGCGAATACCACCTTTATAACCCGGACACCATCTCCAAGCTGCAGCACGCTGTTCGGCAGCAGAATCCGCGAACTTTCCAGGAGTACACGGACCTGATTGACCGGCAGAGCCGTCAGCTCTGCACCCTGCGCGGGCTGCTCGAAATCAAATCGTCGCCCGAGCCGCTTCCCATCGAGGAGGTCGAACCGGCTGCCGAGATCGTCAAGCGCTTCGCCACCGGCGCCATGTCATTCGGCTCCATCTCGAAGGAAGCGCACGAGACCCTGGCGATCGCCATGAACCGCATGGGGGGCAAGTCCAACACCGGCGAGGGCGGGGAAGACGAGGGCCGCTTCGGCACCGATCGCCGCAGCGCCATCAAACAGGTGGCCTCGGCGCGCTTCGGCGTCACCGCCAACTACCTGGTGAATGCCGACGAACTGCAGATCAAGATGGCGCAGGGCGCGAAGCCCGGCGAGGGCGGCCAACTCCCCGGCCATAAGGTGGACCAGTTCATCGCCCACGTGCGCCACTCCATTCCCGGCGTGGGCTTGATCTCCCCTCCACCGCACCACGACATCTATTCCATCGAGGACCTGGCGCAGCTCATCTACGACCTGAAGAACGTTAACCCGCGCGCCCGCATCTCCGTGAAGCTCGTCGCCGAGGTCGGGGTCGGCACCGTGGCCGCCGGGGTGGCCAAGGCGCATGCCGACGTGGTGCTGATCTCGGGCGATTCCGGCGGCACGGGCGCCTCGCCGCTCAGTTCTATCAAGCATGCCGGCGTCCCGTGGGAACTGGGCCTCGCCGAGACGCACCAGGTGCTGGTGATGAACGATCTGCGCGGCCGCATCCGTGTGCAGACCGATGGCAAGCTGCAGACCGGCCGCGACGTCACCATCGCCGCTTTGCTGGGCGCCGAAGAGTTCGGCTTCTCGACTGCCCCGCTGGTGGCCATGGGCTGTATTATGATGCGCAAGTGCCACCTGAATACCTGCCCGGTGGGCATCGCCACCCAGGACCCCGTGTTGCGCGCGAAGTTCGCCGGTACGCCCGAGCACGTCATCAACTTTTTCTTCTTCATCGCCGAACAGGTTCGAGGCTACATGGCGCAGATGGGCATTCGCACCTTCGACGAAATGGTGGGCCGGGTGGACATGCTCGGCACGCGCGATGCCGAAGAACACTGGAAGGCGAAGGGCATCGACCTCTCGGCCATCCTCTACAACCCGCAGATGCCGCGCCGCATCGCCCGCCGCTGCATCCAGCCGCAGGATCACGGCTTGAGCCAGTCGCTCGACTACAAGCTCATCGATCATGCACGCGAGTCGATCGAGAGCGGCACACCGGTCGAGATCAAGCTGCCCATCCGCAACGTGCACCGCACGGTGGGCGCGATGCTCTCGGGCGAAATCGCGCGGCGCTACGGCTCGGCCGGCCTGCCGCATGACACCATCCGCTTCCAGTTCAACGGGTCGGCCGGCCAGAGCTTCGGCGCCTTCCTGGCGCGGGGTGTCACGCTCGAACTCGAGGGCGATGCCAACGACTACGTGGGCAAGGGCCTTTCGGGCGGGACCCTGATCGTCTATCCGCCGCGGGCCTCCACGTTTGTGCCCGAGGAGAACATCCTCATCGGCAACGTCGCGCTCTACGGAGCCACTTCGGGCGAAGCGTACTTCAACGGCATGGCGGGTGAGCGGTTCGCCGTTCGAAACTCCGGCGCCACGGCGGTAATCGAAGGCTTGGGCGACCACGGCTGCGAGTACATGACCCGCGGAACCGTGGTGGTGCTCGGCAAGTGCGGCCGCAACTTCGCCGCCGGCATGAGCGGCGGCATCGCCTACGTGCTCGATGAAGCCGGGGATTTCGCCGAGAAGCGCTGCAATTCGGCGGCGGTCGATCTCGTGCCGGTCGGCGAAGATGAGAACAAGCTATTCGGTCTGATCGCGAAGCACGCGGAAGCCACCGGAAGCCCGCGCGCCCGGTGGGTCCTGGATAACTGGGAGCAGATGCTGCCGAAGTTCATTAAGATTTTCCCGCACGAATATCAGAGGGTCCTGAAAGAACGCGCCGCCGCCTCGCGGGTTGTAGAAGGTGTGGGCCTCGCAACGGAGGTGACGCATGGATAAGGCTCTGAGCGCGCGAAGCGCGACAAAGCCCCAACCCCCAACCCCTAACCCCCAACCCCTGCTTTTCACGGAGGTGAGCTGTGGGTAAAGTCACAGGCTTCCTCGAGCACACCCGCGAACTCCCCGAGCGCCGGCCGCCCGCGGAGCGAATCAAGGACTGGTTCGAAATCTATCTGTCTTTCCCCGAGTCGAGCCTGCGCACCCAGGGCGCGCGCTGTATGGACTGCGGCGTGCCTTTCTGTCACACCGGCTGCCCGCTCACCAACCTCATCCCCGACTGGAACGACCTGGTGTACCGCGGCCGCTGGCGCGAAGCCGTGCGCCAGTTGCACGCCACCAATAATTTCCCGGAGTTCACAGGGCGCATCTGTCCCGCTCCCTGCGAAGCGTCCTGCGTGCTGGGCATCAACGAGCCGCCCGTCACGATCAAAAACATCGAGAAGACCATCATCGACCGGGCGTTCGCGGAAGGCTACATCAAGCCGGAGCCGCCCGAGACGCGCACAGGCCGGCGCGTGGCGGTGGTCGGATCGGGCCCCGCGGGACTCGCCGCCGCTCAGCAACTGGCGCGCGCGGGCCACAGCGTGACCGTCTTCGAAAAGAACGACCGCATCGGCGGACTGCTCCGCTACGGCATCCCCAACTTCAAGATGGAGAAGCACCTCATCGATCGCCGCCTGGAGCAGATGCGTGCCGAGGGTGTGAAGTTCGAGACCAATTCCCATATCGGCGTCACGATTCCCGCCGAAGACCTGCGCCGCGATTTCAACGCCGTGCTGCTTTCGGGCGGAGCCGAGTGGCCGCGCGACCTGCAGGTCCCGGGACGCGAGTTGAAGGGCATCCATTTCGCCATGGAGTTTCTGCCGCAGCAGAACCGCCGCTGCGAAGGCGATGCCGTGCCGGACGCTGGAGCAATCCTGGCAACCGGCAAGCGCGTGGTGATCATCGGGGGCGGTGACACCGGCGCCGATTGCCTGGGTACCAGCCATCGACAGCAGGCTATGTGTGTGACCCAATTCGAACTCCTGCCCAAGCCCCCCGATACGCGCTCGCCGTCCACACCTTGGCCTCTGTGGCCCATGCAACTGCGCATGGAAAGCTCGCACGAAGAGGGCGGCATCCGCGACTGGAGCGTTTCCACCACTCGCTTTACCGGCGATGCGCTTGGCAATGTGCGCCACCTTCACGCGGTTCGTGTCGGGCCGCCGCCCAAATTCGAGCCGATCCCGGGCACCGAATTTACGATCGATGTCGATCTGGTTCTGCTGGCGATGGGCTTTCTCGGTCCCGTGAGAAGCGGCCTCATCGAGCAACTCGGCGTGAAACTCGATCCGCGCGGGAACGTGACGACTGACGAGAATCACATGACATCCGTGCAGGGTATTTTTGCGGCGGGCGACATGCGCCGCGGTCAGTCGCTGGTGGTGTGGGCCATCGCCGAGGGGCGCAAGGCGGCCCGCGGCATCGATAAGTACCTCATGGGCGAAACCCGCCTGCCATAGCCGGCATTGGGATTGTTGCGTACAGGGCGCGGCGCGCGCGAGCGTTCGCCGTACAGACTGGTTGTTATGATGCCCTTATGCGACGCTCACTTACGGCTGTTCTACTTCTCACAGGGGCGCTCTGGTTGGCTCCGCCCGCGGCCGCCCAGCAGCTTCCCGGCAACGCCACCATCAAAGGCACTTATAATTTCCGCTATCTCGGCGTCTTCACCAACCCGAATGACGTAGCGCTGAGTTACGGTGGGACGATTACGTTCGACGGCACGTCGGACGCCAACGGGAACGGCGGCTTCACCGTAACCGGACAGGGTGCGGGAGCCACCCTCGGCCCCACCTCCAACAATATCTATGGCGTCTTTTCCAACGGCCTGATCTACATGAACAACCCGTTCGACACCTCCGGCAGCACCGGGCTCTTCGGCGGCGTTTCGAATGGCGCATTGATCCTGAGTTCTACCGATTCCTATTATTGCGACCTGCTCGTAGCGGTTCCCCAGGCGACCAGTGCGTCGAATTCCACTCTGAGCGGCAATTACTTCCTGGCGAGCCTCGAGTTTCTCGGCGGCAATATCGCCAGCTCCACGCGGAACACATTCTTTCCCGCGACGGCGAATGGGGGCAGCTTCGGAACCGTGACCGTCCGGGGAACGTCCATGAATTCCAACGGCTCGCCGCAGACTCAGACCAATTCGGGAGTGACCTACAGCGTCAACGCGAACGGCACCGGCACCATCACGTTTCCCGCGCCCAGCGGCGTCGCGGCGTCCAATGTCTTGATCTCCGGCAGCAAGACGCTCTATGTCTCGCAGGATGGGAGCTTCTTTGTCGCGGGCGGCTCTTCGGCTTACGACATGGTAGTGGGCGTCAAGGCCATCAGCGGAAACCCCAGCGGCGTCGCCAACGGCTTGTACTTCCAGGGCTTCCTGGAGAACCTGGTGGACACCACGCAAACTCCTCCGTACACGATCTACGCGGCCAATGGGTCCGCCAATGAAGTCGGCTCGCTGGCCACCGAAATCGGACATCAGCGGATTCAACCCGATTTCACCTACGCGTTCGACGAGACCTACGCCGCGGACCTTACTCTCGCGTCCAACGGGACCGCCGTTTACAGCAACTCTCAGTACGCGGTCGGCACCGCCGGGAACTTTATTATCGGATCCGGGAATGGGAGCAATTATCAGATCGCGATCTACGCGAAGGCGCCGTCGCTCAGCGGGACGAGCGTGTTCCTCAATCCGCAGGGCATCGTCAACGCAGCCAGTTTTGCGCCTTTCACCGCGAGTGTTTCGCCGGGTGAGTTTCTGTCTCTGTTTGGAACGGGCCTTTCCTCTCAGACCCTGCAAGCTCAATCTCTGCCGTTCGGGACCTCGCTGGGCGGTGTTTCGGTGAACATCTCGTGGTTTGACTCGAATGGCAACCTGCAATCGGCCCTCGCGCCCGTTCAGTTGGTCAGTCCAACTTTGATCAATATCGTGGTGCCGTACTCCACACCGGGAGACGGAACGCCGCTGAGTTTCCAGGTGATGAGCAACGGGACCCCCTCCAATTCCGCGATCGTGTACAGCGGTCCCAGTTCCCCCGGCATCTTCACGCAAGCGCAGAACGGACTCGGCGACGGCGCCATCCGCCACGCTACCGACAACTCCGTGGTGACTACCGCGAATCCCGCCAAGGTTGGCGAGACCGTCTCGATTTATCTGACGAGCATGGGCGCGGTGTCTCCCGCGGTTACCGCCGGGACGGCGGCTCCCTCGAGTCCGCTGAGCCAGACGGTCCTGCCGGATGTCTTCATCGACGGACAGCAGGCCACGGTGTCGTATTCGGGCCTGGCGCCGGGCTTGGCCGGCCTCTACCAGTTGAACGTCACCATCCCTTCGGGAGTGACCGCCGGCACCAGCGTTTTCATCGAAGTGGACTCCTACGACGACGCGAACGATCTGCTGTCCTCTAATTTCCAGGCGACAATTCCGATTTCGAAATAACGCGGTTGCCCAACTACCTGCGGACGGGCAGGCCGGGCATTTGGGCTCAGGCGACACTTCGGCCCAATGGCGATTGCTCAAACCGATATAATCCGATAGTGTTGTTTCGTCGAGGGGCCGGCCACCTGAAACGGCGGACACAGGATCCACTGCGATCTTCCGCAAGCCCTCCGCCGGACGCGATACGTTGCCAACTGGATCGAGTTCTGTCTAGCGAAGCATTCGTCAATTCGCCTCAATTGTGCCGGTTTCTGCGATTCATCGTCGAGCAGCAACTCTCCGGTCATGCCGATCAACTGAAAGAATATGTGTTGGGCCTTCAGGTCCTTCGCAAGGGCGAGTCGTTCGATCCCCGCATCGATACGGCGGTGCGGACAGAAGCCCGCAGGCTACGGCAGAAGTTAGCGGAGTACTACCAGACCGAAGGCAGGAACGACGCGATCGAGATCGCCGTGCCGAAAGGGAGCTATCGGGCCGCCTTTGCAGGTCGCCCGGAGGCCATCGCGCTGTCTGCCAAGCCGGCGCCGGAGGTTGCCGCGGACCGGCGACCATGGATCGCGGCGTGCGTAGTTCTGGCGATCGGCTTGGGTGCGGCGGGCTGGTGGTGGCCACGCACGCACGCTACGACCCACACTCCTTCGATCGCGGTAATTCCGCTGGAGAATTTGTCGGCTGATCTGGATCAGGAATATTTCTCCGACGGCATGACTGACGCGTTATTCACGGACTTGGCCAAGATTCATGGTCTTTCGGTGATCTCCCGAACCTCCGTCATGCAGTACAAGAGGACGAAGAAACCCGTTCCGGAAATCGCGCGCGAGCTGAAGGTGGACTACGTGGTGGAGGGGACGGTGACCCGAATCGGCAACCGTGTGAGAATCAGCGCGCAGCTGATCGCGGGGGCTGCCGACCGCCACGTCTGGGCGGATAGCTACGACCGGACGGGGAACGACATCCTGACCTTGCAGGGCGAACTGGCGCAGACGATCGCGGAACAAATTCACGTCCACGTCACTCCTCAGGAGCAACTGCTCATTGTCAGCCACCCCGTCAGCCTGGAAGCTCAGGATCTTTATCTCAAAGGGAGGTTCAACTGGCAAACCAGGGATACCGAGCGGATGCTGAAGAGCACCGAGTATTTCAGCCAGGCGATTGCCAGAGAACCCCGGTACGCTTTGGCTTTTGCCGGTTTGGCGGATGCTTACAACGTGCTTTCCTATCGAATGGACAGGAAGGACTATCAGGCGCGGGCCTGCCAAGCCGCCAACAAGGCCCTGGAACTCGATGACAGCCTTGGCGAGGCTCATGCGAGCATGGATGGCTGCCTCGACCTATGGGACTGGCCGCAAAGAGAACGGCACCTGCGCCGCGCAGTGGAATTGAGCCCGAGCTATCCGACTGCGCACCAGTGGTTGGGCGCGATGCTGATCGATTTGGGCCGTGTCCGGGAGGGATTGGCCGAAGTGCGCCGGGCGGTGGAACTCGATCCCCTGGGACCGTCGCCGAATAATGCGCTTTGCATGTCTCTGTACATGACGCGCCAGTACGACGAAGCCATCCAGCATTGCCTGCAAGCGCTCGAGGTGTTTCCGGAATACCTCGAGCCGTACTATGGGCTGGGTTTCGCATACACGGGCCAGGGGAGGTACCCACAGGCGATCGGGTACCTGGAAAAGGCGATGACCATGACCAAGGGAGCGCCGCCGGTCGCTACCCTGCTAGCTCACGCCCGCACGCTGGCTGGCGACTCATTGGCAGCCAAACGGCTGATTCAGGAGTTTACCGGACGCAAGGATGTTACCCCGATCATGCTCGCGGCGCTCTATCTTGATGTTCGGGATAAGGACCGCGCATTTGAGTACCTGAACAAGGCCGTCCAGGAGCGTTCGTTTGCGAGCGATTGGATTAACATTAACCCGGCACTGGAAGGTCTCCATTCCGATCCGCGATGGGCGGCGCTGGTTCGCCAGATGAATCTCCCTAACTGAGCAGAATCAATCAGTTAATTTACGTGAACTACGGTGAAGTCTCGGCACTTCTCTGGCTTTCCGGCGGTTTTCCAGCCTAACCTGCTCTCATCCCGCCGGCACCAACGTACCAGGCGGGGCCAACTCGGAGGGAGCACATCATGCTGAATCAGAGTCTTCTCTTGGGAGTCGCCGCCGTTACGTGGAGTCTGGCACCGCTTCCTGCGGCAGACGTTCCGAATACCGGGATGGGGGATCCGGCCGCCCTCATCAGCGCATTCGACCGGTATCAGGCCACATTGAGCGCGGATTCCGCCCAACTCCTTGTGATGTCCCTCGGGACTCTCAGGGGAATCACCAGCCCCGGATTCAATGCTGCCGGCACGGTCCAGATCAACCTCAAAACCGCCCTGGTGACGTCGAGTATCAATGGATTACCGGCCGATAGTGCCTTCGACCTTTGGCTGGTCCAGAACCAGGCAGCGAGTGGGGACAGCACGCTGGCAGAGTCCACCGACCTGCTGGTGAAGGTGGGCAGCTATCAGGTTCAATCCAAATCGCACATGCTGTCAGCAACGTTGCCCGCGGACGCGCTGAAGGGCGGGATTCCCGACCGTGCGTTCGTCGTGCGGGCGAATCAGAATCCGGTGAATGCCTTTGTTCTCACCGGCTCCGCGACACTCTTCGACCGGCTGCTCCATCGCCAGGTGCGGCTGGTCAGCGATACGGGATCCACCACGGGTTTCGATCCTTCCGCCTCGGCCGGCAGGACTTCGAATTTCGCCAGGCTGGTCGCTCGCGGCCGCCAAGTCTTCGTAACCGAAAAATTTGATGGGAACGGCCGTGCGTGCGGAACCTGTCACGTCGAAAGCAACAACTTCACGATCGATCCAGCCTTTATCGCACGGTTGCCCCGCACAGATCCATTGTTTGTTGCGGAGACCAACCAGTCGCTGGCCGGGGATTTCGAAAAGCCGGAGCTGATGCGGAGCTTGGGATTGATTCTGGAAAACGCCGACGGCTTTGACGACCTTGGCAACAAATTCACGATGCGGTCCGTGCAGACAGTTCTGGCCTTGCGCAACTCCACCATCCGGCCTGACCCGTCCTTCGGCATCGACTTTACCAGTAACGGCAGGAACGCGGACCCATCGGAGCGGCTGGGATGGGGCAACGACGGCCCCCCACTCCGCGATTTTTCGATTGTCGCCATCACACAGCACGCCACCAAAACGCTCCAGCGGAAACCCGGGACGGATTTTCGGGTTCCCACCGACGAAGAACTCGATGCCCTTGCAGCCTACCAGCTAGCCCTTGGACGTCAGGAGGATTTCGATCTCCCGTCGCTTTCCCTGAAGAGCACCCAGGCAAGCACTGGAAAGACGTTGTTTCTCGACACCGGGAATATCGGGGAGCCCGGCCACAAGAACTGTAATGCGTGCCATTTCAATGCCGGGGGGACCACCGGCATCTCCTTTAACTCGAAGACCCCCGGTTTTTCGCCGCGTCTCGACGGGAATCCGCGGGGGTTCAATATGGCGGCTCCGATTAATGTCAGCGAAACGCCGTTGGCCCTCTCGCTCCATTTGCCGCGTGATGGCGGATTCGGAACGCTCGCGACTCCGCTCGGCGGTTTCGGAAATTTCGCGGACACTCCGATCGGAGCGCTGCCGGTAGAGGAATTCAACTCTCCGTCTCTCGTGGAGGCGGCCGATACGGCCCCGTTCTTCCACAACCACACCGTGCCTGACCTTGAATCGGCGGTGGCGTTCTATGGCAGCGATGCGTTCATGCACAGCCCTTCCAGTATTGGCGGTCCGAATGGTGTGATTTTCGTGAAGATCAGCCCCGACCCAAATGATTCCGAGGTGCAGGCCATCGCCGCATTTCTGCGAGTGTTGAACGCCCTCGAAAACATCCGCTCTTCGATCGCGTTGACTGCCAGGGCGACAGCGATGGCGGAAGAAGAGGACATACGGGATCTGGCGCGACTGGCGATCGCTGAGACCAATGATGCGTGGACCGTACTTGCCGGTGGAGCGCTGTCAGGCAGCACCGAGCCTGATCTCCTGTCCGCCCGGGAGCATCTTCTCGCCGCACGTCTGTGGCTGCAATTCGCCGCGTATGCGGGACGGCGGCCCTTGATCGACGTCGCGTTATCGCAGTCCTCCGTCAGCCTCCGTGCGGCCCGGTCGGCTCTGGCCGAGACATCTACGTTGCCGCCTTCGTACCGGCAGTGAAAGCGTTAATTAACTCATAGGAGCCACAAGTATGTTGAGAGCAGCGCTGGTTGCGTTTGTTCTGGCGGCTATGGCAACTCACGCCGCCAATCCGCCGGGTGGTGTTTTTGGCGTGGACAACGAATCCGGTTTGGGAGCAGGGGTGCTCGTCGCTCCCGGTTCGAATGTATTGGTCTTCTCGGGCGACTTGGCCATCGGCCCGCCGGTTCCGCAGACGGCTGCGACGTTCCCGCTCGTCAAGTCGCTCGCTGGAACCTCGGTGAAGGTCACGGTTGGCGGCATCACTCTGGACGCCTACGTTCTTGGTTTGGAAACTCAATGGGTTCGCGCCATGCTGCCGGGCAACACACCGGTGGGAGACGGCCAGTTGGTGGTGACTTACAACGGGCGGTCGAGCGTTCCGTACCAGCTCGCCGTCCGCGAGCGGTCCTTTGGCATATATGACGGTTCCTGGTGCGGTCCGACAAGTGCGCCCAGCCGCCCGAGCTTCTGTGTGAATCGGGTGGCGATGAAGCGGCCGGCCCGAATTCCAGGCGCTCTCCAGGTTCCAGGACTGCTTGTCCTGTATGGCGGACGGCCGGCCAAGGTCGTGTACAGCGGGAGATCGGGCTGCTGCGCGGGGATGGACGAGATCATTTTCGAAGTGCCCGCGGGAACCGAGGGATGTCGAGTGCCAGTCTGGGTCCGCTATAGCGGGGACGGCGCCACTGCGGGCGACGTGGATATCTCTGTCGCCTCGGGCAACGGAGCCTGCTCCGATCCCGACGGCCTCTCCGAGAGCGAAATCCGAAAGCTGTCGGACGGCAACCTGAGGGCGGCCGAAGTCGGGGTATCTGCGAACGGCTACCTATGCGCTGCTTTCGGAAGGGCTTCACAAACCGGCATGGTCCCTTTCGGAGCTTGCGGTAATCTCTGGCGTGAAGGGCTGCCTGCCTGCCCGGATGTCGACGCTGTTTCCAATGTCGGCCCGGTCCTGAACCTCCACACCCCGGACGCCTCATACACCGTTCACCGGCATGCCCGAACCGGGAGAATATCAACTCGACAATGGCCCTGGCGGTCCAGGGCTGGCTAACGTTCGAATGTTGTACAGGCAGTCCACTCCTGGGGGGGCGGGCTCCTAAAGAACTCGGAGTCCGTGTACCCGCCGTGTACCTCAAATCGGCGGAAGCGACGATTTGAGCGTTTTGCCGTTTAACAGAATCAATAACTTGTGAAACATCAAGGGGCGGGTTGGGCTCGAGTCCCGCCCGGCTCACCAATAGCAAAATAAAGACTTTAGAATCAGACCTCCGAGATTCAGCAGGCGGTAAGCCTGTTGAAAACTGCCGTTTTTTGTGCTTTTGGAGGATAAAGTATCTAACAAAATCGTCTACAGTGGTCGGCACCAATCGTGTCCTAAAGTCACTGTGCTTTTCTGGCTGTCGCGCTGACGGGTGATTCCTCTCGGCCACTCTCCACATTTTGGTATTTCGCGCCGATCCCTCCCATCGGAGTGTTTACCCAAACTTTTCAAAAGCCTTCCCGTCTGAGTGGGTGGGGAGGCAACCGGCAGTGGTTGCGCTGTCCAACGGGAGTTCATTCGATCGTGGCTGGGACCGCTGATGTTCGCTCCGTCTTGGGCTCGCAGCGCGAACCCCACCTTGCCTCCAAACGCCCCACCGGCTCGCGGCGTCGTGACTCGGGCCAATGTAGCAGCAGTTGTTAAGTCTCTTTTCGCGAACGACGGTGAATGAGCTTATCAAGGCTGACACTGGTTGAAGCTAAGGAAACCAATCGCCGGCACCTTGTGGTATAAAATATCACCATCGGATGTCTCAGCCGGGGGAGATTACAGCGCTCTTGCACAAGTTCCGGTCCGGTGACAGGACGGCGTGGAATCGCCTATCCGAAATGGCGTACCCGGAGCTTCGCCGAATCGCAGACGTCCATTTCCGAAACGAGCGCGCCGGGCACATCTTGCAGCCAACGGCCCTAGTAAACGAGCTATGGCTGAAGTTCACAGCACTGAATGGAGTCGAGTTCAGCGATCGCGTCCATTTCTTCTCGTTCTGCTCGCGATTGATGCGCCAGATCCTGGTGGACCAAGCCCGGCGCGGCGCGGCACACGAGCGTGCCCTGAGCTTGATGCCGGCTGACGATCGCATCGAAAGAAATACTGTTGAGCTGGACCTCGCGCTGAGGAAACTCGAAGAAGCTCAGCCTCGCGCGGCCCAAGTGGTTGAGTTACGCTACTTTGGAGGCATGTCGATTGAGGAAATTGCAGAATCGCTCGGAGTCTCAGCGGCTACGGTGAAGCGCGACTGGCTTGCGGCGCGGGCATGGCTGTTCGGGCAGCTCCACGGGGTTCGCGAGTGAATTGGCATCGCTGGGATGAGCTTTCAGAGCGCTTGGCCGAGGCCCTGGAATCGGCCGATTCCGAAGCTCGCATTTCAGCGGCGGATGATCCTGAGCTAGTCGAACTTTTCACGTGGCACTGTCGCGCAGGGAGTTTTCTGGAGGACGGCAGGACACATCCGGGCAACCCGTGGGTGGGCCGCCTCGTTCAAGGGCGCTATCGTCTGCAAAGCGTCTTGGGGCGAGGCGGCTCGGGCGTGGTATTTCGGGCGAATGACGAACAGGTCGCCGGCCGCCGCGTCGTCATCAAACTACTCCACGATTTCTGGTCATTGGACGACTGGATGCGGCGCCGCTTCCGTGAAGAGGCCGGCGTGCTCGCGCGTCTGGATCATCCCGGCATTGTGAGTTTGATCGACGCGGGTGAGGCCGACGACGGGCGCCTGTTTCTGGTTCTCCCATTCCACGAAGGGCGCACGTTGCGCGATGCTCTCTCCCTGGGACCACTGGCTGCCCCGTTTGCAGCGCAGTTGCTGCGCGAGCTTGGCGATGCCGTCAGCTATTCGCATCAGAAGGGAGTGCTCCATCGCGACCTGAAACCCGAGAACATTCTTTTGGTCCGGCGGACTGATGGCGAGCATCCACTGCTGATCGATTTTGGCATCGCTCAGATCGGAGACTCAGGCGGCCCTTTGCGGACGACAACCCATCTCATGGGCAGTGCAATCTACATGGCGCCCGAGCACCTCATGGGAAAAGCTGTGGCGGCCAGCGACACGTATTCCCTGGGCGTAGTTGCCTGGGAAATGCTGGCCGGAGTGCGACCGTTTGAGTGTGCGACGCCATTCGCCCTGCCGGAATTGCAGCGCAGGGGGACCCGGGATGCATTCTACCGTCTGCGACCAGACTTGGGAATGAAAATCGGAAAGCTGTTGGCCCGCGCCCTCGCTTACGATTCGGCCCGTCGTCCGGCGCCGGTCGGCGCATTCACCACCGAACTGGCGGACGCCCTGATGGCAGGCGCGATCGATTCGCGGCTCGCCAGGCTTTTGCTGCTTCGCCGCTCGCGGCGCTGGTTGCTCGCAGGCGGGACAGCTGCGCTTCTGGCGTCTGCTGCTGGAGGATGGTGGTTGCGCGATCGCCTGGCGCCGCTCTCGCTCGAAGAGCGGGTCACCGATCTACCTCTGCCCTCGGAGCCTTTGGAGCACGGATTCCGGTCCACAGGTAACATCGAGAATCGTGTGCTTGTGAACGCCGAGATCAACCTGTATGAGCGGGCGCTCCGCATCATTACTACGGATGAGGGGGGGTACTATCATTTCTTGAACCAGGCCCAAGCACGGGCGGCCAATCGTCTGGGCTGGAAAATGAGTTTTGATGCCGTGGCGGAGGAAGGGCTGATCTCTGTAACCGTGGATGTTCCTCACGCCCCACAGCGGTATTCCGTAAACCTGATTGCCGCCCCCAACGAGCCGGAAATCTGCAGACTCGTGACTGGGATCTCGCCGATCATTCGTGGCATCGACCTGCCGCTCGCCGCCCCACGCGGAGTCAGTCACCGCTACCTTCTCCAATTTCAGCCGCAATCCGCCACGGCCGAGCTATGGGTGGACGGGGTGAAGCGAGTCTCCGGGTACTCGGGGCTGAACGAGTATCGCTACCAACGTGGTGTTGAGATCGCAACGACGCGCTATCGTAGCGCTCGCGGCGCCGGGGTGTTCCGCAGCGTCCGCTTCGAAATCGGGTAATGCTATCGCCGCGACCCGAACGCGTATTTGCTGCAAGCGAGATAGGATAGTGTGAGAAGGGCAGCGGCCGTCAATACTTTCGACGCCGGCTCCGGAGTAATCGTCGTTGGCCCTACACTGCCGACGATTGACGCCCCCGAGAATTCATACAGTGTTCCGCCGTTTCCCAGCATTTGAGGGAAGGCTGTAAGGTTGCTCAAGAAAAACGTCCTTAGGTCGTTAGTCGCTGTTTGATCGCCGGCCAGCAGATCGGCGGCAATGACGCTCTCGGGATGTGCAAATGGCCACGGGTCTCCGACCTTCACAAATCCATTTCGCAGCCCGATGACCACATGGTCCAAAGCCGAACGAATCCAGGCCGATAAAAGTAATGTATCCAGACCCACCCGACGCAAAGACATCCTGTACGTTGTGGATTACATCCACTGCGGAAAACGGAGGAAAGCTGTCCGCCTGAATACTGACATTAATCAGAGGCAACGGAGAATTCGCGTTACACGAGGCGATAGGGACCCCACAGATGATCCAGGCGTCGTTGAAGTTCGTAGTGGAAATCGTCAGATTTACGGGGGTTAGGACGTTGACGGTGCCAGCGGAAGTAAACTGTGGCAGGACCATCATCGTAAACAACAATAGGATGTTGAAGCTTCGCCGCAGCGAGAAGACCGTTCCGATAGGGACTAGAATTACTGCCAATGTAACCTCCATACAATGGGTCTTAGCACCCGCATTCCGAGATCACGCAACTGCGCAGCAGTTGATAGCCCTTGACTAGTTAACAATCTCGCCGGGATTCCGGCCAGACTCATGCCCTCCCTCTTCGGAGTCGTAGCACGATCCATACGCCGACGGCGCAGCCAACCGATAGAAAGGATCCTGGTTCCGGCACGATCCCGTTGACCGAGTAATTCACTCCGTCGGCTGACACGAAACTCGGATTCGGAGCCGGCATGGTTCCGTTGCTGTCCTCAAACACTCCCATTCCATTCAGCGCGGCAGTGTGTTGGAAATCCGAGAGAGCGCTCAGCCCCCCTCCAGGACTGTAAAAGGTAACGGCATCCAAGTCAGCTTCAAGCGAGAATGACTGCCCGAATGTAAAAGGCATCGGAAGGAACACGACTTCTGAGTTACCCGTGACGGTCTGCGACTGGCAGTGGGTCGTACCCGGGCAGTTGGAGGTGTTTCCTGTCTGTAAAGAGATGCCTGCGTCCGTGAATACGGCTACGACGGCGTTGGCCGGAGGATTGGGCTGGGGCGAAGTGCTGCCGGTGACAGCGAATGCGAGTATCAGGAAACCCATGGTCCCAGCGAGCCCTGGCGCGTTGATGGTCACCTGGTCAAAAAACTGCGCGTTGCCGTTCACCTGGCCTGGGACCGGGGCTGCCGCGGGAAATGTATACGAAGATAGGGCGTGCAAGATGCCCCCGGTGGCGTCCGCGAAGCCCGTTGCAATGCCGCCGAATAAGGCGGTGGTCGCGGAGGCCGCTCCTGCGGTCGATTGGTCCAGTATCGTGCAAGGCGAACCTTGGTTACAGAACAAGACTGTATCCTGAACGGCGCTGGCGCTAACTGGCGATGGCAGCGAGAGCACCAGACCGGCAAACAGTAAGACGCTTCTTACTGGCAATGTAACCTCCAGACAATGGGTCTAGCGCTCGCGTGCCGAGATCACGCAACAACCCAGATCGAAGCCGATTACGTTGCTCAGTAACGGCCCGGTGGGCTATGGGCGTCGCGGTTAGAGGACAAGAATCCCGTAGTTCTTCCGGCTGGCCCTAGATCCTCACAAGGTAAGCGCACGAGAGCCTAAAATCAGCTCACGCGTGAGCCCCAAATTGTCCTTTCATTCTCAGTTTTCAAGCTTGTGCTGTGAGCACGACGTGCGCGGCGACGGTGGCTCGCCATCTGTGGGAGATCGGCCGCCGCCGGCACCCTGAGAAAACAAGAGGAGTTGATCTGGGCTTTGTGGGCGGTTCTTGCTTCAGGTAGACAAGATGTCGGACGCTTGGCCGAAAGCTGTTCGAACAACGGCGCAACCAGTACGGTTTTGTAAGTTGCTGAAAACAATGGCAGGCTGCCCGTAGGGTATTTACCTGCACCTGCGCGCGCCGCCGCTGTTCCCCTTTCACATCATCCTTACCCAGCACCACCGCCAGCATCGGATCGCGCCGTAAGTCGTCGTGATCATGGAGATCCTCATAGCCCAGCTGGCTGTGAGCCTCCGTCTGTCGACCCGTCTATCCATACCCGGTCTGGATTTCGCGGAATTTCTCATCCCCGTCCCTGCGCAGACGGAGGCGATCGACCCGGGCTCATTGCCGCGGTCCGCACGTTGGTGAAGGAGAATTGGATTGCGTCGGCGACACCGATTCCGAGATTCTGACGTTCCGGATGGCTCCATCTTCGATATCTTCGATATGACGTGGCAGGTGCTCAACGGGCAGATGTGGCCCGGAACCCGATCTCGGCGCCTTGGGGTCGTCAGTGTCGCAGCGCCTCCCCGCCAGATCCAGATTGGAGCCCGTCTCGTCTTTTGATACGGGCCATGCTTCAAGTCACATTCACCGCCAGATCCACGAACTGCACCCACGGTGATTTCGCGCGCGGAAGCGCCCGGTAAGCCGCCAACAGATGTTCCGACTTCAAACCGGCGCCCGCCAGTCCGGGGAAGATCGTGCTGTCCGGGTTGTACTTCGTGATCTGTTCCTTCGTCCAGGTGTCGGGGTGCGCCACGTACGGCAGCAGGTAGTGAAATGACTTCTCGATTCCGATTCCGTTGGGTGTCCGGAATCCCCACAGGCTGACGCCATTGACTTCGGCGATGCGGCACAGCACCGCAAACGCGTCCAGATTCATCGCCGAATACGAGAGCGATTGTGTGCGGGCCTCTTCCCTCGGACAACTCCCGTCGGGCTGAATTTCCGCGGGCACCAGGTAGGTGCGGTAGTGCTCCCAAGCCATGCTCTTCATCGACTGGTCGCCCACCAAAGTGGCATAGGCAGCAACCTGCGCGGTCCACCAGGTGGCGTGATTGTTGCCCGATTTCTTCTCGTCGCGACCCTTCTCGCTGGTGTTCATCCAGTTCATGTAATCGGCGAACCAGCGGCGCAAAGGATCGGCCAGCCCGGCGTCCAGCATTCCGGCATGCTCGAGCAGCGAGATGCCCTGGGCGGTGTGGATCAACGAGACGGTGTCGATGATGCCCGTGCCGCGGCCGGTGTTGATGCCGCGCACCGCCTGTCCGAATTCCAGGTTGGGGTTCATGCGGGTCTTGGGATCCACGAACCAGACAGACAGGATTTCGGAAGCGTGCCCGGCATAACGGCGGTCGCCCAGCAGGCTGCCCATCCCGAGCGCAATGACTGCGGTGCACATGCTGCCCAGGTCGTTGCGGTTGTTCAGATAGCGGTCGGGATTCCGCTCGCCGTCCTTGCGAATGTAGGGGCCTTTCGGATTCTTCGGATCGGGCCACCAGTAGGGGCCCTCGCTGTAGTAATCGTTGGGTCCGGTCTTGATGAAGTCGGGCCGATGGTAGGTAACACTCCACGGGCCGGCCTTCAGGGCGGCGTCGGCGTTCTGACGGATGAGGGCGGCCCGCGGTCGAAGGGCGGCATCGCGGTTCAGGGCCTCGCGCATGCGCCCCGCCTGCGCGGTGGACACCAGGACGCATGGACTGTCTGCCGCCCCCAGGGCTGGCCGTGCCAGCAACGCCGAGGCGGCAAGGCAGAATTCACGGCGACTCGTCTGGGGCATGCTGTCCAGCTTATCGCGGCGGCATTACCGCGTGAAGCCGAGATGCTTTTTGAACGCTTCCATCGAGTTGTAGACGATCGGGCAGTAAATGGAGCGATCGATGAACTGCAACATGCGGGCGGCGATCGAGCTTGACCCGCGGACCAGGTGAGGGAATCCCTTGCAAGTGTCCGGACGCACTTCGTACACCGAGCAATGATTGCCTTCCAGGAACACGCATCCATGCTCCTTAGTCCAGCGAAGGCTTAAGTCCCCAAACATATCCTTCATCGTGTACTGATCGCGGAACCGGGCCGGCGTGATCTGCAGATGGCGCGCCAGACGTTGAATGTCGCGCTCCGAGGTCTCCACCGTCGCCACCCGGCAGCAGTTCGCGCATTGGGTGCAGTCGATCTGCTCCTCAATCTCTTCGGCGATCTTGCGCAGGGCACCGTCGGAGTAGTCGTGCGATTTGAGGTACACGCGGAAGCGCTCGTTTTGGGGCCGTTTCTTCTCGCCGAGCCGCCGGATTTGGACCAGGTCCGTGATCATTGCCCTGCTCTTGCATTTTCGCATCGGCCTGTGACTGAAGTCACTTCCAGGATTTTGAGCTGCCGATACTCTGGAAATGGAGTTCCCGCGAAGTCAAGCAGAAGAGAGGGTATATGAAGAAGCTGTGGATTAGTCTGGCCGCCGTGCTGGTAGTTTCGTTTTCCGTTTTAGCCTGGATCGGCACCCGCATCTACCAGGAGATGCCGCCTCTGGCCGCGCGTGTCGTGGACACGAAAGGCGCCGTCGTCGTGGCCGACGGGGATATCGAGCGCGGCCAGAATGTCTGGCAGGCGCTTGGCGGCATGGAGGTCGGGTCGGTCTGGGGGCATGGCAGCTACGTCGCGCCCGACTGGACTGCCGACTGGCTCCATCGCGAATCCAGTTTCGTTCTGGCCGAGTGGTCGGGCGCCGAATTCGGCAAGCCCTACGAGCAGCTCAGCCCCGAAGATCAGGGCAAACTGCGCGGCCGTCTCGAGCAGCTCTATCGTGAGAACGGCTACGACGCCGCTACCAACACGATCCGCATCGCGCCCGTGCGCGCCCGCGCGTTCGAGTCCTGCCTGGCGCACTTCTCCGACGTCTTCATGAAGGGCAACGTGGCCTACGCCATCCCTTCGGGCAGCGTGTCCTCTCCGGAGCGGATGCGGCAGTTCGCCGGCTTCCTCTTCTGGACGGCCTGGTCCGCGGCCGCCGAACGGCCCGGCGACACCGTCTCCTACACGCACAACTGGCCCTTTGATCCGCAGGTCGGGAACCGGCCCACGGGTGACAGCGTGCTGTGGACGGGCGTCAGCATCATCATGCTCCTGGCCGGCATTTGCGCGATGGTCTGGTGGAACGCCTCGCAGAAGACGGCCGAACCAGAAGGCCCGATCCCGCCGGCCGACCCCCTGGGCGCCTGGGCATCCACCCCCTCGCAGCGTGCCACGCTGAAGTACTTCTTCGTGGTGTCAGGCCTGATCTTGGTGCAGATCGTGCTCGGCATGGTGACGGCACACTACGGGGTCGAAGGCGACGGCTTCTATGGGATCAAGATCTCGCACGTGCTGCCCTACAGCGTCACGCGCACCCGGCACGTGCAGGTCGGCATCTTCTGGATCGCCACGGCCTGGCTGGCCGCGGGGTTGTTCATCGGGCCGCTGATCAGCGGCAAGGAGCCCAGGTTCCAGGCGCTCGGCGTGCACGTCCTGTTCGGCGCTCTGCTGGCCATCGTGGCCGGTTCCCTGGCGGGCGAATGGATGAGCGTCCAGAACAAGCTCTCGGACGCGAATGCGTTCCTCTGGGGCCACCAAGGCTACGAATACGTAGACCTGGGCCGAGGCTGGCAGATCCTGCTCTTCGCCGGCCTCTTGATCTGGCTTTTCCTGGTGATCCGCGCCATCCGTCCCGCCCTCAAGGTGGCGGGCGAACATCTCAATCTGCTCTATCTCTTCCTGGTCTCCGCCGGCGCCATCGGGCTGTTCTACGGCGCGGGTCTGACCTGGGGCCAGCACACGCACCTTTCCATCGTGGAATACTGGCGCTGGTGGGTGGTGCACTTGTGGGTCGAAGGCTTCTTCGAA
Organism: Bryobacteraceae bacterium; assembly: GCA_035501495.1. Classification (GTDB taxonomy): domain Bacteria; phylum Acidobacteriota; class Terriglobia; order Bryobacterales; family Bryobacteraceae; genus JAIQFL01. The sequence continues at coordinate 4,414 of DATJWB010000135.1, read as the reverse complement.
GTTTTCGCCACGACGGTGATCGCGTTCTTCTTCACGGGGCTCGGGCTGATTCGTCCGGCCTTCGCGGCGAGGTCGGCGCTGCTCTCGGCGACGATCTTCCTTTCCGGCGGCATCATCGGCACCTGCCACCACCTGTACTTTTCGGGAACGCCCACCGTCGCCCTGGCCTTCGGCTCGGTCTTCAGCGCGCTGGAGGTGGTGCCGCTGACGATGATGGCGTACTCGGCGATGGACGACCTGCGTCACGGCCGCCTGGCTCCCTGGGTGCAGCGCTACCGGTGGGCAATCTACTTCTTCGTGGCGGTAGCGTTCTGGAACATGGTGGGTGCGGGCCTGTTCGGATTCATGATCAACCCGCCCATCGCGCTTTACTACATGCAAGGCCTCAACACCACGCCGCTCCACGGACACGCGGCTCTGTTCGGTGTGTACGGGATGCTGGGCATCGGGCTGATGCTGGTCTGCCTGCGCGCCATGGACCCGCGCGCCGAGTGGAAAGAGGGATGGCTGCGCTTCGCGTTTTGGGGAATGAACGTTGGGCTGCTGATCATGTGCGTGGGAAGCCTGCTGCCAGTCGGCCTGGCGCAAACGTGGGCCTCGGTCGAGAAGGGCTACTGGTATGCGCGCAGCACCGACTTCCTCAGCCTGCCGTACATGCAGACTTTGCGCTGGCTGCGCGTCCCGGGAGATGCGATCTTCGCGGTGGCGGCCCTGGTGCTGGTGGCCTTCGTGTTCGGCGGACGATCGGGCACGGGAAGGCGTGCCGAAGAGAGGCTGCCCGAGGGAGTCCGCGTGCCATCGGGCGACTAGTGGGTGTCAACCCTCCGCCGGACGATGTGGCGCCTTGAACTGTTGTGCCCGCGAAGAAGTTTTCAAGCCAGCAGGGGCGTGTTTGACCTTGCGGCAGGCTGAAGCATGGCCCGCCTGGGTGTGAGCTAAAATAAGGGCACACCTACAATGCAAGAGAAGATACGCTCGACGACGGTGATCTGCGTTCGTCGCGACAACAAGGTGGTGATGGCCGGCGACGGCCAGGTGACCCTCGGCAACGAAGTGCTGAAGGCGACCGCCCGCAAGCTGCGGCGGCTGTACAACGACAAAATCCTGGCGGGATTCGCGGGCTCCACAGCCGATGCCTTCGCGCTGTTTTCGCGTTTCGAATCGAAGCTCGAGCAGTTCAACGGGAATCTCTCGCGCTCGGTGGTCGAGCTTGCCAAGGAATGGCGCACCGACCGCATCCTGCGCCACCTGGAAGCTCTGTTGCTCGTAGCGGATTCCAAGAATACCTACCTGGTGAGCGGCAACGGTGACGTGATCGAACCGGACGAAGGCATCGCGGCGATCGGCTCGGGAGGTCCCTTCGCCACCGCGGCAGGCACCGCGCTCCTGCGCAATACCAAGCTCTCCGCCCGGCGGATCGCAGAAGAGGCCATGGCAATCGCCGGCAAGATCTGCATCTTCACCAATGACCAAGTCACCTACGAGGAGCTCGAGTAGCATGGTAATTTATCTGCCCGGCCAGTCCGCCGATGAGGAGCCGATCCTCGATGAATTGACCCCCCGTGAGATTGTGCGCGAACTCGACAAGCACGTGGTGGGGCAATCCGAGGCGAAGCGCGCCGTGGCAATCGCTCTCCGTAACCGCATCCGGCGGCAGAAGCTCGCGCCCGAGATGGCCGAGGAGGTGATGCCCAAGAACATTCTCATGATCGGCCCCACGGGCGTGGGCAAGACCGAACTGGCGCGCCGCCTGGCCCGCCTGTCGAACTCGCCTTTCATGAAAGTGGAGGCCAGCAAATTCACCGAAGTCGGCTACGTGGGCCGCGATGTCGAGTCCATGATCCGCGACCTGGTGGACATCGCCATCGACATGGTGCGCGAGGAGCGGCTCGACGAAGTGGCCGACCGCGCCGAAATGAACGCCGAAGACCGCCTTCTCGACCTGTTGATGCCGCCGTCCTCCGAGCCAAGTGAAAGCGCCGAGCGCACGCGCGAGAAGCTGCGCGAACGTCTGCGCGAGGGCAAGCTTGACGAACGGCTGGTGGAGCTGGACGTGAAGGACCGCGCTCCGACCCTCGAGGTCACCACCAACACCGGCATCGAGGAGATGGGCATCAACCTGAAGGACATGCTGCCCAATCTCTTCGGCCAGAAGACGCGCCGCCGCAAGATGCGCGTGGCCGAAGCCCTCGATTACCTGGTGCAGGAGGAGGAGCAGAAGCTCATCGACATGGACCAGGTGACGCGCGTGGCGCTCGAACGCGTGGAGTCGAGCGGCATCATCTTTCTCGACGAGATCGACAAAATCGCCGGGCGCGAATCGGGCCACGGTCCCGACGTCAGCCGCGAAGGTGTGCAGCGTGATATTCTGCCGATTGTGGAAGGCACCACCGTCAACACGCGTTACGGGTTCGTCCGTACAGATCACATTCTGTTCATCGCCGCGGGCGCCTTTCACGTCTCCAAGCCAAGCGACCTGATCCCCGAACTGCAAGGACGCTTTCCGATTCGCGTCGAGTTGAAATCGCTGTCGGTGGAGGATTTCATCCGCATTCTGAAAGAGCCGAAGAATGCGCTCGCGAAACAGTACTCGGCGCTGCTGGAGACCGAGGGCATCAAGCTCACGTTGACCGACGATGCCCTCGAAGAGGTGGCCAAATTTGCGGCGCAAGTGAATGAAAGCGCCGAGAACATCGGCGCGCGGCGGCTGCACACCATCATGGAGAAGCTGCTCGAGGAGGTGTCGTTCGAAGGTCCGGACTTGAAGAAGAAGAGCGTGAAGGTGGATGCCCACTATGTGCGCCGGCAGCTGGCCGACATCGTGAAGGACCAGGACCTGAGCCGTTATATCCTATAGCCAGGAGCTTATATCGTTGCCATCGATTCATAACTGAAGGCTATAGGGGGATAGTTACCAGCGCGCGTCTTGTAGAACAGCCGGTCCGGGGCTACCCTGGCAGAGTAAACGTTCATCGATTGGAAGACATCATGAAGGATTGCACAGTTTGTCTCGTACCACATGACGAAGAAATTCACGCGGCCACGCTCAACGTGCGGAGCTGGTTTCATGAGCAGGTCACCCAGGGATTTTACGAAGACCCCGAGGACCCGGACGTCAAGTCGGACCCGGACGCACCCGCGACCGTGGCCGTAGCGTAGCGCTTCCCGGACGGACGAGTTTTTTTCGTCGGTCAGCGAAGGCTCCCGGAACCCCTCCTCGCCCGAGGGAGGCGGGATCGTACGACCTTTCCGCGGCGCGAGCGGGTTGTCAATCAGAAAAAGCCAACGGCCATCCGGTTGCCGTTTCGCCTCCCCGGCATTTCGGCTCTCTGTTCTATCCGTGCCGCCCTCCACACCAGACTCCAGGATCGTCCAGCGTCCGTGCGGCAGGGCAACCCTTTCCGCGCTCATGCGCCTTGCGGCACGACTCGCGGATCTCAGCATCGCGAATCGGCAAACTGAGCGACAATATTGAGGATATAGCGACAGGACTACAACGCGTCGCGCCAGGAGATACGGGCGCTGATTCGTGCACCACCTGGAGGATTCAACATGCTACGCATAAACGACGAAGCACCCGATTTCACTGCCGAAACGTCGCAGGGAACCATTCATTTTTATGAGTGGATCGGAGACGGATGGGCGATTCTGTTTTCGCACCCCAAGGATTTCACGCCGGTTTGCACCACCGAGCTTGGATACATGGCCGGGCTGCAGCCCGAATTCGAGCGGCGCAACTGCAAAATCATCGGCCTCAGCGTGGACCCGGTCAGCAGCCACGCACGCTGGGTATCCGACATCGAAGAGACGCAGGGCCACAAAGTGAACTACCCCATGATCGGGGATTCGGATCTCAAGATTGCCAAGCTGTACAACATGCTGCCCGCGGAAGCCGGCGATACTTCCGAAGGCCGCACCGCCGCCACCAACGCCACCGTGCGGACGGTCTTCATCGTCGGCCCCGACAAGAAAATCAAGCTGATGCTCAGCTATCCCATGAGCACGGGCCGCAACTTCGACGAGGTGCTGCGCGTCCTGGATTCGATGCAACTCACGGCCTCGCACAAAGTGGCCACGCCGGTGAACTGGAAGCAAGGCGACGATGTGATCATCCTGCCCTCGGTTTCGGAGGACGAGGCCAAACAGAAATATCCTGGTGGCTGGAAGGCCCCCAAGCCTTATCTACGGATCGTTCCACAGCCGTAAGTCGTGACTCGGTTGTATCGCCACGCACGCCCGATTCGACGCGTCCGACTTTTTTCCAGCCAACCAAAGGTCCGCACCTCGCTGGTCGAAACGTATCTGAATGTGAGATGGCCGCAGCGGGCCGCGTCCGGGCGGAATCTGCGACAGAGCACGGCCTTTTGCGGTCCGCACTCCAGCAAGATCCCGGCATAGTTGGCGCCCTCGATCA
>DATJWB010000134.1:0-2133 GCA_035501495.1 Bryobacteraceae bacterium | reverse complement strand
ATGGTGAAGGCCCCGTTCGACGGCGTCATCACCGCGCGCAACACCGACGTCGGCGCGCTCATCAACGCGGGCAACAGCGGCCCCGCCCAGGAGTTGTTCCACATGGCCGCCACCGCCCGCCTGCGCGTCTACGTCAGTGTGCCCCAAGCCTACTCGCGCGCCGCCACCCCGGGGGTCGTCGCCGACCTGACCCTGGCCGAATTCCCCGGCCGCCACTTCTCCGGCAAGCTGGTGCGGACCGCGGAGTCCATCGAGGCCGCCACCCGCACCCTGCTGACTGAAATCGAGGTCAACAACTCGTCCGGTGAGCTGCTGCCTGGCGCTTACGCGCAAGTGCACCTGAAGCTCGACGCCGCCGCCCCCTCGCTCATCTTGCCGGTCACCGCGCTCCTGTTCCGCAGCGAAGGCCTGCGCGTGGGAGTGGTGCGGGCCGGTGACAAAGCCGACCTGGTTCCAGTGGCGCTCGGCAACGATTACGGCACGGAAGTGGAAGTGCTCTCCGGCCTCGCCGAAACCGATTCGGTGATCGCCAGCCCCCCCGATTCCCTAGTTTCCGGCGCGCCCGTGCGCGTAGCCCCCTCCGCGACGCAATAGCTTCGTGGCGCAGGCGATTCGCCTGCGCGTCTTCCGTCATTGATCCATAACGCTTCGGTCCGCCCTCGCCGAGCAAGGCTACCTGCACGCCGCTTCCGTTCAGTTTCTGGTTTGGCGACAACCGGTCAATGTGGATACCGAAAGACAGCGAAAAATCCTGCATCTGTACGAATACCTCGCCCTGCTCCCGGAACGATTCCCGAGATGCGACTCGACTGATTCGGTCTGCGGCCACACCGTTGCAATCAGCTAGAAATCGGGAAGGGTGCGTCCCATTTTCGGACACCTGAAGCCCGAACTTCGACCACCGACTGACCTTACCGTTCAATAGAATCAAGCACCTACTTCGGAAGCCAACGTGCATCCAAAGGGCCGGAAACCACATGCGAAACGTCCTTGAAGACCTCCGGTATGCGATACGTGTCCTCCGCCGGAACCCGGCCCTGACTGCGGTCGCAGTGCTCACTTTGGCGCTCGGTATTGCCGCGACCACGACCGTGTTTGGCTGGATCGACGGGATGGTCCTGCACCCATTCCGCGGCGCCACGGATGACGGACAACTCGCCGTCCTCGAATCCGTCCGAGCCGGCGGCATCGAGGCTCCTAGTGTTTCGTATGCCGACAGCCGGGACTTCCAGGTCAGCCTCCGAAGCATCTCTGGATTGGCGCTCAACCAAAAGGCTCCCGCCTCCATCGGCGACGGAGAGAACGCTTATTCCGCATGGATCGAACCCGTCTCCGGAAACTATTTCGACGTACTGGGCGTAAAGCCAATCCTCGGCCGCACGTTTGCGCCCGAGGAAAACGGTGAACGGGCCAAAGCGTTCACGGCGGTCATCAGCTACCGGCTGTGGCAGAACTACTTCCGCGGCGACCGGTCCATTCTCGGCCGCATCGTACACATAGACCGATACCCGGTCACCATTGTGGGCGTGGCGCCTGCGGAATTTCAGGGCGATTTTCCGGGAGTTGCGCTGGATGCCTGGGTTCCGGCGCCACTCGCCGCCGAACGCGACCGCAATGCGCGGCAATTCAGGGCCATCGTCAGGCTTAAACCGGGCGTCAGCGTCTCGCAGGCAAGCGCCGAAGCGGCGACGGTTGCCGCGCGCCTGGCACGCGCCTTTCCGAAGACCAACGAGGGGATCGGCGCCCGGATCGTACCGATCTGGAAGGCACAAGAGGGGGCCTCCAGCATTTTGGCAGGGCCGCTAGCCATTCTCGGCGCAGCCTGCGGACTCGTGCTCCTGATTGCTTGTGCGAATGTCGCCAATCTTCTGCTGGCTCGTTCCGCATCCCGGCAGAGGGAGTTCGGCATCCGCATCGCCTTGGGCGCGGGTCCCGGGCGCTTGCGCCGCCAGTTATTGTCCGAAAGCTTGCTTCTGGCGGCTTTGGCGACGGTTGCGGGGTTGCCTCTCGCTCTGTGGTTTCAAAACCTCCCCGTCCATCTCGCACCGCCCACGGGAATACCGGTGTACATCAACACCCACCCGAGCGTCCGTGTGTTCCTTTTTGCCGCCCTGGTCTGCCTGGTTTCCGCCC
>DATJWB010000133.1:0-11268 GCA_035501495.1 Bryobacteraceae bacterium | reverse complement strand
ACCGGCACCACCTGGATGCCGCGCGCCACCAGGGCCCAGAACGCGCTGACCCACTCGGGACGGTTCTCGCCCCAAAGAATGACGCGGTCGCCTTTGCCTAGTTCGGTGCGATCGAGATAGGCCGCGACGGCAGCGATCTGGCGCTCCAGTTCGGCGTAGGTCAGCTTCCAGGTGCGATAACCGTTGTTGAAGCGGAGAGCTTCGCGGTTGCCCAGGCGATGAATGTCGCCAAGCAGTTCGATCAACGTCTGCATTGCAGGCCAGGTCCCGCGGACTAACTGCTCACAATCTGAGGAACGGGGTCCCCATAAACATCGGTCAAGCGCATGTTGCGGCCATTGTAGAAGTACGTCAACCTGGTGTGATCCATTCCCAGCAGATTAAGGACGGTGGCGTGGAAATCGTGAATCGATACGGGCTGCTGTTCAGCCTTATAGCCGAATTCGTCGCTGGAACCGATCACCTGGCCGCCCTTGATTTTCGCCCCGGCCATCCACATGCTCATGGCGCCGGGATTGTGATGGCGGCCGACGCCGCGCTGTGAGATGGGCATGCGTCCGAACTCGCCGTGCCAGACGACCAGCGTAGAGTCTAACAGACCGCGGGCCTGGAGGTCGGTCAACAGAGCGGCGATGGGCCGGTCTACCTCGGCCGCGTGCGCGGTATGGTTGGTCTTGACGTCGTCGTGAGCGTCCCAGGTGTCAGTGTTCTGATTTCCTAAACCGCCGTGATAGAGCTGCACAAAGCGCACGCCGCGCTCCACCAGGCGGCGCGCCATGAGACACTGCCTGCCGAACGGCGCCGTGATCTTATCATCGAGACCGTACAGTCTGCGCGTGGCCTCGGTCTCGCGATTGACGTCCACGGCCTCGGGCGCGCAACCCTGCATCCGGTAAGCCAATTCATACGACGATATGCGCGCGGCCAGCTCGGAGCTGGAGGGGTGCTTTTCGAGATCGAGCGCGTTCAGCCTGGCCAGAAGATCGAGCCGCGCGCGCTGTTGTTCGGCGGTTACATACGCCGGCGGCTTGAGATCGAGAATGGGGTTGTCCGAGGCTCGAAAGACTGTCCCCTGAAAGGCAGCCGGCATAAATCCTGCGCTCCAGTTCGCCGGGCCGCCGAAGGGGCCGCCGCGCTCGTCGTAGATCACCACAAACGCGGGCAGATTCTGGTTTTCGGTTCCGAGTCCGTAGGTAACCCACGAGCCCACGCTCGGGAAGCCCATGCGGACGGTGCCCGAGGCGATCAGGTAATGCGCCTGGACGTGATCATTGGACTGTCCATAGACCGAACGAAGGATGGCGAGATGGTCAACATGTTGAGCAATGTGCGGGAAGATCTCGGAAACGTCAATGCCGCTCTCACCGTACTTGCGAAAGCTGAACGGAGAAGGCATGAGCGGGCCGGGATTGCCCTGGCGCACGATGACTTCGCCTTTGCCGGTGAGGGGCTGACCCGCGTAACGGTTCAGGGCCGGCTTGGGGTCAAAGGTGTCGACGTGGCTCACACCGCCGGACATGAATAAGGAAATCATGCTTGTGGCGCGAGGGCGGAAATGCGGCTCCTTGGGAATGAACGGCGTTGGTCCGGCCACCTTGGCCGCGCAAGCGCCGGAAGTGGGTGGGGCACCGGCCGCAAGCATGCCCTGCTGGTCAAGCAGCCAGGCGAGCGCCACCCCGCTCAGGCCGCCACCGGCCTGAAACAAGAAATCGCGTCTCGAGCAGCAGTCTTTCAATCGTGTCTACCCGCGCAGTCGTTCGTCGATGCGACGCAAGCGGTTATCCCGTTCATCTACGCCAATTCTCACCCAAATCACCGCATGTACACAAACTCGTTCAGGTTCAGCAGCACGTGGGTGAAATCGACAAGCTGCTGTTTCTCGAGGAAGTCCCGGGCCAGCCGCATTTCTTCGTCGGCGGGCGGCCGGTTCAGGGTGATCCGGTATGCCAGGCTTACCTGTGACGGCACATCACCGGGCGCAGCCTCACGGATGCGGTCCGCGAAGAGCTGCGCCTGACGCAGGACGAACTCATCATTCAACAGGGCCAGGGCCTGAGTCGGCACTGTGGAAATATTGCGGCGGCTGCAAGTGATGTTCTGGTCGGGCAAATCGAACACCTCGAACATAGGGAAGGGCAGCCCGCGCTTCCGGTACACATAGACGCTGCGCCGCCAGACGTTGGGCCCGTCTTCGCTGCGTTCCCAGATCCCCTTGTTCGTGGTGTGAAGAACTTCCGCCGGAAGGCTGGGAAAAACAGGCGGGCCGTACATTTCTTCATTCAGCGCGCCGCTGGTCTGAAGGATGATATCGCGGACAATCTCGGCATCCAGGCGTTGCATGGGGAATCGCCAGAGGTACGCATCGTCAGGATCCTTAGCGCCGTCAGCGGCGTTTTCGAACTGGGATGCCATCTGATAGGCGTTCGAGGTCATGATGAGCCGGTGGAGACGCTTGATGGTCCAGCCATGGTCCATGAAGTCGAGCGCCAGCCAGTCGAGCAGCTCGGGATGCGAGGGTTTCTCGCCCATCTTGCCGAAGTTGTCGAGCGTGGGGACAATGCCGCGACCGAAGTGATGCTGCCAGATGCGGTTGACGATCACGCGCGCGGTGAGCGGATTATCCGGAGACGCCAGCCATTGGGCGAGCGCGCGGCGGCGGCCGGAAGTGTGACCGCCGGAGGGCGGCATTTCCGTGGGTGGATTCCCGTACGTGATCACGCGCACGAATCCCGGCTGCATCGCGGGGCCGCGGCTCTGATAGTCGCCGTGGTAAAGAAAATACGCCGGCGGGGGCTGATAGCGGCCGGAGCCGCGGTGTAGAAAGCTGCCCTCCGTCACTTCGCGCTTTACGCCTTTACCGGGTTCAGGCTCATCGCCGGGGCCATCAGGAGCGAAACGGTAATCTCCGTCCGTGATGCCCATGGCGACCGGAATGGCGGGCGGCTTCTCCCTTTCGGCGCGCCGGATCCGTTCGATCAGAGCGCGCTTGCGCGCGAGGTCCTCAGGCTTCATGAAGCGGTCGACTTCCTTGCCCGAGACATCCGTGGTGCGGATGACCTGCGCCGCGAGCAGCGCCTGACCCGGTGTGCGCTGCCCTTCGGGAGTACGGATGGCGATCAGCACGTTCTCCGGGAACTGTCTGTATTTTTCGGGCAGCAGGAGATCGCGGTACGGCTGCTCGAGGAGGCGGATCTCGGCTCGAAGCGGCTGGATGCGCGCCTCGATCTCTGCGGTCTTCTTTTTGTATGCCGCGGTTACGTCCGGCGGGGCCAGCGAGTGGTTCACCTCGACGTAGCCGAAAAGCGCTGCTTCCAGGCTGTAGTAATCCTTCTGCGAGATGGGATCGAACTTGTGGTTGTGGCAGCGTGCGCACTGCACCGTCAAGCCGAGAATGCCGCGGCCGATCGTCGCGATCATGTCGTCGAGATAGTCGTACCGGAACTGCGGGTTGTCTTTCTCGCGGAAGCCCACCTGGGCGTAGCAGCGCAAAAAACCGGTGGCGATCAGGGTGCCGGGCGTCACCTGGTCCAGTTCGTCGCCGGCGATCTGTTCTTTGAGGAAGACGTCGTATGGTTTGTCCTCGTTGAACGAGCGGATCACGTAATCGCGGTAACGCCACGCGTTGGGCCGGTCGAAATCGTGCTCGAATCCGTTGGAATCGGCGTAGCGCGCGACGTCGAGCCAGTGCCGGCCCCAGCGCTCTCCGTAATGCGGCGAGGCGAGCAGGCGGTCGATGAGACGTTCCCAGCGGTCGGGGGCGGCGTCGTTTACGAAGGCGTCCGCTTCAGCAGGCGTGGGCAGAAGGCCCAACAGGTCGAGATAGGCCCGCCGGACTAAGGTGCGGGCATCCGCGCGAGGAGCAGCTTCGAGCCCCAGCGCGTTGCGAGATTCCGTCAGAAAGGCATCGATGGGGTGCTGGCTTGGAACAGAGCCGGCCGTGTCCGGCGGCGGACGGCGTGCGGGCTTCTGAAAGGCCCAAACTTTTCGGGCTTCGGGCGGGATGGGAGGTTCTTCAATCGCGGCAGGCGGCACGGGCTGCGACGGGGTACCGGCGCTTTCCCAGACTGCGCCTTGATCGATCCAGTCTTTGACGGCGGCAACCTGCTCCGGCGTCAGCGGAGCCCCATCCATCGGCATGGACGGTTTTTCCTGCCCGGATATCAGGCGGAATAACCGGCTTTGCGCCGAATTGCCGGGTGTCAGGGCCGGACCGCGTTCGCCGCCTTTGAGCGCACTTTCGCGCGTGCGCAGATCGAGACGCGAGAGCTGGAGCGCCGCACCGTGGCACTTCCAGCAACGGGTCTCGAAGACCGGACGGATCTGTTTGGAAAAAGCGATTGGCTCAGTTGCGCGCAACCCGGACCAGGCTGCTCCCAGCAGCAGGCCCCCGGTCAACGACAAAGCCGCGAAACGGACCGCCACCCGGTTTCCGATTATAGAATACGGGGAGACTCGGGCTTCAGTCAGGCCGGGCGGGCGACGGCGGTGAGGCTCTTGAGTTTGGCCGATAGCGTGGTTCGCTTGAGGCGGAGCATGCTGGCGGCCTGCGCTTTATTACCGCCGGCCTTGCGCAACGCCTGCTCGAGGATGGTGCGTTGCATGTCGGCGACCAGGCCCTCGAAATCGAGGCCCTCGTCGGGAACGGCGATAGCCGGCGGCGTGATCGCCGAAGCCTGCCGGTCGCGGGGCGCCGGCGGCAGCGGAAAATCTCCGGGGTATAACGTGTCGCGGTCGCCGCTCAGGGCGATGGCCCTTTCGACCGCGTTCTCAAGCTGACGCACATTGCCCGGCCAGGAGTAATGGGAAAGCCGTTCCAGGGTCTCCCGCGAGATGCGCCGCGGCGGCAGGCCCTCCTGCCGGCAGATTTTTTCGGCGAGGTGATGCACCAGCAAGGGAAGATCCGACATGCGTTCCCGCAGCGGGGGGACCGTCAGCGGCACAACGTTGAGCCGGTAGAACAAGTCCTCGCGGAACCTGCCCTGCCGCACGGCCTCCGCGAGATCGACGTTCGTAGCGGCAATCACGCGCACATCCACCTTGATGGTCTCCGAGCTTCCGATGCGCTCGAATTCACGTTCTTGCAGCACGCGCAGGAGCTTGGCCTGGACTTCAAGCGGCAGCTCGCCCACCTCGTCGAGGAATAAGGTGCCGCGGTGCGCCTGTTCGAAACGGCCGATGCGGTGACTGAAGGCCCCCGTAAACGCGCCTTTCACGTGGCCGAACAGCTCCGCTTCGAGCAGGTTCTCAGGCAGCGCGTTGCCGTTGACCGCGATCATGGGCGCTTGAGCACGATCGCCGGCCAGATGAATGGCGCGCGCCACCATTTCCTTTCCAACTCCGGTCTCGCCCGAAATCAGCACGGTGGAACGGCGGCGGCTGACCAGGCGGATCACTTCCGCGATTTCGCGCATAGCGCGGCTTTCGCCGACCAGGAATTTTCTCCAGGGTTCATTCGTTAGCGCGGCGTCCAGGGCAGCCAATGATTTTGAATGCTGATCAAGAGCGGCGGACTCAATGCAGTGCCAGAACTCATCCGGATCTTCGCCGGTGGTCACGTGGAAGGCTCCCAGCTTGGCCAGGCGCATGGCGCCGGCCACGCTACCCTTGGGATCGCAGAAGATCACAGGCGTGGAGACCCGAATGCGTTGCACTTCTTCCAGCAGTTGTTCGGCGCTCCAGTCCGCGAGAGGAAGCTGCGCTACGGTCACGTCGTAATGCGCTATGCGGAGCTGGTCCATGGCTTCCGAGCCGCTCGAGGCGGTCTGAACCTGTGGAGCGGCCGGGAAACCGCGGGCATTCGGTGTCTGGAAGAAAGGCTGGCCGTTTGAAACAAAGAGTATGCGCATGCTTCGGTGTGCCGGGCTTGTTGGAAGCCGACAACCAATGCATCGGCTTACAGCGGTCAAATCTTAAGATATTTTCTGCCCTAGTACCGGGTTAGAGGGACTAAGTACGAACCAGGGTGCGCAAAGATGCCAGAATGGCTCCGGCGATGCGCGGGAGAGGAACCACGCGGTCGACGGCACCCAGCCGGATGGCTTCGCGCGGCATGCCGAAGACCACGCAACTGGCTTCATCCTGCGCAATCGTGACCGCCCCTGCCTGTTTCATCTGCAACAGGCCGCTGGCCCCGTCGGCGCCCATGCCGGTCAGCAGAACACCGACGGCCTTGGCGCCGGCGACGTCCGCTACCGAACGGAACATCACGTCCACCGAAGGCCGCTGATAGCAGACCCGCGGGCCGTCTTTCACCGACACCCAATACTGCGAGGCGGTTTTGCGAAGCACCATATGGAAATCACCGGGGGCCACCAGCGCGCGCCCGGCAGCCAGTTCGTCGCCGTCGACGGCTTCCTTCACTTCGACCTTGCAGATGCGATTCAGGCGTTCGGCGAAGGCGCGCGAGAAATTGGCCGGAATGTGTTGGGTGATCAGGATTCCAGGACTCGTGGGGGGCATTTCGACCAGCACATCGGCCACGGCTTCGGTGCCCCCCGTGGAAGCGCCGATGGCGACGACCGCTGCCGGCTCGAAAGAGGCCGTCTCCTCAATGTGACGAGACGGAGTTTGAATGACATTGCTCCGTCCGGCCGGGCGCCGAACACGGGCGGCGGCCGCGGCGCGAATTTTGCTCGCCAGCGCCAGCCGCAGTTCACCCACCGAATAAGGGCCGCCCGGCTTGGCCAAGACCTCTACCGCCCCGGCCTCGAGAGCCTGGACGGCTGCATGGCAAGAGGACTGGCCCAGCGAGCTGATCACAATCACAGGCATGGGGTGAAGCTGCATCAGCTTCTTCAGGAACGTGACGCCATCCATGCGCGGCATCTCGATATCCAGCGTCAGAACATCAGGCTCCAGGGCCAGGATCTTGTCGCGGGCCACGTAAGGGTCCGGCGCCGTGCCCACGACTTCGATGTCCGGCTCGCCGGACAGGGACTCGGTGAGGATCTTTCGAACGATGGCGGAATCGTCGACGACCAGGACGCGTATTTTGCGTGGATCTTTCGTCATGCGTTTCCGCCCAACTGGAGGGACAGGGCCAGCACCCCTCCCTCGACTTCGAGATTCTTTTCAGCGGTTCGCGGCCCCCAGGCGCCCAGGGGGTCGACGAGTTCCGGCGAGCCGAGGTTGAACTCGGACTCTCCATCCAGGCGGCTTAACACCGAACCGCAGATCATATTGGCGGCTTCACGGATGACCTGGTCGATTTCCTCCTCGGAGGGCTCGGGCACGGCGTCTGCCAGAAAGTTTGCCGCGATGACCGTGGCCGCGGACGCCGACAGGCGAAGCCGGAAAGTGCCGGAGCGGCCCCCCCAAAAACGCAATTGCACGGCTCGTTCCGAATCATTTGCGGCCGCGCCCCCCGGCACCTCACCCGCGACCGAAGTGAAGAACATGGTCTCGAGGACATCCGTGGCGGCGGCGGTTAACAGGATTCCCAGATCGGCGTCAACCATGGACCCCTTCCAGTACCCGTTCCAGCTCATCGCGAAGCTGCTCCGGCGAGAACGGCTTGACGACATATCCACGGGCCCCCAGTTCCAGCATGCGATGGATGCGATGCGGGGTGGCGTCGGTCGACACCACCACGACGGGCGTCCGGCGGAGCGCCTCGTCCTGTTCCATCCGGCGCACCAGCTCTTCGCCGTTCATGTCCGGCATATTGATATCGGTCAGGACGATATCCACAGCATGCGCCGCCAGCACGGCGAGCGCTTCGCCGCCGTTGGCGGCGGTCAGGCATTCGCGCATCTCGAAGCCTGAAATTTCCAGAACCCGGCGCACAAACGAGCGCATAACCGGCGAATCATCCACGATCAGCACCGAGACCAAAGGGACCTCCTTTCGTGCGCGCGTAATAGGCCGGCAACTCCTCGTCGGGTTGGCCGGCCGTGCACAGCCACATGCGACCGCTCGAGGAATCCAGCCGCACGGTTCTCGAGACCGATCCGCCGACGGCCTCGTTTTGCACCAGGACGCCGGCATTCCACAAGATCTTGCGGGCCGCCAGGTAATTCCTTTTCCCGATGTTGAAGACCCCGGCTTCATCCATGAGCTGGCACCCTCCGGCCAGGCGGACACTCAAGCGGCGCTTCTCCGCGCCGCGTTCATAGGCGTGCCGGAACAGCAGAGGAATGCCGGTGTCGGCAAACATAAAAGGCTTGGCTCCTGCCTTGGCGGGATCGATCCGGGATTCGGGCAGCATGAAGTGCAGCAACCCGGCAACCCGCGCCTGAGGATCGTGGATGGCCACCGCGATACAGGAGCCCAAAGCATAGGTCACCAGCAAGCCGGAGGGCTCACTGACGATGCGGCAATCGGCGATGCCCACCACCGTCGCGTTCACGGTATCACCCTCCGGTAAACCGTCGGGCGCACATAAGCCAGCGGATGCTCGATGCCGGTGAGGCTCTCCGAATGCCCGATGAGGAGGTAGCCGCCAAGCTCGAGATGCGCCGCCAGCCGGTTGACCACCGCCTGCTGCGTGGGTCGATCGAAGTAGATCATGACGTTGCGGCAGAAAATGGCCGCGAACGTCTCGGCCTGGACGACGGGCTCGACCAGGTTCAGCCGGCGGAATTCCACGAGCCTCCGCACTTCCGGCTTGACGCAATAGTAGCCCTGCCAGCGGCGCTCACCCCGGAGAAAATACGCACGCTGCCAGGGGGCGGGCAGCGTAGCGATGCGTTCGGCCGCGTAAATGGCGCGCTCGGCTTCGGCGATGACCCGCGTGGAAATATCCGTCGCCAGGATGCGGAGCTGGGGCCGATACGCATTCCCGATTCCCTCCAGCAGGGTGAAGGCGATGGTGTATGGCTCTTCCCCGGTGGAACAAGCCGCACTCCAGATGCGCAGCGTGTCGCGCCGGCGCCATTCCGGGAGCGCCTGTTCGCGCAGGAACTCGAAATGCGGCGGCTCGCGCAGGAAGCTGGTGTGATTGGTGGTCAGCGCGTCGATCAGCCCGACCAGAGCCTCGCCGGTCTTGTCTTCGAGCACGCTCTGGTAATACTCCTGAAAGGAGCGCAACCCTTCCTGGCGAAGCTTCTTTCCCAGCCGCGCGGAGACCAGTTCCTCTTTTCCCCGCTTCAGGTCCAGCCCGAATCTCTCGTACGCCAGCCGGCTGATCTTTTCGAACTCCAGGGGGGTCAGCGGCCGGACCGCTTCCGGCGTGGATGGTGCAACCCGGGGACTACGCACCCGCCACCCTCCTGAAGACGCCCTCCATATCCAGGATCAACCCAACTCTGCCGTCGCCCAGGATGGCGCCGCCGGCAATGCCGGGCACATTCTTGAGGCTCTCGCCCAGGCTCTTGATCACCACTTCCTGCTTTCCGATGACCTGGTCCACCAGCAGGCAGAAGTCCCGGCCGGCAGATTCGGCGATGATGAGCACACCCTGGGCCGGATCCTCGGACTGGGGCTTCACCGAGAAACGGCGGTGCAGCCGGACGACCGGAAACAGGCGGCCGCGCACCAGGGCCATTTCATCGCGGTTCTCGATAGTGGAGACCATGCCGGCCGCGGGGCGCAGCATTTCCCGGATGGCAAACAGCGGCACGATGTAGCGCTCAGAACCCACGCCCACCACCAACCCGTCGATGATGGCCAGCGTCAGGGGCAGCTTGAGCAGAAACGTGGTGCCTTGTCCCGCAGCGGATTGGATTTCGACACGCCCGCGAAGCTGCTGGACCTTCTTGCGAACGACGTCCATCCCCACACCGCGGCCGGAGATGTCGGTGATTTTCTCCGCAGTCGAGAATCCGGGTTCGAAAATGAGGTTGAAGATTTCGGTTTCGCTCAGGCGGCTGGCGTCATCCACCAGTTTCCGGTCGCGCGCTTTGGCCAGGATTTTCTCTTTGTTTAACCCGCGGCCATCGTCGGATACTTCGAGGGAGATGTGCCCGGCCTGGTGATACGCGTGCAGCCTCAAGCGGGCGATCTCCGGCTTGCCGGCGGCGCGCCGCTCATCCGGGGTTTCGATGCCATGATCCAGCGCGTTGCGGATCATGTGCATCAGCGGATCGGCGAGCTCTTCCACAATGTTGCGGTCGAGTTCCGTGTCCTCGCCGCTGGTTTCGAGTTCCACGTGTTTGCCGCTTTTGCGCGAGAGATCCCTCACCAGGCGCGCCATCTTTTGAAAAAGCTGGCCGATGGGGATCATGCGCATGGACATGGCCGTTTTCTGCACTTCGTCGGTGATCCGTCCTAACTGCGTGAGGTTGCGGAGCAGATTGGGACTGTGGCGGGCTTCCAGTTCCGGACTGTGCCGGACGAGCGATTCGGCAATGACCATCTCACCCACCATGTCCACCAGGTAGTCGAGCTTGGCTGTGTCTACCTTGACGGCCCGGGCCTCACCCGTCCGCTTGTCCGCCTGCCCGGAGCGGGTTTCTGGCGCCCCCGATGCGCTCGAGGCTGCGGCTCCGGCGTTCGAGACGGCCCCGGAAAGCTGGCGAAGCCCGGCCCCGAACCCTTCCGGCGAAGCTTCGCCTTCCGCTCCACCGCTCAGCGCCTGGGCGCGGATCCGCTGAACCAGGCCACCGTTGGCGGCCGCCGGTGGCAGCGGCTCGCCATTACCGGCGCACTCCACGCGACGGATCTCCGTTTTCAGATAATCGGACCCGGCCAGGACCACATCCACGACCTGAGAGGTGACCGCCAGGCGCCCATTCCGCGCCATGTCGAGCAGAGTCTCGACTTCATGCGCCACTTCCTGAATGGACTGGAAACCGAGAAAACCCGCCAGACCCTTGATGGTGTGAAAACCCCTGAAGATGGTATGAATCGGTTCGGGATCTTCGGGGTTCTGTTCCAGATGCAATAGCTGCGCCTCGATGGCGTCCAGGTGCTCTGCGCTTTCCAAGACGAAATCACGGACCAGCTCCGGATCCTGCGCCAGCACATTGGGCGGCTCGTCGCACGACGCGGGCGAAGGTTTCGCCGGGCCGCCGGGCGTCGAAGCAAGGGCTGCCTCGATCTGGCTCAGTCCCTGGTTGAGCGCGGGCTCGAACCGGGCGTTGTCCTCTTGTCCGCGCCGGACGCCGGCCGCGCGCTTTTCGAGCTGGTTCGCCAGGCTCAGAATGTCCGGGCGTTCCGCCAGTTCGGCCATAGCGCCGATCTGAGCGAGGGAGTGCGCGACGTCCTCGATCCACCGGTCGCTCTGTCCTCCTCCCCCCATGACCGCCTGGGCGGCCGCGGCATCCAACAACTGCCGGAGCGCGGCAGTGTAGTCCTGTTGCTGTTGGGAGATCTCGGGCATGATCAATC
>DATJWB010000132.1:0-17374 GCA_035501495.1 Bryobacteraceae bacterium | reverse complement strand
CTCCGGAATTTGTTCTTCGGATTGTGCTTCGCCAGCACCTTCGTGATCGCCGCCGTCAGGGTAGTCTTCCCGTGATCGATGTGCCCGATCGTCCCGATATTGATGTGCGGTTTGCTGCGGTCGAATT
This sequence comes from Bryobacteraceae bacterium, assembly GCA_035501495.1. GTDB lineage: Bacteria > Acidobacteriota > Terriglobia > Bryobacterales > Bryobacteraceae > JAIQFL01. The sequence goes on along the minus strand of DATJWB010000132.1, from coordinate 17,247 downwards.
TTTCCTTTGCCATGCCAGAACCTTTTACCTGTCAGGATTTTGAACAGGAGGAAGAAGACTGGAGCCGTTGATCGGGATTGAACCGATGACCTCGTCCTTACCAAGGACGCGCTCTACCAACTGAGCTACAACGGCTTATGCGGAGCCGCCCGGAACGCACGGCTCTCCCACTACATTCTACAAAATCCTCTGGTGGATGGGGGAGGATTCGAACCTCCGTAGCTCCAAGGAGCGACAGGTTTACAGCCTGTTGCCATTAACCGCTCGGCCACCCATCCAAACCATCCCCAACGATGAGCACACCAAAAGCGAGACTCAAGGTGGGGAAACTACAAGCATACAAGGATTAGACGGTTGGTTGCAACTCGGATTAGGCGGCTCGAGGCGGCTCGGATTCGACGGCACCCGAATCCGGGAATACATTCCATACGTAGAAGGATATAGAATTGGCAATATTATGCTGATCAAGAAGCCAGCCGACATTCGGTACTCAGAGATAACCCCCAAATCCGTCTACCTGAACCGCCGCAGGTTCCTGGCGACGGTGCCTGTGGCCATGCTCGCGGGTCGGGAACTGCTCTCGCCTGGGGCGGGATTCGCCGGCACCAAACTGCCGAATCTGGCGAAGAGCCCCCTCAGCACCGACGAAAAGCAGAACACCTTCGACCAGGTCACGCATTACAACAATTTCTACGAGTTCGGCACGGATAAAGGTGACCCTTCCAAGAACGCCACCAAGTTCAAGACCGACCCATGGATGGTGTCGGTCGAAGGTGAGGTCGAAAAGAAGCGTAAGTTCACGATGGACGAGATCCTCAAGCTGGCGCCGCTCGAAGAGCGTGTCTATCGCCATCGATGCGTGGAGCGGTGGTCGATCGTGGTGCCATGGGTGGGATACTCACTCAGCACCTTGCTCAAGGCGTGCGGTCCGACTTCGAAGGCGAAGTACGTGGCGTTCGAGTCCTATTGGGATCTGCGGCAGATGCCGTTGGCCACGCCGCAGCAGACCGGTTTGCAATATCCCTATGTCGAAGGGCTGCGCCTTGACGAAGCCATGCATCCTCTCGCATTGTTGTGTGTCGGCATGTTCGGCGAGACTCTGCCCCCTCAGGACGGCGCGCCTGTTCGGATCGTTGTGCCCTGGAAGTACGGCTTCAAAAGCATCAAGTCCATCGTGAAGGTCAAGCTGGTGACCAGCGAGCCCCCCACTACCTGGAACATCGCCAATGCCCGCGAGTATGGCTTCTATTCGAATGTGAACCCGAACGTGGACCATCCCCGCTGGAGCCAGGCCAAAGAGCAGCGTCTGCCTTCGCCCTTCATCAACCGCCCCACCCAAATCTTCAACGGGTACGGCGACCAGGTGGCCAGCCTTTATACCGGCATGGATCTGAAGAAATACTACTGAGCCATGCTGCGGAGTCGATGGACCAAGATATTGGTCTTTTTGCTGGGTCTGGTGCCGCTTGGCTGGATGATCGCACGCGCGCTCGGCTTTATGGGCGGCCAGATGATCGTCGCGTTTCAAGGGCACAAGCTCACCTTCAACGGCGGGATCGAGGATGCGCTGGGCAACCTTACCGCCAACCCGCTCGAGTACATCACCCATTTCACCGGCGATTGGACCATCCGCATGATCGTGATCACGCTGGTGGTGACGCCTCTGCGTAAGCTGCTCCGTCTGCCCGACCTCATCCGTTTCCGGCGCATGATCGGGCTGTTCGCCTTCTTTTACGGCTGCCTGCACTTCCTCACCTGGCTGCTGCTCGACAAGCTCTTTGACCCGCTTGGTATGTGGCAGGGCATGTTGAAAGACTTCGTGAAACGTCCGTTCATCACGGCCGGAATTACCTCGTTGCTTTCGATGCTGCCGCTGGCCATTACATCTACCACCGGCTGGATCCGCCGGCTGGGTGGTAAGCGCTGGCAGAAACTGCACCGCCTGGTTTACCTGGCGGGCATCGCCGGAGTGGTGCACTATTATTGGCTGGTGAAGTCCGACATCCGCCTCCCGGTCATGTACGGCGCGATGGTGGCGGTGCTGCTGGCGTACCGGCTTGGTGCATGGCTGATTTCGCGGAGGGCCAAGCCTGCGAAGAAGAGGGCAGACAAGCTCGCTGCGCTCGCGGGGCCAGGGGCCGGGGATTAGTCCCAATGCTGCCCACTTAAGCGTCAAGGCTGCTGCTACTTCACCGGTTCCAAACCACTCTTCTTGATGGCTGGATAGGCGGCGGGTGACGCGAGCCACTGGATGAGCGCCTTAGCCAACTCCGGCTGCGTCGACGCTGTCGGGATGCCTGCCGCGAAGACCGTGACCCTCTGCGCTCCGGCGGGAAGTGGTCCTACGATATCAATGCCCTTCACGGGACGCAGTTCGCTGATCTGCTGGAAGCCGATCTCGGCTTCACCGGTCGCGACCACTCCGCCGACGGGGTCGGCCTCGATCTTCCTGGTCTTGTTCTTGATTTGATCGGCTATTCCGAGCTTGGGAAACAGCTCCGTGGTGAGATAAACGCCGCTGAGGCTATCGGAATAGGCAATCGATTTTGCGGCCAGCAAGGTGCGCTTCAGGGCGTCTACGGTGCTGATGTCGGGCTTGGGCGCTCCGGCCTTAACCGCCATCCCGATGAGAGACCGGACCAGGTCGACGCGGCTGCCGGCCCGGACCTTACCCTTTTGGATCAGGGCATCGAGCGACTGCGATGCCAGGATCACGACATCGAAGACCTCACCACGCTCGAGGCGCAAGGGAATGGCGTTGTGAGTGGTTCCCATGGATGGCCCGAACTCGGTCACCAGCTTGATGTGCGCGGCACGTTCATATTCCGGGGCGAGTTCCATCCAGGCGGCCGTGAAGCCGCCGGAAGTCACCACCTTGATCCCGACGGTCTGCGCCTTGGCAGTGTTAAACAGCGCAAATGTCAAAGCCAGAGCAGCAAGCGGGATAATCCGCGAGCGGAAAATCGTCTTCATCGACATTCCTCCTCGGTATTGGTCAGTACGCGCGCATCCGGAATAGCTATTGTACTTGTACAAACGGCGAATTCGGCCTCACTCCACGACGTCGCGGTTAGGTGAATCGTACTGGGGTTTAATCCCCTGCCGTTGGGCGGCAGTGCCGGACCGCTTGCCTTGTCCTGAGTCCCCATGCGAACCGCGCTGTTGGGCGCGAAGCGTCATCAATTCTCTGCCCCTGGCCCCGCGAGCGCAGCAAGCACTGCCTGCGCCACGTTATCATGAAATCCATATGGAGGAAGTCAACGTCGGCATCGTGGGCTTGGGCAACGTCGGCTCGGGCACGCTAGGCATCCTGGCGGAAAACGGTGACCAGATTGCCCTGAAGCTCGGTTACCGGCTGAAAGTCGTGGCGGTGTGCAGCCGCTCGGTTGACTCCAAGGAGGTCCCCCCCGAACTCGGCGACGTGTTCAAGACCACCGACTGGCGCAAAGTCGTAACCCATCCTGACGTGCAGATCGTTGCCGAGCTTGTGGGCGGCACCGGAGTCGCCGGGGAGATCGTCAACGCCGCGATTGAAAACCGCAAGTCCGTCGTCACCGCCAACAAGGAATTGATGGCCGATTGCGGTCCGGAAATCTGGGATCGCGCCATCCGTGCGGGCATCAATCTGGCCATGGAGGCCAGCGTTTGCGGCGGCATTCCGATCCATGCGGTATTGCGCGAGGGCATTTCCGGCGACCGCATCATGGCGCTCTACGGCATCCTCAACGGCACCTGCAACTACATGCTCACCGAAATGGAGAAGCGGCAGGTGCCCCTTTCGGCGGTGCTGGCCGAGGCGCAGATGCTCGGCTATGCCGAGGCTGACCCCAGCGCGGACATCGACGGGTATGACGCCCGCTCCAAGCTGGTGCTCCTGGCGGCGCTGGCATTCGGCGAGAAGATTACGCCTTCGGACATCTTCATGGAAGGCATCCGCCGCATTTCGCCGCTGGATTTCCAGTACGCGCGCCAGTTGAGACATACCATCCGGCTGATCTGTGGCGCGCGGAAGACCCCACACGGGCTGATCCTCTTCGTGCGGCCGGCGCTGATTCCCGCCCACACCATCCTGGCGGGCGTGCAGGGCGCTTACAATGCAGTCTGGGTGAAGGGACAGTTCGGCGAGGATACGTTTTACTATGGCTGGGGAGCCGGAGCGCGTCCCACCGGCGTGGCGGTGGTCAGCGACCTCATGCGGGTCGCTCGCGAGATCCGCAGCGGCAGCCCCGAGCGGGTCTCTCCTTTCGCCCACGAACGCCTGGGCGAGAACAAGCCCGTCTCCATTCTGCTGCAGAAGCGCGCTTACTACCTCCGCTTCCGGGTGGACGACCGCCCCGGCATCATCGCCAGGCTCGCGGGTATTCTGGCCAGCAAAAACATCAGCCTCGAGGCCGTCCTACAGGAGCCGTGCGACACCAAGCACGACCTGCCGTTCGTCATTACCGTCGAGCAGACATCCGAGCAGTCTATCCGTGAAGCCGTGGAGGAGATGTCGCATCTCGACTTCATGAGAGAAGCCCCTCTAGCCTTGCCCATGGAGACCGCGTTATGAAGTCGAAGCCGATTGCGATATTTGCCGTCCTCGCGTGCGCCGCCGGATTGCCGGCACAACTGGCCACCGAGGCCAATTCCACTTACCGGACCGAGACGGGGCGCAAACAGGTGGCCAATGGCCTTGCCGATCCGGCCCGCGACGAAAGGCAGAAGCCGCGCGAACTGGTGCAGGCGATGGGATTGCGCCGCGGCATGGCGGTCGCCGACGTAGGTACCGGAATCGGCTATATGCTTCCGTTCCTGAGCCGCGCCGTGGGTCCCTCCGGCAAGGTCGTCGCGGAAGACATTTTCGACGATTTCCTGGCCTCGGCCAAACAGCGCGCCGAAAACCAGATGCTGCACAACGTGACCTTCGTGAAAGGCACGGACAAGGACCCCATGCTGCCGGAAGGCCAACTCGACGAGGTGCTGGTGCTCGACGTGTACCATCACTTCGACTATCCGGATCAGATGCTGGCGGCCATTCACAAATCCCTCAAGCCGGACGGCAAACTGGTTATCGTGGAGTATTACAAGAGCCAGGAAGCCATGCCCAACGGGCGGGCACTGACCCACATTCGCCTCAACAAGCCGGACGTGATCAAGGAGATCGAGGGGAACCATTTCCGACTGGTCTCGGAACGGGAACACATTCCAGGCAGCCAGTACATGCTGATCCTGGAGAAGGACAAGCAGCCCTGAAGGACTTCAATTCGATGTCGAACGTTTTCCGATTTGCAACATTTGCGGCGTTGCCGCTTTTTCTGGCGCTGCCGCTCGGCGCCCAGGAGCAGGGAATCACCCGCCAGCAGGCGGACGAGATTCTGAACGAGCTGCGCCAGATCCGGCAGTTGCTCGAAAAGCAGGGCAAGGCCCCCACGGGCCAGCCCGAGATCACACGCGCCAGGCTGAACCTGGACGGGTTCGCCATGCTGGGCTCGAAAGACGCGCCGCTCACGATTGTAGAATTCACCGACTACCAGTGCCCCTTCTGCCAGCGCTTCCACCTGTCCACCTTCGGCGACCTCAAGAAGCAATACATCGATACCGGCAAGGTGCGCTTCTTCAGCCGCGACCTGCCGCTCGATTTCCACTCCAACGCGCTGCGGGCCGCCCAGGCTGCGCGTTGTGCCAATGAGCAGGGCCAGTTCTGGGCGCTGCGCAACGTCATGGGCTCGAACCCCGACAAGCTGGATTTCGAGCACATCCTGGGGTTCGCCGGGGATCTCCGGATGGACACCGCCAAATTCCGGAACTGCGTGGAAAGCGAGAAATACAAGGACGCCGTCCAGACCGACGTAATGGAAGCCATGAAGATCGGCGCCACCGGAACCCCCACGTTCGTCCTGGGCAAGAGCACTCCGGAGGGCGTGGATGGCGAACTGATGGTCGGCGCCCAGCCATTCCCGCTGTTCGACATGAAGCTCAAGGAACTGCAGAAGTAGGCATCATCGCAAACCCTGTCCCGCCAGGTATGCGATCAGCGCGGCGGGGTCGTCGGTGATGATGGCGTCCACCCCGGCGTGGGCGAGCGCGGCCCATGCGGCGGGGGTGTTCGCGGTCCACGCCATGATCCGGAGGCCCTGGTTGTGAGCGGCCTTCACTTTTTCCGGAGTGATCAATGCGAAATGCGGCGAGACCATTTCCGTTCCGCCGGCCGACTGGGCGATTGCCGCGAAGTCCCGCGGATCGTCTTCCGTCAAAGCCGACAGCGGGATTTCGGGCGCTTGTTTGCGCATCGCCACCAAGGTCCGAAAGTCGAACGACTGGACGATGGTCCGCCGGCCGAGCGAGTGTCGCCGGATGGCCGCAAGCACCAGGCCTGCAAACTCGTCGGGCGGCGGGGCATATTCGGGATGCTCGGGGAAGCTCTTGATTTCGAGGTTGTAGTCGAAATCGCCCTGTCCGGCCAACTGCAACACCTCGTCGAGCGTTGGTATCCGCGTCCCTGGCATGGCAGCGCCACAGTCCCATTGCCGGACTTCGGCCAGCGTCAGTTCGCGAATTACTGCCTGCGGCGAAGGTCCGGCACAGAGAGGCGGCCCGAGAATCGGGTCATGCGAGATGATCACGGCGTTGTCCTTTGTCACGGCCAGATCCATTTCGATCGCGTCCGCCCCCTGTTCGATGGCATATTGAAATGCGGGAATGCTGTTCTCGGGCCGTTTGGCGCGGGCGCCTCTATGGCCATGCACCTGGATTCCGAGGCGGCCGGACTGTCTGGGCATAGGCATCAGTATATTGGGTGCGGCGTACCGGTACAGCAGTTGGTTGGATCCGGCGGCGCCGTCTGGACGGCCGGTTCGAGGCGACTGCCGCGGCTGGACGCGGGCGGCCAGGGCCAAAACGGCCCTTTCCGGGCAAAATCCGGCTCGAAACGCCGGAAAACATGTTCCCCGGAGCATGATTCTAACGTTTTCGCTTTGAAATGTTTCCGTTTTCGCGTACCATCAACTCATCGGCAGTTGCCGAATGGGAGAAGCATGATGACGCAATCGCAGATTGTTCAATCGCTGGCAGAGAAGTGCGAAATCACCAAAAAAGTGGCGCAGTCTATGCTGGAAACTCTCGCTGAAACGGCCATCAGCGAGGTCAAGAAGAATGGCATGTTCGTGCTGCCGGGCATCGGCAGGCTGGTCCGGGTCGAGCGCAAGGCCCGTATGGGGCGCAACCCCTCAACCGGCGAACAGATTAAGATTGGCGCCAAGAAGGTCGTGAAGTTCCGGATCGCCAAGGCCGCCAAAGAGGCGATCGTGCCCGCGAAAGCCAAGAAGCCGAAGGCCCCGCCCGCACCGGCCCCTGCCACCTAATCGGGCCGACCGCTCCCTGGTAGTCGCGGCTGCAGAATTGATGGCGCCGCGACCGTCAGGGAGCGGTCGACTGCATGACAACGGAGGTCCCCTTCAGTTTCCGGGTCCAATCGGCCAAGGCCGCTATCAACCTGCTGACCATTTCTTTCCCCTTTTCATCCGTGAGGTTCCCATCCCCATCGAACTTCTGCGCAGCGCTCGCGATCATGACCTCTGGTTTGTTCAGGGGATACATGTTCAGGAACACGAAGCACTGCCGAAAATGATACTGAGCGCGGGAGGTTCCCTGAATCCCACCGGAGGCTCCCATCAAGGCTACCGGCTTCTCGTCCCATGAATTATCACCGTAAGGGCGCGAGGCCCAGTCAATCGCGTTCTTCAGCACCCCCGGAATGGAGTAGTTGTACTCCGGGGTGGCAATCAGGATCGCGTCCGCGGCCCGAATTCGCGCTTTGAAGTCGGTCACCCGCGGCGGCGGATTGCCGTCCAGATCCTGGTTGAACACGGGAATTCCCTCGAGGTCGAAGCTTTCGATTGTGACCCCGGGAGGCGCCAACTGTTGCGCCGCACGCAGGAGTCCGCGGTTGAACGACGTTTTGCGCAGACTCCCCGCAATTCCCAGAATGCTGAGTGGTTTCTCCATTCATCCAGTATAAGGCGCGGCCAACAAGGCTCCCCAGTTCAAACCCGCACCGAACGCGGCCATCACGAAGGGGCCTTCCATCGTCTGGCCAACTTCGCTCCACCACTCGGCAGCAGCAATCAGAAGCGAGGCCGACGATGTATTTCCGTAGCGTTGCACGTTCGAAAAGAACCGGGACTCGGGAACGCCGACAGCCTGGGCAACTCGCGTAATCAGGTTTAGATTGGCCTGGTGCATGACAAATGCGCCGATCTCACCGGCCTTGGTCTGATTCCGGTTGAGCACTTCGAGGATGGCGCGCGGCAGCTTTCGCGAAGCATGCAGGATGATCGTGCGCCCTTCCATGTAGATCGTCCCGTCCCAGTGCAGGCGGAGGGAGTCCGCGAATTCCCCGTCGCTCCGGATCACCGAATCGACGATTCGGGCGAACCCGGTCTCGGCGCTCACCAGGCAGGCGCCGGCGCCATCGCCGAACAGGATCGCAGTGTCGCGCCCGGCCGGTTCGAGCCGAATCACGCGCGACATGACTTCGGTCCCGATCACCAGGATGTTGCGGTAGGTTTGGCACAGGTTGGCCGCCAGGGAGAGCCCGAACAGCGAGCCGGCGCTGGCGATTGGCAGGTCAATCGCGGGCACGCCGGCGGGTATGCCGGCCGACGCCAGCATGGCCGCGATCTCAGTGGCCGGGCCCGGGAAACGCCGCTCGCCCGATCCGCTCGAAACCAGGATCAGCCCCACCTCGGATCCGCTGACGCCGGCGGCTTCCAGGCAGTCCTTCCCTGCCCTCAGCCCCAGGGCCGCGACCGATTCCTCGGGGGCCGCGAAGCGACGCTCGACAATGCCGCTGACCTGCTGGATCCAAGCCGGATCGGCCCCCACCAGCGATGCGATTTCGGCGTTGTCCACCACTCTCGCGGGCAGGTAGCGGCCGAAGGCGCGCAGGTACGCCATGTTCAGGAATGGCTCTCGACGTAAGCCTCGATGCGCTCGATGGAGTCGAATTTCCGGGGCGTCAGGTCGGAGTCGGGAACCTGAATTGCAAACTCCGATTCGAGCGCTGTCACCAGGTCATTGAGGCTGAAAGAGTCGAGAAGCCCGGACTCGAAAAGCGACTCGTCGGCCGCCGGATCGATGGGTTTGGTGGCCAGGTGACGGATGATGGAAACGATCTTAGTTCGGTTGTCCATGAGAAGAGGAATCTGCGATCTCCAGGCGGGTCTTGCGGTAGGCCTGATATTGCTGCAGGATGTCTGCAAACAGCACTGCCGCAAGCCGGCGGTAGCCGGCGGAGGTGAAGTGGACGTAATCGGGCTGGCCCAGTCCGGACAGCACCCAATCGCGCATGGAGCCCTTGCCTCCCATGCGCTCCCGGGTATTCCAATAGGCGCACCCGTTCTCGCGGCAGGCAGACTGCTGTGCCGCGATGATGTCGTCAATGCCGGCCAACGGGCGTAGCACACCACGATACCGGTACCATCGGTCCGTGGGACCGAGTACCAGGATCGAGGCTGCCGGCGCCGCGGCACGAAGCCGCTCGAGCAACGACGAAAACATCGCCTGGTAGCTTTCGGGGTTCCAGTTGGGATCGCCCGCTTCGTTGGTGCCGTAGGCCAGCACAATCATCCCCGGGTTGCGTCGTTGCAAGTAGGTGGCCAGCATGTTCGCGTCCCAGCGCAGCATCACCGAAGCTTCCGCGCCATTGATGCCAAGAGCCTCATACGTGACCCCCAGGTTCTTGTCAGCCACCCAGCCGAACAGCCGCACGGGACGGGTGCTCAAGGTCTGCAGCAGGAAGTGATGCAGCCCCGGTGGAACCTGGTACCGAACGTAACCGGCGCCGAGGTCCCCGTTTGTCGAGAAGGTCTCCAGGCGTTCGTCAAAGTCGTAGAGAGCCAGGTCGCCGCCGCCGGGCTGCTGCAGGTATTCAATTTCCAGGAAATCGCACTCCGCCTCGATATAGACGGTCTGGCCGGCGCGCTCCGTCGAAATGCTGACCCCGCCGAGCCCGAAATAGCCATCGCCGCTGGCCGAAGCCAGGCCGTGGGTTTGCCAGCCGGGCGTGCCACCGCCTTTGACATCGAAGCGGCGGTATCCGGTAAACGGGTGCCCGGCCAACGAGAAGCCCGACCCGCCGTCTCCGAACTGTTCCTTGAACAGGTCACGGAGTCCTCCGGTCCAGTCATCCGCAGCCGTGTGGGAGTCGCCGAAATGGAGAATGTGGACCGGGGCCTTGGCCCCGTCGCCACCAAGCCGGAAGAGTTGCTCGAACACAGGAACCAGAGCCCCCGGCTGGTCAATATTCCGCCGTGCGGCCTCCAGATAATCGTCCACCTTTCGGAGGGACGCCGCGCGAATCGCGGGACTGACGGCAGGCGCGGCCGCACGCCGCTTAGTGGGCTTCTTTTTGGTGGTGTTGGTTGCGCCCTCGAACGGGGAAACCAGGGAAAACAGGATAAGAACAGCGACGCATCCCGTCGCCAGGCCGGGCCAAAGGCGCATGCTTTTAGGGTACCGCGGCGCTGGCTCGGTTGGATGCCTCCAGTCGATGGATTTGGCGCAGTTTGAAGCGATTGAGGCCGGCGCTGATTTCTTTCGTAAAAACCGTCGCGATTCGCTTGCCCCCGGCGGGATACGGATGAATGAAATCGGCGGAAACCAGGCGCGGCTGATGGTTGTACCAGTGGGCCATGGTGCCTTCTCCGCCCATGGCTGTGAACGTGTCAAAGAACCCGCAGCTCGTCTCCCGCGCGACACGCCTTTGAATCGCCACAATCCGCGGGATGGTCGGCATGGTCTCAATCTCGCCGCCACCCACGCGCTGCCCGCGGTCCATCGGGCTCATCACCAGGATGGAGGTATCGGGCACCGCCCCGCGAATGCGGTTGATTGCCGCGCGAAGCTCCTTTTCGTATTGGTGATCGACGAATGCCGCAAAATCGGCCTCATTGGTGCCGTAATTGATGATCACGAGGTCGGGATTCCGGTGGCTCAGCTCCTCTGCCCAATGCGACTGGTTGAAGATTCGCGAGAGGACGGTGATGGAGGCGCCGTTGAGCCCCAGGCTGTTGTAAACCACGCCCGCAACGTGCTTCGTAGCCGAAAGCCCGAACAGGCGCACATAGCCTTCCTCTACCAGGATTTCTACCGTGGAAGCCGGCGGCTCGGCGGAAAAGGAGGCAAAGCCCGGAGACTTGGAATCGGCTGCGGTGTCGATCCGCCCGAGTGCCCGGCCATCCGCCGTAACGCTGAAGACGCCGCCGGCTGGCTGGCGCAGAAACCACACTTCGAATTCGGAGTGGCCGGACGAGAATTCGATCCTGGTGTGAGCCGGCGAGGAGCCCGTGAAACTCACGCCGCCCAGGCCGAACATTCCGTCGTGCGATTCGAAGTGGGTGGCGGGCGACATCTGCCACCCCGATGCCGACAGGTCGGCTCCCGTATGTTGGTACCACGCCCACGGCTTGGCAATCAGAATGAAGCCATGGCCGGCATTTCCGAAGCGCGCCTGCAACTGGCTGCGAATATCCCCGGTAATCAAATCGGCGGTTGTCGGCGAGTCGCCATAGTGGACGATCTCGGTGACCGCCCCCTTCTCGTGCTTTTCGGTCCGCCACAGTGCCTGATAAAAGCGGTCCAATACCCCGCCCGAATCGTCGAGCAGCGGGGATGCGCCTGGGAGCCGGACCCGCGCTGCGGGCTCGGGCGCCGCCGGCTCGGTCCGGCGGATCCACGGGCCGAAGGGGACCCGTTCTGGAGTGAAATCGACAATCGCCTGAAACTGTGCCGTGTCCGGACCTTTGATGGCTGGGTTCACCAGGCGGGCCAGACCCAGGAACAGGGCCAGTGCCGCGATGCTCAGGCCAGTATGGATAGGAAAACTTCTCATGGCCTAAAACCGCGAATAGACGAACGGCGTATCGCCCCGCCCGCCCAGAAGCTGGATCGCCACCGCGACCAGCACGAGCGCAGCCGCATGAACGTAGAACGGGCTGGCGGCGAAACTCTCCATGGCACTCACATACCATGACTTCTTGGTGAACAGCACCGCGGCAGACAGGACCAACACGACCGCCAGCAGAACCGTGACATTCTCGAAGCCGATCGTCAGGGAACCCAGCCGTCCCAGGATGGCCAGGGCATCCTCAACGTTGGCGGCGCGAAAGAAGATCCAGGTGAAGCACACAAACTGGTAGGTCGCGAAGATGGCCAGCGCCTGGCGCCAGCGGTTGACCTGCTGCCTCGGCCGTCCGCGCCACGCCCACCAGCCTCGCACCGCGGCGAGGGCCATGCCGTGGAGCAAACCCCAGACCGCGAAGGTCCACGCGATTCCGTGCCAGAGCCCCCCCAACACCATCGTGATCACGAGGTTGATGTAAGGCATGATCTTGGACCGGGCGCCGGGCAGGGAGAAAAACAGGTAGTCGCGCAACCAGTTGGAAAAGCTGAGGTGCCACCGCCGCCAGAATTCCGTGAGGTTGGCCGATAGATAGGGGCGGTCGAAGTTGATCGGCAGTTTGATCCCGAACAGCAGCGCTGTGCCGCGGGCAATATCGGTGTAGCCGGAGAAGTCGTAGTACAACTGTAAGGAATAGGCATAGACGGCGATCAGCACCTCGGCTCCGCTGTACAGTTTTGGAGTATCGAAGACCCGGTTGACCAGGCTCTCAGCCAGATAATCGGCGATCAGCGCCTTTTTCAATAGACCCATTCCGATCAGAAAGAAAGCCCGCCCGCCGTCCTCGCGGCTCAGCTTTGGGGTCGCCGAAAGCTGCTTCAGCAATTCGGTGACGCGCGTAATCGGCCCCGCCTGTACGGTGGGAAACAACGAAACCGCCGATAGATAGCCGAGGAGGCTGGAAGTCCCGACTCCGTCCCTCCGGTAGAGATCGATGGTATAGGTGAGCGATTGGAAAACGTAGAAAGAGAGGCCTAGAGGAAAAATCCAATCCCAACCCGAAGAACCGCTGCCGCGGAGGTTCAGGAGGAAGCCCATATGCCGGGAGCCTACCAGGAGGGCCAGGTTGAGGGCGATACTGAGTCCCACCAGGAGCCGGCGAACTCCCTCTCGCTGGAAACGCATCAGGCCCAGTCCAATCAGGAAGTCGAGCGTGGAGCAGGCCGGCAGCAGCAGGACGTAAAACAGGCCATAACGCGCACAGAACAGGTAATTCGCAAACAGGATGACGGTCAGGCGCAGGAGGCGGGATCCGGAAGATACCCAATACAGAAAGAAAACCACGGCGACGAATGCATAATAGGTCCCACTACCAGTCTGCACTTGCATATTGTAGCCAAGTCGGCTGGTCAGCAATTCAAAGGCCGGGCTTGTTTCGCTCCGGGGTCAGAAGCCCGGGTTCGCCCGCGGCTGGCTGCCGCGGCGAGCTACGGATTGGCGACGAAGTTCGTTCCCATCCACTGAACAATCTGATCCTGGGTCTTGTTCGGCAACCGGTTGTAGTCCCAAGGCTCCTCCAGCGCCAGCCTGGCAGCGGCGCCGTACAAACCGTAGACCTTGCGGGCCTCCTGCACGGCGGCGCGCACATCCGCCGGGATCGCGTCGCGATCCAGTTCGGGTTGGACCACCAGCACGGGGCGCGGCGCAATCATGGCGAGCAGTTCGTGAAAATCGTAAGGGATCTGCGCTTCGTGTCCGACGAACAATCCGAGCCGCGGAATCAGCGGGCGCTCGTAGCTATAACGCGCCACGCCGCCGGTGCCGGGCCGGCCCTTGGGGCCCGGCGTGTCGGTCCGCATGGGAGTGAAGCCGCAAATGGAGACGACCCCCTGGACGCGAGGGTCGAGCGACGCGGTATAGATTCCCACGGTTGCGCCGAGCGAGAAGCCGAAGAGGTAGATGCGCCGGGGATCCACGAGCGGGTCCTTCTCGAGCGCGTCGATGGCAGCGCGGGCGTCCTCCACCAGGCGGCCCATCTGCGACCAGTGCGGGTAGCGGTCGTAGAATGGCCCGATCTCGCCCATGCGGCTGCCGAAGCCGCTCTGATCGTACGCCAGCACGGCATATCCGGCGCGCGCCAGCGCCAGAATCGGATGCAGATCGTTGTGGTAGACCCACATGTAGCCCAGTGGATAACTGTTGCCGTGGAGCCAGATCACCGCCGGCAGCCGGGTGCCCTCCGGCGTGCCGGCAGGGTAGTACAGGTCGCCGTGGACATTGTACCCGAAGCTCACCGGACGCGATGCCGTCTGGCTTTTCTGCGGATCGAGCCAGCCGAAGGAGCCGCCGCCACGCTGGATCACCCATTGCACCAGGTCGGGCGTGGTCTGCCCGGGATTGCCGCGGCCCGCCATCGCGGCAGGCGCACCTCGTCCGGGAGGGCCGCCCCGCGCCCCCGGAGCCGCAAGTCCACCGCGGCGACCGGTTCCCGGAGGCATCATCGCCGGCTCGTCGCCCAGCATCCACTCCACCGACTTTCGAATCGAGGCTGCCTTGGCCTCCCATTCCGCGGGTGAAGCGATCGCGCCACCTCCATCGCGCGCGAGGATGCCCGTCAGATCGCGCCGCGGGTAGGAGCGCAGGTCGATGGTCTGCTTCGTGTCCCGGCGCCACTTCTCAAAGTCCCAAGGGAACAGAAGGCTGTTGGTCCACACGCGAGTGGAGCGGCCGAACTGAATGTCGAGCCAATCGAGGCAGGCTTCCTGATCGTTGGCGCCGTGAAATCCGGGCACGCGCAGGACCCCGAGATGGTCCGGATGTCCCAGCAGCTTGTAGACGTTGAGCGCGGAATCGTAGGCCTGCTCGTCGCCCCAGGAGTTGGAAACCTCGTCGTTGAGTCCGTACTCGATGAGCATGGAACGCGGCGCCACCATGGCCACCAGCAGGTTGCCGTCCACCGGCAGGCGGTCTTCGCGGCCGGAAAAGAAACGCAGGCGGCGCACGAACCAGGTGGGGAAGCTGCGGGTGGTGCTTTCGATGCTTTCGCCGAATCCGCGCTCCCCTGCTGTGCGCCACGGGAGCACGCCTCCCACGCCGGTGCTGCCGGGGATCACCGCGGCGATGCGCTCGTCCAGCGCGGCGGCAATAGCGGCCATCTTGCCGTCGCGCGAATACCCGAACATCCCCACGTGCCTGATGTCCACCTCGGGCAGCGTCTCCAGGTAGTCGAGCACCAGTCCAGCGGCCCAGGCACGGCGCGGCAGCAGCGCAAAATCGTACTCGGGATAGAGTTGCGCCAGCACGGCCGCATCGTCCATACCATCGTTGCCGGCGTATCCCGCCGAGATATAGCCGCGACGAAGCAGAGCGGGCGACCATCCCACGAGGTTCGGGCTGATCAGCACCGGGAATGGTCCCTTGCCCTGGGGAATCATCACCTGCGCGCGCATCGTCCCCCGGCTTCCCGGACCGAATTCCAGCCGCAGATTGCGCACCAGGTAGCCTTTGCCCGGAGTTTCATCGAGCACCACGGCGCGATCGAGCTTAGGTTTGGGCGGGAACGTCCCCGACTGGTACTTCTGGAAAAGCTGCCAGATCTCGGCTCGTCGGCGGCTCCAGTCCTGGGCTGTGCGCACCGGCTGGCCGTCGAGAAAGGTCAGGGGGTCGGGCAGGCCGTTGATTCGCGGCAGCGCATCGAAATCGGGCGGAAGTTCGCCGCTGGATTGGAGCCACTCGCGGAACGTTGGCACATCCGGGAGGATCTCGAGCAGTTTCGCCAGGTATTGGCGGCGCTCGTCGGGCGTCATGGCGGCGGCCGGGCGGGAGACTGAAAGCAGCAGCAGGGCCGCCGCGAAGGAAAGGATTCGTTTGCTGGCGCGGCCGCCCGCTGAGAGAGGCATGGAATTGGACCTGATTCTACCGTAAAACGCCGCCGGGATCATAGCAGGCGGGTTCAGACTTCCTGCCGGCGCGCCACCATCAGGGTGATGTCGTCGTGCTGCACGTTCGGGCTGAATCGCTGAACCTCTTCCACAATGGATGCGATCAGGGAGCGCGGGGGCAACCCGCGATGACGGCGGATCGCGTCAATCAGCCGCTGTTCGCCGAACTCTTCGTCCGCGGCATTGTACGATTCGGTAATCCCGTCGGTGTAGAGGACGAGGGTGTCCCCGGCGAACAGCCTGCGCTCGTCGATGGCGCAGTCCCATTCCTTGAAGAGGCCGACGACGGTGCACGTGGAATCCAGCTTCTCGAGCGTGCCGTCCTGGCGAAGGATCAATGGTGGAAGGTGGCCGCAGTTTGCGTAGCGGATCTGGCCGGTCGCGCATTCATATTCGGCGAAGAAGAGGGTGGCATAGGCACTCTCACCGGTGTTTTCGTAAAAGATCCGGTTGACGGATCGCAACAGACGTTTGAGGTCGTCCGCGGCGCTGGCGCATTGGCTGCGAAGATTGGCCTGCAGATTGGCCATGAGGAGCGCGGCGGCGATGCCTTTGCCCGCAATATCGGCAATGACCAACCCGAACCGGCCGCGTCCGAGATCCAGAAGATCGTGATAGTCGCCGCCCACCTGGCGCGCCTGAATGCAGGTTCCGGCATAATCGAGAGTTTCGATGGGCGACAGCCCTTGCGGGAAGAGGCGGGCTTGCACCTGCCTGGCAATCTCCAATTCCTGCGCGGTGCGGCGCTCGGCTTCCAGTTTTTCGGCGGCCCGCCGGCGTTGCGCTTCGATTTCGCGGCTGACCGCATCGAAACCCACTAGGTCGAACCGATTGCCATCGAGGTCTTTGAAGCGGACGAATATGCCGCCCCAAACCGGCGGAGGCTCCGACGGCTGAGATGCCGTAGCCAGGCGTTGGTATTGAACGCGCCGGAGCCGCGGCGTGTACAGGAAACGAACGCCGCGTCTTCGCCATTCCTCGTACTTGGCAACCACATTCTCGGTGACCAATACGACGCCGGTAGTCCGGCCGATGAGCTTTACCTCCCACGATTCGGGGCGTGGAGCGACCAACGCGAGCACCGCGGTGCCCTCCGGGGGCGCGACCGCGACCCACCGCTGGCCGGAGGGGAGCCGGGCATCGAATGCGATCTCGAATCCAAGCTGGTCGACATAGAATCGCAGGCTCTTTTCCTGATCGTGTACGTAGATGTTGACCGCGTGGATGCCAACATACGGATTCTGATCGGCGCCGGTGTCAGCTCCTCTCGGTGAGGGGAAGAAACCCATCGAAAGATGATTATAAGACCTGGCGCTACAGCCCCGGATGCAAACACCAACTGTGTTTGCCATGATAGTCAGTCAACGGAGGTGCCCATGCGGTTTGTACGATTTGGAGCGACCGTGCTGGCAATGGCCGGGACGC
>DATJWB010000131.1:0-5384 GCA_035501495.1 Bryobacteraceae bacterium | reverse complement strand
CAACTGGGTGTGGATTACGCCCTTTCGGGAGGCCCGCCGATTCCATGGGAGGAAGCGCGTCTCCAGTCCATGATGGATCGCCTCAAGACCAACGGCGTCACGCTCGGCAACCTCATGATCGCGGGCTTCAACAACGCGATCTATAACCGGCCGGGGAAGGACGAGGAGATCGAGAAAGTGATCCAGTCGATCCGGGTCGCCGGCAAGGTCGGCCTCCCGGTGGTCGAGTACAACTGGTACGCCCACCGCGCCATGGAAGGGTACTTCGAGGAGACGGGCCGCGCGGGAGTGGGTTTGACCGGCTTCGACTACGAACTGCTTCAGACCGCCGCTCAGCAGTACCAGACCCGGCCCGAGGAAAAGGGGATGAAGTTCAAGGATCTGCCGGCGCTGCCCAATGAGGGCGCCCACACGCTGGACGAGATGTGGACCAATATCACCTACTTCCTGAAGGCCGTGGTTCCGGAAGCGGAGAAGGCCGGCGTCCGGCTGGCGCTGCATCCGAACGATCCCCCCGCGCCCATCAGCCGCAAATCGCAGCAGATCATGGGCACCGTGGAGGGGTGGAAAAAGCTGATCGAAATCGTGAAGAGCCCCTCCAACGGAATTACCTTCGATTGCGGGGTAACCAAGGAAATGGGCCAGGATCCCGTTGAGGTGTGCCACTATTTCGCATCGCGGGATCGCATCAATCACGTGCATTTCCGCAATGTGAAGGTGATCAAACCCTACGAGCGGTACACCGAGGTCTTCATCGACGAAGGCGAGAACAACATGTTTGCCGTGATGCGGGAGCTGGTGAAATCGAAGTACACCCGCCTCGTGTATCCGGAACATCCGCGCGCGATCGACTATGACCGGGACCGCGGCCGTATCGGCGGCTATCCGGGAGGCGGAGCCTACGCGGCGTTTGCCTTCAATGTGGGGTACACCAGGGCCATGATGCAGGCGGCGCTGACGGCTTGAGAATGCCCGGCGGCGGGGCGCAACCGGAAATGTGCCGAAAACCCCGATTGCCGCCAATCCTCGCACCCTGCTAAACTTAGTTATTCTGTAGCAATCCTTGAACCTGGGGTTTTTCTATTGAAGTTCGGCTTTCTAATTCTGTCTCTTGTTCCAAGCGTCTGCGTCGCCGCCCAACCGGCAGTGGCAGCTCCCGACCCGATCGTGGAGAACTACTGCGCGGCTACGCGGCAGCAAGAGAAATTGCTTGCCGGCGTCTCCATGGACGTCGAGATCGACGCCTCCCTCCCCAAGCTCAAAAAGCACGGGCGCCTTCACGCGTTGCGCCGCATTTCACCCATCGGCCTGATCAAGTATGAAAGGGCCCTCTTCGAAGGCGACAATGTCGTTAATAAAGAGGTCATCAGCCGCTACCTGACCGCCGAGGTCGAGGCGAACAGGAGCCGAAGCCACGGCGATGCGGTCACGCCGGATAACTATAAATTCAAGTACAAGGGCCTGGTGTGGCTGGATGGCCGCGACGTTTACCTCTACCAGGTGACGCCCAGGGAGAAGCGGGAGCATCTATTCAAAGGCGAGATCTGGATCGACGCGCGGACGTATCTGAAGGTCCAGGAGTCCGGATACCTGGTGAAAAATCCTTCCTTCTGGCTGAAGAAGGTGGCATTCATTCGTAAATATGAGATCCACGGCGGAGTTTCGGTTCCGCGCCAGACATTGAGCGTGGCCGACACTCGTTTGGTAGGCAAGGCCGAGATGACTATCGAATTCACCAACGTCTCTCTGGACCCCGCATATGCCTCAGCCTCCGACGCCGCGCATTAACGGCAGGCGAGCGGTACTCAGGAGCTTTTGAATGAGAACACTGTTTTTGAATCCGCCATCCTTTGAAGGTTTCGATGGCGGCGCCAGCTCGCGATGGCCTGCCTCCCGCGAAATCGAATCCTACTGGTATCCGGTCTGGCTCTGCTACCCGGCCGGCATGCTCGCCGACAGCAAGGTGGTGGACGCTCCGCCGCACAAGGTCTCGATCGAGCAGACCGTGGAGATGGCGAAGGATTTCGAGCTGCTCGTACTGTACACCTCCACCCCCGGCTTCAACGTCGACGTCAAGATGGCGGAGATGATGAAGGACGCCAACCCGAAGCTCCAGGTCGCCTTTGTCGGACCGCCGGTGACCACCGAGCCGGACAAGACGCTGCGTCTGACCAAGGCCATCGATTTCGTAGTGCGCCGTGAGTTCGATCACCAGATTGCCGATTACGCTAAGGGCAAACCGCTGGACGAGCTTCCCGGTGTCAGCTTCCGCAAGAATGGGCACATCGTCAACAACCCCGAGGGTCCGGCTATCGAGGATCTGGACGCGCTGCCGTGGGTCACCAAGGTGTACAAGCGCGATCTGGACGTCACGCGCTACAACGTGCCTTTCCTGCTGAACCCGTTCATTTCGTTCTACACCTCGCGCGGGTGCCCGGCGCTGTGCACGTTCTGCCTGTGGCCGCAGACTCACTCCGGCCACCGCTGGCGGCTGCGATCGGCGGACGACGTTGCCAACGAAGTGCGATACACGCGGGAGCAGTTCCCCCACGTCAAGGAGATCTTCTTCGACGACGATACCTTCAATTACCGCAAGGAACGCACCATCGAGCTGTGCAAGAAGCTGAAGCCGATCCGGTTCACCTGGAGCTGCACGTCGCGCGTCACCACCGATTACGAGACTCTGAAGGCCATGAGGGAGGCCGGCTGCCGCCTCCTGATCGTGGGCTACGAATCGGGCGACCCGCAGATTCTCAAGAACATCAAGAAGGGCGCCACCGTGCAAATGGCGCAGCGCTTCACCGAAAACTGCAAGAAGCTCGGCCTGGTGGTCCACGGGGATTTCATCATCGGGCTCCCGGGCGAGACGCGTGAGTCGATCCGCAAGACTATCGATTTCGCCAAGCGCCTGGATACCGAGACCATCCAGGTCTCGATCGCGCATCCTTATCCCGGAACCGAGTTCTACGATTACGTCAAGAAGAACGGCCTGATCACCATCGATTCCATGACCGACGAGGCCGGGCACCAGTTGCCCAACGTGGTGTATCCCGGGCTCGATCGCGCCGAGTTGGTCGATTGGGTGGAGCGCTTTTACGGCGAGTACTTCTTCCGCCCGCGCGTGGTCTGGCGCATCGTGAAGAAGGCGGTGTTCAATGCCGACGAGCGCCGCAGGCTCACCAAGGAAGCGCGGGAATACATGGCGCTGCGCAGCAAGCGGAAGAAGTTTGTTGCCGAGCATAAGGCCGCTGCCAGTCCGGCCCACGCCGCCAGTTCGGGTGACTAGCTGGATATGAGCGCTTCCCCGCGCCTCAGGACCTGGCTCTGCACCCTGGTAGTCGTCCTTTCCAACGCATTCGGCGATTTCTTCATGAAACGCGGCCTGCTGGACAGCACCCGCTTGAGTACGCCGCTGGAGTATGTCACCATGCTCTTCCAGCCTTGGGTGACCTTGGGTGTAATCCTGCTGGTTATCTGGCAACTCTCGCGCATGACTTTGCTTAGTTGGGCCGACTTAAGTTATGTGCTGCCGGTTACCAGCGTGGGATATGTCCTGGTGGCGCTGATCGGGTGGGCCTTCCTGAATGAATCGATCTCGGTCACGCGCTGGACCGGCATCGTGCTGATCATGGCCGGGGTCGCCCTGGTCTCCGGAGGGAGCGCCCCTTCCACGGTGTACCGCCACGAGGCAAAGTCATGAAGTGGCTGCTGGTGGCGCTGATGGTCGGCTCGACCACGGTCGGCGAGATCTTGCAGGCTGCCGGCATGCGCCATCACGGGCAGATCCACGATTTCCGGCCGGGCGCCATCGGGCGCGCGCTCTCGCTGCTGGCTCGCAATCGCTTTGTGATTGGATCTGTGATCGCGATGGCGATATCTTTCTTTGCGTTCATGAAACTGCTGTCCATGACGGACCTGAGTTTCGCGGTCCCGGTCTCCGCCGTCACCTATGCGATGGAAACGGTGCTCGCCAAGTACATATTGAAAGAACGGGTCAATGCTCTAAGATGGGCCGGCGCCACCCTGGTGGTGTGCGGAGTCATGTTGGTATCTCTGTGATCTGGCTCGCGCTTCCCGCTCTGGCCGCCGCCGCCTACTACCTGCTGGCGGTGATCGCCGCCGCGCGCTGGAGAAGCCAACGTGGGACCGGCTTCAGCCGGTCCACGAGCCTCCCGCCGATTTCCGTTCTAAAGCCGATACATGGCCGCGACCCGCGATTCTATGAAGCAATCTTCAGTCACGCCGCACAGGACTATCCCGAGTTTGAAATTCTCTTCGGCCTCACCAATCCGAACGATCCGGCGTTAGAGGATATCCGGCGCCTCCGCGAGGAATTCCCGGATCGCCGCATCGAGATTGTGATCACGGAGACTGCTGCCCCCAATGCGAAGGTCGGCGTGCTGGCCGAGCTCGCGCGCCGGGCGCGTTACGGCGTGCTGCTGGTGAACGACAGCGACATCGTCGTCGACCCCGGCTACTTGCGCGCGGTCGCGGCGCCGCTCGAAGACCCGGGCGTGGGACTGGTCACGTGTCTCTACCGTGCTCGGGCGGATTCGTTCGCCTCGTCCGCCGAAGCTCTGGGCGTGGCTACCGAGTTTGCCCCTAGTGTCCTGGTGGCGCGCCTCCTGGGAGTGGCGGAGTTTGCGCTCGGCAGCACCATGGTGTTCCATGCCGAACTCCTGAAGCGCTTCGGCGGCTTTGAGAAGATTGCCAATTACCTTGCCGACGACTACCAGCTCGGCCGCCAAATTACCGGCCTGGGGTACCGCATCGAGTTCGCCCCGTTCGTGGTAGAGACCGATCTTGGCGGAGAAAGCTGGCGCCAGACCTGGCGGCACCAGTTGCGCTGGTCCCGCACCATCCGGGTCTCGCGCCCTTCGGGCTATTACGGCTATGTGATCACAAATGCCACGTTCTGGTCGATCGTCGCTCTGGCAGCGGGCCAATGGTGGGCCGCGGCGGTGGCGATGTCGCTCCGCATGCTCGCCGGCATCTGGGTGGGCGCTGGCATTCTGCGCGACACGCAAGTCGCGAGGAATGCCTGGATGATCCCCCTCCGCGACTTGTTTGGTATTGCGGTGTGGGCCGCGGGCTTGAGCGGGAACACGGTTCAATGGCGCGACCGCACGCTCCAGCTCCGCCGCGACGGCCAGATCCAGAAGGACGCGCCGGCGGCCGCGCTGCAAAGGTAGCACCCGCGTTCAATGGCTGGCCGCTCGCCCTCGTAGCACGTCCACAATCTTTCCCAGCAGCCGCGATTTGACCTCATACCGCTGCGGGCCGCGCGTGATGTACCGGACT
The DNA here is from genome assembly GCA_035501495.1 of Bryobacteraceae bacterium. Lineage (GTDB taxonomy): Bacteria > Acidobacteriota > Terriglobia > Bryobacterales > Bryobacteraceae > JAIQFL01. The sequence goes on along the minus strand of DATJWB010000131.1, from coordinate 83 downwards.
TGCACGTCCAGGCCGGTCGTTCCAGGACGCAGATCCACCGCCGGCCTCGCGGAAAACGTACGCGTACCGTATTGTTTGGTGAT
>DATJWB010000130.1:0-14273 GCA_035501495.1 Bryobacteraceae bacterium | reverse complement strand
GGGCCGACGGGATATGAAGGCCCCACCACGATGTTCCAGAACATCAGTTCCGACAAGACCATGGGGCAGGTGGTCTTCAGTCCGCCATTACAGCCCGGCGGTCACACATACTTCTCACTGGAAGACCCGATCAAGGCTTCTTCGATGCCCCTGAAGCTGGTCTGCTCACCCGCCGTTGGGCCCTCGCAGGCATCCGCTCCTTATTCCTCAACCTGTACCGTGACCGGCGGGCCGACTCTGGATCCGTTCGGCAACGCCACCAGGCCGGTTTACCTGTGGACGCTCATTGGAAACGTACCAGCCGGTTTGTCTCTAAGTTCGACCACAGGCAGTACGGTGGTTCTAAGCGGTTCTTCGGACGCCATCGGTCCTTATAACTTCTTCGTGCAGGTGACAGACAACAGCGTCCCCACCTATCAGCTTGCACGTCAACAATTCTCGGGCGCGATCAACCAGTTGGCCGGGGTGTGCAACAACATCATTTCCTCCGGAGGAGTCACTGTCGGACAAGGCCCCAGCAATCCTTACGCGGTGCAGGTCACATCTCCGCCGAATTGTCCACAGTGGACGGCCACCAGTCCGGTGGATTGGGTGACCATCGTAGGCGGAGCCACGGGCACCGGCAATGGCACGGTACTTCTGAACATCCAGCCCAACCAGGGCGGGACCAATGCACCACCCCGCAACGCCACGGTTCTGATCGCCGGGAAGACGTTCGTAGTCAATGAACCGAGTCCCACGGCGTGCCTGTTCGGCGTCACTCCCCTGAATGCGCGATTCGCTTCGGCTGGAGGCAGCGGCACGATCAACATCGGAGTGCTGAACCCCCTCTGTTCCTGGACGGCGACCGTGGACCCCACCACGCCGGCGCCCTGGCTCAACCTGTCGGGCGCGGTACTGGGCATGGGTAATGGAGTAGTCAACTTCAACGTGTCGGCGAACACGCTGGCAGCCGGCCGCAGCGCCAACATCCTGGTTGCGGGGCAAACGTTCACCGTGGTGCAGGCAGGCAGCACACAGGCAGGGGCAGTCTGCACCTTCGCCCTGGCGCAGGGCTCCAAGTCGTACCTGTCTACCGGAACAGCCACCTTCACCGGCGGGGTCGATAGCACTGTCGTTCAGGCGCCCGCAGGCTGTGTCTGGCCGGCATCGAGCAACAACAGTGTTCCCTGGGTGACCATCACGGGCGCCACGGGTTCGGGTAACGGCACCGTGACCTACTCGCTGCAGGCCAACCCGCTGCTGACGCCTCGGTCGGCCACCATCACGGTTGCCGGTCAACCGTACATCATCGTCGAAGCGGGCTCGTCGCCGATTACCTGTTTCGCGAGCGTGGCAGCGCCTCCGCAGGTGGCCATCGAGGGACGGACCGAGGTGCTGGGCGACCTGACCGTAAGCTGCGGCGGCATCCAAAGCCTGACCGCCGATATTCTGCTGACCCTGAACACTAACGTGACCAACGCGATCAGCGGCGCGACCACGGACGCGGTGGTAACGGTCAACGGCAACGTCAACAGCCAGGTGAAGGGTGTGGTGTCCGGATACAACACCATTCACTTTAACGGCGTATCCTTGCTGCCGGGAAACAATCTCGCCACCAACATCGTCATCAGCAAGGTCCGCGCCGATGCGAGCCTGCTGGGGGCCGGACAAAACCTGCAATCGAAGGCGATCACCGGCGTGGTCAGCATCACCTCCTCGGTGGCCGTGCCGATTTCCAACCCGTTGCAGACCCTGGCGACCGCCGCGGGGTCGCTGATCGTTCAGCAGAAATCGACCTTGGGGGCGGGAAGCACCGTGACGGTGCCGGTGCAGTTCCAGGAGTCGTCGCCCGCATCCTTCACGGCGGGATCGTCAACGGCGCGAGGCACGGTACTGCGGCTGGCCATCAATAACATCCCGGCGGGAGCGACTGTTACCGTGCCCGTGTCGCCGATGGAAGGCCCCAATGCTCAGTTCGTGTCGGCCGATTTCTTCGGCAATGGTGGAGCGCCCATCGCTGGAGTTACGCAGACTCCCTTGACGGTCACCAACGGGACGGCGACAGCGACCTGGGTGGTGTTGTCGGCCGACCCGAACAATTTCGATTCCTACACCTTCCCGATCGTATTTGGGAACACCTCGCCTTCGGCGGTGGCGCTCGTCCAACTCAACGGCACGCTCGCTCCGGTGAGCGATGTGAGCATCGCCACCGCCACCGATCCGGTGCCCCGCTTCCGCGACTTCACGCGGCAGCTCCCGCTGGCGAATCTGCGGAGTGTGGCTTCGCCTCCGCCGGCCACCTCCTCCAGCATCATCATCGGCGCGCTGCAGGCCCACGGGATTGAGCAGCCCGAAACGACGGTCATCCCCAGCAAGGTGAATTTTACGGGCATGGGCACGAACGACTCGCCCCAGACCCTGAATAACGTCATCATCCCCAGCAAGGTCATGGGCGGTGGTATGGTCACAAGCTGCATGACAAACGGCGGCGGCACCTGCGCGCTTGACCCGAACGATCCCACCCAGGCAGTGGCGACTTACGCCACCCTGGCCCCGGATCAAACGGTGACGATCACGCTCACCGTGCAGCCCAATGGGTTCTTGCCGGCGGGCTCGGTCCTGCAAGTCGAATTCACACCGCAAAGTTCTCAGGGCGTGGCGGCGGATCTGACCGTGGTCGATTCGAGTGCCGGCTTTATCGTGGGCTCGGGAGGTGGAGGTGGAGGCGGAGGATGTACAGCAGGAACGCCCGGCACCCTCACACCGACTGGCGGCACCGGGCAATCCACCCAGGTCAATACGGCCTTCCCGAGCCTGCTGTCGGTGACCCTCACCGACACGTGTGGCAATCCGTTACCCAATCAGACCGTCATCTTCACGGCGCCCGCCAGCGGCGCCAGCGCGACCCTGTCTCCGGCTTCGGCAGTGACGAATGCCTCCGGCATCGCCAGCACGCAAGCGACTGCCAACGCAACGCAAGGCTCGTACGCTGTGACCGCGAGCGCAGGATCGCTGACGGCCGCCTTCCCGTTAACCAACACGCCCCCAAGCGGTGGCGGAGGCGGCGGTGGAGGAGGTGGAGGCGGCCAGGATCTCGCCCTGAATCAGACGGCCAGCCAGAGCAGCACGCTTCCGGGAACTCCGCCCGCCAGCGTCGCGGTAGACGGCATCACCAACGGCAATTACAGCGGAGGCTCGGTCACCGCGACCAACCTGGATCCATTTCCGTGGTGGCAGGTCGATCTCGGGTCGCCCGTGTCGGTCGGTTCCGTGGTGGTTTGGAACCGGACCGATTGCTGCGGCTCGCGGCTGAGCGATTACTGGGTGTTCGTCTCCAACACTCCGTTCCTCGCCTCGGATACTCCCGCGACCTTGCAGAACCGCGCCGGGACGTTCGCCAGCCATCAGACGACTGCGCCGAATCCTTCGGCGACCATCGCGGTGGGCGCGCAGGGCCGCTACGTCCGCATCCAGCTCAGCAGCGCGAACTACCTGAGCCTGGCGGAAGTACAGGTCTTTAGCGGCACGAACCTGGCTCAGGGCAAGACCGCCAGCCAGAGCAGCACGCTCCCCGGAACTCCTTCAGCGAGCGTGGCTGTGGATGGCAATACCGACGGCAGCTTCGGCGACGGCTCGGTGACGGCCACCAACCAGGATCCCAACTCGTGGTGGCAGGTGGACCTGGGAGCTTCGGCATCCATCAGCTCGATTACGATCTGGAACCGGACGGATTGCTGCGGCTCGCGACTGAGCGACTATTGGGTATTCGTCTCCAACACGCCGTTCCTGTCTACCGACACTCCGGCGACACTCTCGGGGAATGTGGCCTTCAGCTCGCACCAGACCACGGCGCCGAATCCATCCGTGAGCATCCCCGTCAATGTGCAGGGCCGCTATGTGCGGGTGCAGCTCAGCGCTCCGGGATATCTGAGCCTGGCTGAAGTGCAAGTGTTCGGCAGCGGCGGAGGAGGAGGCGGCGGCGGTGGCGGCGGCCTCAGCGATGTGGCGCAGGGCAAGCCCGCCACCCAGAGCAGCACACTTCCCGGAACTCCGCCGGCGAGCGTCGCGGTGGATGGCAACACCGACGGCAGCTTCGGCGACGGCTCGGTAACGGCGACGAATCTCGACAGCAGCCCGTGGTGGCAGGTGGATCTGGGCGCATCCACGGCGATCAGCTCGATTGTGGTGTGGAACCGGACGGACTGCTGCGGCTCGCGTCTGAGCGATTACTGGGTGTTCGTCTCCGATACGCCATTTCAGGCCACGGACACTCCCGCGACGCTGCAGTTCCGCGCGGGAACCTTCGCCAGCCACCAGACCAGTGCTCCCAATCCGTCGGCCACCATTCCGGGACCCGCACAAGGGCGTTATGTGCGCGTGCAACTCAGCGCGCCCGGGTATTTGAGTCTCGCCGAAGTGCAGGTGATGGCGAGCGGCGGAGGAGGAGGTGGCGGTACCAGTGACATTGCCCAGGGCAGGCCCGCCACTCAAAGCAGTACCCTGCCCGGCACACCGCCCCCGAGTGTGGCCGTGGATGGCAATACCGACGGCAGCTTCGGCGACGGCTCAGTGACGGCTACCAACCTGGACTCCAACGCGTGGTGGCAGGTGGATCTCGGGGCTTCGGCGTCCATCAGTTCGATTGTGGTCTGGAACCGGACGGATTGTTGCGGCTCGCGGCTGGGCGATTACTGGGTGTTCGTCTCCGATACGCCATTCCTTCCCACGGACACGCCTGCGACGTTGCAGTTCCGCGCGGCAACCTTCGCCCGCCACCAGACCAGCGCTCCCAACCCCTCGGCCACCATTTCGGGCCCGGCGCAGGGACGCTATGTGCGCATCCAGCTCAGCAGTCCGAATTACCTGAGTTTGGCTGAAGTGCAGATCTTCGGCACCGCCGGAAGCGCGCCCACCAAAGTGGCGAGCGAAAGCAGCCAGCTCCCCGGGACGCCGCCGGCCAGCGCCGCGATCGATGGCAGCACCGACGGCAACTTCTCCGATGGCTCGGTGACGGCCACGAATAACGATCCGAATGCATGGTGGCAGGTGGATCTGGGCGCCGCCTCTACGGTGAACACGGTGACCGTCTGGAACCGGACGGATTGCTGCGGCTCGCGTCTGAGCGACTACTGGGTGTTTGTATCGAACACCCCGTTTCTCGCGACCGACACTCCCGCGACCCTGCAATTCCGCGCGGCTACGTTCAGCAGTCACCAGACGGCCGCGCCGAGTCCCTCGGTCGCGGTTCCGTTCGGCGGCGTGCAGGCGCGTTATGTGCGGGTGCAGTTGACGGGAACGGGTTATCTGAGTTTGGCGGAAGTGCAGGTGCAGTGAACCCCTGGGAGCGGATGTGACACCTGTTCCCTCGGTAGGGGTTCTTCGCAGATCGCAGTGACGGGTCGGAGGAGGCCATGAAGTCCCGGAAGCTCGTAGTCTGTTTCATCGTGGCGCTCGTGTGGTTTGCGGCGCCACTCTTCGCGCAGGTGCCGCAGATACAAGTTGGGGCGCCGAATTCGATCTACTCCTATTACGGCATGTGCTGCCTGAGCAACGGCTTCACGATCGCGGCACAGTTCTCGCTCTCGAACAGCACGTACGTCTCAACCATCAACGTGTATTTGTTTAGCGCGAGCATTTTCGACTTTACCCTACAGACTTCTCTGAGCTCGCCGGCCACTACTCTTGCCAGAAGCGTAATCACCACGACCAACAGCAGCGGCAGCGGCCAGAATACCGGGGTGATCAATGTCAACGCCGTGCTGCCGGCGGGGACGTATTATATCGCCGGAATCGAAGACCCGGCCTCGACGACGGTCGTTCCCGGCTGGTACGAGTCCGACGGCAACTTCGTCACGACCGGCGGCACAGTCACGAACGGCGCGTGGTTCGGTTCGCGGAACAGCGCCGGTGCGACCACATGGACTTTTCAAAGCAGCGGGTGCGGTACGACCGGCAACGCTCCTTGTCCTACCCCGGCGTTCGCCGTCTTCGGTGCACAGGCGTCGACCAACAACAATTGCACGTTCGCTCTTTCGTCCAGTTCCACCACCGTGGGACCCGCCGCAACCACCGGCAGTCTCACGGTGACAACGCAATCCGGGTGCTCCTTTACCGCTTCCGCCCCTTCCGGCAGTTTCGCCACCATCAGCAACGGCCCCAACTATACGGGCACCAGCACCGTGACATACAGCGTTGCGGCAAATTCCGGGAGCGCGCGCACCACCAGCCTCACCATCGCCGGGCAGCCGTACGTCATCAACCAATTGAATGGCTGCGTCTTCGGACTCACACCGTCGAACGCGTCATTTCCGTCGTCCGGCGTAACCTCCGCGATCATCAACGTAGGCGGAGCCAGCGCCACGTGCCCCTTCACCGCGGTCTCAAATAACCCATCGTTCATCATGGTCAACAGCATCGGACCGGGTTCGGTGAATTACACGGTGTTTCCCAACGCGTCGTCCAGCGGGCGGACGGGCACCATTACGGTTGCGGGACAGACGTTCACGGTCGTCGAGGCCGGCACCGCCTGCAGCTTTGCGCTCGGACAGTCCACCCAGACCTTTACGGCGGCGGGCGGCACCGGGAGCACGACCGTATCGGCTCCAGCCGGTTGCACCTGGAGCGCGCAGAGCAACAGCCCATTTCTGACCATCACCGGCGGGAGCCCCGGCTCTGGAGACGGCACGGTGACCTACGCCGTCCAAGCCAACAGCCTAACCGCCCAGCGCACCGGGACCTTGACCATCGCGGGCTTGCCTTACGCTGTCACGGAATCGGGAACGGCGGGAGTGGTCAAGCCAAACGGCATCCCCGTCTCCCTGAGCTGCACGGCCAGCGTGCCCGCGGCTGCCCAGGTAGCCATCGAAGGAAGAACCGAAATCCTCGGCGACCTGCTCCTCAACTGCACCGGACTGGGCTCGACTCTCACCGCGGACATCACTCTGGCCCTGAATACCAGCGTGACCAACACTATCACGGCGGGCACGACCGATGCTTCGCTGCTGGTCAACGGAGCGGCCCCGTCGTTCGCGGGCGTGGTCAGCGGCTACAACACGCTCGCCTGGCTGGGCGTGCCGCTGGTTGGGAGCGGCGGATCGGTCACGTTGCGCATCACCAATGTCCGCGCGGATGCGAGCTTGTTGGGCTCGACTGCGAGCCTGCAATCCATTCCCATGACGGGACTGGTCAAAGTGAGCGCAGGTGGCCTGCCGGTGCCGATCGCGGGCGCTTCCGAGATCATGGCCTATGCGGCGCCCACCCTGGTTTTCCAGAAGGGCACGCCGATTGTCTCCGAAGGCGGCGTGCAGACCACCATCCCGTTGCAGTTTCAGGAAGCCGGCATTGCGGCTTTCCACGTCGCTTCGGCTCAGGTGCCGGGTTCCACGTCCACCCGCCTGCGGATGGTGCTGACCAACATACCGGCAAACGTCCAGGTGTTTGCCCCGGTGTTCCCGAACGAAGGCTCTACCAAGGCGCAGTTATTGTCGTCTTCGAATCCCGACGGCTCGGCGGGAACACTCGCGTCGGGCATCGCGGGTTCCCTGCAGCAGTTGACGATTACCGCTGGAACCGCCACGGCAACGTGGCTGGTGCTCTCGGCCGACCCCACGCAGTTCGAGACGGACACCTTTCCGTTGAGCCTTTCGAGCCCTGCCAACACGGACCTGAGCCAAATCCAGGTGGCGGGCAGCCTGGGACCCGTGAGCACGGTCAGCATCGCCAGCGCCACCGCCGCGGTGCCGCGCTTCCGGGATTTCTCCGTGCCGCAGGCCCTGGTGAACCTGCGCTCCACCATCCTAGTTCTGTTGCCGCCCGCCGCATCTGCGACCAGCCATTTGAAGCTCACGTCCCGCCAAGCCACACCGATCGCCGGATCGAGGGCCATTTTCAATAATCAGGTGACCAATGACAACCAGGACACGCCGGCCACCGATGTGGTGATCGGCAGCCGGGTGACGGGCGGCACGATCACGAGTTGCCAGACTACGATTGGGAGCTGTCCGCCGCCTCCTTATACGGACCAAGTCCTGGTGAATGTCGGGACTCTTGCTCCGATGGCGGTCGTGAGTGTGACGGTGACCGTCCTGCCCGCCGTCTGCACCGCGGACACGTGCGAGGTGGAGGAAGACGTGAGCACGCTCAGCGACCAGCCCACGGCGGACCTGTCCGCCAGCACTTCGAGCGGCTTCTTCCAGTATTCGCCATCGCCGCCGAGCCTGGGGACGTCCGGTACGCCGCAATCCACGCTGGTGGGAACTGCTTTCGCCAACCCGTTGCAGGTGATCCTGACGGACTTGCTCGGGAACCCGATGGCCAACCAAACCGTAACCTTCACGGCGCCCGGAAGCGGTCCCAGTGCTACGCTGTCGGCCACTACCGTGCTCACGAATTCGTCGGGCGTGGCAAGCGTGACTGCAACCGCCAACTTGATTGCGGGCAATTACTCGGTGACCGCGTCGGTGTCCGGGCTGACGGCGTTTTTCAATCTCACCAATTTGCCGCCTTCCCCGCCGCCCAATGGCGACCTCGCACAGAATCAGATCGCCGCCCAGAGCAGCACTCTGCCGGGCACACCATCGGCCAGTGTGGCGGTGGACGGCAAAACGGACGGCAATTTCAACGACGGCTCGGTGACGGCAACCAATCTGGAGGCGAATCCCTGGTGGCAGGTCGATCTTGGCTCTTCGGTGACGGTCGGCTCGGTGGTCGTGTGGAACCGGACGGATTGTTGTGCCTCGCGGCTGGGCGATTACTGGGTGTTCGTCTCCAACACTCCGTTTCTGGCCAGCGACACCCCGACCACGCTGCAGTTCCGCGCGGGAACGTTTGCCAGCCATCAGACTAACGCGCCCAGTCCATCGGCCACGATTACGGTGGGAGCGTCCGGGCGTTACGTGAGGGTGCAACTCACCAACCCGAACTACTTGAGCCTCGCGGAGGTGCAGGTGTTCGGCTCGACGGGTCCTGTCGCGAGCGAGAGCAGTCAACTGCCGACCAGTCCTCCGGCGAACGTGGCTATCGACGGCATCACCGACGGCAATTACTTCGACGGTTCGGTCACGGCGACCAATCTCGAGCCGAACCCATGGTGGCAGGAAGACCTGGGCGCTTCTACGGCCATCAACTCGATCACCGTCTGGAATCGCACGGATTGCTGCGGGTCGCGGTTGAACGACTACTGGGTGTTCGTCTCCAACACGCCTTTTCTTGCCAGCGATACGCCCGCGACGCTGCAGTTCCGCGCCGGGACTTTCGCCAGCCACCAGACGACGGCTCCCAATCCTTCCACGAATATCCTGGTCGGCAGCAGCGGGCGATACGTCCGCATTCAACTTTCCAACCCCAATTACCTGAGCCTGGCGGAGGTACAGATTCAGACCGGATCCTCCAACCCGGACCTGGCGTTTGGCAAGGTCGCGACGCAGAGCAGTACCCTTCCGGGAACGCCGTCCGCGAGTGTGGCGGTGGATGGGATCACCGACGGCAATTTCAACGACGGCTCGGTCACCGCCACGAACCTGGAGGCTAACCCGTGGTGGCAGGTCGATCTCGGCGCTTCCATGGGGGTGACCACAGTCGTGGTTTGGAACCGGACGGACTGCTGCGCCTCACGATTGAACGATTACTGGGTGTTCCTGTCCGACACTCCATTCCTGCCTACCGATACTCCGACAACCTTGCAGAACCGCGCGGGGACGTTCGCATTTCACCAGACCAGCGCGCCGAACCCTTCGACCACGATCTCTACGATCGTAAACAACTGTCCCCCCACCGGCATTGTCTGTCCACTATCCGGCGCAACCGCGATTATCTTGCCGGTGGGACGCTACATCCGCATCCAACTCACCAATCCGAACTACCTGAGCCTGGCGGAAGTGCAGGTGTATGGGCCGGGCGGCGCTCCGCCCGTAAAGGTCGCGAGCGAAAGCAGTCAACTGCCGGGCAGCCCGCCAGCCAGCGCCGCGATCGACGGCAATACCGACGGCAACTTCTTCGACGGCTCGGTGACCGCGACGAACGCGGATCCCAACGCCTGGTGGCAGGTGGACCTGGGCGCGACCACCACCATCAATACGATTACCATCTGGAATCGCACGGACTGCTGCGCCACCCGGTTGAGCGACTACTGGGTGTTCGTCTCCAACTCGCCATTCCTGGCGACTGATACTCCTACGTCATCGTCGGTGACCCCCGTTTTCGCGATTCACCAGACTACCGCGCCCAATCCTTCGGTCACGATACCGGTAGGGTTGCCGGGGCGCTATGTGCGGGTGCAGCTCAACGGCACGAACTATCTCAGCCTGGCGGAAGTGCAGGTGCAGTGAAACGATGTGGCGCGGGCACTCGAGCCTTCCGCTCCCCACTCATCGGAGCCCTTGGCGGGCGGCGTAGCGCGGAAGCGCCGGTTCCTTGGCGCGCTCTATGACACAATAGTCTTTCGCTATGCGAGCGGCCCTTTTTCTCTTATTCTGCGCGGCTTTCCGCGCCGATGCGCAAACTCCCCTGGGCACTGTCACGGGGCTGGCGCTCGATCCGTCCGGCGCCGCCGTTCCGAACGCCTCCATCACCCTTACCAGCGAAGGAACGGGCGTGAAGCGCTCCGCTTCCAGCAACTCCACCGGCGATTACTCATTCCCCAATCTGCCTCCTGGGATGTACCGGCTGGCCGCTGGCGCCCAAGGCTTCCGCCCGCTCGAAACCCGCGCCTTCGCCGTCGAAGCCTACCGCACCGCACGCCAGGATCTCCACCTCGAGTTGGCCGGCGCGTCGTCGGAAGTGGAAGTCACCGACGCCGCATCGCAGGTTCTCCAGGTGGACACGCCCGCGGTCTCATCGGAGCTGCTGACGCGCCAGATCATAGACCTTCCCACCAACCTGCGAAGCGTGTCGAAAAATTCCGGCGATTCCGGATTGATCTCGGCAATCATGCCACTCACGGTGCCGGGCGTGGTGCAGGTGGGCAACGGCGCGAAGTGGCTCACGCCGGGCGCGGGCGCCAACAGCACCAAAGTCAAAGTGGATGGAATCGAAACCACCTTCGGCAATTTCGGCAGCCCCGACAACGTGTCGCAGCCTTCGGTGGAGGCTGTGCAGGAGTTTACCGCGAACATCATGACCACGCGCGCGGAGTTCGGCGGTATGGGCACCATCACCACCGCCACCCGTTCGGGCAACAACGAATTCCACGGCGGCGTCTTCTGGTATATCCGCAACAGTGCCACCGATGCGCGCAACTTCTTCGCCGTGCAGAAGCCCTTCCAGAACTTGCACAACTACGGTGGGACGTTCGGCGGTCCCATCCGCAAAGACCGCACGTTTTTCTTCGGCGATTTCGACGGCGAGCGCGGTACGGCCGCGGTGCTGTTCAACGCCAGCGTCCCCACGCTCGCGATGCGCCAGGGCGATTTCGGAACTACTGCTTTGAAGAATCCCTTCACGGGCGTGAATCCCTTCAACGGAAGTGTCATCCTGCCGCAGTTCCTCAGCCCGCAGGCACTGCAGGTGCAGAACCTCTTCTTTCCGTTGCCAAACTACGGTCCGCCCACCCTCACGGCCGGCAACTATCGCGCCTCCGCCAACGGGCCGGAAGTACACCGCACCGAAGAGATCCGTCTCGACCACAATTTCGCGTCTCGCCACCAGGCGTTTCTGCGCTACGAGAATCGCAAGGACGATTACCAGATTCCGGGCGCGCGCTCGCCGTTGCCGCTCACCGTCTTCGGCCCTTCCGACAATACCCGTCGCGTCAACTTTTTCACCCTTGGCGACGTGTACACCGTGAGTCCGACCCTGGTCAACGAGTTTCGCGCCGGCGTGGTGATCCTGGTCTCCGGCAGCAGCGCTAATTTCAACGGCCAGCAAGTGCTCTCGCAAATCGGCATTCAGGGCCTGCCGAACTACGGACACATCGACAATCTCCCGATCTTCAGCATTGCCGGGCTGAGCGGCGACACCATCAACCTGCTAAACCCGGTGAACGACGGCCATGCGCAGCTTGCCGACAACCTGAGCTGGGTACGCGGCCGGCACTCCATGAAGTTCGGGCTGGAGGAGATCAACTGGTTCGTGAATCGCTATCTGCCCAACACCTCGGGCAATCCGGTATTCGGCAGCTTCTCGTTCACGGCCTCGAAATTCACGGGCAACGCGTACGCCGATTTTCTGCTGGGCCTGCCGGCCACCGTCACGCAGATCGCACCTTACCCGCCGCAATACGACCGCTTCCGGGACTGGGCGGCCTACGCACAGGACGATTTCAAAGTGAGTCCGCGATTGACTTTGATTTACGGACTGCGGTGGGAATACAACGGCCCGGCCTACGCGCTGAACGACAACCTCTATTCGTTCGATCTGGCGGCCGGCAAGATCGTCGTGCCGAGCCAGGCGGCGATCGGGCTGATCAGCCCGTACTTCCCGTCGGCGCTGCCGGTCGAGACTGCCGGCCAATTTGGCGTGGGACGCTCGCTGCGCCACGGCGACCACAACAATTTCGCTCCGCGCTTCGGCTTCTCGTATCAGCTCGATCATGCCGCCAAGACCGTGGTCCGCGGTGGCTACGGCATGTATTACTCGCACTATTCGGCGAACGTCCCGGTGGGCCTGGCATCCGGGCCGTATTCCGCGAACCTGGTGACCACCAACAGCATCGTCAACGGCCAGCCGCTCTTCAATCTCGCCAATCCCTTCAACTCACCCGGGACGCCCGGGACGCTGACGCTCCGCGCGGTCAATCCAAATCTGCTCAACAGCTACACACAGCAGTACACCCTCTCGGTCGAGCGCGAGATCACGCGCAACCTGGGGGTGCGCATCAGCTACCTCGGCTCCAAGGGAACCCAATTGCCCTATCGGCGCGATGTCAATCAGCCGGTCGCCTCGACAGTGCCGTTCAACAACGCTCGCCGGCCGTACCCGCTGTTCGGCAGCATCAACTACGCCGATAACGGCGCGAACATGCTGTACAGCGGCCTCGAGGCGCAGGTGGAGAAGCGCGTCAGCCGCGGACTGATGTTCACTTCCACGTGGATCTGGGCGAAGGAGATCAGCGACACCGACGATACCGACGATTTCGAGTTGAACACGACCATCGAGGACACCTACAACCGCCGGCGCGACCGCGGCAACGTGTACTCGGTGCCGCGCCATCAGTGGCTGAACCAAGCGCTATACGAGCTGCCCCTGGGCCGGGGACTGCTGGCCAGCGGCTGGCAACTGAACGTGCTGCTCAACCTGAGCACCGGCAACTGGTTCACACCGGAGGTCTCCGGTCCCGACCCCACCAATACCAACCAGACCACGCTGCGCCCCGACCTCGTCACGCCGACCGTCTCGATGCCACGCACCATCAATCAGTGGTTCGATCCGTCGGCGTTCGCGACGCCCGCTAATGGCCAGTGGGGCAACGCGGGCCGCGGAATTATCGAGGGCCCGGGATACATCCTGTTCAATCTGGGCTTGCAGAAGACCGTTCGCCTGGAGAAGTGGGGAGCGGTGGAACTGGTGGCATCGTTCACCAACATTCTGAACCACACCAATCTTGGAGAGCCGTCGGGCGGCGGGAGTCCCTTGCCGGGCCAGGTGGTGGTGAACAACGTCAATGGCGGGAAAATCACGGCGACCAGCATTTTTCCGCCGGCCGGCGCCGCGCGGACCGGCCAGCTCGGATTGCGATGGAGTTTTTAGGATGATCGAGGTGGCGCGGGAAATCAACGGAAGTAAGCAGCGCGTTCGACCGCAGTCATTCGCCGCCGCGCGCGCGGACAGCCACCAGCGACTTCGTCAATCCGCAGAGCCGTTCGCGAATCACCCGCGCCTCCGGAAAAAGTCCGCGCATCTCGCCGAAACCCAGTAGTCGCACGTCTTTCAGGTAGTGTTCGATGTAGAACTGGCGCCGGTCGGGCGTCACTCTCACCAGCCAGCGCCAGACGTTGAAACGCGGCACGATGGGGCGCTGCCACGACTTGGGCAGCCAGTGGACGAAGGGCGTGAGCAGGTGCTGCTCCAATGGAAACCAGCGATTCGGTGTCTGCACCCAGAAGCCGCCGCCTACGCGCGCCACTTCCCGCGCAAACCTCCGCTGGCTGTCCTGGTCGCCTACGTGTTCGATGACCGAGTTGCTGAACACCACGTCGAAGGCGCCGTCGCGAAACGGCAGGCAGCGTCCGTCGCCGGCCACCCACTGGGTCGCTCCGGCGAGGTCGGCACGGGCGCGCGGAGTATTGAGCAGCGTCAGGCGCGGCTTTTCCGGCAGCAGCGCCCAGCAATCCGGCGTGCCGCCGATGTCCAGAATC
>DATJWB010000129.1:0-2308 GCA_035501495.1 Bryobacteraceae bacterium | reverse complement strand
ATTGATGTTTTCGGTGTCGATGGGAACGAAGTTCTCGCTGCGGCCGGCGGTGACCACATGCGCGCCGAAGCGAGCCAGCAGTTCGGCGAGCAGATCGCGGCCGACCGCCGAATGCTGATAGACCAGGACGCTCAGGCCCTCCAGGGACATGTGTCCGAAGAAATCCAGATACCGGGCGAGGTAAGCCTGTCCACCTGCAGGTCTGGCCGGGGGCAGATCCTGGTGGCCGGCCTTGAACAGGCCGTCGGGGCTGAATTTGGAATTGGCGAGGTCTTCGCCGCCGAGCCTCTCGCGCACGCTCTGGACGGAGACGGTTATAGGAGCCTCCTGTTCCTTGAGTAACTCACCGGCTGAAGTATTCAGCTTGTATCCGTTGCGATTGAACGGGATGTGGCTTCCGGTGACCATGATGCTGCCCTTGCCCCGGCTCAGAGCGAAGCAAGTCAGCGCGGGGGTTGGGATGGCGCCGAGGTTGACCGGCTTCAGGCCGGCGTCGCGGATGGCGGTCACGACGGCCTGGCAGATTTCGCCTCGCTGGGGTGTGCCGGCGACGAAGTTCGTGGAGCTGGGGCGCAGGTCGTACGCGAAGTAGAATTCATCGCCGGCGACGAGGCCGCCCTGTCCCGGGGGAAGCCGCAAGAGGTACTCCAGCTCACCGAGAACATTGGTGTAGATTTCGAGCTGGCTCAGGTGGACGACTTCTCCGCGTCGTCCACTGGTGCCGAAACGGAGCGGCTTGGGTTCGTAGGCAAGATTCGCGGCGAGGCTGCTCATCGAGCTCTACCGGCCCTCCAGTGCCCGAGAGACCAGTGCCTGTGCCTCGTGCTGGAGCGCCTTCAGGTGTTCGATACCGGCGAGGCTTTCGGCGTAGAGCTTGTAGACGTTCTCGGTTCCGGAGGGACGGGCCGCGAACCAGCCGCGCGACGTCACGACTTTCAATCCGCCGATGGGCGCGTCGTTGCCGGGAGCCTTGGTAAGCATGGCGACGATCGGATCGCCGGCGAGTTCTTTCGCCGTGACCTGTTCGGGCGACAGTTTGGCCAGCTTCGCCTTTTGCTCCGGAGTGGCCGGCGCATCGATACGCTCGTAGACCGGAGCGCCGAACTGCTCGGTCAGCTTCTTGTAGACCACGCCCGCATCGGATCCCGTGCGCGCCAGAATCTCCGCCGAGAGCAGGCCGAGAATGATGCCGTCCTTGTCGGTGGTCCAGACCGAGCCGTCGCGGCGAAGGAAGCTGGCGCCGGCACTCTCTTCGCCGCCGAAGCCCAATCCGCCATCGAGCAGGCCGGGGACAAACCACTTGAACCCCACCGGGACTTCCACCAGGCGGCGCCCGAGGTGAGCGGCCACGCGGTCGATCGTGAGGCTGGACACGAGCGTTTTGCCGACGCCCGCGTCGCTGCTCCAGCCCGGCCTGTTGGTGTAGAGGTACGAGATGGCGACGGCCAGATAGTGATTCGGATTGAGGAGCCCGGCGGAATGCGTGACTATGCCATGACGATCGTGATCCGTATCGCAGGCAAAGGCGACGTCGAATTTGTCCTTCAGCGCGATCAGGCCCGCCATGGCGTGGGGCGAGGAGCAGTCCATGCGGATTTTGCCGTCCCAATCGACGGTCATGAAGCGGAAGGTCGGGTCGACGTGATCGTGCTGGACGGTGAGATTGAGCCGATACTTATCGGCGATGCGCGCCCAGTAGGCCACGCCGGCGCCGCCGAGCGGATCGGCGCAGAGCTCGAGGCGGGCGTCGCGGATGGCGTCCATGTCGACGACGCTGGCGAGGTCGTTGACATAGTTTGAAACGTAGTCGTAACGGTGTGCCTTGCCGTGCACCGCGGGGCGCTGGAGCTGTTTGTCGCCCAGGAGCGCGTTGGCGCGATTCTGGATCCACTGCGTCGCGCTGGTATCGGCCGGGCCGCCATCGGGCGGATTGTATTTGAAGCCGCCATCCTCCGGTGGATTGTGTGACGGCGTGATTACGATTCCGTCGGCGAGTTCCGTGGTGCGGTGGCGGTTGTAGGTCAGGATGGCGTGGGAGAGGGCGGGCGTAGGGGTGTAGCCGCCCTGGAGGTCGGTCATGACTTCCACGCCGCGGTGGAGCAGCACCGCGACCGCAGTTTCGAACGCCGGTTCCGAAAGGGCGTGAGTATCTCTTGCGAGGAAGAGAGGGCCGTCGGTGCCTTGCGCGGAGCGGTAGTCGCAAATGGCTTCGGTGATGGCCAGGATGTGGCGTTCGTTGAAGGTACACTTCAGCGAGGAGCCGCGGTGGCCGGAGGTGCCGAAACTCACGCGCTGATTTTCGATGCCC
>DATJWB010000128.1:0-3174 GCA_035501495.1 Bryobacteraceae bacterium | reverse complement strand
CGCCATCACCGGCGCCGGCCGGAAGTGGGGCAGGTGCTGGCCCAGCATACGGTAATCCGGCCGGAAATCGTGTCCCCACTGCGAGATGCAATGGGCTTCATCAATAGCGATGAGGGACAGGGGTCGTTTGGCCAGCATCTCCGGGAAACCGGCCACGCGCAGTCGCTCCGGCGCGATGAACAGAAACTGCAGCTTGCCGCCGAGGTAATCGAGGCAAACGCGGCGCGAGTCGGCGCGGGGGCGGCCGGAATGGATACGCTCGACGGCGAAGCCGTGTTCCTTGAGTTTGGCCACCTGATCTTCCATCAAGGCAATGAGCGGGCTGATCACCAGGGTGGTCCCACCGCGGGCAATGCCGGGTAATTGGTAGCACAGCGACTTGCCGGATCCGGTCGGCATGACCAGCAGGACGTCCTGACCCTCGATGGCCGCCCGGCAGACGGCTTCCTGGTTCGGCCGGAAGGAGTCGAAACCGAACGCGCGGTGCAGAAGACTCTCCAGGTCGCCGGTTGGCACGGGTGTGGTTATGACTGCCTGCGGCGGCCGGGGCACTGTCGGCGGACTTGCGCTGGCCAGAGCCACTGCGGGCTCAGCTGCCTGCGGCGTCTGCCCCACCTTGCCTACCACTCCTCGGACGTAATCCTCGATCCCTTTCAAGAACGGCCCCAGCTGACCGGCGCCGCGCTGGATCCGCTTCAGATACGCTTCCCACTGCCCCGTCATGGCGGGGCTCTTCACCTCGGGATGCACGACTTCGATCAGCCGGACGCCTTTCTCGGTGGCTTCAAGGTTCTTCCCTTGCCGCACGAGGTAACCGCGCTTGAGCAGTACCTCGATGATGGCCGCGCGGGTCGCGGGCGTCCCCAGACCCGTCTCCTTCTTGGCATCCGACAGTTCTTTCTCTTCGAGCGTCTGGCCCGCGGTCTCCATGGCCGTGAGCAGCGTGGCTTCCGTGAGGCGCTTGGGAGGTCGCGTTTTCTTCTTCAACGCCCGAACGTCGACCACCTCCTGCGGTTGGCCCTTGGCCAAGCCCGGGGGCAGGGCTTGGTCCCGTCGCTCCCCCGCGCTACTTCCCTGCCCCTGCGTCGTCGGTTTCTCGACGGCGATATCCAGCACCTTCCAGCCCGCTTGCTGTACCGCGGTTCCTGACGCGTGATAGCGGTCGATGATGTCGCCATTGGTAATCGCCGTGATCACCGTTCTCACCGACCAGATGTGGTCGTCCTGCCAGGCACTGAGCAGGCGCCGGCAGACCAGGTCGTAGATCTTGCGCTCGTCGGCCGACAGGTTGGCCTTCTCGGGTGAAGTTGCGGTGGGAATGATGGCGTGGTGATCGGTCACCTTGGAGTCGTCGACAAACCGCTTGCCCAGGGCGCGCTCCCCCGTGCCGGACGCGAGTTGCTCGCGATAAGGCCCTTCGATGCTTTTGACGATCTGCGGCAGTGTCCGTCCCACATCCTCAGAGAGGTGCCGGCTGTCCGTGCGCGGATAGCTGATGAGCTTGTGGCTCTCATACAATGCCTGCGCCAGGTCCAGGGTTTGCTGCGCGCTGAAGCCGAACAGGCGGTTGGCGTGCCGCTGGAGCTCGGTGAGGTCGTAAAGCAGGGGCGGTGCCAGGCGCTGTGTTTCGGCCTTAATGGACTCGATGGAGGCCTTCCCGGTGCGCGCCCGCTCGACAATGCGGTTCGCCTCCTGTCCATCGGCGGGCAGCCGCATCGCCTTGGGTAGCGATTCTTTGTCTGCCCCCTCTCCCGCCCGCGCGCGGAACCACGTACCCTGATAGACGCTCTCCGGGTCCCCGCCGGGGGGACGCCTGCCGGGACGGAAATCGGCGAGGACTTCCATGTAGTCTTCGGACACGAAGCGGCGGATGGCGAGTTCACGCTCCACCAGCATGGCCAGCGTCGGGGTCTGGACGCGGCCGACGGAAAGCTCCTCGTTATAGGCCAGGGAGTAGGCGCGCGACAAATTCATGCCCACCAGCCAGTCGGCCCGGCTCCGGCCGCGCGCCGCATCGGCCAGGGGGTCGTAGTCCGTCCCCGGCCGCAGGGCCTCGAAGCCCTTGCGGATGGCCTCCGGCGTGAGGGAAGAGATCCACAGCCGGCTGAACGGCTTTTAGCACTGCGCCGCCTCGTAGATATAGCGGAAGATCAACTCGCCCTCGCGGCCGGCGTCGGTTGCGCACACAACCCGTGAAACTCGCGGCGAGTTGAGGATTCGCGCCACAACCTCAAATTGGCCTTTGGTTTTTTCGTAGACCACCAGCGGCCATTGCTGCGGCAGGAGGGGGAGCCGGTCGCGCCGCCAGGAGCGCCATTCCGGGTTGATCTCGTGCGGCTGGGCAAGGGCCACCAGATGCCCCAGCGCCCACGTCACCACGTAGCGGTTGCCGTGCAGGTATCCGTCGCCCCGGATGGTCGCACCCAACTCCCGGGCGATATCCCGCGCCACCGAGGGTTTCTCCGCCAGCACGGCGATAGTACCGGACTCCGGGTTCGCCATGGCAAAGCTTCTCGTTCAACCTTTCGCGCCAGGGAAGCGCTGCTACCCGCTAGCGCGGCCGGACATCTTTAGGCGCCCGAAAAGAGGTTGTTCGCGGGGATTACCCGTTCCGCACAAGCTGGGGTATCGTTCCGCGGACTGTTCACCAGGGAACTGACCTCATAGCGCGTCATCAATTCCGCCTCAAAGGGCACCAGCAATTCCCCCAACCTCCGCCTCTGCGCCGGCGGAGCGGTTAACCAGGTGTCGTGGTGGTTGCGGTGAAGAATAACCGGCATGCGATCGTGGACGTCGTGCAGCAATTCATTGGGAGTGGTGGTCAGAATCGTGCATGATTCCAGGATCGTGCCGTCCGGCGACTTCCAGTGATCCCAGAGACCCGCGAAGGCAAACAAGGACCCGTCCTTCATGCCGAAGTGAAAGGCCTGCTTGCGGTGGCCTGCCTTCTTCCATTCATAAAACCCATCTGCCGGAACCAGGCAACGCCTCTGGGCAAAGGGCTCGCGGAAGGAAGGTTTGTCGAGTGCCGTCTCGCTGCGGCCGTTGATCAACCGGGAGCCGATGGAAGCATCTTTGCCCCAGAACGGAACCAGGCCCCAACGTACCATGCTGATCGCACGCCCGGACCCTACTTGGCGGATCACAGGCACCGGCTGCGAGGGCGCGATGTTG
>DATJWB010000127.1:0-2239 GCA_035501495.1 Bryobacteraceae bacterium | reverse complement strand
GCTCCCCGCGGGGCAGGCGGCGCATTGAGGTCAGCTACAGTTCTGCTGGAATTGCCGTCGGGGAAGACCATGACCATCGGCTGAATCTTGCCTTCCGCCAACAAATTGTCGATCACGTGGTTCGCGTGGCACGATTGCGTCCACTCGGTGTCGGTGCCGCCGATGCCGTGCAGCAGATAAAGCACTGGATACTTGCGAGAGGTCGAGTAGCCGGGCGGCGTGTAGACACGCATCCGCCTGTGCGTTCCGAGCGATTTCGAATCGTACTCCACCGCCATCAACTCGCCATGGGGAACGTTTTCGCGCCTCTGGTTGAAGCCGGCCGGTGGATCGGGGAAGGCGGGTTTATCGTCCGGGCCCAACTCGATCGGTCCGCCGAATCCGCCTCGGGCGCCTCTGCCGGCATTTTGCGGCGCCGCGCCGGCGGTCACGGGCGGCGTCTGCTGATCGCTGGCAGACAAGCAGATCCCCGCCGAGACGGCCAAGAGGAACACAGAATTCAGTATTCGTCTCATCGTTCGCACTCTCCCATGGTTGCAGTAAACGCTTGCAGAACCCTCTAGCCCTAAACTATACCGCGAAGCAGCCCAGATTCAAACGATAGTGGTCCATCGTTTTGCATCGAGCTCCGCAAGCGATTACAATGCATGCTCAGTAATCGAACATAAGTACAAGAGTCAATGGCGTATTTAAGTCGAGCTATCCGGTGCGTTCGAATTGGATAGAGTAAACGTGCCCCGCTTTCACCGGGAGCGACACGCTTGAGCCAGCCGCGGGATGTAAACGGATCGGCTGGCGGCCATCCCGAACTTCACGGATGCGGCCGCCCGTCGGCGGCCGGAGTACGTGGAGGCCGTCAACTGTGGGCCTCAACGTAGCGGCAGCGGGCGATCCATCATTCCATTTCACGTCGACTTCCAGCCTTCCGCGCGCGCGAAGTCCGGTGACTTCGCCGTGGTCCCAGGCCTTCGGCAGGGCGGGAAGAAACTGCAGTTCGCCGGCTTCGCTCTGGATCAGCATCTCGGCGATCGCGGCCGTTCCTCCGAAGTTCCCGTCGATCTGAAACGGCGGGTGATTGTCGAACAGGTTGGGCAGCGTGGACCGGGCCAGCAGCGCAGTCAGGTTTTGATAAGCCTTCTCGCCATCGGCCAGCCGTGTCCAGAAGTTGACGATCCAGGCGCGGCTCCACCCTGTACCGCCGCCCCCGTTCGCCAGGCGGCGCTCGATAGTAGCGCGTGCGGCCTTAGCGAGTTCCGGCGTCTTGTGAGGAGCAATCAGGTCGCCAGGGAACAGCGCGAACAGCTGCGAAATGTGCCGATGGCCGGGCTCGACCTCGTCGTAGTCCTCAGGCCACTCCTGGATTTGTCCCCACCTGCCGATCTTGAGCGGATTCAGCTTGGCACGCGCCGCCTCGACCTTCGCGCGAAAATCCGGGTCGATCTTAAGAATCTGGCTCGCTTCAATGAGCCGCCCGAAAAACTGCTGAAGAATCTCCGTGTCCATGGTCGGCCCCATGGTGAGGACGGCCCGCTCCCCCGAGGCCGTCCGATACGTGTTTTCCGGCGAGAGTGAAGGTCCGGTCACCAGGTGACCTTTGCCGTCGTCCACGAGGTAGTCGAGGAAGAACTGCGCTGCCTCCTTCATGACGGGATAGGCTCTTTTGGCGAGGAACCTACGGTCACGGGTAAAATCGTAATGCTCCGCCAGGTGGAGCGACAGCCACGCCCCTCCCATCGGCCAGATGCCAAACTGGGCGCCGTCGATGGGAACCGCGTCCCCCCACAAGTCTGTGTTGTGATGAAGGACGAACCCGCCGGCGCCATAGTAAAACCTGGCCACGCGCCGCCCATCCTCGCGTGCCGTACCGATGAGGTCGAAGAGCGGCTCGGTCAACTCCGAGAGGTTGCAGGTCTCCGCCGGCCAGTAGTTCATCTCGGTGTTGATGTTTATGGTGTACTTACTGCCCCACGCGGGCGTCAGGCTATCGTTCCATTTTCCCTGGAGATTCGCCGCCATGCTTCCAGGCCGGCTGCTCGCGATGATTAGATACCTTCCGTACTGGAAATAGGGAGCGAACAGGTCGTTGTCTACCTCGCCTTTCTGGACGCGCGCGAGACGCTCGTCGGTGGGCAGTGCGCGCGCTAGAGAGTCTACCGGAAGCTCCAGGCGTACCCGCCGGAAGAAATGCCGGTGATCCGCGATGTGCTCGCTCCGTAACGCTTCATAGGTTCGCGAGGCG
>DATJWB010000126.1:0-3319 GCA_035501495.1 Bryobacteraceae bacterium | reverse complement strand
TGCTGGCAGTCATTCTCACCAGGAAAATGACGCCGCTGGCTGCGCTTATCGCCGTCCCGGTGCTGTCCGCGCTGAGCGCCGGGTTCGGCCTGCAGACAGCCGGCTTCATCGTCCACGGAATTCAGAGCGTTTCCGCCGTCGCGGGGATGTTCATTTTCGCCATCGTGTATTTCGGGATCATGACAGATGCCGGGATGCTCGACCCGATTGTCGACCGCATCCTCGCGGCCGTCGGAAGCAACCCGCCGCGCATCGTGGCCGGCACCGCGCTTCTGGCTTTGCTTGTCCATCTCGACGGCTCCGGCGCCGTCACGTTTCTAGTCACCATACCGGTGATGCTGCCGCTGTACCAGCGGCTCTGCATGGACAAGCGAGTCCTCGCGTGCGCGGCTTCCATGGCCGCGGGCGTGAATTTCCTGCCGTGGACGGGGCCGATGATCCGGTCCGCCGCCTCGTTGAAGATCCCCGTGGCTTCTATTTTCAACCCGCTGGTCCCTGTGCAGATGGTGGGGCTGGCGTTTGTTTTGGCGTGCGCATGGTGGCTTGGCGGACGCGAAGCCAGGAGGCTCGGCCTTTCCGGAGATCACGCAAGGCAAGTCGTCTGCCGTGAGATCGATAAGCAGCAATTGGTGCTTCGCCGGCCCCGGCGCGTCTGGGTCAATCTCGGGTTGACCCTGCTGATGGTCGGCGGGATGATCTGGTTCAAGATCGAGCCGGTTGCCGTCTTCATGGTGGGAGTCGTGCTCGCATTGCAGATCAACTATCCCGATCTGCAACTGCAGCGCGAACGAATCGACGCGCACGCCAAGGCTGCGCTAATGATGGCCGGGGTGCTCTTCTCCGCGGGTGCTTTCACCGGGATCATGCGCGAGTCCGGCATGCTGGCTGCTATGGCGAATGCTGCGATTGCATTTGCGCCGCACGGTTTGGGTGCGCACTTGCCTGTGGTCCTTGGTCTAATCTCGATGCCGCTCAGCCTGCTCTTCGACCCGGACTCGTTTTACTTTGGCGTGCTCCCGGTCCTCGCGGAAGTTGGCAAGACATTCGGTGTCGCACCGGTTCACATGGCGCAGGCGGCGGTTCTGGGCCAGATGACGACCGGCTTCCCGGTCAGCCCGCTCACTCCGGCAACCTTCCTGATTGTCGGTCTTACCGGAGTGGAACTCGGTGACCATCAGAAATTCGCGGCGCCGTTCCTTTTCGGAGCGTCCGTGTTGATGACGGTGGCCTGTCTCATCTTCGGAGTGTTTCCTCTATGACAAAGGTGTCAGTGCCAGACGAATTCGATAAGAAAGGCCGGATCATGAACAGCACATTCAGACTTGCTACAGTTGCGATGGCGCTTGTCTGCGCCCACGCAGGTTTCTCCCAACAAGCGGCTGGACAGGCCGCCGGAAGGGGCCAGCAGCTTCCCCGGGTAGTATCTCCGGAGATTCTCCCCAATAAGAAGGTAACGTTCCGCCTGAGGGCGCCTAAAGCCGGTGAAGTTCTCCTGAATGGTAACTGGGACGGTGGGCGGAACATCCCGATGACTAAGGACGATGCGGGTATCTGGTCGGTGACCGTGGGCCCCCTGGGCGATCAACTTTGGGGCTACTCGTTTAGCGTGGACGGCGTGAAAGTGATGGATCCCGGTGATGGCGAGTACCAGCGCGACGGCAACAGGTATGACAATTTGTTGATGATTTCCGGGCCGGCGTCGGACCTCTGGGACTTCAAGCCCGACGTCCCGCACGGGACCGTGCAGGCGGTCTGGTATTCCTCCGACATCCTGAAGCAGAAGGCGCGCCGCATGTACGTCTATACGCCTCCCGGGTATGAATCGAGCAAGGCAAAATACCCCGTGCTTTACCTGCTTCATGGCGGCGGCGGCGATGAAGACGCCTGGACCACCATGGGGCGCGCGAACGTGATCCTCGATAACCTGATCGCGCAGGGAAAAGCCAAGCCGATGATTGTGGTAATGCCGAACGGCAACGCAACTCAGATCGTATCGCAGGGGTACGCCTACGGGCCGACGCCGTCCCGGCAATCGGTAACCGCGCCGGCGCCTCCCCCCGTACAGGCAGCGCAGGGAGGCTTGGGCATGGGACGCGGTGCGGGCGCGCCAGGCGCAGGCCCAACTCCCGGCCGGGGCATGAATCAGGTTTACGAGGGTTCTTATCCAAACAGCCTGGTCAAGGAGATCGTCCCCTTCATTGAGAGAAATTTTCGGGCGATCCCAAAGAAAGAGAGCCGGGCAATCGCCGGTCTTTCCATGGGGGGCGGCCACACGACCATGGCCACCAACAACAACCCGGGCGTGTTCGGCTGGATCGGCGTCTGGAGCGCCGGCGGGCAGGATACCGAGGAGTACGTGAATACACTCAAGAAGGTGAATGCCGGAGGCGTGAAGCAGTACTGGATCGGCGCGGGAACGACAGACATGGCGCTCAACGGCTCCAAAACGCTATACGCGGCTGCTCAGAAGGCCGGCTTGCCTGCGACGTTCCACACGGAGCCCGGAGCTCATTTCTGGTTCATCTGGCGTAAGTTCCTGAGTGATTTCGGATCCACCATTTTCAAATAGCTGCGATGACACGTGCCGCGGGCACTCGCCGTCCGCGGACCGGGGTCACTTCACCTCGACCGGCTGCGTCGATGCGGCGTACTTGCCCTGGTTGGCCTCGCGGATTACGCCGCGAGCCTGTATTTGCCAGGAGGAGCGAGCAGTGTGAGGCCGGCAGGCGTGCCGCTGGAGAGTTTGTTGAAGGTATCGTCCTCCATGTTGAAATCGATCTCACACTCCTTGCCGGTGACGAAATTGCCCTCGGCGAAGAGGGCCGCTATCACAGTGAGTTGCTCGGTGCGCCTGCCGGAGTGATTGACCAATTGCAAGTGGGCGACGTCCAGATACAGCACGACGTGCACGCCGGGCTTACCGGGGGCGTAGTCGCGGGCTCGGTGGAAAAGGTCAGGGGCACCTCGTCCAGAGTTCCGGCGGAGAGCATTTCCTGATGGATTCTGCGTTCGGTCGGCGGCGGGTGGGCGGGATTGACGGCGGCGAAATAACCGGGCCGCGCCTGCACTTCATAGCCACGGCTCTGCTTCAGCGATGAAGGCAGTGATCTCGCGGGGCTTGCCGCCCTCTTCAACGATGAAATCCCCGCGCGTGAGTCCGCCGACGGAGTGGGGCAGCGCGGCTACCCGGCAGCCACTACGCATCGGCGATACATTGCGCTAGACTACAACGTGTCACTTACCGCCGGCCAGAGACTGGGACCTTATGAGATTCTGAGCCCCGTCGGCGCGGGAGGCATGGGGGAGGTGTACAAGGCTC
>DATJWB010000125.1:0-28895 GCA_035501495.1 Bryobacteraceae bacterium | reverse complement strand
ACTCGCTATGGCACTGCCCAATGCTTACTTCGACTCGCTCGGGATTCCGAGATTGACTGTTAGGGGATAGCTCGACCCGCCGAACCGCCGGATGCGGACCCGCATGTCCGGTGGTGTGACAGGGAAAGCTGGCGACAGCCTACCTATGTCGATTCCGGCGACGCGGCCGGGCGTGCTCCGGGCCTCTGGATGCCGCAGTGGCGCCCGATTCGATGTGGTATTTTCCGACAGGCAGCCCCACCAGCAAGGGATATTCAGGTAGTATCATCTGAATTCGCTTAATTTCTCATCAACCTGTGTAAAAAAAGTGTTTCAGATTTTCGGATTTGGATGTACGCTTCCTGTAGAGAAAGAGGTGACTGCGATGAAACTCCCGGCGGGTAAGATCGGACCTTATCAGGAAGACGAGTCGGAGGCGGGATATCGCTCCGCTCGCCTGGCGCTGATTCTGAGCCTCGCGGTCGTCGCGCTGACGGGCGTTTATTTCGGGCTGGTGTACCTGATTGCCCGCTGAATTCTGCAACGGCGTTACTGGATGGAGAGTGGTCCTAATGAAGACAAACGTTCTGACAGTTACTGACGGGCGCACGGAGAAGACTTTCACGGTGCCGATCGAGAACGGCACCATCCGCGCGACGGATCTCCGTCAATTGAAGGAAGATGCGGAAGATTTCGGGCTCATGACCTATGACCCGGCCTTTATGAATACCGCCTCTTGCCGCAGCAGTATCACGTACATCGATGGCGACCGGGGCATTTTGCGCTATCGCGGATATCCGATCGAGGAGCTGGCGGAGAAGTGCACGTTTCTGGAGGTGGCATATCTTATCCTGAACGGCGAACTTCCCGACGAGGAGCAGTTGAAGAAGTGGACCTTTGAAGTGAAGCACCATACCATGCTTCATGAAACCACCAAGAAGTTCCTGGAGGGTTTCCGGTATGACGCGCACCCGATGGGCATGCTGGTGAGCACCATCGCGGCCCTTTCGACGGTTTACCCCGAGGCCAAGAACGTGTTGGATCCGGAGAACCGCCATCTGCAGATCGTGCGGCTGATCGGCAAGGTCCCCACCATAGCCGCGTACACGTACCGGCACAGCCTTGGCCTGCCCTACGTCTACCCGGACAACGACTTGGGCTATACGGCGAATTTCATGAACATGCTGTGGAAGATGCTCGAGCCGAAATACGCGGCCAATCCGGTGATGTCGCGGGCACTCTCCATCCTGTTCATCCTGCACGCCGACCATGAGCAGAACTGCAGTACCAACACCATGCGGGCGGTGGGCAGCTCTCAGGCCGATCCATATCTTTCGGTGGCGGCAGCCGCTGCGGCCCTCTCGGGGCCTCTGCATGGCGGCGCCAACGAGCAGGTCCTGCGGATGCTTGCGGAGATCGGCTGCAAGGAGAATATTCCGGACTACATCGAGCAGGTGAAGGTGGGCAAGCTCAAGCTCATGGGATTTGGGCACCGGGTTTACAAGAACTACGACCCTCGCGCGCGGATCATCAAGTGGACGGCCGACCAGGTGTTCCAGGTCACCGGCCGCAATCCCATGCTGGATATCGCGCTGGAGCTGGAAAAGATCGCGCTCGAAGACGAATACTTTGTGAAGCGCAAACTGTACCCCAACGTGGACTTCTATTCGGGCATCATCTACCAGGCGATGGGCTTCAAGCCCGACATGTTCACGGTGTTGTTCGCCATCCCGCGGACGGTCGGATGGCTGGCGCACTGGGATGAGCTGCTGCGCGATGCGGAGCAGAAGATCGCGCGGCCGCGGCAGGTGTACACGGGCCCGGAATTGCGGCATTTGCCGGCGGAAAAACCGACGATCGGGGTGGCGGCAACGGTGTAGTCAAAAAGGGGGCGCAGGCACTGGTCTGTGGCGCGGCACTCCTGCCTGCAGCGCCGAGACGAGCAGGCATGCGCCCCCGTCGGACAACAGAAGATGGGAATAGTTTCCCAGCTTGCCGACGGAATGAGGAAACTCTCGCTGACAGTGGTGCACGAAAAGCGTCGGCAAGAGTGCCGACGCGGCATCCTCGAAAACCCTCTCGCCGCCGGCACTGGACACGCGCGACAAGCGCCCCGATGAGTCGGGGTGCGGCAGGCAGGAGTGCCTGCGCCACGTCTACGCCTTGATGATGCTCTTCAAGACGCCATCCCAGGGGGCGCGATACTGCTTGGTGCACATGGCGGCGGCTTCCTTGTCGCCGACCACTACTTCCTTCTCCGGATCCCAGTGAATCGTCCGCCCGCCGAGGCGCAGCGACATGTTCCCGAGGTTGCAGATGGTGGCGGTCCGGTGCCCCAGTTCCAGGTCGCAGAAGGGCGGGTTGCGAGACTTGATGCAGTTGATCCAGTCGCGCTTGTTCGCATTGAACATCTGATCTTCGAGCGATTCGCCGCCGCCCTCCCCGCCGCGCGCGCCTCCGCGTCCGGTTCCCGCCTGTGCTTCGATCCACGGCACCGGCTTGGTATCGTTGTAAACCGGACCGCCGACGGGATGGCCGACGAACCTCGGGATCTGGTTGACGGGATCGCCGTGCATCTCGGGAACCACCTGGTTGGAGCCCAGGATCAGGTTCCCTTTACTGCCCACGATGACCGATCCGTTGGAATCGCGGAAGGCATTGGCCTCGCGCACTCCCATCGTCAGCATGAAGTCGGGAAACTGATAGAGGCACTCCTGGAGGTCGGGCGTTTCGCCATCGTCCTCGAGGGTGAAGCGTCCCCCGAAAGAGACCACCCGCGTGGGTCCCTTGACGCCCGTGACCAGGAGAAACGCCGCGACGCTGTGGGCGCCCAGGTTGGTCAGTTGGCCTCCGGAATAATCCCAGAACCAGCGGAAATGATATAAGCCGCGGTGCGCCTGGTAAGGCCTCTTGGGCGCGGGGCCCAGCCACATGTCGTAATCGAAATCGGCCGGCGGATCGGTCGCCGGGGTCTTGCCGAAGCCGGGATAGATGTTGCGCGTGCCGGCTCCGATTTTCACCATCTGGATTTTCCCCAGCGTGCCGCTCTGGACGATTTTCTTGGCGACCTGATGGCCGGGATTGTGATTCCGCTGCGTACCCACCACCACGATGCGCTTGTATTTGTCCCGGGCCTGCAGCATCCACTTGCCTTCCTCGATGAAGACCGTCAGCGGCTTTTCGACATAAACATCCTTGCCCGCGGCACAGGCCATGATCGTGAGCAGGGCATGCCAATGGTCGGGAGTGGCCACCACCACGCCATCGATGTTCTTGTTCTCGTACATCTTGCGAAAGTCGCCATAGCCTTTGGCTTCAGGGTTTTCCAGGTATGCCAGCCCGGCTTCCAGCCGGGGTTTGTAGACATCGCAAAGCGCGATGCGATCGACATCCGGGAACGATTTCTTGAAATTGGTGATGTGCTGTTTGCCGATCAGCCCGAAACCGATGAAGCCGATGCCGACGCGATCGTTGGCTCCCAGAACGCGATTGTAGGAAGCCGCGGTCAGGGCGGTCATGGTGGTGCTCAGAAAGCCGCGGCGAGTCCCGGGATTGGATTCCGTTGGGTTTGCCACTGGTACCTCCTTCCGGTGTTCCCCTATTCTGCACCCTTTCGGGGCCTCCGTCAAAAGCACGGAGCGGCAAAATCTACCGCGGAAGCGCACAGCCGAACATTAAAGAATGTACTTTTGACTGGGTAAAAAGTACTCTTAATAACTATGGATAGCGTTGGTTTGCTTAGGGTTAGCAGTGGTTGTCGAATTGCTTGACGTTAACGGAATCATAAACACTCTTCCGATCGGCCCATGCTCTTTTCGTCCAAATCGGGGAAGAGGCTGTGGAGACTCGTATGGATGTGACAACGACCGAACGCCGCCGGAACCGGCGCTACGAACTTCGCCTTCCTTTACATTACCAGGTCGCCGAAAAAGGTGGCGTGCCGCGGACCGGCACGGGAAGTACCTGTGACCTGAGTTCCAACGGCCTGAGCTTTCGATGCCGCCGGCCGTTGCCCGTCGGAGCCCATATCGAGATGGGTGTAGAGTGGCCGTCGAAGTACGGCGATCTGTACCCCATCGAACTGCAAATCACCGGATTTATCGTGCGCAGCCAGGGCGGCAAGATCGGCGTGCGGGTGACATCGCGCAAGTTCCGCGTGGATACGCTCGTACAACAGCCCTACCGCGCCACGGCCTGAGCCATTCCAAACGGCCGGCCTTCCACCGGTTCGATCAACGACACCCTCTCCCGTCGTTGTTAGAATCGGAACCATGCTTTTTCTGCTCGAAGAACGATCCGGCACGAGTATTACACAATCATCCGAAGCCCCGATGCCCGGCATGCGGGCGGGATTCCGCCCATGATGGACGCCATTGCCGGGGATATCCGTTTCGGAGTGCGGGGGTTCCGCCGCGCACCGCTTTTCACGCTGAGTGCGATCCTCACGATTACCCTGGGGGTGGGGGCCTCCACGGCCATTTTCAGCGTGGTAGATCGCATTCTGTTTCGGCCACTGCCGTATCCGGAAGCTGACCGCCTGGTTTCCGTCGGCCTGATGACGCCCTACGCCGACCGGAACGAATTTCTGATGGCGCCGTCCTATCTGCGGCTGCGGGACCGGCAGACGCCATTTTCGAGCGTAGCGTCGTTCGGATTCATCCATGGCTGCGACCTGACGGAGGCCGATCCGCTCCGCCTGCGCTGCGCGCGGGTGGACTCCAGTTTTCTGCCGACCTTCGGGATCCGGCCCGTGGCGGGGCGGAATTTCACTCCCGCAGAGGATGTGCCCAACGCTCCGCCGGTGGCGCTGCTGTCGTATGGATTCTGGAGGACGCGCTTCGCCGGCGATCCGGGGATCGTCGGCCGGGCCGTCCCCATCGATGAGGAGCCCACCACCATCATCGGCGTCCTGCCGCCTGAATTCGAGCTGTTCAACCTGAGTCCCATCGATCTCCTGACCACCGAAGCGCTGCTTCCGAGCGAGAGGATGCGCGCGGTCCGGGCGTTTGCGCGGCTCAGGCCGGGCCTTTCGCTCGAGCAGGCGCAGGCGGCCCTGCAGCCTCTGGCCGCGGAGGAGACCGAGCGTCTTCCCAAGGAATTCCAGCCAGGCGTAAGGCTGATGGTCCGGCCGCTGCGCGACCGTCAGATCGCGGACGTGCGCACCGCGTCCTGGGTGTTGCTGGCGGCGGTGGCGATGGTGCTGATGGCGGCGTGCGCGAATGTGGCCAACCTGCTGTTGGCGCGTTCCGCCGGACGGCGGCGTGAACTGGCGGTGCGGCATGCGTTGGGCGCGGGGCGGGGGCGGCTGGTGCGGCAGGCACTGACCGAGAGCCTGGTATTGGCCGGTGTGGGATCGGCGTGCGGGTGCGTGCTCGCGGCGGCCTTGCTGCGTTTCTTTGTGGCGATCGCTCCGCACGGCATCATGCGTCTGGACCAGGCGGCTCTAGACGGGCGCGTGCTGGCATTCACGGTGGCTGTCTCGGGTCTGGCCGGCGTGGTGTTCGGTCTGGCGCCCGCACTCGAGCGGCCGCAGGCCGAGTTTTTGTCCGGCGGGCGCTCTATCGCATCGTTCCGCGGCTGGCTGCGGCATGTCCTCATCGCGGGGCAGATTGCCGCGTCGCTGATCCTGCTGACGGGCGCAAGCCTGCTGCTCGGGACGTTGTGGCGAATGGAGAACGTCCCGCTGGGGATTGATCCGGAGCACGTAGTCCACGCCCGGTTTGTGTTGAGCAAGTCGTACCGCCAGGCGCGCGTGATGGCGTTCTACCAGGGTTTGGAGGAACGGCTGAATCGCTTGGGGTGGGTGGCGGCCATTAGCAATTCGGTGCCTCCGATCGGTGGAACGGGGGCGACGCCCTTCTCCGCGCTGGCAGTGGAAGGGCGTCCGCGGGTGGCGGAAGGCGCGGGCGGGGGCGTGGCGTGGCGATACGTGACGCCGGGATACTTCGCCGTGCTGGGAATCCCGATTCTCCGGGGCCGTACGTTTGACGAACCGGACCGCGATTCCAGCGGGTCTGGCATCGTGATCAACCAGACCCTGGCGCGACGTCTTTTTCCGGATGAGGATCCGATCGGACGGCACATCTTTCCGTCGGAGAAGGGCGAATGGCACAGTGTGGTCGGGGTGGTGGGCGATGTGCGCGGGCGTGGTTTGGGCCAGCCTCCCGAGCCCGAATACTACCTGGTGCGCAAACACGTCCCCGACGAAATCTTCGGCGACGGCTCGGGCGTTCGTTCGGCCAGCGTGCTGGTGCGGAGTGCTCTCGAACCAGGGTTGGTGGCCGCCCGCATTCGCGCCGAGATCGCCGCGCTGGATCCCACGCTGCCCGTCGAGGTGGAGACGCTGCGGGAGCGGGTTCGCAGCCTGACTGACGGCCCGCGTTTCAACGCGATGCTGCTGGCGGCATTTGCCGGCACCGCGCTGGTGCTCGCGGCCATCGGCATCTATGGCGTGATCTCCTTCCTGGTGAACCAGCGCACTCGCGAGGTGGGAATTCGCATGGCCCTGGGCGCCGGGCCGGGCTCGGTATCGATGCTCTTTCTCCGCCACGCCGCGAAATGGACGGCAACAGGAGTGTGCGTAGGAGTCGCGGGTGCGATGGCGGGCGGGCGCCTGATGGGCTCTCTGCTGTTCGATTCCGCCGGCTACGACTG
This sequence comes from Bryobacteraceae bacterium, assembly GCA_035501495.1. Classification (GTDB taxonomy): domain Bacteria; phylum Acidobacteriota; class Terriglobia; order Bryobacterales; family Bryobacteraceae; genus JAIQFL01. Next base: position 22,262 of record DATJWB010000125.1, on the reverse strand, counting down.
GCGGAGCCTGGCGGCAGCGGCGATTCTCCTGTCGGCGGTGGCGTTGGCTGCCGCGGGCCTGCCGGCGCGGCGCGCCGCGCGAGTCGACCCGGTCGAGACTCTGCGCGGGGAGTGACACGGGCAAGATGAAGCAAGCCCACGTCACTGTATAATTGGAGACATGCATGTGCGACCTTTACACGATCGAGTTCTCGTCAAACGGCTGGAGGAAGGCGAGCAGGTGCTCGGCGGGATCATCATTCCCGACAGCGCGAAAGAGAAGCCGCAGCAAGGCCTCATAGAGGCGGTCGGCAACGGAAAACTGCTGGACACCGGCAAACGGACGGCGCTCGAAGTGAAGGCCGGCGACCGGATTCTCTTCGGCAAATACTCCGGATCGGAGATCAAGATCGACGGTGAAGAGCTGCTGATCCTGAAGGAAGACGAGATCCTCGGCGTGCTCGAATAGCTGTGTTAATCTAAACATACACACAAATTTTCAGGAGTTGTTTCATGTCTTTCCGGATGGGCTTCAGGCCGTTAATGGTCTGTTCCACGCTCTTCGTGATCAGTCAGGTACTGCCCGCGCAGACCAAAGTCGGGGTGGTTAACCTGCAACGCGCGGTGTTCGAATCGGCCGAGATCAAGAAGGCGGATGCCCAGATGCAAGCCACGTTTAAGCCGCGCCAGGACGAAATCGACCGTCTCGACAAAGAGATCGCGGATCTCGCCAAGCAGTTGCAGGGCAGCAACGGCAAACTTTCCCCTCAACAGGAATCCGATCTGAACGCTCAGGGCCAGAACAAGCAGCGACGATTGAAGTATTTGCAGGACGATCTGCAGACCGACGCGACGAACTACCGCAACGACGTTCTCTCCAAGAGTTCGCAGAAAATGACCGAGGTGGTGAAGAAGCTGGCGGAGGAAAAGGGGATCGACCTGGTGGTCGACACGTCCACGACCCTGTATTTCAAGCCGGCGCTGGACTTGACCAACGATGCCATTGCCGCGTACGACAAAGCCTACCCCGTGACAGCGGCTCCCGCGAAGAAGTAATCTGGAAGTCGGGGTAGCAGATGCCCGGATATCTGGAGAAGTACGGCGAAGGCGACGAGCGGCGCATCAAGATTATCAAGATGCTGCTGATCTCGCTGGCGACGATCGTGGTGGTGGGCGGCACTCTGTTTTTCATCTTTCACAACTATCGTCAGGAACAGCAGGTGAAGAAGTTCTTCGCATTGCTGGAAGAGAAGGATTACCAGGCGGCCTACCCCTTGTGGGTGCGCACGGAGTCCGACCGCAGGGGCTATACCTACGACATGTTCCTGAAAGACTGGGGTCCGCAGAGCGAACATCAGGACGTCAATACGTTTCGTATTTCGAAGAGCCGTTCCTGCGGCAACGGCGTAATCCTCACGGTGAATTTCGACAAAAGCCAGATGGAAAAACTCTGGGTGGCAAGAGACGATCTGACGATCGGCTATTCCCCGCTGCCCGGGTGCCCCGCTCCCCGCTGACCGCACAATCCGGCGACTTGCGTTTACAATTGGATCAAGCGGACAAAGCTAACGAACATGGGAACGTCAATAGCGGGTCTGGAAGGCGTAATCGCCGGCGAATCGGAAATCTGTTACATCGACGGAATTCAGGGTGTCCTCAGCTATCGCGGATACAACATCCACACCCTCGCCGAGCACGCCAGTTTCGAGGAAGTGATCTTCCTGCTGTGGAACGGTTGGCTGCCCAAGGGAGCGCAACTGGATCAACTGAAGAAGGGTCTCGTGGCGGAGCGGGACCTGCCTTCCGGGGTCATCGATTTTCTCCATTCGGCCACCAAGGCCAACACGATGGACGTGCTGCGCACGGCTGTCTCGATGTTGAGCCTGTACGACCCCGAAGCCCAGGATATGGGGGTGGAGGCCAACCATCGGAAGGCCGTGCGGCTGATGTCACGAACCGCCAGCATCGTGAGCGGGTTCGACCGGCTGCGCAAAGGGCAGCCGATCATCGCCGGCGACCCGCAGTTGGGCTTCTCGGCGAATTTCCTGTACACGTTGACCGGCCATCGCCCCGACGACGTGATGGAGCGGGCGTTCGATGTGGCCATGGTGCTGCACGCCGACCATGAGCTGAACGCCTCCACCTTCGCGGCGCGGGTGACGGCCGCGACTCTTTCGGATATCTATTCGTCCGTCACCAGCGGGATCGGCGCGTTGAAAGGCCCGCTGCACGGCGGCGCCAACCAGGATGTAATCCACTGGCTGCTGCAGTTAGGCGACGAGGATGCCGCGGTAGATCGGGTCAAGAACACCCTGGCGAAGAAGGTGAAGATTCCCGGCTTCGGGCACCGGGTCTATCGCACCGAGGATCCTCGCGCCACGCATTTGCGGGTCCTCTCCGAAGAGTTAGGGAAGCGTACCGGCCAGGAGAAGCTTTACCTCCTTTCCAGGCGAATGGAAGAGACGGTGAAGGAGATCAAGGGCCTGGTGCCTAACGTGGATTTTTATTCGGCTTCCACCTATTATTCGTTGGGCATTCCGATCGACCTGTTCACGCCGATTTTCGCGGTCAGCCGGATGGCGGGCTGGACGGCGCACGTGCTGGAGCAGTATCGCAACAACCGCCTGATCCGCCCTCGGGCCGAGTACAAGGGGAACCCCGACGGGCAACCCTGGGTTCCTGCCGAGCAGCGTTAGGGGGGACAAACATGGATGAGCGTGCGTTCTATAGTGAATCTCCCACCACCAAGCCGGCGACTTTGAACTGTCCCTTCTGTCACAGCCTGGAAACCTACGAACTGCGGTGGATGGTGCGCAAGAAGAAGGACCGGATTCCCCACGGCGGCGACGAACGCGACCGCGCCAAGTTTGCCAAGGCGCAAAGCTACATGGTGCTCCTGGATGACAAGGTGGCGTGCAAGAACCTGCGGTGCCGCAAGCGCTTCGACATTTCGGGTGTGAAGACGATGGCGTTCCTCTGATCGGTTTACGCCGTCAGGCCGGGACACGACAATTCCGCATTGAGGAACGCGTGAGACGCGATGTGCCGACGCTTTTGGCGGCCCTCGAAAAACCCCTTGCCGCTACTGGCACGGCCGCCGAAGCGCCGCGCGGAATAATAATGGGGGATGCTCTCCCGAAGAAGTTTTCTGGGCGGCGCGGCGGCGTGCGCCATTGCTAAGGGAGCCACCGAGCCTCCGGAACGCCGCAAGCTGCGCGAGTTTGCCTATTCGCAGGTGGCGCTGACCGAAGGCCCGCTCGCGGACATGTACCGGCGCATTCGGGCACATTACCTGAGCCTTGACGAAGATCGTCTGCTGAAGGTCTACCGGCAGCGCGCGGGCTTGCCGGCTCCCGGCCGCGATATGGGCGGGTGGTATGACGCCGACGGTTTCGTGCCGGGACACCTGATCGGACAGCTCGTCTCGGGGCTATCGCGTATCTATGCCTGCACTGGCGATGCGCAGGCCGCGGCCAAAGCGCGAAGACTGGTGCTCGGCTACGCCGCCGCCTTCGAGAGAGACGGAGAGCCGTATGCGAGCCCGAAGGCGCCCGCGACGTGGGCGTGCTACGTCCTCGACAAGTACGAGATCGGGCTGCTGGATGCCGCGACCCTGGCCGGCGTGCAGGAGGCCCGCCCGCTGCTGCCTCGCGTGGTGCAGAGCGCCCTGCGGTACATTCCAGACCATACCTTCGATCGGATGGGCGTGAAGCAGCCGCCCTACGATGAACCGTACGTATTGCCGGAAAATCTGTTCCACACCTACGCGCTGACGGGCGATAAACGCTACCTGGAAATGGCCCGTCTCTATCTGCTCGACACAGGATTCTTCGACGCCCTGGCAAATGGCGAAAACGTGCTGCCGGGCAAACATGGCTACAGTCACGTGATGGCGCTGAGCTCCGCCGCGAAAGCTTACGAGGTACTGGGAGATGGAAAATATCTGCGCGCCATTCGCAACGCCTGGGACATGATCGAGCAGACCCAGCAGTACGCCTCGGGCGCGTGGGCCGCCAACGAGGAATTCGTCAAGCCGCGATCGGGCGAGTTGGCCGCGACGTTGACCAATACACGCAACCACTTCGAAACGCCCTGCTGTTTCTACGCCCACGCCAAGCTGGCGCGATATCTCACGGCCTTCACCGGAGACTCGCGGTACGGCGACGGACTGGAACGCGTACTGCTGAACACCATTCTGGGCGCGCTCGATCCGGACGACGACGGCGGCTATTTCTACTACTCCGATTACCAGGCGCGGGCGCGGAAGTCGTATTACAAGTCGAAGTGGCCGTGCTGCGCGGGGACGTTGTTGCAGTCCGTGGCCGATTTTCCATTGAACCTGTACTTCCAGGATGCCCGCGGAATCTACGTGAATCTGTACGCCGGGAGCCAGGTGCGCTGGAAGGCGAAGGGCGTTTCCGTGAAGGTCACCCAGGAGACGGGGTATCCGGAGTCCGAACGGATTCTGATCCGCGTGGATCCGGAGTCGCCTGCGGAGTTCGCGGTTCGTTTACGGATTCCGGGTTGGCTCGGGGCATCCGCAGGGATAGCCGTGAACGGCAAGACGGCGGATGTCAGCGCCGAGCGAGGCAGTTTCGCGACGGTTTCGCGCCGCTGGCGGAAAGGCGATGCCATCGACCTGCAACTGCCGTTTTCGTCTCGAGCCATCTCCATCGACGATTCCGCTCCCAACACGGTGGCGGCGATGCGGGGTCCAGTGATGCTGACCGCTATCGATCCAACAGAGCAGTTGAGGATCTCCCCGTCCGCGCTCGCGGCCATGCAGCCGGTGGCTGGGAAACCGCTGGAGTTCGACTGCCGGGCGGTCTCCGGCACGATCAGACTGCGGCCGTTCTACCGGGTGCAGCAGGAGATCTACAGTACGTACTTTCAATGGGCGGAGGCGTGATAGAGGAGCGAATTCGAGCGTCGTACCGGATTGTGAGCCCGCTGCCCGCGGCGAAGGCTGCTGAGAGCGTCGCCGGCGAACAATCTACCGCACTTTCACGAGAATTCCGGGAGGCGCAACTCGCCGCGGGACGCAGCGAGATTCGGTACCGCGCGTTGGGGGATGGCGACCGCGCCGAGGCAGGTGACCCGCCGGCGCTGCCGCCGCCATGGGCGAGCTTTACGCAACGCGATTCTGGCGTCCGGCGTGAGCCGCGCCGCGGTAGCAGGCGGCGATACCGCCAGCCACGCCGGGCAGGCGCTCGGTATCACCGCCCTGACCCTTTCCCGCGCCGCTGGTGCGCGGGGCGCCGCTGTGCCGGACGCACGGAGGCCCAGGCGAGTTGGAACTGGTGTGGAAGGTCGGGCAGATCGGTCCGCCGGATTTCTTCGAAGATGTGCCGCTCTGGCACGGTTGAGGGACCTACCATTTCCTGCTCGCATGTTCTGAGGCAGAGCAGGGTAATCCGAAGCGCACCTCCTGCAGACTCGTCCATTACAATGATGTCGGATATGGACAGAGGATGACGCTGGCCGGCTAAGCCGCATATCCTGACTTGAGCTGTGCGAGGCTCGCGTGGCGCGAATTTGGCCGGGGTCAGTGCGCCGGCACACCGATGGCGACTGGTTTTCATCTTTTCGGAGGCGAGCATCTGCTGATTCTCGCCGCAATCCCGGGAACGGCGGCGGTTCTTTCGTTTGTCGCGCGGCAAAGTCGCGCTTGCGGGCGCTGGGTTCGGCTCGCGTTAGGTGGATTCCTGGCGATCAATGAGCTCACCTGGTACGGGTACGTGCTCCATCACCAGGGATGGCGCTTTCCCGAGGGCGTTCCTCTCCAGCTTTGCGAGTTTACCCTCTGGCTCACCATCACCGCGGCTCTGACCCTCAAGCCGTGGGCCTATGAATTCGCCTACTTCGCCGGCTTGGGAGGGAGCACGATGGCGCTTCTCACGCCGGATCTTCGCGCGCCCTTTCCTTCCTATCCCACGGTGTACTTCCTGCTGGCGCACGGCGTCGTGGTGATCACGATTCTGACGCTCACTTGGGGAGGCCTCGCGAGTCTGCGCGCGGGCTGCGTGATGAGAGCATTTCTCATCTTGAATGGCTTCGCGGCGGTAACCGGGGTGTTCGACGCGCTGTTCCAAACCAACTTCATGTATCTCTGCCGCAAACCGGCCAGCGCATCCCTGCTCGACTATTTCGGCCCGTGGCCGGTCTACATCGGCATAGGAGAATTATTCGCCCTGGCCATTTTCTGGCTTCTGTGGCTGCCGTTCCGCCGAACCTCATCCTCTTGAGCGGCTTGTTCACAATACCGTTGGAAAGTGGATTGGGAGTATCAGCTCAGCAGATCCGGATTCGGCTACCTCGACGATTCTCCACAATCGGGCGTTCGTACCCAGGGCCTGCTGAACGTGCCGGGACGATTCCGCCTGAGCTTGGTCGCAATCCGGCGCCGAGAGATGATGCTCGAAGGTGTCCCAATCCCCGATCCTCCGCCACACGACGCGGTAGTTCTTCAGGCTCGGGATGGCCATGGTTCATTTCCCTCACGCGGGAACAGGCTCTCGCGCCGCCAGTCTGCCGGGTTCAGGTGGTTTGGCCGCCATATCCAAGATCCGGGTTAGCGAGGAAATGATATCGACGGGCAGAGGAAACACAATGGTGGTATTCTTCTCGGTCCCGATCTCGACCAGCGTCTGAAGGTACCGTAACTGCACGGCCGCCGGCTCTCGCTGCAGTACCGCTGCCGCCATGCTGAGTTTCTCTGCCGCGGTGTATTCCCCATCCGCATGGATAATCTTCGCCCGGCGTTCGCGCTCGGCTTCCGCCTGGCGGGCGATGGCCCGGATCATCTGTTCGGCGAGATCCACCTGTTTCACTTCCACGAGGACCACCTTCACACCCCATGCAGCCGTATGGCGGTCCAGAATTGTCTGCAGCCGGGTATTCAAATGGTCTCGCTGGCTCAGCAGTTCATCCAGATCCGCTTCTCCCAGCACGCTGCGCAGCGTGGTTTGGGCTAATTGCGATGTGGCGTACAGGAAGTTTGAAACCTCCAGTACGGCCAGCCGTGAATCGATCACGCGGAAGAAGATGACGGCATTTACTTTCACCGTGACGTTGTCATGGGTGACGAGGTCCTGGGCCGGCACCTCCAGGGTATCGATCCGCAGGGACACGCGAACCATGCGGTCAACAGGCGCGAATACCAGGATAATGCCGGGGCCTTTGGGCTTCGGCAGCACGCGCCCCAAACGGAAGATCACGGCGCGCTCATACTCCCGCAGAATCTTGATGGACGAGAGGATATAGATCACCAGGATGGCGACTACAATCGGCGTTACATTGAACATCTTAACCTCCTGTACCTTTCGGCAACGGGTGGACGGCCAGCGTCAACCCTTCCATGCCCGTGACTCGAACCGGAAGCCCGTCCGAGACGGGCGTGTCGGAGACCGCGTCCCAGTATTCGCCGTGCACGAATACTTTCCCCGCCGGCGCGAGCGGGCCGGCGGTGATTCCAATTTCTCCAATCATTCCCTCGCTGCCCGTGACGATGCGGCCCCGGCGGGCGCGCAGGACGAGAGTGAGGAGCATGGTGGTGATGATGGCGAACGGCAGGGCCACCGCCACCGCGACCTCGGGCCGAATGCGCATCTCCGGAACCGGGCTATCGATCAGCATCAAGGCGCCTAGAATCAAGGCCACCGCGCCGCCAGCCCCGAGAACCCCGTGAGACGTGATTTTCGCCTCGAGAATGAAGAGGGCGAAGGCAAGCGTCATCAAAGCGGCGCCGAGCCAATTGATCGGCAGGAGCGCGATGGCTGCCAGTCCGAGCAGAACCAGAAGGGCGCCGAGCACGCCCGGTAGGATCAGACCCGGAGAATGGAGTTCCAGATAGATCCCGAGGCCGCCCAGAACCAGAAGAACCAGCGCGAGGTTCGGGTCGGTCAATGGCGAGAGCAGAGCCTCGCGGATAGTCTTTTCATAATTGAGAATGCCGGCTCGAGCGACGCGGAGCACCTGCCGCCGGCCGTCGAAACGGAGCACCTCGCGGCCGTCGAGTTGTGTGAGCAAGTCCTGCTCGTTCGCTGCCACCAGATCGATCAGCTTGTTCTCCAGGGCCTCCTTATCGGTGAAGGACTGGCTCTTGAGGACTGCCTCCGCGGCCAGTGCGGCATTGCGTCCGCGCCTGGCTACGATTGCGCGCAGAGCGGCGGCCGCATCGTTCTCGACCTTTTCCCGGAGGGCCGGATCCATGTTCGGGATGGTAAGCGGGCCCGCCGTACCTGCGTGCGTGCCGGGCGCCATAGCCGCCACATCGCCCGCCTCCAGCAGCAGAAAGCCGGCCGATGCCGCGCCCGCCGTGCTGGGGGTCACGTAGGTTACGACGGGCACCGGCGAAGCTGCGACCTGCTCGACGATCTGGCGCGCGGAGTCCAACATACCTCCCCGAATGTCGAGGCGAAGGAGAACGGCAGCGACGTTCTGCTGCTTCGCTTTTTCCAGCCCATGAGCAATCATCTCCACGGTGATGGGGTGCACGACATTGGTCACATCGATGGCGAGGATTCGCGGTTGTGCGTCAAGGACGGGGCTGCACAATAGCGTCAACGCGCAGACCGGAACGAAGGCGGAGGATAGGAGAGTTTCTGCTCGCCCTTTGCGGCGAGTGCGAATCAGAGGACCGGGACAGCCGCCCCGGCGGTTCGCTGAGGAGCCGGATGCCCGAACTCTGGTATTCATACTTTGAGCTCCGCTTTAATGTTGCTCCGGTTTGTGCGCAGTGTCCAGGGTGCCCGGCGAATCCAAAAGGCTCCCGGGGCCCCTGGCCACGCTCGCCGTGATTCCGCTCGAGTACGTGCTGGCGGCACTCACAAAAAAGGGCTTCCATCGTCGCGTAGGGGGGATATAATCAAGACGGCGTCAGCCTGGGCGCCAGCGCTGCTGCCGCGCCCGTCAAGAGGCAGCCGTCGCGTCTGCTCTGAAGAACGTCCCTAGCTCGAAGGAGAAGACATGGCGACGGAAAGACGAACGTTCTACGGTCCTGATATCGATCTTCCAGCCCTGGCCCGAGGCCTGAGCGATCACTTCTCCCGCGAAGGGTATCAGACGCAGGTCATGGCCTTGCCGAATGGAGCTCTGATGGTGCAAGCGCACAAGGAGGACACGTTCCGGAAGATTGCGGGCATGTCTTCCGCCCTCACGGTGGTGCTGCAGATGGAAGGCGAGTACCTGGGAGCCGAAGCCGGCGGCGCCAGGTGGGCGGACAAAGGCGTGGCCGCGGGCGTGGGCGCCATTGTTTTCTTCCCTGCCTTGATTACGGCCGGCGTTGGAGCCTATCAACAGACTCAGCTTCAGTCGAAAGCGTGGCAATTCATCGAACAGTATGTACGTACGAATTCGGCCTTCGGCGGAATGCCAGGGGAAGGCATGATACAGCCGCCGGTCAGCGCCGACCCGGCATTCACGCCCCGGCGAGCCGCCCCACCGCCCAAGCCGGTGAATGTGGGCGCTGCCCCTGTTGCGGTAGCCGCTGGTGTGGTCTGCTCGCAATGCAACGAGCCGCTGCCTCCGGGGTCGAAGTTCTGCCAGGCGTGCGGAGCACCGGCCTCCAAGACCTGTTTTGCCTGCGGCCACGAGCTCCAGCCCACGGCGCACTTCTGCAACAACTGCGGCAGTCCAGTCCGTGATTGACGGCACGACAGGTGGTGAGGCATGAGCCAGGCGACTTCCGTTTCTCTCCGCCGCTTCTGCGTGGTTTGTGGGCAGGCCGTCGGGGCCGGCGCGCGCTTCTGCAGGGTCTGCGGCGCAGCGCAGGTGGAACTTCCCGACCAGCCGGAGGCCGCCAGCCAGCCGCCCCCAAAACCGGCGGCAGCCGCGACGCTCACACCAGTGGCGCCGCCGATTCCATCGACACCAACACATCCCGCCGGCGTCCCGCGGAATCTCGACAAGGCACCGGCGCCTTCTCCCTCAGTGCAACCGTTTCCTGGCGGTGGCGGGCCGGAATCGGCGGCTGAGCCGCGCCCGTCAGGGAGAGCTTCCAGCCAACCACCAGCGCTGCAATCCTCAGGCATGGGATTCCAGGTGAAACTCCTGGATGCGGGGCCGTACCGCGGAAGGGTGCTGGTAGCCCTCCGGCAACTCCTCCAATTGGATGGCGCCAGCGCGGCCCGGTTTGTAGCGTCGGCACCAGTGGTGGTGGCCGTCTGCGGTGCGCCCGACGCGGCCGAAAGATTGCGGGCGACGCTGGTGGGCGCGGGGGCAAACGTCCAGGTGGCCGGACCACCTCCGGCCCCCCGGCTCGAGCCGGTGAAGCCGCCAAAACCCGAACCCCGCCGTTATATGGCAGCGACCGCCCGGGCCGTTCGTGAGCCTCGGGCCGGCCGCGGCGTCCGCACCCTGACCGGCCTGGCGCTGGGGCGTGGAGGTACATATCTGGCCTTTGGACGCGCCGACGCCTCCCGCTTGCTGGCCATTCCCGATCTGATCCGCGTGGAGGCTCGCGTTATGGTTCCCACGGCGGTCCGGCTGGCTGGGGACAGCAGCGCGGAAATCTTCGGGAATGAAGCCTTGCAGTGCTGGATTGAGGAACCCGACGAGGTCAGTTTCGGGTTCATCGAAGACTTGTCTGGCGAGGAGGACAGGGCCGCTCGGGCCACTCGCGGCTTTCTGAAGTTTCTAAAGGACCGCCTGGTGGAAGTGCTGGGCCCGGGCGCGGTGGATGCGGCCGCAGGGGCCGCCACGGCAGTAGCGATTCCGCCGGAGTGGCCCGAGACGCAGTCATCGCGGCTGGCGGCGGCCGTCGAGCAAGCGGGTTTCCCCCTGACGCACCTGGTCCCCGAGCCTCTGGCTGCAGTGGCCGCATATGTTCAGCAAAAGCGTGAACCCGTGTTGGTCGGCGCCGAGCATTACCTGGTGATCGACTGGGGGAGCCAGGGCCTCGATATTTCGGTGGTGGAGAGCGGCCCCGGCGGCGCCTGGATGACGGTAATCGACCACGTGGAGTACCCGCTCGGCGGAATGTGGTTCGACATGATTCTGGAGAATTGGCTGGCGGAGCGTCTCGGCGCGGAGTTGTCCGATGAGGACCGGCGGGCCCTCTCGCTGTTTGCCCGTCTCTTCAAGGAGGAGGCTTCTCTCTCTTTCTCGGAGAGCCGGACCGAACACGTGCAGTACTGCGTGGTTCCGGCGGGCATGCCGCCTACTCGCCTGTCCATATCGAAGACGGAAATGGACGCGCTGTTCCAAGATGCGCGTGCGCAGTTCCAGACGGCCGTGGCCGAGGCTCCGGCGCGGCTGGGCTTCCGGCCCGAGCATTTCGATCAAGTGTTGTTGGCGGGAGGGGCGGCTCGCTGGTACTTCGCCGGCGATGCGGTCCGCACGGCGCTCTGCCGGTCCTCCGTGGTGGCGCGCGATCCGGAAGAAGTCATCGCGCGGGGACTTGTGCTCGGGGCGGTGCGGCAGGGAGCGGAAACATGCCCTTCGAAATAACCGGGCCTCGCGGCCAAACGATGCGCCTGTCCGACAGCGCCCTCAGCCGAAGCCTGCTGACGGCACTCGAGCGCCGCTATCTGCCCGGGCTCACCGACCTTGGGCTGGTACAGGTGCAAGCCGACCCCAACCTGATGGCCAACCTCCGATTCCTGCAAATCCTCGAGGTGGCGCACTCGGCCGACCGGGATCGCAGCCTGCATGCCCTCAACATGCAGAACGTGATCAGCTCGTTTCGCGACGGCTCCCATTCGCTGGTGTTTGCGGTGGTCAGCGAGGGAAGCCACGTGCACGTGTACATGGGGATCTATAAGCTCGACCCCACCAGCCACGCCCATACGGCCGACCAAATCGAAGTCCTGTCGAGCGCGCTGCACGGCAACTTCCCGGGCATCCGGCTGGCCGCCATGGATCCACGGAGTGTGTCCATGGAACTGCTTCGTCCGATCGCCAGCCTGCGGCAGATTGGAGCCATTACCGGCATCCCATCCGCCAAGTCCGAGGCCAAGGAGGTGTTCGTGCAGGGGCTGGACCGGTTGACCAACAGCCTGCGCGGCGAGCGCTATTGTCTTCTGACGATCGCGGAACCGATTTCCGAGGTAGCCCTGGATGAGGTGATCCAGCGGTGCCGCGACATCAGCTCCGAAATTCACGCGTACGTGCGAGGTACGGCGAGCGATACGGTGGCCCTGACGACGACACACACCGACCAGAAGGGCGGCTCGATCGGAGGGGGGCTGCTGATGGGTGGAGCAACGCTGTTGGGCGGAATGCTCGGATTTGGCCCGCTGCTGGGTGCGGCCGGTCCGCTGCTGAGCGCGGCGGTCGGAGGTGCAGGCTTCTCGATGGGTCGTTCGGATGCCACTTCCGAAGCCAGAACCCGGGGCATGAGCCGCGAGGTATTGAACAGGACCGCCGAGTATTGCGAGGAACTGCTCGACCGCTACATCGAACGCCTGCAGGACGGCAAGAATCTGGGACTGTGGAATGCCGGAACCTTTCTGCTGGCCGACAACGACAACACGCTGCGCCGCGGCCAGGGGGTGGTGCGGGCGGTGCTCTCGGGAAAGGACACGTATTTCGAGCCGCTGCGGGCGATTGACACCGCAGCGCATATCGAGGTGCTGCGCGACGCCCTGATGCAGTTTCGCAACCCCTCCATGAAGCTTCCGCCCGAAGCGCCTCATCCGTTGGGACCGGTGTTTCACAAGCTGGCGACCCCCCTGAACACGGCGGAAGTTTCACTCGTCATGGGGATGCCTCGGGAGGAGGTGCCGGGCCTCCGGCTGACGCCGATGGCCGATTTCGGACTCAACCCCCCGACGTCCAGTGGTTTTGCGCTGGGGCAGGTGATTCAGCGAGGGGAGATTTTGCCGGACCGGTTTTATGTCGGTTCGAAGAGTCTCACCAAGCACACCTTTATCACCGGGATCACGGGCGCCGGCAAGACCAACACCTGCCTCGCACTGCTGCGCGCGGGGTATGAGCGCGAGCAGGTACCGTTCCTGGTGATCGAGCCCGCGAAAACCGAGTACCGCGTCCTGCTGGCCGATCCGGTGCTGGGGCGAGATCTGCAGGTCTTCACGCTGGGCGATGAGACCACTTCGCCCTTCCGCCTGAATCCGTTCCAGTTCGCGCGCGGCTACCCGGTGTTGACGCACATCGACCTGCTGAAGGCTGTCTTCAACGCCAGCTTTCCAATGTACGCTTCGATGCCCTACATTCTCGAGGAAGCGGTGCTGGATGTGTACACGGACCGCGGCTGGGACCTGGCACATTCGACGAACCGCTACGTCGATGCCGGCCGCGACGACTACGTTCCGTACCTGCCCACGCTCGAGGATCTCTACAGGCAGATCGACGTGGTGGTGGAACGTAAGAAGTACGGGCAGCAACTCACCCTGGATATCTCCGCGGCGCTCAAGGCCCGCATCAGGAGTCTGCTGGTGGCCGGCAAGGGCGCCATGCTGAATACCCGCAACTCGTATCCCCTGGAACGCCTGTTCGGCAAACCTTCGGTGATGGAGCTGAAGAACGTGGGCGACGACGCCGAGAAGGCGTTTCTGATGGCGCTGCTGCTCATCAATCTCTACGAATACTGCGAGACCGTGCGCGGCTTCGGAGGCGGGCTGCAGCACATCACGCTGATCGAGGAGTCGCACCGCCTGTTGAAGAACATCCCGCCCGCGCTGAGCGCGGAGTCGGCCAATCCGCGCGGAAAAGCGGTGGAGATGTTCAGTGACATGCTGGCGGAAATCCGCGAGTATGGGGAGGGGTTCATCATTGTTGACCAGGTTCCCGCCAAGCTGACGCCGGACGTCCTGAAGAACACGAACCTGAAAATCCTGCATCGGATCGTGGCTGAGGACGACCGGGAATCGGTAGGCAACGCCATGAACCTGACGCGCGAGCAAAAAGAACACGTGGTGCGATTGCGCGTGGGGCAGGCGGTGATCCACAACGAGTACCTGGATCAACCGATCCTGGTGCAGATATCCGGAGTCAAGGACAATCTGCGCGATCTTTTCGAGCGCGACGTGGGGCGCGCCGGGCTGCGTCAGCGCATGACCGCGTTCCAGGAGCAGGTCCGGGACATCTACCGGAGATGGCCGGGATGCCATTCCTGTTCCGCTCCGTGCACCTTCTACAGTGAGCTGAACGCGCCCGATGCCAGGGCATATGAGGTGTTCCTGGACTTCCTCTCCAGCCTCATGGCCGCATCTCCGTCAACCGTGGTGGATGTCTGGAGGCGAACGCAGCGGGCGCTCGTCGAGGGACTCCGCCGGAGGTATGGCGGGGCGGATCCGCCGAACGGAGTCCTGCAGTGTCACATCAGCGAACTCGCGCACATGGCGCTCAAGGAATGGCACGACTACTACCGCGGAGGCATCGGCGGCTATCGATCGTACGTCCGGCTGGAAGAGTTGTTGCTCCATGCGTTGCCGCTGCTCCTCCAGGACGGTCCGCTTGACGGAAAAGCGGCAGACGCTGTTATTGCGTATCTCGAGGAGCTGCGAACCAGGATCGCGGTCGAGCCGGGCCGGGCCGAACCGGGATGCCGCCACTGCCGGCGCCGGTGCTGGTACGGATTCATTGTGCAGCGCGACCTGGCCGTCAAGGCACGTGGGCTGGCCGAGCGGCTGAAGGCAGCCTCGGCCGAGCCGGATTTCGTCAATAACTTCGGCCGGCTGGCGAGTCTGGTGAAGCAGTTCACCCGGGACATGACGCCGTTTGCCGTAGCGTCGCGGCACGAGCACGCGCTGGCGTTTTGCTACCTGGTCAACTCCGGAGCGACGCGGCCGCATGTGCTCGAGGGCTTCCAGTCGGCGGGAGAGAAGTGATTCCAGGAGGTCATCGTGGCGACCGAGACTGAAACCGAAACCAAGACCGAATCCACCGAATCGAAGGCCGAATCCACAGCGACGAAGGAGAGCAAATCCGAAGCAACCCCGGAGACGAAGAAGGAAGTGGACGCGGCGCTGGACTGGGACAATACGGCGAAGAGCGCTTCGCCCGAGGATCGCCGGGACTCGGAGGCGGCCACCGGGCAGGACAGCCGGAATATCGACGACATCGACGCCCGGACCAAAGCGTCCTGGGCCGACTCCGACGCGCAACAGAAGGAGATTGCCGCGGGGTGGGATCAATCCCGCGCCGAGGCAAAAGACCGGGACGCCGCCGACGCACGTTGGCAGGCCGAGCATGCCGACACCAAGGAGAGCCGCGATTTCTACGCCGCGCAGGCGCAGGGTGCCAAGGGCGACGCGGCGGATGCGCGAAAGGACCAGGCGGAGCACAAGGCGGAGCGCGCCGACCTGCAGGCATCCGCCGCCGGCACCCGCGCCGAGGGCACTACCGATCAGCACGAGCGCGACAACCTGAAGGAAACAGCCGACACGCGCGAGAAGGATGCGGACGCCTGGAGGGAGGAAGCCGGCAAGCAGAGGGACGAGGCCTTCGAGAAGCATCGGGAAGCCACTGAAGTCGGCGCGTTCGGTACCGAAGAGGCCGCCAAAGAGAAGGGCTACGTCAAGCCCGAGGACGCGGCCGACAGCAGGGACATCAAAAAGGATTGAGAGTGCCGGACCGGTTTGATCGCGACGACGCCCCGCACTTCGCGCCTGCCGATCCTAAAACGCAGGAGGAGCTGGGAGGCGTGCTGGAGCGGGCCTTCGCACGCGAGCGGGGTGGCGACCCCAACGAAACGGAATCCCGCCGCTTACACGCCTTGGCGGACGAAGCGCTGGCCAAAGCGGAGAGCAAGCTCAGCCTGGCTCGCGAAGCCGAAGCGGCCGTGAAACGCGCCGCGGAACGATACGGCATCTCGGGAGAAATCAGCGATCTTGCCGATGCCGACAAGTGGTCGAAGGTTGCCGAAGGTTATCGGCGCGAAGCCCGGGAACTCCAGACGGAAGCCGAACTCCTGCGGCAGCGAATCGTGTGACCCTCGAGTCTGGCCGGTTTGGCGTGACACGGCAAGCGGCGGTCGAGGGGGACGCGGAGATATGGGTGCGTCCCGCGCCGTGGGCCGACAAGAAAGGCCACGTCCAGGTCGGGGAACTGTAGCGGAATGGCAGAAAAGTCCATAAAATCGCTTGACAAGAAAAATTGTCAATGGTTCAATAGCCATATCGGTGTTGGCAGTAGAAGTCATTGACGATCCCGTGGCAGCGGCCGCAGCACTCGATCCGGTGCGGAGCCGCCTGCTTTCCGAGTTGGCGGAACCGGCCTCGGCCGCGACACTCGCCAGCCGGCTCGGCATGCCGCGGCAGAAGATCAACTATCACCTGCGCGCGCTCGAATCGCACGATCTGGTGCGTGTCGCCAAGAAGCGCCAGTGGGGCGGACTCACCGAACGGATGATGATAGCGAGCGCCTACGCTTACGTGGTCTCCCCGGGCGCGATGGGCCCGGTTGCGGCCGATCCCGACCGCAACCCCGACCACCTGTCGGCCAGTTACCTGATCGCGCTGGCAGCGCGAGTCGTCCGCGAGGTGAAGGCGCTGCTGACGCGATCGGCCGAAATCGAAAAACGACTCCCAACGCTCTCGGTCGACACCGTGATTCGTTTCCGGTCCGCGGCCGACCGCGCCGCATTCACACAAGAACTGACCCACGCAATCACTCATCTGGCTGCAAAGTATCACGACGAACAGGCGTCGGGCGGCCGGCCGCACCGATTGGTCGCCGTGGCCTATCCAGTGCCGCCAAATACGAATTCCAAGGAGCAATCATGAGCGTGAAAAAGGAAGCAAACGGACGCCGTTCGATCTCGGTCGAGGTCGAGGTTCCCGGCACGCCCGAGGAGGTTTGGGACGCGATCGCGACCGGCCCCGGCATTTCGAAGTGGTTCGTGCCGGCCCATGTAGAGCCGCACGTGGGCGGCAAAATGGTCCTGAACTTCGGACCCGGCATGGATTCCGTCTCCGAGGTCACCGGGTGGGATGCACCGCACTGCTTCACTGCGACCAGCCAAGGACTGGGACCGGACGCACCGGAGATGGCAACGGAGTGGACGGTGGAAGCGCGCGCCGGCGGCACGTGCACGGTGCGAGTCGTGCACAGCCTGTTCGCCGATAGCGACGAATGGGACAACCAGCTCGGTGAAGTAGAATCCGGCTGGCCCTCGTTCTTTGTGGTCTTGCGCATGTATCTGTCGGACTACCGGGGCCAGCCCGGCGCACACTTTCAGGTGATGGCTCCTGTGGCGGGCACGGTGATCGAGGGATGGCGGGCGTTAGTGGGCAAGCTCGGCGTGCCGCCACTGGAGGCCGGAGCAAGGATTCAGTCGCAGGCCGGAGCCGCGCCACTCGCCGGCGTCGTGGAAAAGGTCGGACCAGAGTCACATCCGAACCAGTTGATCGTTCGGCTCGACGAACCCTCGCCCGGCGCCGCCGTGCTCAGCACGTGCGGCATGGGTGAGCACACGTTCTTTGTCGGCAGCTTCTATTTCTTCGGACCGAAAGCAACGGAAGGATTGAAGGCGGAGAGGCAATGGCAGGATTGGCTCGGGAAGAGCGCTGCAGCGTCTTAGCGAGAAGCGCGGCTCGTGTTAGTCGCGGCCAACGATCAGGCCTAATGTCCACGGAGCACCGGGAGTGCAGCTACTGGGACGGGCGGTCTGGTTGCCGCGCTGTTCCTCAGGCCTCACCCCTTGGTGACACCCATGGGACGGGCCGGCGCAATGGACCACTTCGATTACTTCATCCACGTCTTTTGAACGCTGCCGCAGTTAATCCCGGTGGGCCGGCTAATTTGCGCCAACCACGGCTGGGCGGACAACCTGCTTGCGCCGCTGAACAGCATCGATATTTCAACAGCGTTGTTTCCGAACCTCGGCGGCCTGGAAAAGGCCGAGGCCTCGGTCCGCCTCTCATGGCACCGGGCATGGGGCACTGCGCGGGCGGAGAGGGGCCGAACACCTTCGATATGGTGGCGCGCTTGGAAGCATGGGTCGAGCAGGGCAAGGCCCCGGACTTATGTGATTGCCTCAAATAGCGGCGCAGTGGACATTCCGGGCCCCACCGTCTTGTAGTTGCCCAGAACGAAGGGCCGCTTATCCGGCAGATCTTGCGCGGCAGCGTAAGGCGTCGCCATCACGACGCGTGCGGCAGTTCCTGGCTCCAGTCGAACATCATCGATGAGGAACTGGAAGTTTCCCGGCACGGCGAGCGCCGCGAACCTGATGGCCTTGAGATCGTGGCCGTCGGTGCCGAAATCGGAAAGCGAAGCGACGCGCGCGTCCATTCCAGGCTGGCCGCGAAACTCTTCATCAGAGGCACGGCACCCTTGCTCTTCGCCCAGATCATCACCTGATTGGCCTTGCCATCGCCCCTGGTCCAGAAGGCGATCGAGGCTTTGCCCGAGAGATTCAACCGGCTCCATTGGCACCGAGCCAGGAAAGAACATTGCGCCGCCCAGCCGAACACCCCCGGCGTCCTGTGCCTACGCGAGGTTGCCCGTATGGTGCGGCACATCCTGGTTCCGGCCGAGCCAGTGAGAGGAACTTTTCGTCCCACGCCTGGTCTGCGAACAGATGCACCAGACGTCAAGCCCCGGCCTCAATGGCGTCCTTTGCCGCATGCTCGGACAGGATATGCCCCACCGCGAGTTTGCCGTGCTGGTGCGCAGCCTCGATCACCGCCTTCCGGTTTGCCTTGCTGAGGGTCGGGAGCCGCACGCCGAATTCGCTGCCGCCGTGGTAGACGATTTCGCCGATGAAGTCGGCGCCCCCGGCCACCAACGCATCCACCACGGCCCGGGTTTCATCGGGCGATGGCCGGTATGGGAATGCCGTCTTCCGTGCCGTGGCCATCGGGCGCCGCCGGCGGAGTCCGCGAGCTTCGCAGGTCCGCCCGATCCAAACGCCCTCCTTTCCTCTGTTCCCTCTCAATCCGGGCGACTCTGGCTGACTGGGTTTACGCCGCTCAGCACGGACTCGCTGATCCTGGCAGTCGAACTCCTGAGTTCGGCATGAATCCGACGGCCAAGATGTGCGACAAGCTGCGGAATCGCCTCAAGGTCACCCGCGGAAGCCCGGAAATTCACGATGCAGAACCGCAAAGCGTACTTGCCGGCGATCAGGGCATTGGAAATGAATGCCTCGCCGCTCTTTTCTATGGCTTCCAGCAGGCGTCTATTCAATTCGTTCAGATATTCTTCCGTCTCGTGAGACCCCTGTTCAGCCCGAAGTTCTTGAGGAACATAACGCAGTGTGGTGATGCTCAGGTGATTCGTGATTGCCTCCAACTCGGGGTGGTCCACCGCCAGGTCGTACAGGTACCGCGCCAGAGTGATGTCACCCTGAATCATCTCGCGGTAGCCTGCTGCTCCCGCCTGCTGCAGGGCAAGCCAGACCTTGAGTGCGCGAAATCCACGCGAGTTCTGGGGACCGATGTCGTAGTAGTTCAGGCCCTCACCCCCGAAGCTGTAGTATGGCGGATGGTACGAGAACGCATTCCTCAAAGCCGAAGGATCGCGAACGAGGGCACATCCAGCCTCAAGGGGTGTGTACAACCATTTGTGAGGATCCACAGCCACGGAATCAGCCGACTCCAGCCCCTCGAGTTGCGGGGGGGCGCCTGCCAGGCTGTTGGCAAATGCCCCGTATGCGCCGTCAACGTGGAACCAGAGTTTGTGCTCCTGACAGAACGCGGCCAATTCCGGCAACGGTTCGACCACGCCAGTACTGACGGTTCCCGCGGAGCCAACCACGAGAAATGGATGATAGCCCTCGTCTCTATCCCGCCGGTAGCGGACTTGCAACTCACCCAGGTCCAGGCCTCGCGGCCCGTCGATCCAATGAATCGCTTCGGTTCCCAGTCCTGCGACATCAGCGGCTTTCTGTATCCAGGTGTGAGTCTCCCGGGAAGCGTAAACACACAGTCGCGGGCCGCCTGCCACGCCTTGCCTGCGGATATCCCAACCGGCCTGCGCGGCGCGGGCAGCCAGGAAACAGGTGAGATTGGCCATGTTACCGCCGCTCAGGAGCAGACCGCCGCAGCCGGCGGGGTAACCGATGAACTGCGCGAGCCATCGAATTACCTGGGCTTCGATTTCGGTTGCAATGGGAGCCAGTTTCCAGGCGCCGACATTCGCGTTTACAGCAGCGGCCAACAAATCCGCAAGCGTACCGATAGGGGCGGCGCTGGACGTGATGTAGCCATAGAAGCGCGGATGGCCGTTGAAAAGAGAGTGCTCAAACAGCAGTGCGGCGGCGTCCCGCAGCAGGGACTCGGGGTCCTGCCCCTCCTCCGGTAACGCGCGACTGGCGCCCAAGGCCGCGCGTACTTCCTCCGGGGATTCCGCCCGCGTGACCGGATGCGTTCGTATGGAAGCCAGGAAGTCAGCGACTCGATCCACAAGGTCGTGACCGAGCGAGCGGAACTGGTTGCTGCTCATATCGAGAGGAGCGGCGCGGGTCCTGAGTTCTTCGATACGCAGACGAGAAACAGATCTCCTCGAACCCGATGGCGTGGCTTCAGCTCGCGTATCTTGTGGATGTTGAGGAATCGTCATAGTGCCCCCCTTCGATTGACGATGAAGTAGACCACCGGTACCGTCAACCGCGACAGTGTTAACGAAGCTATTTCACCGGCCATCAATGCGATGGCCAGGCCTTGAAAGATCGGATCGAAAAGAATAACAGCGGAGCATACGATTACGGCGGCCGCGGTGAGCATCATGGGGCGGAATCGAACCGCTCCGGCATCGATCACGGCTTGATCCAACGGCATGCCTTCCTTCAGTCGCAGTTCGATGAAGTCTACCAGGATGATCGAGTTGCGTACCACGATGCCGGCGCCTGCGATGAAGCCGATCATGGAGGTGGCGGTGAAGAACGCGCCCAATAGGCCGTGAGCGGGCAGGATCCCCACCAGAGAAAACGGAATCGCCGCCATGATTACCAGCGGCGTCACAAATGACCGGAACCAGCCGACGATGAGGATGTAGATCAGAATCAGCACTGCACAGAACGCCATACCGAGGTCGCGAAAGACCTCGTAGGTGATGTGCCACTCGCCGTCCCATTTGAGTGCGTAACGTGAGTCGGTGGGCGGCAGGCCAGCCGCGTACTGCTCGATGCGGTAACCTTCCGGGATCCGGATTCGTTCGATCTCGGGCCCGACCTTCAGCATGGCGTAGACGGGGCTTTCGATAACTCCCGCCAGGTCGGCGGTGACGTAGGTCACCGGCATCAGATTCTTGTGGTAAATGCTCTTGTCCTCGATGGCGCTCTCGATGTGAGCGATCTCGCCGAGCGCGACGAGGTTGCCGTCGCGGCCGCGCAGCCTCAAGCTCTTCAGGCGCTCGAGGCCGGAACGCCGGGCGCGCGCGAGGCGTACCATGATGGGCACGTCTTCTTTCTCATCCGAAGCGTGCAGCAGGCCGGCGGAATCGCCTGCGCTTGCCAGGCGCAGCACCTTGGCCACATCCTCGTCGGTGATGCCGTTAAGCGCGGCCTTCTCGCGGTCGACCAGGATGCTGTGCTTCGGCTGATCGTCTTCCACATACCAGTCGGCATCGACCACGCCTTCAGTCTTGTCGAAGATCTCGCGGACCCGTCGGGCGATCTCAATCTGGCCCTGCTGCCCAGGGCCGTAGACCTCGGCGACCATGGTTTCGAGCACCGGCGGGCCGGGCGGTACTTCGGCGACCTTAATGCGGGCTCCGGAGCGCCGGGCCACTGGGATCAACTGTTCGCGGACGAGCTTGGCGATGTCGTGACTCTGGAGCTTGCGCCCCGACTTTCCGACGAGGTTCACCTGGATGTCGGCGACATTGGGCCCGCGGCGCAAGAAGTAGTGGCGCACCAGGCCGTTGAAGTTGTAGGGTGAGGCAACGCCAGCGTAGGTCTGGAGGTTCACGACCTCGGGCTGCTTCTGGACGACGGCGGCCAGTTCGGTGGTGACGCGGGCTGTCTCTTCAAGCGTCGTTCCCTCGGGCATGTCGATGATGACCTGGAACTCGCTCTTATTGTCGAAAGGCAGCATCTTCATCTTGACGAAGCCGGCCCCGACGAGAGCGATCGAGCCGAGGAGCAGCACGGCGACCAGCGCCAGGAATCCGTAGCGCGCAGCGGTGTGGTGGAGCAAGGGTATCATAACGCGACGGTAGAGGCGGGTGAGGCGGTCCTCGCCTTCGCGGTGGACGTGGCCAGCGGCGCTGCCGAGTATCCGAACGGACGCCCACGGCGTCACCACCAAGGCGACGATCAGCGAGAACACCATGGCTGCCGAGCCCACGATGGGGATCGGTCGCATGTAGGGACCCGCCAGCCCGCCCACGAAAGCGTTGGGCAGGATCGCGGCAATTACGGTCAGAGTGGCGAGGAT
>DATJWB010000124.1:0-47280 GCA_035501495.1 Bryobacteraceae bacterium | reverse complement strand
ACTCGCTATGGCACTGCCCAATGCTTACTTCGACTCGCTCGGGATTCCGAGATTGACTGTTAGGGGATAGCTCGACCCGCCGAACCGCCGGATGCGGACCCGCATGTCCGGTGGTGTGACAGGGAAAGCTGGCGACAGCCTTCCTATGTCGATTAGTTCGTTATCATGAGCTCATGGCAGTGGGCACGACCTTGATTTCCGTCGAAGAATATCTCCGTACGAACTATGAGCCCCGCTGCGAGTATATCGAAGGGGTTCTCCGCCAGAAGCCTATGCCCTCGTGGGACCACGGCGCGCTGGAAGCTCAGTTTTGTCAGTTAGTCAACCTGGGGTTTCCGGATTTCGCGGCCGCATCCGAAGTGAACGTCCAGATTCGCCCAGACAAGTATTTGATTCCAGACGTAATCATCCAGCGTCGAGACCGGATCCAGAAGCCCTATCCCATCCTTCCTGTCCACGTGTGCATCGAGATTCTCTCACCCGAAGACCGGATGAGCGAGCTTTTTGCCAAGTGCGAGCAGTATCACGACTGGGGCGTGGAGAGCGCCTGGGTGATTGACCCGGCTTCGCGGCGCGCGTGGGAATATCGCAAGGCGCAACTGCCTTCCGAGATTGCGCCGGCGGGGGCGCTTACTGCCGAAGGCATTTCATTGCCGCTATCCGAGATTTTCTCCGTTCTTTAGCCCCGGACAGCCTCACATTTTGCGGGCGTAGTAGCCTTTGCGGGCGTGTACGATCAGATCCTTGCGGCCTTTCACCCGCATTTCGATGGTGTGGAACAAACCGTCGGTAATGAGCGGCTCGGGCCGGTAGGAAATGTTGTACTGGTGGCGCAACTCGTTGTGGATATCGGCAAAATCCTGCGCCATGTCTTCCGCTTTGAACGGAAAAAAGGAGCGTCCGCCGGTCTCCGAGGTGAAATACTTCAGCACCTTGTCGCCCTCGGTATCGACGTGGCTGATGTTCGTCGAGACCGCATACAGAACCACGTCCGCCTTCTGCGCCATTTCGAGCGCCTGATCGCGGGAGTAGCGGCTCTGGTTGTCCTCGCCATCGCTCAAAATCACGATCGCCCGCCGGTACTTGTGTCTCGGCTGATCCTGTTGCAGCTTGTCACGGCAGGCGAAATAAATGGCGTCGTAGAGCGCGGTTCCGCCGCCCGGCCGCAGATCGCGGATGGCTTCGTCCAGCTTCTCGGTGTCATCGATCAGGTCGGCGCGCAATTCCGGTGAGGTGTCGAAGCTCACCACCATCGCCTTGTCCTGGTGAGTGTGCACCACGCTCTTCAGGAATTCGCTGGCGGCTTCCTGTTCGAACCTGAACCGGTCCCGGATGCTGTTGCTGGTGTCGATCAGAACGGCTAATCGAAGAGGCAGATCGCTTTCCGCGCTGAACTCCTGAATGATCTGCGGTTTCTTGCTTTCGAAGACTTCGAAGTCAGCCTTGGCGAGGTCAGTTACGAAGCGGCCCTTCTTGTCAGTCACGGTGAACAGCATATCCACGCGGGTTACGTCCACGGTGATGCGTGTAGGCTCGTCGGCCTGCTGGGCCGGTGTAGGCTTAGGCGGCGGCACGCCTGGCGGCTTGGCGGGAGGAGGTTCCTGTTGTGCCGCCAATACGGCCAAGCCCATGATGATACCGGTCGCCGCGAATGCGACCCATTTCCTCATATGTCCGATTATAGCCCTTCGAGTGCTTCCAGCCAGCACCCTAGGTCGGCTGGAAGCGGTGACTCCACCAGGATGTTCTCGCCGGTGGAAGGCAGGTGGAAGCGAATCCGGTACGCGTGCAGGAAGTAACGGCCCAACGGGGGCATACCCGAAATCCTGGCAGGAGCGCCGTAAAGCGCGTCGCCGGCAACCGGGTGGCCGATGCTCGACAGGTGGACGCGGATCTGATGCGTCCGGCCCGTTCCAATACGGACTTCCAGCAGAGTAAAGCCCGAATGCCCAGCCCGCGCCGTGAAGCGCCGCAAGACGCGATATTCCGACCAGGCGGCCCGGCCCTGTTTCAGTCGGGCCGTCATGCGCACGCGGCGGACAGGATCGCGGGCGATCGGTGCCTCAATGCGCCCGCTCTCGTTTTGGACGTTCCCGTGGACCAACGCCCAATAGACCTTCTCTACCTGCCGGCCGGAGAATTGGGCAGCCAGCCGTTGATGCGCGGCATCATTTTTTGCGACGATCAACGCCCCGCTGGTGAAACGGTCGAGCCGGTGGACGATTCCAGGACGCAACTCGCCACCCACGCCCGAAAGCCGTTCGAAGCGGTGCAGAAGCGCGTTTACCAGGGTTCCCGTATGCACACCGGCGCCCGCGTGTACCACCATGCCGGCGGGTTTGTCGATGGCCACCACATCGGCGTCTTCGTACAGCACGGTCAACGGGATCGCTTCCGGCGCGGCTTTCAGTGGGGGAGCTTCAGCAGGCGAGACGTCGATCACCTGGCCGGCTCGCACCGGATGGGAAGCGCGTTGGCGCCGCCCGTCCACCAGCACTCGCCCGTCTTCGATCCAACTCTGAATGCGAGAACGGCTGAAGTCCGGTAGCCGCTCGCGCAGCATCTGGTCGAGCCGCTTTCCGGCATCGGAGGATTCGGCGGTAAAGCGCTCTGCTGCTCGCACCGTGTTACGATCTGGTTCCGCCGGGTTCGACTCGGGGCGTTTCGGCGTCCAGAACGAAACCGGGTCTGGATGGCGTCCAGACCCGGCCAATCCTGGGCGGAAAGGAGGTGACCGATGGTACCAACAACCTTCGGAATCACCGCTACGATCGCTGTAGCCACAACGATCCCGGTGACGGTCCGCGTCACGCGGCGCCGCCGCCGCAAAAGTTAGCACCAAAATCGTGGGCTGGCAAAAGCTGGCCACGACCCTCCTTCACTATACACCAACTCCCAAGTGTCGCCCGCTCTTACGCCTGCGTGTTAGGATCTGGTTTCCGCCGGGTTGGACTCGGGGCGTTTCGGCGTCCAGAACGGGTCTGGTTTGCACCCAAACCCGGCCAATCCTGGGCAGCAACGATCTAGGTGACGGTCCGCTTTACGCGGCGCCGCGCCGCAACAAGTAGCCTTAAAATCGTGGGTACTCCCAAGTTTCGTACGCTTCTTACGCCTGCTGCGTGTAGGAACTCGTTTTCGCCGGGTTTGGATGCGGGCGTTTTCGGCGTCCGGATTCACGCACGCGATTTGGCTGTATCCGTCGGTGCTGGAATCGCCTCCGGCTCGACCGGCATCTCCGTCCTGGATCTGTCCACGACCGAACGCCGGTCATAAAACTGCACCCGGCAGAAACAGCAATGGTAAATCCGGCCCCCTGCGAGGCGCTCCGCCAGATTCATGAGGCCGAATTGCATCTTGTCAATCTTGTCGCGCTCGAGCAGTTTGGTCGGGCGATAACTGCCGCATTGCGGGCAGCGGGCGCTTGGTCCGAAATGATACGTAAAACGGCGTGGTACTACCTCTTCGGTATCGCACCTGGAGCATTCAAAAATAGCCATGTAGACGAAATGCTCCAAAAAGGTCCTATGAACCCGCTGGAGTTTGCCGTTACATTGCCTACACTTTCGCATTCAGCATCTAAACTTATAACGCAATTTGCGCAAACTGCACAACCGGGTGACAATAAAAGATACTACTAACTACAAGTTATTATGCTGGACCGGATTACGGTACATGGTGCGCGCCAGCACAACCTTCAGAATATCGACGTTCAGATTCCACGGAACAGTCTTACGGTGATTACCGGTCTCAGCGGGTCGGGCAAGTCCTCCCTGGCCTTCGATACCATCTACGCCGAAGGCCAGCGCCGCTATGTGGAAACCCTCTCCACCTATGCGCGGCAGTTCCTCGACCAGATGGAGCGCCCCGATGTCGATTCCATCGAGGGGCTCAGCCCCGCCATCTCCATCGAGCAGAAAACCACCAGCCGGAGTCCTCGATCAACCGTCGGCACCATCACAGAGATTTACGATTATCTCCGGTTGCTCTATTCCTCGATTGGCGTCCCCCATTGCCCCGTCTGCGGCAACGAGATCTCCCGCCAGACCACCGAGCAGATCCTGCAGCACGTTCTGGCTCTTAAACCCGAGGACCGCATTATGGTAATGGCGCCGGTGGTCCGCGGCCGCAAGGGCGAGTATAAGAAGGACCTGGAAAAACTGGCGCGACAGGGCTTCGTCCGTGCACGCATCGACGGCATCCTGCGCTCGCTCGATGAGGAAATCACACTCGATAAACGCAAGAACCATACGATCGAGGTGGTGGTAGACCGTTTGCTCGTGAAACCGGGGATCGAGACGCGCCTGGAGGCTTCCATCGAAACCGCCACCAAGCTCGCGAACGGCCTCGTGCTCATCGTGGTTGTGAATGGCGAAGAACGCCTCTATTCGCAGAAGCTGGCCTGCACGGAATGCGGCGCCAGCATCCCGCAGCTCGAGCCGCGATCGTTTTCGTTCAACAGTCCCTACGGTGCCTGCGAGGAGTGCCACGGGCTGGGCAGCAAGTGGAGCTTCGATCCCGCGAAGGTAATCGCCGACCCCTCCAAGCCGTTGCTGGACGGCGCCCTGGGCCCCGCCGCCGGATCCTGGTACATGCAGCAGCAGCTCGAAGAGCTGGCGAAGAAATTCCGCATCAATCTCAAGAAACCCTTCGAGGACCTGCCTGCGAAGTCGCGAACCACGCTCCTGGAGGGTGCCGACGGAATGCCTGGCGTCCTTGGAATCCTGGACTCCACCTACGCCTCTTCGACGGAGGGTTATCGCGAATGGCTGGCGGAGTACATGTCCCCCGCCGAATGTCCTTCGTGCCACGGACTGCGGCTGCGCCCGTCGAGCCTGGCGGTGCGCGTGAAAAACTTCTCGATCGCCGACTTCACCACGCTGCCTATCGCCCGCGCGCTGGTGACGGTTCGCAATTGGGAGCTCAGCGACCGCGAGCAGCAGATTGCCGGCCGGGTGCTCGACGAGATCCGCCGCCGGCTCGAGTTTCTCTCCGCGGTGGGGCTGGACTACCTCAGCCTGGAGCGATCCGCGGCCACTCTATCCGGAGGCGAGGCCCAACGCATCCGCCTCGCCACCCAGATCGGGTCCAAGCTGCGCGGCGTTCTCTACGTGCTGGATGAGCCCTCGATCGGGCTGCACCCGCGGGACAACGGACGTCTCCTCGAAACCCTCACTCACCTGCGCGACATGGGTAACACGGTGGTGGTGGTGGAGCACGATGCCGAGACCATCGAGCGTGCGGATTATGTGATCGACCTGGGACCGGGCGCCGGCCGCCTGGGAGGCCAACTCGTCGCCGCGGGCGCGCCGGACGCCGTGGCATCCAACCCTGCGTCGCTCACCGGCCAGTACCTCTCGGGAGTGCTCCAAATCCCCATACCGAGCGAGCGTCGCGAGCCCGGCGACAAGAAGCTGGTGATCCGAGGCGCGCGGGCCCACAACCTGAAAGGGATCGATGTCGAGATCCCGCTCGGCGTCCTGACCGTGGTCACAGGCGTCTCGGGCAGCGGCAAGTCCACGCTCGTCAACGAAATCCTGTATCGCTCACTGGCGCGTGAGATCTATGGCTCTCACGACGAGCCCGGCGCGCACGACGCCATCGAAGGCATCCAGCTTCTGGACAAGGTGATCCGCATCGACCAGGCGCCGATTGGCCGCACTCCGCGCTCCAACCCGGCCACCTACACCGGCCTCTTCACTCCCATCCGCGATCTTTACGCGATGCTGCCCGAGTCTCGCGAGCGCGGCTACAAGCCCGGGCGCTTCAGCTTCAACGTGAAAGGCGGCCGATGCGAAGCCTGCCAGGGCGATGGGCTGAAACGCATCGAGATGAACTTTCTGCCCGACGTCTATGTCACCTGCGACGTCTGTCGCGGCAGGCGCTACAACCGCGAGACGCTCCAGGTGAAGTTCAAGGGCTACTCCATCGCCGATCTCCTGGATGCGACCGTCGAGGAGGCCCTGCCGTTGATGGAGAACCTGCCCCAGATCCGCGCCAAGCTGCAGACCCTGCTCGACGTCGGCCTCGGCTATGTCCACCTGGGACAGTCTTCCACCACTCTTTCGGGCGGCGAAGCGCAGCGCATCAAACTGGCCAAGGAGCTCAGCAAACGGCAGACCGGACGCACCTTCTACCTGCTGGACGAGCCCACCACCGGCCTGCATTTCGACGATGTCCGCAAGCTGCTGGACGTGCTCCAGCGGCTGGTCGGCCTGGGCAATACCGTGGTGGTGATCGAGCACAATCTGGATGTGGTGAAGACCGCCGACTGGCTCATCGACCTCGGCCCCGATGGCGGCGAATACGGTGGCCGGCTGGTGGCGTGCGGCACCCCCGAGCAGGTCTCGCGCTCGAAGAAGAGCTACACCGCCGATGCCTTGCGCAAGGTGCTGTCCGCCTCGGGCCGGATGATCGCCGGTGCGGCGCAATGAACAAGTACTCCAAGCCGCCCATCGATTTCAGTGAATTGAAGACGGTTCCCCTTCGGGAGCGCGGCGGAAAGGTGCAGGCCGCAGACTTCGCCCGGGTCTACGAGAAGGGCTCCGGCATGGCCGGTTGGGTCGAATCACTGCCCCACATCCTGGCGGGCGACTCCTTCCGCGCGCTGGTCAAGGCGCTGGGAGAGGCGCGCAGCCGGCAGCGCGCCATCATCTGGGGTATGGGCGGGCACGTCATCAAGTGCGGGCTGGCGCCGGTACTGATCGATCTGATGCACCGCAACTACGTCACCGCTTTCGCCATGAATGGTTCGGCCGCGATTCACGATTACGAAATCGCTCTGGCCGGCCAAACCAGTGAAGACGTCGAGGCGGTCCTGCCGGACGGCCGTTTCGGCTCGGCCGAGGAAACCGGGCGGGAAATGAACCTGGCCATCGTCTCGGCCGATGTCGATGGCATCGGCATGGGCGAAGCCCTGGGACGATCGCTGGGACCGCTCGCCGCGCCCGATTATGCTCCCGCCAGTCTTCTGCTGCAGGCCTACGAGCACGCCACTCCGGTGACCGTTCACGTGGCCGTGGGCACCGATACGCCCCACACCCATCCCAAAGCGGGCGGGGCCGCTATCGGCAGCGCTTCGTACCGTGATTTCCGCCTCCTCTGCGCTTATGTAGCCGATCTCCACGATGGCGGCGTCTACCTCAATCTGGGATCCGCGGTGGTATTGCCGGAGGTATTCCTGAAAGCCGTGTCCGCCGTTCGCAACCTGGGACATCCGCTGGCCAACTTCACTACAGCGAACCTCGACTTCCTGCAGCACTACCGTCCGCGCGTCAACGTGGTGGAACGGCCGCACGCCCTCGCCGGCGGCAGGGGGTTCGCGATCACGGGCCACCACGAACTCATGATTCCGCTGTTGGCTGCCGCGCTCATCGAGAAGGACTCATGAGCGAAGCGCCCGAAGAATCGAATGTGGCGTCGGATGCGGCTCCACCACCGGAGCCCGACCAGGCCGAGCCGGGTCCCGGCTTACCCGCTCCGCTCCCCCCGGCCAAAGAAGAAGCCGGCGGTACCGGGCAGGAGCCGTTTTGGGGATACTTCGATTTGGCCATGTTCGTTGCGCTTGCGATTCCTTGCATGATCGCGGGCGGGTTTCTGGCATCCGTGCTGGTCAAAGCGGTGGTCGGGGCGATTCATCTCCACAAACACATTCCCGCCCTGGAACCGCTGGCCGAGCAGTTGGGCGCCGATGTCTTCCTGTTCGCCGCGCTTGCTCTCATCCTGCGGATGTCCTACGATCGTCCTTTCTGGAGTTCCCTGGGATGGAAACGGCCGCAGGCGCCACTCTTATGGATGGTCATCTGTGGTATGTCTTGCGCCTTGGGTGTAGGCCTTCTGGGCGCTTTGATCCACATTCCCACGACCAACAATCCGATGGTCGATCTTCTGAAGGATCGAACCTCAGCCATCCTGATGGCGGTTTTCGGCGTGACCATCGCTCCACTCACCGAGGAACTTGTATTCCGCGGGTTCCTGCAGCCGCTTCTGGTGCGAAGCCTGGGCGCCGTGCCCGGAGTTCTGCTCACCGCCGTCCCCTTCGGCATGCTGCACTACCACGAGTATGGGAATTCCTGGCGCCATGCCATGATGATCGGCCTGGCCGGCGCGGCGTTTGGTTGGATGCGGCACCGCACCGGCTCTACAATGGCGTCGGCGCTGATGCACGCCTCGTACAACGCGCTGTTCTTCTTCGCGATGTTCTGACGGGGCTTTTCGGTTTCGCCCCAGCGCCAGGCCCTGCCTCGGACTCAGCGTTCGGACAGGGCGTATTCCGGCGGGGCAGACTCATTGCGAACCCCGGAGCCTCTGCCGCGGTAGGCGCTCCAGAGAAGATCGGCCAGTTCGCTCACCAGCGGCATCCGGGGATTCGTCCGCCACGAAGGATCGTCGAAAGCCATTCGCGCCAGGTCCGGAACCGCCTGCTCGAATTCCTCCTTGGCGATTCCCAGGTCGGCAATGGAACGGGGAATCGCCAGGCGGTCGAGCAAGCTTTCGACCGCGCCGATCAGGTTTCTCACCTTCTCCTCGATCGTTTCTCCGCCCAAGCCCAGCGAATCGGCCACCGCGGCATATGTTTTGTGGGCGGTATACGCGCGCTGGTGCGGCGATGGCATGAACTTGGTGGGGACCGCCGCATTGTATGCGATGACGTGCGGCAGCATCAGCGCATTCGCCCGCCCGTGCGCCACGTGGAAACGCGCCCCGAAGGCATGCGCCAGCGAATGACTGACTCCCACCGACGAATTCGAGAAAGCCAGCGCCGCAATGCAGGCCGCGTTGTGCATCATGCTGCGGGCGTCTTCATCCCGCGGATGCTCGTAGGCGATCGGCAGGTACTCGAACGCGAGCCGGATGGCCTGCATCGCGTGGGAATCCGTGTAGGGCGACGAGTATACCGAGACGATGGCCTCGAGCCCGTGGGTCAGACAGTCAATGCCGGTGTCGGCGGTCAGGCCCCGGGGCATCGACATGACAAACTGGGGATCGACGATCGCCACGTCCGGGCTCAAGGAATAGTCCACGAGCGTGGTCTTGCGGCCTTTGTCGGAAAGGACGGCGAACGGTGTGACTTCACTCCCCGTTCCGCTGGTGGTCGGAATGGCGATCAGCCGGATGTGGCCGGCCTCGGTCGATGGGAATCGCACCACGCGCTTGCGGATATCGAGGAACGGCGCGCCCAGTTCTTCCAGGTCGGCATCCGGCAGTTCGTGCCGTAGCCTGACGATTTTGGCGGCGTCCATGACCGACCCGCCGCCCAGAGCGATGATCTGGTCGGCACGGTACAGTTTCAGCGCCTCGAGCCCCTGAGCGACGATGGCGGGATTCGGCTCGGTCTCGGGAATCGCCGTGACATGCACCAGGGTCTGCGGAGAGAGGTTCCGCCTCACCAGCTCCACGTGCCCGAACTGCTCGAGCGCGGGGTTGGTCAGGATGAGGGTGGAGCGGGAAGGGAACTGCGCGAGATTCTCTACCGCGTTGCGGTTGAAGTAGATCTGATTGGGCACGCGGTACCACATATGAGTGGGGGTCCTCCGGGCCATGCGCTTGAGATTCAGGTAGTGATAGATGTTGACGTTGTCGGTGGTGCTGTTGCCGCCACCGGTGCCGCAGCCGAAGGAGAAAGTGGGCACCATGTCATTGTAGACGCCACCCAGCGCTCCGATCGATCCCGGCGAATTCACGATGATGCGTCCCGCGTCCACTGCTTCTCCGAACCGCCGGATAATCTCGTCATTGGACGAAAAAACCACGGCGGTGTGCCCTCGTCCGCCCGCGTGATTGACCTCCACGCAAACGCGCAGCGCCTCTTCCGCGGATTTCGCCCGGTAGACCGCGAGCACCGGAAAGAGTTTTTCGACCGAAAGGGGATGCTCCCGCCCGACACCCTGGATGGACGCGATCAGCAGCTTGGTGTCGGGCTTGACGGAGAGCCCGGCGACGCGCGCGATATCGGTGGCTTTCTGGCCGATGGCCATGGGGCGCGCCATTCCGGTTTCGGGATCGATCACGGTGCGGCCCAGAATCGCCGCTTCTTTCTCGTTGCAGATGTGCGCGCCGAGTTCGGCGAACTTCCGCAGCACGGCGTCGTAGACCTCGTCGTCGATTACGACGGTCTGTTCGGAAGCGCAGATCGTTCCGTTGTCGAACGTCTTGGACGTGATGATGTCCACCACCGCCATGTCGAGGTTCGCGGACTTTTCCAGGTAGACCGGGGTGTTGCCGGCCCCGACGCCCAATGCCGGCTTGCCCGAGCTGTATGCGGCTTTGACGGCGCCGCGGCCGCCGGTGGCGTCGATCAGGGCCACGTCCTTGTGCCGCATCAGGTACGCGTTGTCCGGGATGGTGGGGGACTCCAGACAGGTGAAGACTCCTTGAGGCGCGCCATGCCGGACGGCTGCGTCGTACATGATACGGACGGCTTCCTGGCAGCAGCGCCACGCGAGCGGATGGGGGCCGAATACCACCGCATTGCGGGTCTTGATCGCCATGATGCACTTGAACAGCACGGTAGCGGTGGGATTGGTGATCGGGGTGACGGAGAAGATGACCCCCATGGGTTCCGCAATCTCTACCAGGCCGCGTTCGGGAAACTCGCGGATGACCCCCACCGTACGCCGGTTGCGGATATAGTCGTAGACGAACTCGGTGGCCACCATGTTCTTCATGACCTTGTCTTCCAGGACCCCGAGCCGCGTCTCCTCAAACGCCAGGCGTGCCAGATGAAAGGCCTGGTCCATTCCGGCGAGGACCATCGCTTTGACGATGCGGTCAACGTCTTCCTGAGAGTACTGTGCGAATGCCGCGGCTGCGGCTTTGGCCTGGCTCACCAGGCCCTCCAGGTAAGCGATCCGGTCTGGGCTGAGTTCGGGAACGCTTTGCGCCATAGTTCGTCCTTCCTTTCCTCGCTTGAAATCGGATTATAGCATCCTGAAATATTGGTTCGAACGCGACGTGGTGCAGGCGGTGCTTAATCGTTCCGGGGAGATCTCGTCTCATCGATCGCTCCCTGAGAAGGTGTGGGAGAATCGCACCCGAGCCACAGCGGCAGGCGGTTTCGCCTGCCAAGATTTTCATGCCTGAATACCGCAGAAGATTGCCTCGTTTCCAACCCGACAACGTTTGTTCTCTTCCTGACGTGGCGTCTCCGGGGATCACCGCCCTATTCAGCGACCAGAATGGCATCCGCCACCAGATCGGCGATCTGAGGCTGTCTGAGCCAGAGCGGCCCTGAAGTTTGCCGATCCAAAGCGCGGTCGTAGGCAACAAACGCCTGGCCTCGCGTGCGGCAGATGGAAGAGCGGTCCACAGTGGTATATGCAGCAAAACCCTGTCTCTGCCGGCTTGGCGCGATCTCCGGATTGCTGGTGGTCCAGCGCCGGTCGGCAGGCGAAACCGCCGGCCCAGCAAAACCCACCTGCCCTCTCATCAAAATGTAGAAACTTCAGGCGTCGGCACAAGTGCCCGCGCCACAAGGGGCCACGCAACATGTCCCGTCGGACTCCGACGGGTGGCGCCTAGCAGTTTCATTTACTTACAAGGAAAAACCGTCGCAGTCCGACGGGTCCTGGCCGATTGGACGGGCCGGTTCCTACCCGAATAGCCGGTGCGCACCACCCACCCCCGGCGCGATTCTGAGATTACAGGAGACTTTCAATGGCAAACGAATTAGCCGCGCTTTCCAACGAACTCGCGGCAGTAGTGGAAAAGGCCGGTCACGCCGTCGTAGCCGTCCACGCGCGTCCGCGTTTCGGCTCGAGCGGGGTGCTCTGGCGGCCGGGCATCGTCATCACCGCCGAACACACCGTCCGTCGTGAGGAGGAGATCACCGTTACCCTGCCCGGCGGTGACAACGTCCCCGCTTCCCTGGCGGGCAGTGACTCCGGCACCGACATCGCCGTCCTGAAGGTGGAATCCGGCCCGACTCCCGCAATCCAGAAGGCCGGCGAACCCGTGCCCGGCAACCTCGCGCTCACCATCGGGCGTTCGCAGGATTCCGGCGTCAACGCCACCATGGGGATTATCAGTGCCGTCAGCGGGCCCTGGAGGACGTGGCGGGGAGGTCGGCTCGATCGCTATATCCGGCTCGACCTCACTCTCTATCCCGGGTCGTCGGGCGGCCTGGTGGTGAATACAGCGGGCGAGGCGGTCGGCATCGCCACCTCCGTCCTGTCGCGCATTGCCGGCCTGGCGATTCCGGCAAGCACCATCGACCGCGTAGTCGATGAGATCCTGGCGCGGGGCCGCGTGGCGCGGGGGTATCTGGGTGTCGGCTTGCAACCCGTGGAACTGCCCGATCATCACAAAGGTCTGATTGTGTTGTCGCTCGAGCCCGAAGGATCAGCCGCCAGGGCAGGCGTCCTGATTGGCGACATCCTTACATCACTCGGCGGCTCCCGCGTGGCGGATACGGACGACATTCAGGCGGTGCTGGAATCTCATGGCGTGGGCCAGTCCGTGGCCGCGGTGGTGTCGCGCGGCGGTGTTTCGAAGGAGATCGCAATCGTGGTCGGGGAGCGTCCGCGGAGGAACTGACATGCGGGGATTCGGGGAAATTGCGGAACGGCTCCGGCGTTCCACAGTGCAGGTGTTTTCGGGCCGCAGCCGGGGCGGCGGCTCGGGAGTGGTGTGGAAGTCCGACGGGCTGATCGTCACCAACGCGCACGTGGCGCGTGTCGGACAACCGCAGGTGGAACTGTGGGACGGCCGCCGCTTCGAATCGCGGGTGGTGTCGCTCGACGGGCGCCGCGACCTGGCGGCGCTGCGGCTGGACTCTCCGGCGCTCGATTCCCCGCTGCCCGCCGCCACCCCGGGGGACTCGGGCACGCTGCGTCCCGGCGAACTGGTGATGGCCGTGGGCAGCCCGCTGGGGTTCTCCGGCGCGCTGTCCACAGGAGTGGTTCACTCCATCGGCCGGGTGCCCGGAATGGGGCGGCAGCAGTGGATCCGCGCCGATGTGCAGCTCGCTCCCGGCAACTCGGGGGGGCCGCTGGCGGATGCGCGGGGACACGTGGTGGGCATCAATACTGCCATCGTGAACGGCCTCGGGGTGGCGGTTCCTTCGAGCGCGGTGACGGCGTTTCTGGAGCAGGGGGCGCGCCCCTCGCTTGGCGTCACATTGCGGCCGCTCTCCTTCGGATTGCTCATCCTGGATGTGGATCCGAAGGGCGCTGCGGCGGCTGCGTCGCTGCGCGCGGGCGACATCCTGCTCGGCTCGTTCGACACTTTGAGCGAGGCGATGGATTCCGGCCGCGACGTGGTGCGCCTCCAATTCTTCCGCGGCGACCGCAGCAAAGTACGAGAGGTCTTCGTACGGCTCGCGGCTCAGGCGGTGGCGGCGTGATTCGACTGATGATCGCGGCGCCGTCCGCGGTCATGCGTGCGGGGCTGGAGACGCTGGCCGTCTCCGGCCTCGACGTCGAACTGGTGGGTTCGTTTCCGGATTTGT
The DNA here is from genome assembly GCA_035501495.1 of Bryobacteraceae bacterium. GTDB lineage: Bacteria > Acidobacteriota > Terriglobia > Bryobacterales > Bryobacteraceae > JAIQFL01. Next base: position 33,836 of record DATJWB010000124.1, on the reverse strand, counting down.
CAGCGGTGGAGAGCCTTCGTCCGGACGTGGTTCTCTCGGCGCTGCCGCTGGACGAGATCTCGCCCGCTCCGTATGGCCACGGGCCTGCGTTCGTCGTGCTGGCGGACGGCGCGGAGTCGATGTGGACGCGCGAGGCAGTGCGCCTGGGCGTGAGGGCCGTGCTGCCGGGCGATGCTTCGGCATCGCAGATACTGGCCGCCGTGGAGGCTGCCGCACGCGGCTTCGCGCTGATCGATCCGCGAGAGCTCGACGGGCTGCTCGCACCGTCGGTTCCCGCGCTGGCGTCGCACGAGGGTCCGTCCCTCACGCCGCGCGAACTGGAGGTGTTTCGCATGATGTCGGAGGGCGACGCGAACAAAGAGATCGCGTGGAAACTCAAAATCTCCGAGACGACAGTGAAGTTCCACGTAGCGGCGATTCTCGGAAAGCTGAATGCCTCCAATCGGACGGAGGCCGTGGCGGCGGGAGTGCGCAAGGGCCTGATTCTGCTGTGAGGAGACGTGGCGCAGACACTCGTGTCCGCAGCGTCCGCACTCATGCCGACGCTTTTTGGTCGGCGCCAAGTCAGGTCGCGATGAGTGTCACTCGGTGGCACTCGAAGCACACCGCTTCGAGATGCCAAGATGCCGATTCGACCCCTTACTGGAAGGCGGCCAGAAAGCGTCCCGATGAGTCGGGACGCGGCAGGAGTGCCTGCGCCACAACACTTCAGTCCGCGGCTTCGGCCAGAGTCCCCGCGGCTTCCTTGCTTTGAATGCGGGCCCGGCTCTGGAAGAACACTGCCACCAGCAGCAGAATCGCAAAGGACATTACGGCGGAGCTCAGCCAGAATCCCGCCCAGTTGCGCGTCACCACCGAGCCTGACTTCGTGGTGAAGAAGTCCACCGCGACGCCTGAAAGATTCGACCCGATGTACATGCCCAAACCGTAGGTGACGAACGTCAGGAAGCCTTGCGCGGTGACCCGCAGGTCCGAAGGCGCCTCCTGATCGGTGTACAGTTGCCCGGTCATAAAGAAGAAGTCGAAGCACACGCCGTGCAGCAGGATGGCCACGTAGAACATCCACATGCCCGCGCCCGCGTTGCCGTAGGCGAGCAGAGCGTAACGGATCGACCAGGAGAGCAGACCGGTTACCAGGATGGCCTTCACCGTGATCCGGCGGAAAATCAGCGGCATCAGAAGCATGGCGAGGACCTCCGAGGCTTGCCCCAAGGTCATCTTGCCGGCGGCATTCTGCACGCCAGCCTCGTTCAGATAGGCGTTCGTGAAGGAGAAGTAAAACGTCAGCGGAATGCAAGCCAGGATCGACGCCAGCACGAAGACCAGGAACGGGCGCCGCTTCAGCATCACCAGGGCATCCAGTCCGAGGACGCTGCGGAAGGTCACCGGCTGCCCCTTGCCGAGCGCGGGAGTGTGCGGCAGACAAAGGCTGAACGCACTCATCACCAGCGAGGCGCCGGACGCCAACAGAAACTGGGTGGCAGACGCCTCCACGCCCATCCAGCCGATGGTCGCGCCGATGGCAATCCAACCGATGGTGGCGAACACGCGGATCAGCGGGAACTCGGCGCCCGCATCCTTGATTTGCCGCAGGGCGAGAGAATTCGTCAACGCAATGGTGGGGAAGAAGCAGAGGCAATAGATCAGCATCAGGCCGTAAACCGCGCCGAAACTGGTAAAGCGGGTCACCAGGAACAGAAACACCGCGCCCGCCAGATGCAGCGCCGCCAGCACGCGCTCGGTGGCAAAGAACCGGTCGGCGATCATCCCCACGAAGAACGGCGAAATCATGCAAGCCAGCGCCGAGGTGCCGAAGATTGCGCCCGTCTGAGTGCCCGAAAACCTGAGGGTCGCGGTGAGGTACGTCCCGATGGTGACGTACCAGGAGCCCCAGATGACGTAATTGAGAAACATCATCAGGCTGAGCCGCACGTTGACCGAGTTGACCATACGTTGCAGTGTAGCAAGCGAGGTTGACTCCCGTGGGATTTGTTCTACAATATTGAGAATATGAAATCCGCCAGTAAGAAAGCGGCGGCCGGACCGCTGGAGGGGACGTGGTATGTGGCCTCGCTGGAAGTGGACGGCCAGCAGATGCCGGCAGCGATGCTCTCGGGCGCGCGCGTCGTGGTGAAGGGCGACCGTTTCGAGTCGTTGGGGATGGGCGCGGTGTACGAGGGCAAGATGACGCTCGACGCGGAGGCAAGTCCCAAGTCGTTCGATATGACCTTCACCGCCGGGCCGGAGAAGGGCAACCAAGCGCTGGCGATTTACGAGGTCGACGGCGATGAGTGGAAGCTGTGCATGACGACGCGGGGCGGGGCCCGGCCGACGCGATTCGGCACCGCGCCTGGCACGGGACACGCGCTGGAGATCCTGAAGCGCGGACAGCCACCTTCTCCGCCCGCTCCGGCGACAGAGTTGCCGGAGGCGGCGGCCGGGGCCGGCCCGGTCACGGAACTGGAGGGCGTCTGGTCGATGCTCTCGGGACGGATGGATGGGCATCCAATGGAAGCCTCCCTGGTGAAGATCGGGAAGCGTATCACTCGGGGAAGTCAGACCACGGTGCAATTCGGGCCGCAGGTCTTCCTGCGCGCAACGTTTACGCTGGATACGGCGCAATCGCCGCGATGGATCGACATGCTGCACACCGAGGGAATGCACGTTGGGAAGACGCAGCTGGCGATTTACGAGTGCGACGGGCAGAAGCTGAGGTTATGTTCCGCGGCGCCGGGACAGCCTCGCCCGACGGACTTCGAGTCGCGAAAAGGCGACGGACGAACGCTGGCCGAGTGGAAGCTGGAGAAGAAGTGAAATAGCGCGGGCACTGCTGCCCACTTCGGTAGCTTCAACCCATCCATTGCGGATTCCTGGCAGTGCCGTCGAATCGGGTGCTGGTCTTGAAAAGCTCGAACTCGCCCTTCATGGCGGCGTCACGGGTTTTGTTCACGATCCTGGCGACTTCTTCCTTGCTCATCGGCTTGAAGGTTCGCGCGGCTTCCACTGCCTGGGTCACCCGGTCCAGCGAATCCATCCCGGTGATGACGACGGAGGTCGGCAGGTTCAGAGCATAGTGCAGGCACTCGATCGGGGTGACGGTGTTGCTCTTCAAAATGATGCCGCTGCCCATGGTCTTCATGGCCAGGACGGCGATGCCCTGCTCCACCAACTTGGGAACCACCTGGTGGGTGAAGCTGCGGAAGTGCCAGTCCATCGGGTTGAGAGGCATCTGACAGGAATCGAAATGGAAATGATTCTGGGCGGCGATTTCGAGCATGCGGAGGTGGACGACGGGGTCCTTGTGGCCGGTGAACCCGATGTAGCGGATTTTCCCGGCCTTTTTGGCTTCCAGAAGGGCCTCGAGGGGGCCGCCGGGCGCGAAGAAGCGGTCGGGGTCCTCCAGACGGATGTTCTCGTGATACTGCATGAGGTCGATGTGGTCGGTTTGCAGGCGGCGCAGCGATTCGTCGATTTGTTTGGCGGCGGATTCCCTGGTGCGGCCGTCGAATTTCGTCATGAGGAAGACCTTTTTACGATAGCCGTCGCGCAGCGCGTTGCCCATGCGCACCTCCGCCTCGCCATCGACATAGTCCCAGCAGTTGTCCATGAAGGTGATGCCGTGGTCGATGGCGGTGCGGATGATCGAGGTGCCGAGTTCCGCGGACTCCGCGCGTCCGATGTGCGCGCCGCCCACGCCGATGGCGGAGACTTTTTCGCCGGTCTTGCCCAGCGTGCGATAGATCATTCCCCCCGGCTGGCTGTTGGCCACTTTGAGGGCCATGCCCATCGATGCCAAGGTGCCGAGTGCCTGTCTGCGATTCATGCGAGCATCCTTTCTGTGACAACCAGTGTACGCCGGATGGGGCAGCGGGGGCTTGCGGGGAGCCCGGTGCCCGCATCTCAGGCCTTTTTCTGCTTTTCAACCAGGCATCGAGGCCGGAAAAGGTGTGGGGGAACGCGGGACCCAGTTTCAGATCCGCGCACAACACGTGTCCATCCGAGGGCGATTCATCGGAAGAGAATGGGCGCTCGGTGGGCGAAAGATCCGCGGCCACACCGCTCGGGCGGTTGGCCGTGCCGCATCATCAGGATGATCTTCGCGCCGAGGTGTTGTGCGGAGAAACGGAAGGCCTCTTCGCAATTGCCGCCGTAGTCGAGCCAGGTGCGAAGAGGCCCTGTTGACAATCTAAACTGAACCGTTTAGTATTCATTCATGATCCACGTCAATGGACTCGTGCAGCGTTTTGGCGAATTGACGGCGGTGGATGGCATCTCCTTCGACGTCCGGGCGGGCGAAATCTTCGCCTTTCTGGGCCCCAACGGCGCGGGGAAGACGACCACCATCAAGATGCTGACTACCCTGCTGCGTCCTACCAGCGGGAAACTCGAAATCGACGGCTTGAATCCGGCGACCCATGCACACGAGGTGCGGAAGCGATTCGGCATCGTGTTCCAGGACCCGAGCCTGGATGGCGATATGACCGCATACGAGAACATGGAAATGCACGCGGTGTTCTACCACGTACCGCGAAGGGAGCGCGGCGAGCGCATCGAGCGCCTGCTCAGGATCTTCGAACTATGGGAGCGGCGCAATGACCTGGTGAAGCTGTTTTCCGGCGGGATGAAGCGGCGCCTGGAGATCGCCCGCGGGCTGCTGCACACGCCCAAGATCCTGTTCCTGGACGAGCCGACGCTGGGGCTCGACCCGCAAACACGCAATCAGCTCTGGACGCACGTCAAGAACCTGAATCAGACCGAGGGCGTGACGGTATTCCTGACCACACACTACATGGATGAAGCCGAGCGGGTGGCGCAGAGGATCGCCATAATCGACCACGGCAAGATCGTGGCGCAGGGCTCGCCGCAGGAGTTGAAGCTGCAGACCGGCAAGGATTCGCTGGAGGAAGCCTTCCTGGCGCTGACGGGGTCGGCGATACGGGACGACGCGGCGAGTTCGGCGGACCAGTTGCGGCAGATGGCCCGGCTCTGGGCAGGAGGCAGACGATGAGCGTGATCTACATCATGTGGATGCGCGAGATGAAGCGGTACATCCGCTCGCGAGCGCAGATCGTGGCGTCGCTGGGGCAGCCGATTCTCTACCTGGTGGCGCTGGGATTCGGGTTGGGACCGGTGTTTCAGCGCGCCGGACAGGGGAATTACGTGCAGTTCGTCGCGCCCGGAATTATCGGGATGACGATCCTGTTCAGTTCCGTCTTCTCAGGCGCGGGGCTGCTCTGGGACCGGCAGTTCGGCTTTCTGAAGGAAACGTTAGTAGCGCCCGTGCCGCGCATTCAGGTGATGCTGGGCAGGACGCTCGGGGCGGCGACCGTCGCGGTGATGCAGGGGACACTGGTCGGGATCGTGTGTTTCGCCGTGGGGTTTCGTCCCGCGGACTATCGCCAGTTGCCGCTGGCGCTGCTGTTCATGCTGATGATCGCGTCGCTGTTCGCCGCGCTGGGGACGGCTATCGGCTCCGCGCTGCAGAACATCCAGGGCTTCCAGATGATCATGAGCTTCCTGGTGATGCCGATCTTCTTCCTCTCCGGGGCGCTCTATCCGCTGCGCGACCTGCCGAAGCTGCTGGCCGCGATCGTCAGCATCGACCCGCTGGCATACGGCGTGGACGGCTTGCGGACGGCGCTGATCGGGCTGTCGCATTTCGGAACGATGCTGGATGCCGCCGTCCTGCTCCTGGGTGCTACCCTGGTACTCTTCATCGGAAGTCGCCTGTTTTCGAGGATTCAGGTATAGGATGCCGCGAACGCGGAGCGAGGCCGCACACAAGAAAGTGATCGAAGCAACGCTCGAAATGGTGGCGGAGCGAGGGATTGAGGCCGCCAGCATGGACGCCATCGCCGCGCGCTCGGGTGTCAGCAAGGCCACTATCTACAAGCATTGGCCCGATAAGGAGGCGCTGGTGCTGGAGATGATGGCCACGATCAACGGGCTCGACTCGCGGCCGAAATTCGATTCCGGAAACACCCGCGCCGACATGGTCGCGGTACTCGCGCACCGCCCCAAGGAGAACCCGGCGGTGCGCGATCGCATTTTGCCGCACGTGATGGCGTATTCGGCCACCCACCGGGAGTTCGGCAACGCCTGGCGCACCATGGCCATGGAACCGCCTCGGCGCGAACTGCGCTACCTCATCGAGAAGGGCGTGGGCAAGGGCGAGCTGGCGCGCGGCCTCGACATGGAACTCTGCCTCGCGATGCTGCTGGGACCGGTGCTGTACTGGCATATCTTTCTGAGAGGGGTCTCGGGGGACCCGACGATGCTGGCCGAGGGAGTGGTGGCGACCTTCTGGCGCGCGTTCGGGACCGAAAAGGGCCGGGTGAAAAAAAGCCCCTGCTGACGTGGCGCAGGCGCTCCTGCCTGCCGCGTCCGCACTCTTGGGGGACGCCTTTTTGGCGTGCGACCGGGCATTGACTCGATGCAACCCGAAAAGCGCCCCGATGAGTCGGGGCGCTGCAGACAAGAGTGTCGCGCCACATCTCGCAAACCTTTTCACCCCGCCGGAGTCTTACTGACTATGCGCGAACTATGGCGGAACCTTGTCTATGCGGTGCGCGTGCTGCGGCAGGCCCCGGGATTCACGGCGATTGCGGTGGCGGTGCTGGCAATCGGCATCGGCGCCAACTGTGCGATCTTCAGCCTGGTGGATGCGGCGTTGTTGCGGCCACTGCCATTCGGCCGCCCCAACGAACTGGTTCAGCTTTGGGAGAAACCGCCCAGGGGGAACGGCCACAACGCGGTAGCGCCCCTGAATTTCCTGGACTGGTCCGAACAGAACCAGGTGTTCACGTCGATGGCGGCCCTCTCCGGGAGCTCGATGACCAGGATCACAGACGGGATTCCCGAGCGGATGCGCGGCCAGGCGGTGACCTGGCGGTTCTTCGACGTTCTCGGAGTGGCTCCGGCGGCCGGCCGGGCGTTTACCGAGGAGGATGCCAAGCCCGGAAGCAAGGTGATCGTCATAAGCGAGGCCATGTGGCGGACGCGGTACGGAGCCGATCCCAAGCTGGTAGGTTCGTCGATTGTGTTGGACGGCGAGCCGTGGACCGTGATCGGGGTGATGCCCGGGAATTTCGAGATCCTCTACAGCGCGGACTACTGGACGCTGTTTCGAATCGCGCGGCGTCCGGAGAGCCGGCAGCCGCACTATCTTCGCGTCTTCGCGCGCCTCAAGCCCGGGGTCAGCTTCGATCAGGCCCGCGCGGCGATGGACGTAATCGGTGGAAACCTGTCGCGCGACTATCCGGAGACCAACAAGGGATGGGGCGTTACGATGCTGCCTCTGCATGACGCCACGGTAGGCGACACCCTGCGGACCACGTCTCTCGTGCTGGCAGCGGTGGTGGGCCTCATCCTGCTGATGGCGTGCGCGAACGTTGCGAATCTTCTGCTGACACGCGGCGCGGCCCGCTCTCGCGAGATTGCAGTGCGGGTGGCTCTGGGCGGAAGCCGCAACCGGATCCTGGGGCAATTGCTGACGGAGAGCGGCCTGCTGGCGTTCGTGGGAGGAGCCGCGGGCATCGGGCTGGCGTGGGTGCTGGTGGTCGCGGCTCCGAAGTTCCTGCCTGCCGGAACTCTGCCGGCCGGCGTGCGTTTGACGTTGGATGCCCGCGTGGTGGCATTCTCCGCGGCGTTGACTACGGTAACGGGGCTGCTGTTCGGCCTGGCGCCGGCGTGGCAGGCAGCGCGGACGTCGCTTACCGACGCCCTGCGCGCCGGGGGCCGCACCGCCACGGAGGGGATGGGCGCGTTCCGGGCGTCGCTGGCAGCCGCGGAGATTGCGGTAGCCGTGATGCTGGTGACGGGTGCGGGATTGTTGCTGCGGACGCTGGTGTCGCTCGACCACGTGGATCTCGGCTTTCGTCCGGACCATATTCTAACCGCACAATTGAGCCTGTCCGGCCCACGGTATCCGAAGGGGCCCAGCACGCTGCCGCTATACCAGGCGGTGGAGCGCGAAGTTGCGGCTCTGCCGGGGGTGCGGTCGGCTGCTTTCAGCACGACGCTTCCGACGCAGGGTTGGGACATCGGGATGCCCGCCGAACTGGTGGACCGTCCCGCGGCCGATGTTTCCAAGCGGAAAGCCGTTAACTATCAGTTGGTTTCGCCGCGGTACTTCGAGACAATCGGCATCCCGCTGATGGCCGGCCGCGCCTTCACGGAGCAGGATGACGCAAGGTCCGCTCCGGTGTGCATCGTGAATGAAGAGTTCGTGCGCGACTTCATGGAAGGGCGTCAGCCTTTGGGGATGAGAGTGCGCCTCGACTCGATGGGGGAAAAGGGGCCCGAGCCGGTGGTGCGGGAGGTCGTCGGCGTCGTGCGGCAGGTAGCGGTGGATGGTCCGGGGGAATTGCGCAAGAGTGCGGAGGCGTACGTGCCACTGGCGCAGAATCCGTGGTTTTGGGGCGCGCTGTCGTTGCGTACCGGGGGCGATCCGGCGGCGATGGCGCGTGCGGTGAAGGAGGCGATCGCGCGCGTAGACCGGACTCAGGCGGTCACCCAGATCCGCACCATGGACGAGGTGGTCGGCGATACCGTGGCGCAGCCGCGATTCCGCGCCGAATTGGTGGGCGGATTCGCGGTGCTTGCCCTGGTCCTGGCGGCGGTTGGGATCTTCGGAGTGCTGGCGTTTTCCGTGAGTCAGAGGATCCGCGAATTCGGGATTCGATCGGCGCTGGGAGCGCAGGGCGCAAATATCCTGCGGATGGTGCTGGCGGGCGGATTGCGAATCGCGGCCATCGGGGCGGCAGTGGGAGTGGGAGCCGCGGCTTTGCTCACACGATCGCTCGGCTCGCTGCTGTTCGGCGTCAAGCCGCTCGATGCGGTAACGTTCCTGGCGGCTCCGGCAGTGCTGGTGCTCGTGGCGCTCATGGCCTGCGGAATTCCAGCGATGCGGGCCGCGAGAGTCGATCCGGCGGTAGCGCTACGTCACGAATAGGGCACAGCGGCGGGCTACCGCTTCGGCGTGATGTCGGTTACGGGCAGATCCCAGTGGGCCGCCAGGATCTCGAAGCGGCGCTGTTCCTCGCGTTTGTATTTTTCCTGGTCGGGCCAAAGCTGCTTGATGAAGCGCTCTTCGTCGGGATTGGCGGTGGTTGCCAAGGTGGAGTTCTTGAAGCGAATCGTGACGCGGTAATCCCAGCGGCCATCCTCGGTCCCGTGATTCGCGGGCTGCTCGATCTTCACCGAAAGCATGCGGCCGCTTTGCACATTCTTCATGAGCAGCGGGTAGTGGTTCTTGAGGAATAGCTGAAGGAACTCCTGTTGATGGCCCCACTGCACCTTGTAGTAATACTCCATAGTGTACGGCTGGTCGGCTCCGCCCTGCGGAGGCGCACCCTGGGAAAACAGCGGCGACGCGCAAACCGAAAGCACAAGCGTGAACAGAATGCTTCTCATGAATCCTCCACCACCGGGTGAATTGAATTCTAGCAGAATGCACGGCTGTCCACGCCGGCGCTTACTCGAGGCGGAACGCGACCACAGCGTCACCCATCCTGCTTTTCATCTTGCCGTGGCCGCCCGCGCAGATCACGAGGTACTGCTTTCCGCCGATCTCGTAAGTCATGGGCGTGGATTGCGCGCTGGCAGGCAACTCGACACTCCAAAGTTCCTTGCCGGTATCCGAGTCGAACGCGCGGAGGTGCGGGTCGAGCGCTGCCGCGGAGAACACCAGCCCGCCGGCGGTCGCCATCGGGCCGCCAAAACTGATGGCTCCGGGGGGCGCGCCGGCCCCCATCGATCCCAGGGGCGACTCCCAACGCGGCTTTCCGGTGTCCAGGTCGAACGCGACCAATGCGCCCCAAGGTGGAGCGTTGCAGGGCAAGCCGACAGGAGAGACCAGCCAGTCGCGATGCATGGCGTAGGGCGTGCCGGTTTGCCGGGCGAATTCGCCGCCCCATGCGTACTCCTTCAGGTTCTTGCGGGTGTCGGCCAACTCGTCACGCGGAATCAGCTTCATGACCGCCGCCAGACGGTTGGTGTTGGCGAGCAGAAGGTGACGGACCGGATCCCACGCGGCGCTGCCCCAGTTGACGCCGCCGATATTGCCAGGAAACGAGACGGATCCCTGAAAGCTGGGCGGGGTGAAGAGGCCGTCGTTGCGCAGTTTCTGAATCTCGTTGCGGCACCACTCGCGAGCCTCGGGAGTCGGGCCCCATACGTCGTTGGCGGTGAGGCGCTGCGGCACCATGGGGCTCCAGACGGGCAAGGGCTGCGTTGCCGAGGCCTTCTCGCCGGGGATGTCGCTCTTGGGAACGGAGCGCTCCTCCACGGTGACCAGCGGGTTGCCGGTCTCGCGGTCGAGCACGAAGAGGTTGCCGATCTTGGTGGTCACGGCTACCGCCGGTTTGCCGCGGAAATCGATGAGGGTGGGCTGGGAGGCGACGTCGTAGTCCCAGAGATCGTGGTGCACCACTTGAAAGCCCCAGACGAACGCACCGGTGGAAGCTTTGAGAGCGACTACTGAGTTGGCCCAGCGGTTGTCGTTCGGGCGCATGCCGCCGTAGTAGTCGGGGCTGGCGCTGCCGGTGGGGATAAAGACCAGGTCGCGTCCGGGGTCGGCGGCCAGGGTGGACCATGCATTGGCGGCGCCGGTGCGGGGCTTTTGCTCGTTGGCCCACGGGATCGGGTCCCAGGTCCAGCGGAGTTTGCCGGTGCGTACGTCGTAGGCGCGCACCACCCCGCGCTCCGTGCTGACTTCCGAGTTGTCGCCGATCGAAGAGCCGGTGATCACCATCTCACCCACGACGACTGGCGCCGAGGTGACTTGGTAGTCGCCCCACCGGCTGTTGCCCTCGCGATACGCGACGTCGCGTGTGAGATCGACGGTGCCCCCGGTGCCGAACGCCGCGCAGGGGCGACCGGTCTTGCCGTCGAGCGCCAGAAGGCGGGCATCGACGGTGCCTTCGAACACACGCACGCGGCACAGAGCCCCGGGAGCCGCCTTGGAATCGATCCACACGGCAACGCCGCGCGAGCTGACCTCGGAATACTGGTGCATGCGGTTCACCTGCGGGTCGAACTTCCACTTTTCGGCGCCGGTGACGGGGTCGAGCGCGATCACCTGGTTGTAGGGCGTGCTCAGGTAGAGGACGCCTTCCAGCAGCACGGGCGTGGCCTCGAAGGCGGCCTTCTCGTTCAACTGGGTGGCGGGGTCGAGCGCGCCGGTGTGGTAGGTCCAGGCTACCTTGAGACGCGGAAGGTTGTCGCGAGTGATTTGCCGGAGCGGCGAGTAACGGGTTCCGCCGGGGTCGCGCCCGTAGGCGGTCCAGTCGTTATCCCCTGCCCAAAGGCAGCATGCCAGAAGGAATAACAGAGTGCAGTAACGCATACGGGCATTGTGCGCCAGCGTGTGGACGCATTCAACAGCCCTGGGACGGATGGGCCGAATCGCGGGACGATTGGGCCTTCGCTACCGTGGGCGCAAGACGAGACGCGGCAGCCTCGAAAACCCCCTCGTCGCGACTGGCACTGTGGATGCCCGACAAGCGCCCCTATGAGCCGGGGCGCGGCAGGCAGGAGTGCCTGCGCCACGCTCCTGCCTACTTTTTCTCGTGGTCCATGATCTTCTGAATGCGCTTGAGGCTGCTCTTGATTTCGTCGGTGGCTTCCTGAATCTGGTTCGTGTCGTAGATCACGCGCGGTGTCAGGAAGATGATCAGTTCGGTGCGGCTCTTGCTGACGCTCTTCGACCCGAAGGCGGCGCCCAGCAGCGGAATACGATGCAGCAGCGGCACGCCCGTCGAATCGTTCACGCGGGTCTCTCCGATGAAGCCGCCGATGGCGATGGTGTCGCCGTCCTGCACCGTCACCTGCGTGGTAAACGACCGGCGCGAGAAGGAGGGCGAATCGATGGTGCTCGTGGAGTTCCCTTCCGGCTCGCTCACGTCCTGGTCCACCACCAGGGTCACCACGCCGCTCGAATTCACACGGGCCAATACGTTGAGTGTAACGCCGGTGCTGCGGCTGCTGACCGAATTGAAAGAACTGCCCGTGACCGCCACGCCCGACGAGGTCAGCACGGGAACATCCTGGCCGACGTTCATGATCGCCGGAATGCTGTCGGTGGCGATGATGCTGGGCGACGAGATCACTCGCGCGTTGTGAGTGGATTCGGCCAGGTTCAACACCCCCAGCAACTCACTGCTGCGCAGAACCAGCGCGCCCGTCGAAAGAGTAAGACCGCTTCCGCCCGCGGCAATGTTGAGCGCTCGGGAAACCGAGCCCGTGTCCTTCTTATCGAGGTAGGATTGAACCCCCGCGGAGAAGGCTCCCGTCAGATCGAGTTCGTAAATTTTGGCGTCGATGAGTACCTGGCGCGGCGGAACGTCGAGTTGCCGCAGCAGGCTGTTGATCTGCTCCCATTCCTGCGGCGTGCCTTGCACCAGCAGCGTGTTGTCGAACGGATTGGGAATCACGTGCGGGATTCTCTGGCCGGGTTGGCCGGCAGCCCCGGTGCCCAGATACTCGCCGGTGAGACCGATGCCGCCGCTGCCGGCCGCACCCTGTGGAATGGCGGTGCCGGTGGGGGGAACGTTGACGGGTGAACCGGCGATGGAACTTCCCAAGGCTTGCTGCTGATACGCCATGCCTCCCAGGCCGTACACGCCGCCCGCGCCGCCCAAGCCTAAGCCACCCGCACCGCCGTACGCGCCGCCATAGCTGCCCATGCCGCCGTAGGCGCCCAATCCTCCTCCGCCACCGTAAGCGCCGCCCATTCCCATGCCGCCCATCCCCATGCCGCCCATCCCCATGCCGCCCATCATGCCCATGCCGCCCATCATGCCGGCGCTCGAGAATGCGGCCAGCATGGAAAGCGCCTGAATGTTGCCGGTGTAGAGCGCCTGAATCGCCATGGCGATGGTGGGCGCGCTGCCGTACTTCAGCCGGTAGACGTAATTGTTGATGCCGCCCGCGGAGTTCCTCACCGGAACGTCCAGCTTCTCGATCCAGTTGGATACTTCCGCGAAGATGCCGGGGTTGGGCGCCACCGCGATCAGGGTGTTGATGCGGTCCACGGGGATGAATTTCACCGCTCCGCCCTTCTCGGAAAGCGCATAGGCCTTGAAAACGGAGTCCAGCTCTTTGACCAGGTCGCTGGGACGACTGCTGGAGACTTCAAACAGGCGCACCCGCTGGCCGGCGAAGGTGTCCGCATCGAAAAGGCTGATCAGCTCCATCGTGCGCTTCATGCTCCGGCTGTTGTCCTGGAGGATGAGCAGGTTGCCTGCGTCGTATGCCTGCACGGTAGCGCCTTCCCCGAGGAATGGCTTGATGAGGGCAGCCAGTTCCGCGGCCGTGGCGTATTTCAGAAACACCATGTTGAGCACCATGCGCTCATCATCGGGGATGGTCTTCGGATCCGCGTTCACCATCGGATCGATCGGCAGATTGGAAACGGTATTGATCGGGACGATGCGGTAGAGGTCGCCCACCTTCACCATGGCCGCGCCGTTCACACGCAGGATGGTCTCCATGAGCTGCATGAGGTCCACCGGCTTGACTTCCCCGTACGTGTAGATGATGACCGAACCCTTGATGCGCGGATCGAGAATGTAATTAATCTTCATCTCCCTGGCGAGCGTATCGATCATCTCGGTGAGCGTGACGCCGCCCACCAGGAAGGGCTGAGCGCTGCTCAGATGAGGCTGCGGTGCGACACCGGCGGCCGGCTGCGTGGCGGGCTGAGTGGACGGTGCCGGCGTCTGCGCTGCGCCTGGCGCCGGCGCGGCTCCCGGTTGCGGAGCCGTTGGGGTCGCCGCCGGTGGCTGTTGACCGGGAGCGCCGGCCCGCGGCGGAGCCTGCGGGTTGGGATTGGCCGGAGGCTGTTGCGGTTGTTGCTGGGGCGGCGTGGGTGGCGACACCATTCGCGGCGGCGCCTGCGCCACCAGCATTGCCGACAACGCGCAAGCCGCAATGCCTAACCGAAACGAGAGGAAGATGCGCATGTTTGGCTAATCCCGTCCCGCGGCGGCGCGCGCCTGTTCCCGGTCCCACACCGCCTGCTCCGTTTCGTCGAGCTCCGATTTCTTGCGCTGCCAACGGTACACGCCGAACGGTCCCGGCCGCTCGAAGCGGATCGTATCGCCGTCTTCAACCGCTTTGACGTTCTCGAAGCGGGCCATCTCGGCCGCCTCATCCACGGGCTTGTCTTCCACGCGGGCGATGCCGAACGGCGTCTTGCGATAGATCCACTTTTTGCCCTGCCGATCCGTGTAGCGGTAGGAGCCATCGTCCCCCTTCACGGCCCTGGCGGGAATGGTGAGGGGCGCGGCGGCCTTGTGCGCCTCCGGCTTCGAGGGGCCGTCAGCGGCGGCCAGCATCCATGCGGTGACAGAGAATACGATCAGCAATTTCATTTTCAAACTCCAGGGGTGCATGCTCCCATGTTCACGGGCATGCGCTACGCGACTACTTTCCTACCGGCTCCCACGTGCAATTCGTACCGAACGGGTTCGTGTGGACCACTTTCTTGAATCCATCGATCACCGTTCCATCGGCGTTCCCGTCGTTTACACTGCAGGTCTTGCTGCCGAAGGCGGTCATCTCTCCAGGACCGGATTTCACCGGCGGCGGAGCGGCCGTCACAGGAGGCGGCGTTTCGGTCCGGACCTCCGCGGCCGCCTGAGGGGCAGGCGCGACGGGATGCCCCCTCAGTTCCGCCACCGTTCGGCGAACGGTCTGTCCATCCCACTCCAAATCGATCTCATCACTATTGACGCTCAGAAGCTTGAATTGGCCGATGGTGTCGCCGACGTGAAGCCCCTGGTGGGGAGCTTCGGCCGTCAGGCTGAAAAATGCGGTGGTGCTGCCTCCCAGGGTCATCATCCCGTGATAGACAGGCAGGGCCGGCATCGGTTTCGGCGGCGGCGGCGGAGGCACTTCGACGACCACGGTGGAGTTGCGCGACCGGTCCCACAGCATTTTATCCGGGATGTTCACGTAACCCGACGCCATCACCGGCGGCTCGGCGGGCAGCGGAGTGAACGGCGGGTTCGGCAGCGGTTTGGGACGCCCTTCGATCGCCGCGGCCTCGCGCGCACGGGCCGCGCGCCATTCGTTCCGGAACTGAATGCCCATCCAGGCCACGACTCCCACCAGCACGAGATCCAGGAGGAGTAGCTTGCGGTTCACAGCGCACCTCCCGGTTTCTTGGCAGGCAGGAGCTTTTTAGGCACCACGCCGGAAAGGCGCAAGCGCACCAGCAGATTCTTCTTTTTGTCGGCGCCGCCGCTGATGCTGATTTCGTTGGTGGCCAGCAACTCGGGCTGATTGGCGATGGCCGCCAGAAAGTTCACCAGTTGCTCGATACCGCAGGTGAACGCCACGCTGACGGAGACCTCCCCGTAGTCGTTGCCCAGCGGCTTGACGTCCCAGGATTCCGCTCCCGGCGCGGCGAAACCGTTGGACTGTGCCACCTTCTGGATGAGGCTGAGCAGGTAGGCCTGCGCCTGCGGGTAGGTGTCGGCCACCAGCAGGCCTTTCTCGCGCACCGCGAGATCGGCAGCCACCTGCTTGAGCACCGCTTCCTTTCCGGGCAGCATGGCCGACAACTGGCGCACGCGCGCGAGGCGCTGCTCCGCGGTGGGGATCGATTCGGATGCCGCTACCACGCCGGTGCTGCTATCGCCGTAGACCCAGAAGCGCAGAACGACGATCGCGGCCAAGCCGGCCACCAGAAAAATCGCGGTCTTGCGATCGAGCGTCCCGACGGTCACTTGGCGGCCCTCCGGTTCATGTGGATCTGAAACATCTCGCCCGCGCCGGTAGGACTGCGCTGGATCGACTCCTGCGCGGAGCCTTCGAACATCGGCGAAGAATCCAGGATCTTCAATAGCGGCGATGCTTGCGGCGCTTCGCCGGCAATGCGCACGGTATCGCGCGTCAACTGGGTGGCGCTGGTCCAGGCGGGAGGCTCCACCAGCCTGGTGAGCTCGTTCAAAGCATCGAGGTCGCGTCGCGTCTGGTGCCGGAACTGGTCGAGCAGCCTGGCGCGCGCCTGCATCTCGCTCATCTGGCGATCGACCGCCGCTACGCGCTGCGCCTGCGGCTCATACCGCGCGATCTCGGCCTCGAGTTTCCGCAGATACCGGCGGTCGGCATAGCTGGAGTAAAGTGCCGCCGCGGCAGCCACGAGGAGCGCCACGCCAACCAGCACGAGGGTAGGAATGAATGCCGCACGCGAGCTGGAGCGCCGGTATTCCGCCGGCAGCACGTTTGCCGACGGCGCGAAC
Organism: Bryobacteraceae bacterium; assembly: GCA_035501495.1. Taxonomy (GTDB): domain Bacteria; phylum Acidobacteriota; class Terriglobia; order Bryobacterales; family Bryobacteraceae; genus JAIQFL01. The sequence goes on along the minus strand of DATJWB010000124.1, from coordinate 17,586 downwards.
CGGGGACAAGCCCCAGCCAGCGCCGTGGCATACGGCAGTGCGTTGCGGGAAAGGTCGTTGGTTACCGGATTGACTTCCGGCTTGGGAAGAACGGATTCCAGCCTGACCGGCTGGGTGTCGGGCGGGAGGCGCAGTTCGGACAGCGCCAGGATGGCGGCGCGTTCCGGCGCGAGGTCGAACTCCGCGGAGAAGACCGGACGCGACTGGCTCTCGCCGTAAACTTCCACGGCGCCTGCGGCGGTGCGGCTCAGCGCGACGAAGCCCGCGCCCGAGGACGCGCCATTCAAGCGGATGGCGGAATGCACCGCGGCGGCGGAGAACGTAAAGCTCGAGACGGCAATGCCCGCTTCCGTGAAGAGCTGATGGTAGCGGTCGATAGCGGACCGCTTCGCGATTCCTACCAGCACCGCGCCGGGCTGTAGGATAGACCAGCCGTACGACACCTCTTCGTCGCCGTAGGGGTGCAGGGTATCCAACTGGAAGCGGACCGCCGCCACGATATCTTTGGCGGCTACGCCGGGGAGCATCACCTGCCGCACGATTACGTCGCGGCGCGGCAGAAGGACGGTGGCGCTCAGGGAGCCCACGCCCAGCGACTTGAGAAAACGGGCGAACTCTGCGCCCCACTCCGCGGCGGGACGCGCCGCGTAATTGGCGATCGTGAGCCTGCCGAGTACGGCGATGCGCGTAGGCCGCACGCGCGCGGCCACGACCTCGAGGTCAGCCCCCGAGATTTCGACGCCCACGCCGGTGCCGAATGCCAGCAGCTTGCGAATGTCCTTGGGAACGGAGAGAGCCATGCCGCGATCAATTGCTCCAGGCCATGTCGTACCAGCGCAGAATGTGGATAGGCGAATCGTAACCCGTCGGCATGAATTTCACCTGCGCGGCCACGGTGCGTTTCAAATCCGAGAGTTGGCCGTTGGGAAGGCGAAGGTGGGCGGTGGCACGGAAAGTCACGATCGAGTTGCCGCCGGCGCGCAGTCGGGCGTTGGGTGCGCCAAGCGATTGCAGGAAAGGTCCCAGTTGATCCTGGGTGAAGGGTGCGATGCGGCGCCGCTTCAGGATTTCGGCGATTCCGTACGGATCGAGGCCGACCGCCGCGAGCACCGCCGGCGACGCGGTGTTCGCATCCACACGATCCCTGGAACCGAACACGGAGAGACAGTCGGCCAGCCCGGGCCGCGCAATCAGGCGCGGCTGGCCCGGTTCCGGGGGCACTCCGGTCAGGCTCTGCGACGGGACATACGTCCCGTAAAAGATGTCAGGCGTAATGCCTCTCACGCGCAGTAATTCCTCGATCTCCTGTATGGACGCGTGACTGGCCGGAAAAGACGGCGCCAGCGAAAGATAATATCCATCGAAAGGACCGGCGCCAGCAGGAGAGGGCCGTCTCCAGTCGTCGATGGCCGCGGCGATTTCCTGCGCGCGCTCGGGGTCGATTCCCAGCGCTACGCCCAGGCGGAAGAGGTCCTGTACGGACACGGAATTTACATCCAGTTTGGCGGTTTCGGGGATGATTTCGACGCGCGCGTTTCCACTGGGGAAGACGTAATTGAGGGCGATGGTGCCGATGGGAATGCGCCGGGAATCGGGCGCCTGGGTAGAGGACCAGAGTTCCTCGATGTAGGCGCGGTGGATGGCCCCCGAGGCGAGGTAGTAGCAGCGCAGGCCGTCCACTTCGGTGGAAGTGCGGTCAGTTTCGGCGAGGACGGTGTTGGCGAGCGAGAAGGCGATGGCTCCGAGCGCGGCGGAAAGCCACAAGACGGTGAGGAGCGCGCTGCCGTGGCGCGATTCATTAGGGCGCTTTTTAGTCGGGCTCCAGTCCCAGGATCGGAGGCAACAAAAAGCGTCCCCAGGAGCGGGGACGCGGCAGGCAGGAGTGCCTGCGCCACGACTAATAGTCCGCATAGGGAATCTCCGGGGAGCGGTGCACATACACGGGCGCCACCACCGAGATGGGCTGCAGGCGCGACGGGTCGGGTTCGAGCGGCGCCATGTCGATTCGCACCGCCATCGGCCACCCCGGCCTGCTCCAGCGCTCCGCCCAGATCGGCGGCAGGTTGGGCTGCGGACCAGGCGAGAGGAACGCGAAATGGCAGTAGGCCAGTTTGTCGGCCAGCACAAACGAGCCTGGCCCCGCCATCACCGGCACGAATTGGGGCGCGGACATCCCGGTCAGCGGGTCTGGCAGGATCCCTACACAGAGTTGGCCTGCTCCGGCCGGGCCTGGGTATGGGGCCTCGTTCACCACCAGTCGAACGCCTTTGCCTTCCTCGCCGGCGATCACGAAGAGCTCCAGAATCTGCGGCTGTCCGCGCCAGGCTTGCTGCAGCGAGAACGTGGAGACCAGCCGCATCACCTGAGCTTCTCCCTGAAAGAACCCGACCTTGATCCCCGATCGGCCGCACGGCGCGACTACCGGCATCAAGCCCTCGAGTTCCTGCTCCACCAGGCGCTGCGCTCCCACGACGCGGCGGTTGTCCATCAGCTTGCGGTCGGTCCTGGAGAAGGCGGAGAGGCCGATCTGCATGCTGACGAGCAGTCCTACCGAGAGCAGGCTGAGCAGGGTGATCGCGACCAGCACCTCCATGAGGGTCAGGCCGCGCTCCGCACGCCTCATCGCGCCACTCCTGGCACGAAGTCTTCGCCCGTCATGACGCGCGGGCGGAAGCCGTCCAGGGTGAAGGTCCGGCGCTGCGAGCCGGCCATCCACCACACCTCCAACTGAATGCGGTCGAGGGACATCTGGCCGGGCGCGGCGGTGGGCGGCGCTTCGAACGCGGTGAGCCTCGCCTGCCACCCCGCCTGAAGACCGCCGGAGAGCGCCGGATCGTAAGGCCCCGACAGGAGGATGTCGCGGGGCAGGCGGGGGTCGGCCAGCAGTTCGTTCATGCGCAGGCGGGCCAGTTGCACGACGCGGCTGTACTCGTTCAGGCGGGCGGCGTTGCGCGTGGAATTGGAGATGGCCGAGAGCAGGCCGACCACCGCGATCCCCATGATGGTGGTGGCGACGATCATTTCGAGGACGGTGAAGCCGCGCTGGCGCATCACCTTACTACGACGCTTTCCACGCGCGGAAAGCCGGTCATGGGATCGAGACGGACGATGCGGTGGGCACCGCGGCGATTGGCGAACTGGATTCCGACGCCGGGCACCGAGGCGCCGGGAAGGAGGATGAGGCGGCGCATGCCTTCCGGATCGTCGGAGATCTGCGGGAGGACGGCCTCGATGAGGATGCCGGAGGGGAGGGTCAGTTCGCGGGTGAAGCCTGGTTCGTTGGAGTAGGCGCTGAGGCGGCTCTCTTTCGGCGAAATGATCAGTTCGACGGGCTGCTGGCGGCGCTCCGCGTGATTGACGGCGGAATTGAGGAAGGCGGCGATGGAGTCGGACGCGGTGGCCAGGCGGATGCTGTCGAGCCCGGCGGAGATGGAAGGAGCGGAAATGGCGACGATGAGGCTGATGATGGCGATGACGACCATCATCTCCATCAAGGTAACGCCGCTGGTGTGGCGCAGGCACTCCTGCCTGCCGCGCCGAGACTCGTCTCGGCGCTTGTGCCGCTTTGCGACGCGCTGGACCATGGGTAATCCTGTGGGTGATCGACCAAGCCCGCCTTCGCCGGGTTGTTCTCTATGTATGCCGCGATCCGATTCCATTCGTCTTGATTGCGGACCCAGTGATCGTAAGACTCCGCTTGCCAGAACGATTCCCCAGTGCGACCTAATATTAGATTCGCCTGGCGGGCTGTTGCGCCTTTCAAGGAATGCAGCAGTCGCGACGGCGATATTTTCGGGAGAAGAAGCACATGAAAATGGTTGGACATCACGACGTAAGCTCCTAGCTCGTAATGACCCAACTCCACGCCGCGATGTAGGGATTCCAACAGTACGTTCGCGATTGGCTTCTGTGCGAGATACATCGGGCCGCTCCGGGTGGTGTCCAAATAGCGATCCATCCACACGAAAGCAGCACCCGAAGACAGCTTTCCAGGAGGGGGCTATTTCGCCTGCGGGAGACTGCTGTGAAGGTGGCACGTCACGAAGAGCCATTTGCCCTCCCGGTATTGGTGCGGCAAGCGGCGGCGGAATTCCGGCATGTGAGATAGTCTGCGGCCATGGCGAAATTTCTCAACTTGGCGACCACGAGCGCCGAGACGAGTCTCGGCGCGGCAGGCAGGACTGCCTGCGCCACATTACTGGCTTTTCCAGCTGACAATGTCGGCATTCAGTCCATCGCCGCCGGGTTGGCCGTCTTGTCCGAGGCAGATGAGGTCGGGGCCATCGCCGTGGTCGCCCGGGTATTTGTACACATAGTCGCGGCCCCACGGATCCTTCGGAATCTCCTGTTCCAGATACGGGCCGTTCCATTGATTCGCGTCCTGCGGCTTGACGCGCAGCGCCATCAAGCCCTGGTCGGTGGTGGGGAAGGTTCCGGTATCGAGCTTGTAGGTATTCAGCGCCCCCATGAAGTTATGAATCTGCGTGCGCGCGGCCGTGACCCTCGCCACGTCCACCCGCGAGAAGAGCTTCGGCCCGACCAGCGCCACGAACAGGCCGATGATCGTCACCACTACCAGCATTTCGATCAGAGTGACGCCCGCCTGAGACCGCTTCCGGTTTCTTGTGCTTCGTTCGAACATATCTACACCGCCACGTCGTTGATGCTCGTAATTGCGAGCAGCATGCTCAAAATCATGGACCCTACCAGGATACCCATTATCAGGATCACGATCGGCTCGAAGACCGACGTGAAGCGCTTAATGGATGCCCGGGTATCCGTTTCGTAAATGTCCGCCATCCGCGCAAACATGTGGTCCAGGCGCCCCGTCTCTTCGCCCACCGTCAGCAGGTGCGACGCGAGCGGTGGAAAGACGCCCGCCTTGCGCATGGGCGCCGCGATCCCCTCGCCGCGCTTGACGCCTTGCGCCACGCCGGCCAGCGCCGCCGAGATGGTCTTATTGGTGAGCGTCGCGGCCGCGATCCCGATCGATTGCACCAGCGGCACGGTGTTTGCGACCAGTGTGGCCATGGCGCGTGCGAAGCGGGCCGTCTCGGCCTTGAGTAACGCGTCTCCCAGCAGAGGAATCCGCAGCCGCGCGCCGTCCCACCACAATCGCCCCGGCGCCGTGTGGGTATAGATCTGCCAGGCAATCCACGCGGCCGCCAGCGCCGATGCCGCCATCCACCAGTAGGCCTGCACGATGTGGCTGGCATCCAGCATGATCTGGGTGGGCAGCGGGATCTTCATGCGCGGGTCGGAGAAAATGGTGGCGAAGCGGGGCACCACGAACGTCAGCAGGATCACTACCGATGCCATGCCGACCAGCGCCAGCAGTGCCGGATAGATCATCGAGGAGACGATGAAGTTGCGCAGATCGTCGCGCGAACGCTCGAACTCGGCGAGCCGCTCGAAAATCGCCGCCAGCGCACCCGACGCCTCGCCCGCGCGGACCATGTTGATGTACAGGTCGGAAAAGCACTCGGGATGCGTAGCCAGGCTGTCCGCGAGCGACCGGCCGCCCTTCAGCACGCGCAGCACGTCCAGCACCACGAATCGAAACGCGGGCCGCTCGGTGAGTTCCGCGGTAATCGACAGCGCGCGATCGAGCGGAACTCCGGCATTCATCAGGGTGGAGAGTTCCTGGGTGAAGAAGAGCACGTCGCGGCGCTTGCTGCCGCCGAACGAGGGCAACTTGATCTCGAAAGACGATGTCTTCGGCGCAACCCCGACATAGATCGGGGTAAGGCCCTGCTTGCGGAGCTCACGGGCAATCAGCTTCTCGTCGTCGCCCGAGATGCTGCCGCTGCGGACCTTGCCGTCGGAAGCCACCGCTCTAAAGAAGAAAGTTGCCATGACGAAACAGGGGGCGGAAAAACGGGGGTTGGGGGTTAGGGGTTAGGGGTTGGGGTTGTGTTGCAAAGCTACGGGGGCCAGGGCATTGCTGCAAGCAGCATCCGCGCCTCCCTACCCTCCAACCCCCAATTCCTAACCCCTGCATCTAAAACTCCTGCGTCACTCGCATCACTTCATCGACGGTAGTAACCCCGTCGCCGATCTTGCGCCAGCCGTCCTCCCGCAGATTCCGCATGCCGTTCTTACGTGCGGCCACCGTGAGCACCGAGGCGTCCTCGTTTCTCATGATGAGTCTGCGGATCTCCTCGTTCAACTCCATCATCTCGAAAATGCCCACGCGCGACGTGTATCCGCGGCCCTGGCACTCCGGGCAGCCGGCGCCGCGAAACGTGGGCACCGTTTCGCCCTCGGGAGACAACGCTCTCCCGGCGGCCAGTTTACAATGCGCGCAGATCACCCGCACCAGCCGCTGCGCCAGCACCGCGACCAGAGAGGACGTGATCAGGTAATTCTCCACTCCCATGTCGGTGAGTCGGGTGATCGCGCTGGGGGCATCGTTGGTATGCAGGGTGGAGAAGACCAGGTGGCCGGTCAGCGCGGCGCGAATCGCCACATCCGCCGTCTCGCGGTCGCGGATTTCGCCGACCATGATGACGTCCGGGTCCTGGCGGACGATGTGGCGCAGTCCCGCGGCGAAGGTCAGCCCGATCTGCGGATTCACGTGGATCTGGTTGATCCCGTCCATCTGGTATTCCACCGGGTCTTCGATGGTGATGATCTTTTTGTCCGGCAGGTTGATGCGCTTGAGCGCCGAGTAGAGCGTGGTGGACTTCCCGCTGCCGGTCGGGCCGGTCACGAGGAAGATGCCGTGCGGCAGGCCGGTGAAGTGCTCCATGCGCGCCAGCATGTGGTCGTCGAAGCCCAGTTTGCGGAGGTCGTAGAAATCGCCCGCCGAGCGATCGAGGAGGCGCATGACCACACTCTCGCCGTACAGCGTGGGCAGCGTGGAGACGCGGAGGTCCACTTCGCGCCCCAGGATCTTGATCTTGATGCGGCCGTCCTGCGGCAGGCGCCGTTCGGCGATATTCAGCTTGGCCATCAATTTCAGACGCGAAATGATGGCGGCCTTCAGCTCGCGGGGAGGCGGTTCCTGGTTGAACAGCACGCCGTCCACGCGGAAGCGGATGCGGAATTCCTTCTCGAACGGCTCGATGTGGATGTCGCTGGCGCGCTTCTCGAGGGCGTCCCCAATCATGGTGTTGACGAGCCGGATGACGGGCGCCTCGCTCGCCATGTCGCGCAGATGTTCGAGGTCGGCAGTGGCCTGCTCGTCTTCACCCTCGCCGCCGAGGATGTGGCGTTCGGTCTCGCCGTAGTGCCGGTCGATGGCGTCGAGAATCTCCTGCTCGGCGGCCAGCACTGTCTGCACCGGCAGGCCGGAAAAGGCGCGCACCGCGGCGATGGTCTCGAAATCCAGCGGGTCGGCCATCGCGATGGTCAGGGTGGAGCCTGCCAGCGCCACCGGATACGCGCGGCACTGGCGCAGGAAGCGATGCGAGAGCCCGTCGATCTCGGGAGCCGAAGGCGGGGCGCCATCGATCGTTACCAGCGGGATGCCGAGCTGATCGGAAAGCGCTGCCAGGACATCGCGCTGGGCGATGAGGCCCATGTCCACCAGGATCTTGCCCAGCTTGTCGCCGCGTTCTCTCTGGAGTTCGAGCGCGCGCTCCAGGTCGTCCGCTTCGATCTTGCCGCGCTGGAGCAGCAGTTCGCCGAGACGCAGGATGCCGGCATGATTGGCGGTGTCGGGGCTGGAGGTATGGGTAGTGGCCATCAGCGGATTACCTCGATGTAGCGCAGGCACTCTTGCCTGCCGCGCCCTGACTTATCGGGGCACCTTTTGGTGGTGACCAAAAAGAGCGTCGGCAGGAGTGCCCGCGCCACATCTATATCGCTCCGCACTATTGCTCTTCCACCTTGATATTGTCCGCCAAGGCGTCCTTGAGGTCGGCCTTCATGATGATCTGCGCCGGCAGGCCGGTAGTGATCTCATAAGGCAGATACGAGATGCGCACCGCCAGCACAACCTGCGCGTCCGGCTTCAGAATATTCATCTTCACGCCGGCCGCATTAAACGTCATCGCCATGGTCTTCACCATTACGCGCATCGCTTTCCGCAACAGCGGGAGATTCTCGACCTTCTGCCGGTGAACCTCGGCGCGCAGTTCCGGGCTGATCTCCTTCCGGAACGGATTGAGAGTGGGCGTCTGAGCCAGGCTGACCTCGGTCGTAAAGATCACACCGTAGTCCTCGAGGTAAAGGCCGCGCGTCAGCCCCAGAAGGTCGACAGGGTGGGCGCCTCCGATGGCAGAGAGTTGGCTGTCGAAAGTCTTCTCAATGTCCGCGAAGGTCTGGCGCGAGATGCCGGGGCGCTGGCCGGGCGCCGCCGCAACAGGCGTTGTGACGGCCGCCGTCTTGGGCGTCTGCGCACCCGCAGGCGCCAGCGCGATCAGCAGGAAAATGGCGGAGGATCTCATTGCTTCCCCTCGCCGCGTGGCGGTCCGTAATCAGCAGCCACCTGGTTGCGCACCAGGCTCTGCTTATGCTCCATTTCCCAAACGTTGGCCGCGTACACCAGGCGCTGCCGCATCGCCGTCAGATCGGCCGTTACGGATTGGGTCTTCTCCTCCTGGCGGCGTTCCACCTGGGCGACCGCCTTGCTGACCGCGACGTCAATCCGGGATTGGATCTCGGCGTCGGAGATCGTTTGCACAACGGGCTGCGGAGCTTGTACCGCCGTCACCATCGGCCGGGCCTGCTGTCCCGCCGGATGCAGAGCGTAGATCACAATTGCCGTTGAAAGCATGGCTGCCGAGGCGAATCCCAGGCGGGCGGCCGACCCCCAGAAGGCGGCCCACCAGCGCCGCCAGGGAGACGGCTCGAAAATTTTGTCAGAGACGAAAGCGATGCGCTGCGGAATCTCTTCGTCGCGCACGCTGAGCAAAGCAGCTTCCGTAACGCGCAGCCGGTCGAGTTCTTCGCGGCACGGCTGGCACAGTTTGATGTGGGCTTCCACCTGGCGCTGCTGCGGGTCGGTCAGCTCCTGGAGGAAAAAGTCCCTCAAATCGAATGGCGAACAAGTCATGACACACCTCGTGCCTTCACGGGAGCCAGTTCGATTTTGAGCAGTTCGAGCGCGGTATACAAACGGGACTTGACGGTAGAGACGGGGCAGGAGAGGATTTCCGACATCTCTTCGAATTTGAAACCCTGGTAGATTTTCAGAACGACCGCCTCGCGCTGATCGGGCGAAAGTCGCTCGAGCGCGCTGGCAACCGCCAGGTTCAGTTCAATGGGGAACACCGAATTCCCGCCCACCGTAATGCCGGTATCCGTTCCTTCCGGCTCGATCTCTTCCACATCGGCTTCCGGCCTGCGTTTGCGGAACATGGAGTAGGCCTCGTTGTGCGCGATGCGATACAGCCACGGCGCGAAGCGCGCCGGGTCGTCGAGTTTCCGGAGGTTCTGATAAGCTTTCAAAAACACGTCCTGCGTCAAATCCAGAGCGTCTTCGCGATTGGCGGTGATGCGCAGGAGATAGTTGTAGACACGTTTCTCCCACCGGGACACGAGGAGGTTGAAGGCCTCCACCTGGCCACGGGCAGCCTGACGAATGAGGTCGGCATCTTCGACCGCCCGAAAAATCAAATCTGGCTCCTGGTGGTTAAGACGCGGCCCGGCAGGAAAAAGTCGAGGCCGGTCAACACCAGTCTAACGTGTCTGGCTGCTGATCCGCTGAAGGTGCTTGCTTTTTCCGGCCTGTTATTGGAACATGAATTCATGTTCAATATCAAGACGCCGCTGTTGCTTTACGGCCTCAGTTTCTGGGTCGCCGGGACCGTTCTGCTTCGCTTCCGCGGCCAGCACGTTCTCCACCCCGGCGATTGGACCGCCACCCTCATCCTCTTCGCGGTCAGCTTTCCATTGATGGCCTGGCTGGTCCGCCGCCTGTGCCGCCGATTCCGCCTCCCGCAAGAGCAGTGGCCTGCCGGGGCGGTCTCCGTGCTGCTCCCGACCCTGCTTCTGGATCCGTTCTCCAGCGCTTTTTTCCCGCTCGTCTTTCCGAACATGGCACCCGAGTCAGCCGGGCTGTTCGGCGGTTGGATGCTCTGGTGCTGCGCGGGAGCACTGGTCGGAGTCATCACCCGCCGATGACGCCGTCCGCCCGTCCCAATCTGCTGGCCGGCGAAGACCTCCCACCGGAGCCCAATCAGAAGCGCAGCATCGAGAAGCGGGCGCGACTGAAAGCCGCGGGGCTGTCTCTGTTCCGCGAAAAGGGCTACGAGGGCGCCTCCATTGTGGAGATCGCCAGCCGCGCGGGCCTTGCCGTCGGCGGATTCTACCTGCATTACCGCTCCAAGCGCCAGTTGTTGCTGGCGCTGATGGACGAACTGCTCGACCGGCTGACCCGCCTCGATCTTGGACCGCAGCAGTGGAGCGAGATCCGCACCGGGCTGCGGGCGTTTCTGGCGCGCGTGTTTGCGACAGACCTTCAGTTTCTGGGCGCTTACCGCGCCTGGCAGGAAGCCGCGCTGTCGGATGCCGACCTGGCGCGGAAACAGCAGCAGATCCAGGCGTGGACGACCAGCCGCGTCGCGGGATTCTTCACCTACCTCCAACGGCTTCCCGGCGCGCGTCCCGGAGTCGATGTCCCGGTTCTGGCGCGCACCATGGACAGCTTCTTCTGGAACCTGCTGGCGCAGGCGGCGCAAATGCACGAGGTGGAGTTGAACCAATGGCTCGATGGGGCTACGCACTTGATCTACCATGCGCTGTTTCTGGATGCTCCGCGCGGCGAAAAATGACTGCGCCTTTGAATCGCATCGCTGGTTTGCGGCATCCTATGCGCTGTAATGACATCCACCGAGTTGATCGACTGCCAGAGCCTTCCGCCCGGATCTCTGCTGGAAGTAGAGACCCGGAACCGGCACTACCAGATCGAATACCTCGGCGCCGGCGCTATCCGGATTTGCGGCCACCCGGAGTATTGCCCCACGCCTGTTCCAGCGCAACTGCGCGGGTCTGCCGACAAATCGGGCGTGATCGAACCCGGCCTGATCGGCTGCGGAAGGTATCTCCAGTTTCTGGTTGATGAGCATCTACCCGTCACCACCTCGCGCGTCATGAAGGTGCGCGTCGAGCGGCCGCGGGTTGTTTCTTCTCCACAATCTTCCAGCGTTCATTAGGTTGAAGTTCGCACGCCTCGGGCGAAGACCGCTTCGAAGCCATTGGCACACTGCACGCCCGACAAGCGTCTCCATGAGTGGGGACGCGGCAGGCAGGAGTGCCCGCGCCACAATCGATGCTACGGCAGTTCGTACACCGCGTACACCGAGTTTTCGAAGACGGGCGCTCTGGACAACTGCGCACGCGTGTGCAGGACAACATACCGGACGCCCAAGCCGCTGTACTTGGCCAGGTCCTCGGGGTGGAAACTGTCGGCCATGGTCTGTTGCCAGCGAAACCACCACTGTTCGCCGAACGCCGGCAAATAGTTCACCTGCCCTCCCGCCTTCCAATCGACATACACGGCGCGCAGGGCCTCCGACCGGAAAATTCCAGGAAACAGCGCGTGCCCTGCGTCCGGAAACAGGAATACCGCATCCGGAGGAGTCGAATTGCGCGACCATTGCGAGAGCTGGGCCAACTCCGGTGTATGGAGCCGCGGATAATTCACGACTCCGCCCAGTAGCGGAATCGCAAAGAATGCGGCCAGGGCCGCGGCCGTTCCGCAGCGCCAGTCGAAGCGAGCCGCCAGCACAGTGACGGCTGACAAAGCCGCTACCAGCGCCACTTCGCGCAGGGGAACCGCGCGCGTGATCACGGAGTGGACGGGAAGGAGGTACGCCGCGGCGAACCATCCCAGAGCCTCCCATGAGCGGTGTTTTTGGACAGCGAGGACCGCCGCCGCGGCCGTGACAAACTGCATCGCCAGCGCGACGAACAACAGCGCGCGCATGGGTTGAATCTCCGGCACAATTGCCCATCGCGACCGCTCGAGGAGGAGCCAGGAAAGCGCCATGCTCGCGAGGCCGAGAGCAGGCAGCCCCAACAGGATAATTCTCAGCTCCACTGGAGTCTCTCGCCTGATGCAGACGAACGCCGCCAGCAAGATTGCGGACAGAATGAGATAATGCAGAATCAGTCCGCCAGGCCAGAGCGAGATCCATACATACGCCGTGCGAATCTGCTGGAGGTGTGTTTGCGACGGTGTGAGCTTGCCGAAGAAGTTCTGCGCTTCCGCGGAAGCCGCCAGTCCCCCCGCCTGCAATGCCGCGGCGGCCACAAGGACCGCGGCAGCCGCGGCCAGCGGAGCAACTCCCGCCGCCTTTTTTCGAAAAACGAGAATCACTCCGAACACCAGCCAGAAGGGAACCGCCGTCGGCGGGTGATACAGGAAAGCGGCCGCTCCGGCCATCCCAGCCGCGAGGTATCGCCGGTTGGCCGCCAGCCCAACACCGCAGAGCAGAAGCGGAACCGCGAACGCCCGAGGCGTGGGCTCGTACTCCCAGGTCAGCACCTCCGGTCCCAGGATGCGCGCGCCCAGCGCGACAATCGCGCCAACCATCACAGAAGCCCAGCACGGCAATCCCAGCGCGGAGGCCATCAGGAACAGCCCCCAGATACCCAAGGCGCGGGTGACGATCTGCTGGAACTCGAGCACCGTGCCGAAACCCAGACCGGTCGCGCCGCGGAGCAAACGGGCTGCCTCATCGTAAACGGTAAAAGCTACGTGTGGTTGTTCTACGAGGATGTCGTTGCGCAGCACGGATGGATCGCGCAGGTGTTCCAGAATGGGGACGTAAATCTGGGAATCCTGCTGGAGGTAGGTATGGCCGGGAAATTGAAAGAAGCTGAGCAGGGCGAGCGCCAGCGCGGCGGCCGCGGTCGCCCAACTCTTCATTTCGCGGGCGTCTTGTCCAATTGCTGTTTCACCCAGACGCGGTTGGGATTCAACGACAGCGCCCTTTCGAATGCCTTTCGGGCCTCGGCATCCTGTTTCGACTGCCGCAGGCTGATCCCCAGCCACAGATAGGCCTCTGCATTCCTGGGATCGAGCTGAATCGCTTTTTGAAAGTCCGGAATCGCGCCCGCCGGTCCGCCTCCCAACTGGGCGGGCAGGTAGTAGTTCCCCACGCCGCGCGCCACGTACACCGAGGAATTATTGGGCGCCTTCTCGACTGCCTTGTTGATGGCATCTTTGGCCTTCGGGCCGTAGCTGAATCCGCTCATGATGTCCGTGATCGCCTGGCCGTAAAGGGTAGCGAGCACGCGATAATATTCCGCGGAATCGGGTTTGAGCTGAACCGCCCTCTCGCCGGCCTTGATGCCTCTTTCGGCGGCGGCGCGCGCCGTCTTTTTGTCGTGAAGTTCGATCTCCACCTCGGCCAGGTAGGAAGACGCCAGCGCCACGCGATACTGGGCCTCGGCGTCGGAAGGGATTTTGGCAGCCGCGTCGGCCGAATCGTTGACGAACTTCTCCAGCGCCGCGCGATCCTGCATGTCGCGAGCCGACTCGAGCGGCGACGGACTCGCCGCGAATGCGATCGCCGCCAGAAGCAATGTCGCGCAGGCACTCATGCCCAACGCACGGCACCCTCGCATGATGGTCTCCTCCCTAAATCAGATCAAAGCTCCGCGACCCGCCGCTGGACCAACAGGAAATAGAGTCCCAAGGCCACCAGCAGCATGCCATTCACGGCAAAAACCGTAGGAGCTGTAAACAGAGGGACGAGTTGCCCGGCGACTTCGTTTCCTACCGGCATCCCCCCGCGGAAAGTCAGGTTGTAAACGCTCATCACCCGCCCGCGCATCTGGTTCGTCACCACCAGTTGCACCAGGGAGGAAACCATCGCGAAGACCGCCATCATGGAAGCGCCGGAGAAGAACAGGAGGGCGCAACTCAACGGTACGGAACGCGAGAACGCGAAGCCCGCAATGCCGGCACCGAGGCACATCAGCATGGCGAGCGCGATCCTGCCCTTGTATCTCACATTGCCCAAGCCCGCAACGGCCAGCGCCCCCACTACCGATCCCATCCCGGACATCGACAGGAAGGTGGCATAGGTCTGAGACCCTTGATGCAGCACCTTGTCGGCGAACACCGGCAGAAACGTGCGCATGGGAACTCCCAAGGCGGTCATGAGGAAGCCCAGAACGATCAGGGCCTGCATCGCGCCCTGCTTGCGAATGAACCGGATGCCTTCTTTCATGCTCGCCAGGATGCTCTCGCCGGTCTTCTCCGGCAAGAAGCGAACCGTGAGCATTAGCAGCGAAACGATCGGGAAGAGGAACGACAGCGTGTTCAGCCCAAAGCACCAGGTATCGCCCAGATGCTTCAAAGCCAGCCCGCCCAGGGTCGGCCCCACCATCACCGCGGCATTGAATTGGATGGAATTGAGGGCAATCGCGTTAGGCATGTCCTCCTTGGGGACCAGGGTAGGTATGAGCGCCGAATAGGCCGGTCCGCCGAAGGCCTGCCCAAAACCCGCGATGAACGAGCCGCAGAGAAAGTGCCACACCTGGATCACGTGGAATCCCACCAGCACCGTGAGGATCAGGGCGCACGACATCTGCACGCACTGCGAAAAAATAAGCATGTGGCGGCGCTCGAAACGATCGGCGAGCACCCCGCCTACCAGGGAAAGCAGCAGGATGGGAATCGCCTGAAGGATGGGGTCGAGCGCCAGGAGCTGCGCGTTGCCGCTCATCTTCCAGATGAGCCAGCCCTGCGCAGTCAATTGCATCCACGTACCAATGGCGGATGCGCACGCGCCCATCCACATCAGGCGGAAATCGCGGTATTGAAAAGCTTTGAAGACCCTGCGAAGCACGGCGGCGATCTATGGAATCGTCAAACAGGAATTGTAGCAGGTTGAAGGGGCAGGAGTTGTGAATTGGGCTGTAGTATACTGTCCGCGTCATACAATCGTTTTCAGGTCGTAAAAGGAGTGGCCATGCTGCCAGATTATTTAGCGAAAGCCGTGCCGAACCCGGCGGGCAAACGCGGCCCGTGGTATGCCAATACCGCGCCCAGCTACGCCGGTATCTTCCTATGGGTAGCATTCTACAAAGCGATGGCGGGAGGCACCATTGCTCACGGAAGCCTGGTCCTGTGCCTGATCGCCCTGGTGATCGCCGGAGTGCTGTGCTACGCCTTTTACTACCGTGTCCCCGCGATGCTGGGAATGCAGACCGGATATCCGCTTTACGTGCTGGGAAGCTCGACGTTCGGCATCGCAGGCGGCTACATCATGCCGGGACTCCTGATGGGACTCCTGCAAATCGGCTGGTTTGCGGTGGCGACCTTCGTGGCCACCGACTTCATCCTCAAGGGCGTCGGCATGAATTCCGTGCCCGGGAGTGTACCGTTCATTGTTACCGGCCTGATCTGGGGCCTGGTGCTTTCCTGGGTCGGCGCCAAGGGCATTCAGTACGTTGCCAAGATCGCGACGTTCCTGAATTTCATTCCGCTGCTGATGCTGCTGATTGTGGTATTTCAGACAGGCGGCGGAGCCGGGTCGTATCAGGTGCCGGCGGGCCAGGCGAACTCTTACGCGGCATTCACCACCGTGATCGCGATTGTCATCGGCTTCTTTGCCACGGCGGGCGCGGCCGGGGCCGATTTCGGAACCAACTCCCGCAATGAAACCGACGTGAAGTGGGGGGGCCTGGTGGGAATTACTCTGGCCGTGTTGATCGCCGGAGGGCTGCCCCTGATCTCCGTGGCCGGCGCCCACGGGACCAATCCCACGCTCGGATGGGACTATGCCGATGTGATTCAGGGAATCGGCGGATTCATCTCATCGGCCATGTTCCTCCTGTTCGCCGTGGCTTCCGTACCGCCCACCTGCTTCTGCGCTTTCATCGCCGGCAACAGCTTCAACACCATGATTCCGAGCGTTCCGCGGGTGGCTTCCACGATGGCCGGTGCGGCGGTGGGGATTGTGCTCGCGGTCACCGGCGTGGCCGCCAACCTGATCTCGTTTTTCACCATCGTGGGTGCGTCCTTCGGACCGATCTGCGGGGCTATGGCGGCGGACTACCTTCTCTCGGGCCGGCGCTGGCCTGGCCCGAGAGAAGGCGTGAACTTCGCGGGCTACGGCGCCTGGGCGGTCGGCTTCGTCGTCGGGATTCTGCCGTTCCTCCCGCTCCCCGCCGACGTGAAAACCTACGTGGAGCCGGCGGTACTCTACAGCTTTGTGGTCGGGTTCGTGGTGTACGCGCTTCTGGCGAAGGCAGGCTTGCAGCCTAAAGCGGTGGCTATGCCGGAAGCTCAGGCAGCATAGCCTGGCGCAGCGCGGGCGGAAGATCGCCTCGCCCGCGCTCCCTCATTTGGCACGCTTGAAGAATTGCACGGCGCGTTCATGCTTTTCGGCAGCCTCCCGCGTGGAGAAAGTACCCAGGTTTTTGCGCCGTCCGGTTTTCGCATCCGCCTTCCGGGAGTAAAGACGGTATTCACCGGTCTTCAGCTTGTGGATCATAACATCAAGGCCTGCCGCTCAAACCTTCGCCGCGTTCATGAGCATCAGCAGTCCTGGCCCAGTCATCCGCGCGTCTTTGCGCTTCTTCCTTGGCTATTCCATAGCGCTCCTGGAGTTTTCCCACGAACTTATCGCGGCTTCCTCCAATCATCGCTACATCGTCGTCAGTCAGTTTCCCCCACTGCTGGCGGACCGACCCTTTCAGTTGCTTCCATTTTCCTTCTATCTGATCCCAGTTCATCAGGGACTCCTTGATCATAGTGAACTTGCGGCGTTGCGCACGGGCGCATGCCGCGCGCAGGAGAGGGGTGCAAATCCCGCACCAATGCGAGGGGCGACACTCTCCACGGACCTCATGAGTGGAACGGCCTGTCATCCGCGTGGCAAACGAATTGCTGATCTCTGATGTTGTGCGTGAGTGGACGAATGACTGGGAAGAATCGCCGCAACGGACTGGCCGGTTATCTGGCAAGACTCGGGCCGGGGCTGATCACCGGCGCTGCGGACGACGATCCTTCGGGCATCGGCACCTACTCCATCGCCGGGGCGCAGTTCGGCTTCACATGTCTGTGGACGGCGTGGTTCTCGTTTCCCTTAATGGCGGCGGTTCAACTCATCTGCGCGCGCGTCGGGATGGTCAGCGGACGCGGACTCAGCAGCCTGCTGCGCGAGCGCTTTGGCCCGCGGGTCCTTTGGCCGGTCTGCACTTTGCTGGCGCTGGCAAACGTATTCAACATCGGCGCCGACCTGGCAGCCATGGCCGCATCGAGCGCCATGGTCACCGGTATTCCCGCACAATTCTTCACCCCGTTCTATGCCGGTGTCATGCTCCTGCTCATGGCCTATGCGTCTTACCGCCGCATCTCCAGAATCTTCAAATGGATGACGCTGGTATTATTCGCTTATATCATCGACGCGTTTCTGGCACGGCCCGACTGGCACGCCGTGCTCCAGGCGACGCTGCTTCCACACCTGCCACTGACCGGCTCCTCCATTGCGACCTTTGTCGCACTCATGGGAACTACCATCTCACCGTATCTCTTCTTCTGGCAGGCGAATCAGCAGGTGGAGGAGGATGTGGCTCACGGCAAGACAACGCTCGCGCAGCGCCAAGGAGCGAGCGAACAAGAGAAGAGCGACTCGCGCCTGGACGTGCTCACCGGTGCGTTCTATTCCAACCTGATCA
>DATJWB010000123.1:0-55224 GCA_035501495.1 Bryobacteraceae bacterium | reverse complement strand
TATTGCAGCAGCATCCCGAGTTTACTCTCGTAGAACACCACCGTCGCGGGCTTGCGCGCATACAGCGTCTGGATTGCTTTCTCGAATCGTGGCGCGAATTCCGTCAGCGTTGGCGCTGGCGGCCGGTCCACGGTCCCCGCCTCGCCCTTCGCCAATCGCGTTCGGTGCGCCGCCTCAATCTTTTCGGCGGCCCGCCTGTTGCTCGTTTGGGGGCTTTCGCGGATGCGCTCACCATTGAAGTGAAATTCGTACCAGTAAACGTCTCCGCGCTTGTAGATAGACATCGCTGAAAGCAAATGACTTGGACGAGAGGGCTTGCGGGAGGTCATTAAGCCCCGATCTACCGCTATACGCAAGACAGTATTTATCAGCGGTGTCTCGATTGCTAGACTCCAAGGTCATGCAGATCGCCCATCCTCACCGCCTTGGCTTTGTTTCGCTGCTATTTTTCCTTGCATTTCCGGTTGGCCTCCTCCCACAAACGCCGCCCCCCTTGACGAACCAGCGTGTGATGCAACTCGTTCAAAGCGGCGTCAATGCCGATGAACTTCTGCGGCTGATCAGCACCGCGCCCACGGTCAGTTTCAGCCTTAACCCCGTTGATACCGATCAACTCTTGCGGGCGGGCGTATCCGAGGAAGCGATCAAAATTATGGCTGCACGGGCCAATGGACTGACATCGCCGGTCGCGCCGACTCGCTTGACAGACCTCAAAGGAATCAGTGATGGTCCATCGGTAGTCGCCGACAGTTCGAACATACGGTCGGTGGGAGACGAGAAGGCAAACGATGCATTGACCGTAACCTCGATCCCACCGGGTGCCACGGTCGAGTGGAACCGAAAGATCATCGGCACGACACCGCTGACGTATAAGGTCGGGGAGTACGCGTTTAACGCTCGGAAAAGCACCATCTTTTCGAAGCGGCTGCTCCAGCCAGTTGTGCTGCGGTTGTCGAAGGAAGGGTACGTGACCAAGGAGGCCACGATCACCAAACCGTGGATTTGGCGCAGCCTTAACGGCCAACTCTCGGGCACCTTTTACACCATCAGCTCGAACAGCCTCCAAATTAACCTAGACAAAATCGCCGCCGTCCCCGTAGCCTTGACGAACTCCGACGTCGTCAAACTTAAGACGGCCGGGTTCGGCGACGATTTGATAATCGACAAGATCGCAACTAACCCAAGCGCCTTTCATCTCGAATTCGATGACATGGTCGAATTACGCAAGGCGGGGATCTCGGACGCGATCATCCAGGCGATGCTGCACGCGAAGTGATGAAGGACGTGAGCAGAAAATGTCGGCATCGTCGATTTCATCAAGCCTGCAGGCCGACAGGGGCTTGTTTGACTGCAACCTTTTGACCAACCGCGGGAACAATTGCTGCGTTCTTCCCGGCGCGACGCGCCGCCCGGGTCGAGCCCAATGATGGCGCTTGCGCACTGAGTACTATCCAGAGGATACCCAGGCTTAAGTGCCGGCCTCGAAAAACCCTTCGCGCTGGCGAAAAGGTGCACGCCCGGCAATCGTCCCCACCGAGCCCGGCCGCGGCAGCCTCGAAAACCTTTCGCGGGCAGTAGCACCGTGCGGGCCGACAAGCGCCCCGATGGGCCGGGGCGCAACAGGCAGGAGTGCCCGCGCCACGTCGTCCGGCGAGCCGGTTTTCATGAATTTCCGTGGGCTGGCCGGGCCCATGGGTACAGCCACGAGTCCCACTGCCACAGCTTTCTCTTGACCTATGGTGTACCATCCGTCATAATACACCAGTGATCCCGTTCCGGGTGGATTTCCGCCCCGGCTCCTCGCTCTACGAACAGGTCGTCTATGCCGCCAAGAAGGCGCTCGTCTCCGGGCAGCTTCGGCCTGGAGACCCGTTTCCTTCCGTCCGCACCCTCAGCGCCGAGTTGAAAATCAATCCCAACACCGCGCACAAGGTGATAACTCACCTGCTCCATGAAGGTCTGCTCGAAGTGATGCCGGGGACCGGGACGGTGGTGGCCAACCCGCCCGCTTCTACCGCCGCGGAACGCTCGCGACTGCTCGAAAACGAAGTGGAGCAACTGGTGGTCGAAGCCAAGAAACTCGGCATGTCGCTGAGCCAGGTGAGCGCTGCGCTCGCGGAGCATTGGGGCCGCCTGGACAGCCAGGACGGGAACGAAGCCGCGCCCTCGGCCAAAACAGGGCGGAGGAAAACATGAGTTGCGTGATTCGCACCTACGGTCTCACGAAAAAATTCCGGCGCACTCGGGTGCTCGACGGCCTCTATATGGACGTTCCCGACGGCAGCATCTACGGCCTCGTCGGCGCGAACGGCGCGGGCAAAACCACCACCATCAAGGTGCTCATGAACATCTACGAAGCCACCGCGGGCCGCTCCGAAGTCCTGGGCGCGGACTCCCGCCATCTCGAGCCGCATCACTTCGCGCAGATCGGATACGTCTCCGAAAACCAGGAGATGCCCGAATGGATGACGGTGGGCTATTTCCTCGAATACCTCAGCCACTTCTATCCCACCTGGGACCGTTCGCTCGCCGCGGAACTGGTGCGCCAGTTCCAGTTGCCTCTCGACCGCAAGCTGCGCCATCTCTCGCACGGAATGCGGATGAAGGCCGCGCTCGCATCCTCACTGGCCTACCGTCCCAAACTGATGGTGCTCGACGAGCCCTTCACGGGCCTCGACGCCCTGGTCCGCGACGAGTTGATCGAGGGCTTCCTGCCGCGCGCCGAAAACACCACCATCTTCATTTCCTCGCACGATCTCACCGAGATCGAGACGTTCGCCAGCCACATCGGATACCTGGACCGCGGGCGCTTGCAATTCTCCGAAGAACTGGAGAAGCTGAGCGGCCGTTTCCGCGAGATCGTCCTCACCTTTGCGGCCTCCCCACCGGCGCCGGGAACGTGGCCGGCCAGTTGGCTGAAGGAGGAGAGGTCAGCCTCCGCCGTACGGTTCGTGGAGACCCGCTTCGATGAGCAGCGCACCCCTGCCGACGTGCGCCGCACCTTCCCGGATTTTCTCGACATGGTGGTAAACCCCATGCCCCTGCGATCCATCTTTGTCACGCTCGCCAAGGCCAGCCGGACGGAGCCCTGAAAGGTGCCACGATGCAGGAAGCTCTCCGTATTTTTCGAAAGGACGTCCGTCACCTTTGGCCGCGTCTCATACCGCTGCTGGTGGTCGCGGCTCTGATGGGCACGGTGGAGTGTGTGCCGTTCGTGGTAAATCCCCTGCTGGAGACGCTCCGCGGATTGTGGCTGCTCTGCGCGGCCTTTCTTACCGTGTCGGTCATTCAGCAGGAGGCACTGCCCGGCCATCGCCAGTACTGGCTGACGCGGCCCTTCCACCGCGGGCACCTGTTCCTGGGCAAAGCTCTCTTCCTGGCGGCCTTCGCCGCCCTTCCGATTCTCATCGTCGAAGCAGTCTCCGTGTTGGTGAACGGGATGCCTCTCTGGCGGCACACTCCGCTGCTCCTCGTCAGCACGCTGGTCTTCACGGGCGGAGCCTGCGCACTCGCCGCCGCGCTGGCGTCCGTCACCGAGTCGCTGTCACATTTTCTGTGGGGATTTCTTTCCTCCATCGGCCTCGTGATCGTGGGCGCCGTGCTCGAGAGCCGGAGCGGTCTCGCGGGTGGCTGGGGAGGCCTCGAATGGATCCGCAATCTCTCCGTAGGGGTGGTCGTAGTGGGCGCGGCGTTGACAGTCCTCCTCCTGCAATATGCGCGGCGGAAGACCGCGGCATCGCGCGCGATTCTGGGGGCCGCGATTCTATTTGCCGCCGCGGCTCCGTTCATGGGTTCGTGGCACGGCGCCTGGACGTTGGAAACCCGGCAGTCCGGAGGGCCAATCGATGCTTCGGCGGCTCATATGGCCTTCGACCCGTCCGGCCGGAACGTGCCGGGATTCGCGGATGCCGCTCGATCTCCCGGGCCTGGGCAGGCGGGCATCAACCTGCCGGTGCTCCTCGCGGGAATTCCCGAAGGCCACCAGGTTGTCTGCGAAGGGATTTCGGCGCGGATCGATGCCCCCGGCGCGGTGTTCCGGTCTGCTGGCTGGACGCGCCAGGGCGGACTCTATCGTGCGGTTTCGCTCGAGGACCCGGACGTGATTCCGGCCGACGGCCCTTACTGGGAATACGTGAACGTCGACGCGGGGTTCTATGAGGCCGTCAAGAATACGCCGGTCCATGTTCACACCACCGTCGCATTGACCCTGTTGGGCGCCCGCAAATCCGTTCCCCTGGCTACCCGCGAACAGAACTCGTCCTCTACCGGCGACGGCAAATGCCAAGTCATGCCCGGATTTTTCGGGCGGCTGCTGGTGACGTGCGCCTGGCTCGGGCGGGCCCCCGCCCGCAGCTACGTCACGGCTGTTTTGGCCACCAACGGGCAGAGGTTCACCAGCCTCATTTCGGCCGGCGACCGCGGGCCCTTTCCTTTGAACGGGTCCGTCTGGTGGAGAGACACCACGCTCTTCGGCCCTCCGCCCCCGACTCACGAGATGAACCTCGAGACATGGGAGGCAGTCGCGCATTTCGAACGCGATCTCGACGTCCCGCAGGTCCGTCTTGCCGACTACGCGGCCCGCCGCATCACGGATTTGCCTTGAGGACGCCATGACCACCATCCTGCGCATCTTTCGCAAAGACCTCCGGCACCTGTGGCCGCACGCCGGTGCGGTCTGGATCCTCATGGCCCTCTCCGCGGTTCTCGATCCAACGTACACCGTTGGCGGCTCGCTGTTCGGCTTCAATCTCCTGGCGGGATTCGCGCTTCCGCTGGCCTGCTGGAGTCTGGTGATCGCCGTCATTCACGAGGAGAAGCTTCCGGGCGACCGCCAATACTGGCTGACACGGCCGTACGCCTGGAAGCAACTGCTGGCCGCCAAGGGCTTGTTCCTTGCCGCGTGCATCAATCTTCCGCTCTTCCTCTGGCATGTATGTGCCTGCGCGGCGGTGGGCGTACCGCTATGGGAGCACGTTCCGGCGCTGCTTTGCAGGCAATTCTTCTTCTCGGCTATTTACATCCTGCCGGTGGCTGCGCTTGCATCGATTACGCGGAATCTGGGACAGGTGGTTCTCACTTTTCTTCTCACATTGGTTCCACTGGGACTCATGGAGAGCCTGGTGTTCGCCCGTTTTCGGATCAACTGGCTGGGCATGGAAGGCTATCTGATCGGTGCCATTGCGGCAATCGTCGTTGCCGGGGTCGTGGCGATCCTGGCCATCCAGTATTCGCGCCGGGCCACCAGGCTCGCGAGATTGCTGGCCGGAGCGCTGGCAGCCATCATTCTGGTGGTGGCTTACGCGGGGAGCAGGCTCGCCGCGGGGATCCCGCGCGGCGCCGGGGACTCCCCGATTCACTTCTCACTCGACCAGCGGGCCGGGAGGCGCAGCAACATTCTGCCGAGCGGCGCCCGCGACGTGGTGACCTTGGACATCCCGCTAACGGTAGAAGGACTTCGATCGGGCGTAGACTTGCTGCAGCGCCACATCAGCCTCACGATCGACAGCGCCGGCCGCACGTGGAAAGCGCAGGGAGGCACGGAAGGCAGCATCCATGATTTCTCGGACGGCACTGCCTGGCTTACGGTGTTTGTTCCGCATTTCCTGGTCGGGCCGCTCGGTGCGGCGCGTCCTTCCGCGAACGTGAGCGGTTCGGCAGGTTTCATGGCCTTTGGGAATCGGCAGCTACTGCCCATTCCCAACGACCACTCCGTGGTGGTCCCCAGGATTGGCGTCTGCAAGAGCGGGCGCGACGCCGCCGGCGCGATCTCGCTGTTCTGCTACACTCCGGACCCGCGCGCCTCGGTCACGATCGGCACTACGCGAAATCGCCTCAACTGGATCGTCCCTCCGGGTATGGTGGACACCTCGATTCCGACCTCCAGCGACTTCCAGCCCCTCATGAGGTTTACGAGTCTTCTCTCGTACAAAAGCCGGGAGGAAATGGGTACGACCCAACTGATGATCGCGGCGCCGCAGCCTGCAGTGGAAGTTCACTTCGATTTCCCGGACGTGGATTTGGCGCGGTATGTGGTCCCTGCGAAACGATAGCCTGGTGCAGTGTCCAGAAAATAACCGGTCGCATTGTGGGGCGGCCAATTCTGACCGCAGCCGCCTTTTAGGCGGCCTTCTTGCGGGACACGTTTGTCCATCCATTTCGGGGACGCCAGACTAGCCCGCCGCGGCGGTCAAGTGGACGGAGGTGGCTTTCACGACGGCGCTCAAGGCATCGCCGGTGCGGAGCTGCAAATCGCTCGCGGACTGGGCTGTAATGATTGCGACCAGCGGGAATCCGCAATCCAATTCCACGCGGGCCAGAGGCCCCTCCCGCATCACCGACCGGACGCGGCCTACGAACCGGTTGCGGGCGCTGGACGGCTGCGGCGGTTCGCGCGTCAAGGTCACGCCGTCTGCCGGAATGCAGGCGCACACCGCCATGGCGTCCGAAGGCACCGCGGCGGAATCGACGCTCTGTAGCTGCACCGCACCCACGTGCAGCGTCACCAGGCCGCCTTCCCTCGAAACGATGCGGGCCGGCAGCACGTTCTCCACCCCGATCGCCGCGGCCACCAGCGCATCAATCGGTTGGCGGAAGACGTCCTGGACCGGACCGGTCTGGCGGAGCCGTCCCTCCACCATCACCGCGATCCAGTCGCCGAGCGCGGCGGCCTCCAGGCGGTCGTGAGTCACCACGATGGCGGGTACGCCGCCCTCCTGGAGCATGCGACGCAGTTCGTAGCGCATCCAGGCGCGGGTCGGCTGGTCTAATGCGGAGAGCGGCTCATCGAGCAGAAGCAGGTTGGGGCCGGCAGCCAGCGCGCGCGCCAGCGCCACCCGCTGTGCCTCGCCGCCTGAAATGGCGTGCGGCTTCCGGGCGGCCAGGGGCGCCAGCCCGAAGGCCTTCAAAAGGTCGCGCGCCCGTCCGGGGCGGGCCGCAAATGCCACATTGGAGGCCACGCTCAGGTGCGGGAACAGGGCGTAGTCCTGAAACAGAAATGCGGCTCTCCGTTGTTGCGGCGGCAAGTCGATCGCGCGGGCGGAATCGAACCAGTCCTGGCCGCGGAACGAGATGGCGCCGCTGTCGGGCCGGTCGAGGCCGGCCAGCAGGCGCAGGAGGGTGGTCTTTCCCGACCCGGACGGGCCGAACAAGATGGTAACCGGAGAACGGTCGAGTGCGAGGCTCAGGCCGGCTTCCAGGGAGAATCCGGAGGGCAGGGTTTTCGAACAGCGGCAAATCAGCCCGGTAGACATTTCAGCCCGGCCACACCGGCCCGGACCGGCGCTGCAGTGAGTAGACCACCACCAGAACGGTGAACGAGAATCCCAGCAGAAACAGCGACGTCCGCCCGGCAGCCTGGTAGTTGAGCGCCTGTACCTGGTCGTAGATGGAGATCGAGACCGTCCGGGTAACACCCGCGATGTTGCCGCCCACCATGAGCACCACGCCGAACTCGCCCATGGTGTGCGCGAAACTCAGGATGGCTCCGGTGGCGATACCCGGCAGCGCCAGCGGCGCCAGTACGCGGCGGAACGTCGCGGCACGGGACACACCCAGGCACCACGAAGCCTCGAGCAGTTTCCGGTCGACGGCGCCAAAGGCGGCGGATACCGGCTGCACCGTGAACGGCAGGCTGTACAGCACCGAAGCCAGCAGTAGGCCCTGGAACGAGAAGGGCAGCATGCCTCCGGTGAGCCTGCCGTAGACCGATCCAAGCGGGCTGCGCGGGCCGATCGCCAGCAGAATATAAAAGCCCAGGACCGTGGGAGGCAGCACCAACGGCAGAGCCACCACCGCCTCCACCAGGAACTTCCACCGGCGGTGTGAGAACGCCAGCCAATACGCCAGCGGCAATCCCACAGCGAGCAGGATGAAGGTGGTCGCGATGGAGAGCCGCAGACTGAGTCCGATGGCTTGCCAGTCCATATCATTCGTCCGGCGGAGAAAATCCGTACCGCTGCAGAATGGCGCGCCCGTCCGCGCCCAGCAGCCACGTTCGAAATTCGCGAGCTTCCGGCGAATCTTTGATGATGACACCCCCCTGCTCCAACCTGGGGTACCGGTCGGGGGGAACTTCCCAGTAGCGCCCCTGATTTCGGACGGTGGGCGCGATGGCCAGCGACAACGCCACGATGCCGGCATCCGCCGCTCCGCTCTGCACGAATTGCAGGGTCTGCGCGACGTTCTCCCCCAACACCAGTTTTCCCTCGATGCGGTCGTAGATTCCCATCGACCGCAGGGCGAGTTCCGCGGCGCGGCCGTACGGCGCGTGTTGCGGATTGGCGATCGCCAGGTGATGAAGCGCCTCGGACTCGAGGGCGGTGGCGGCGTCTAATGGGGATTGGGCGGGCACCCAGACCACGATTCTGCCGCGGGCGTAGACGAACACCGGGTCCCCGGCCCCCACGCCCTCCCCTGCCAGCTTCCGGGGGTACTCGACGTCGGCGGAAAGGAAGAGGTCAAACGGCGCATGGTTTTGAATCTGGGAGTAGAAGTTACCCGATGAGCCGTAGGCGATTCGCAGTTCCCCGGAGGGATGGGCTTTCCGGAACTCGCGGGCAATCTCGTCCAGGGCGAAGTTCAGGTCGGCCGCCGCCGCGATCGAGAGGGTGTGCGCCTTCGGCCTGGAACCGCAGGCGCCCAAGCTGAGTGCCGCAACAATTGAAGCTCCGGCCCACGCGCGACAGTGACATTTTTGCAAGACACTAGTACTTTATCAGAGAGCGCTGACGTGGTCCCGCCGGGTTGCCGGCCGGCTTTGCCGTACCCGCCATCAGGAAGACAGCCATTTCGTCATCACGTCGCGGTCGTGACGTTCGAATCCGTTCCGGCGGTAGAGTTTCTGCGCCGGCACATTCAACTCGTCCACCTCGAGCCGCATCGCCATCACCCCATACGCCCTACTCTGCTCTTCGGCGAAGCGCAGGGCCTGGCTCCCGAGACCTTGTCCGCGCCACGCCTCCTCCACGAAAAACTCGTCGAGCAGCGCATAGCGCCCCCGGAATTCCAGGCTGAAACAGATGGTCAGGACCAGGTACCCGGCGGTCACTCCATCGGCCTGAATCAGCCAGGTCCCGCCCGAGTCGGGCGACGCGAGCAGGCCGGCGATGGCTTTCCGCGAGAGTTCCTGGTTCCAGGGAATCGCATCCTGGGCATACAGCCGGGACATCATCGAGAGGACCTTGGGGATGTGTTCAGCTTCCAGGGGACGAAACGTCGCACGCACCACCCTATAATAGGAAAAGTGGCTCGCAAAATCCCGCCGGTGCTCTGGATCGCGCTGCCGCTGGCGTTTTTCACGTATTTCTACCGGCTCAGCGCGGTGGGGCTCATCGGACCGGACGAGCCGCGGTACGCCTCCATTGCGCGCGAAATGGCGCGTTCCGGCGACTGGATCACGCCTCGCCTCTGGGGCCAGCCGTGGTTCGAAAAGCCTCCCCTGCTGTACTGGCTGTCGGGCATCGCATTCCGCGCGGGGCTGGGGCCGGAGATTGCTCCCAGGCTGCCCGTCGCGTCGATGGCCGTGGTTTTTCTGGTCTTCTACTGGTGGATCCTGGAGCGGGAATTCGGAGGCCGGCCGGCCTGGTTCGCTACTCTCGTCCTGGGAACGTGCGCCGGCTGGCTGGGATTCAGCCAGGCCGGTGTCACCGATCTTCCCATGACTGCGACCTTCTCGGCCGCTATGTTGTTGGCGCTCCCGTGGGTCGGGAAGGGCGACCCGCGTTTACTGCCGGTGGTTTCGTGTCTGCTTGGGCTGGCCGTATTGGCAAAGAGCGGCGTGCCGATGGTGCTGGCGCTGCCCCTGCTCTTCTGGGGCGGCACGAATCTGGCCGCTCGCCTGCGCGAGCTTTGGCGTCCGCGCGTCATTCTGCCATTCCTCATCGTGGCGGTGCCCTGGCATGTGCTGTGCTACCTTCGCAACGGGTCGATCTTTCCCTACACTCTATTCGTCCAGCACCAGTTCGAGCGGATGACTTCCGGAGCGCTTCTGCATACCCAGCCGTGGTGGTATTACCTGCCGGTGGTCCTCGGACTGTTGGTGCCTTGGCCGCCGTTGCTGGCTTTGCTGCTGCGGCGGGAGGTTTTCCGCGACCCGCGGCGCCGTTTCCTGCTGGCGTGGACGGTCGTCGGTCTGGTGTTTTTCTCCCTTGCCCCCAACAAGCTGCCGGGATATGTGTTGCCCCTGTTGCCGGCATTGGCGGCCCTGATGGGATTGGCGCTCGAGGACGCCCGCGCGGCGGGCCAATGGCTGGTGGCTTGCGCGCTCCTGCTGGTAGTCATCCTGCTCGCCGCACCGATGCTTCCAGCCGCGGTGACCTCGGGTCTCACGCATGCGCCGCGCCCGGCGTTTCAATGGATCTGGCTGGGGCCCGTGGCATTCGCCGCCTGGGCCTGGGTTCTGGATCGGCATTCCCGCCGCCTGGCTGCGGTTCTCACGATTGCCGCCGGCGCGGCTGCCGGCTTCTGTTACGTCAAGCAGACTGCCGCTCCAGAACTTGACCGCTCCGCGTCGGCGCGAACGCTGTGGCGGCAGATTGCCGGGCATGCCGACCAGGCCTGCGCCGACAATCTCAAGCGCGACATCCGCTATGCTCTCAACTACTACTCGGAGGTGCCGCTGCCGGAGTGCAAGGAACTCCCCAGACCCATCCGGCTGGCGCAGTTTCCCGGATCGCGCCCCGGCATTAGCCAGGAGTAAGCGGTTGACCTTGACTGTAGCGCCATTGTAATCTCATCCATTCCGGTGGACGAACCATGATTCTCCCTCAGACTTACCTTGGCACCTTGATTCTCATGACCTTCGGCCTGCTGTGCGCAGGACTGTGGGCAAGCACCTACAAGCTGGCGGGGAAATTGCGGTTTGAGGTTTACTACATCGACTTTGCGGTTGGTCTGGGGCTCGCGGCGGTGTTCTTCGCATTTACCTTCGGAAATCTGGGCTTTGACGGCTTCTCGATCCTGGACGACCTGTTGCAGGCCCATAAGCGACAGTGGGTCGAAGCCCTGGGGGCCGGGATGATCTTCAACCTGGCGAATATGTTTCTGTTGGCGGCAATGTCGGTATCCAGCATGGCGGTGGCCTTTCCGGTGTCACTGGGGCTGACTTTTGTCATTGGGCTTCTCCTGGGTCAGATCGGCCAGCCGCCTTCGAGCGCCGTATTTGTGTATCTGGGCTGTGCTTTGATTCTGTGCGCCGTCCTGATGGATGCAATGGCTCACCGGACCGCGGTTGCGGCATCCCGGGCGGCGTCCGTCCAGCAATCCAAGCCAGCCCGCCGGTCCACTGGCCCGGTCAAGGCCTTGCTCCTGGCAGGAGTCGGCGGTCTGCTGATGGTGGGAATCTATCCTCTCTTGAAGATGGCATCCACGGGCGATGCTCCCCTGGGCGGCTATTCCCTGATGCTTCTGATGGCGGCGGGGGCGTTCCTCTCGACCTTTGTCTTCAGCCTGTTCTTCATGAACCTTCCGATCGAGGGCGAGCCTCTGGATGTAGGAGACTACTTCCGCATGCGTCTCAACCGCCACTGGCCGGGCATTCTGGGCGGCATCCTGTGGTGTGCTGGTACGCTGGCCGTATTCGTCTCAGCCAACACCGAGCATGAGGCGCAATTGGGACGAAGCGTGTACCTCGGATTGTCGCTGGGCGGCCCGGTGATTGCCGGGATTTGCGGAC
Organism: Bryobacteraceae bacterium; assembly: GCA_035501495.1. Classification (GTDB taxonomy): domain Bacteria; phylum Acidobacteriota; class Terriglobia; order Bryobacterales; family Bryobacteraceae; genus JAIQFL01. The sequence goes on along the minus strand of DATJWB010000123.1, from coordinate 43,553 downwards.
TCTTGATCTGGAAAGAACTCGCGCCGGGCGGCGGGCGCGCCCGATTGGCCGCTTCCGTTTCGCTGCTGCTGTTCGCGGCCGGAGTGCTGCTGGTCTCCCTGGCTCACGCCTAGTTGGATAACTTGGCGTGCCAAGGCGTCGCGGTCCGAATGGCGTCGTTGACTGCGTTGATGTTTCTTACCCCTTCCCGCTGCAGCCACTCTTCGAGGGCCTTCACGCCCTGCTTGGCGTACACCGGAATTCCCTCCTTCCAGGTAGCCCGGCCGCACAATACGCCCGAGTAATCCGTACCGGCCTCCGACGCCATCTTGAGCGATTCGGTGAAGAGCGCGTTGCTCACACCGGCGCTGAGGTAGATGAAGGGCTTCGAAGCCAGGGCAGCGGCCTCGCGGAAATGAGTCAGCGCCTCTTCGCGGCTGTAGGCCTTCTGTCCCTTATAAACGCTGGACCCCTCCACGTATTCCGCATTGATGGGAACCTCCACCTTGAGCACGTCCACGTTGTATTGCGGTTTGGAGAACTCCTCCATGCTGCGCTTTACGATGTCCGGTTTGGCTTTCGCGTACTCAAAGCCCTTTTCGTCTCCGCCCTTGGGGTCGTAGCCCACAAATTCCAGGAAGAAGGGGATCGCGTAGGTTTCGCACTCGGCGCCAATTCGTTCCACGAAGGCGTGCTTGATGTCGTTGACCGAGGCGTCCTCGTGCGGGGAGTAATAAATCAGAATCTTGACGGCATCGGCTCCCATTTCCACGATGCGCTTTACGGAGAGATGCGGCAGCAGATCGGGCAGGCGGCCGGGGCGCGTATTATCGTAGCCGCTCAGTTCATAGGCCAACAACAGGCCGGCATTCTGGCTGCGCGCCTTGGCCGCCTCCAATCCGAATTCCGGGTCGAGCAGGATGGCGCTGGCATGCGGGGTCAGAACTTTGCTGACGGCCACTTTGAACTCGCTCATCATTTCGGGAGTAATCTCTTTGACATCCACGCCGCGCCCGGCGGCCAACGATTTCTGGAGGCTTCCCCGCTGGTCCATGGCGGCGGCTGCGATGATCCCGCGCTCGTTGGACAGCGCTCGCAGGTGCTTGATCTTGCCCTCGGATAGTTTCATGGGGACATTATCGCGCGTTTTGGCGAAGGGATGGACCGGTTTTCAGCGTTCCGGCTGGTTCATCGGCTCACTGGCGGAGCGCACCGGTCTCTCGCGTTTGCCGCACCGCAACTTCCTCCCGGCCGCGACTTGGGTTTTGGGACAGATTGTCCCAAATACGACCAGTGCCACTTTAGAATGAGTCAGTTGCAAATACCGGCCGGGACAGACAGGTCCCCGTCTCCGCCGCGATCCTCCCTGGAGGCATGAATCCACCGGGGCGGTCAATCTTCGAGAGAGCGCTGCGCCAGCTCGCCAAATAGCGGCAGGGAATAGGCCTGGTCGTGGGACGCCTTTACCATCATGAAGATCGCAGCTATGAGCAGCAGGGCTTCCATGAGCTGGTGAATGTGAAAGTGAGGGACCATCACCGAAGACAGCGGCTTCAATACCCAGCTCACCATCAACCACCCAACGAAGAGGTAGAGTCCCTGGAAGGCATGAAACCGGACCAGCCGGTTCTGTCGGAACCGGGCGGATGCCAACACGATGATCGAGGCGATCCAGCCGATGGTGGGCACGTAACAGAGGATCGCCGCCGTCCGGGGATTGAGGGTGGACAGAGCGTCCGTACCCGGCGTGTTAGACGGTGGGGGGGCCATGACCGGCTGTCTCGCGCCGCAGCGGCCGCAAAAGACGTCCACCGACCGGACCTGGTTCCCGCATTGGCTACAAAATGGCATCCACTTCTAAGTACGAGGTTTAGGGCCGGGCTGTTCCGGCAAATCTCTCCTGCCCGGTCATGCTACCATTTTCGCCATGAGATTGCTGCTCCCGGGCATACTGCTGGTGGCGTTACCGGCCCTGTCGCCGGCCGCCAAGAATCTGGAAGTGTACTCCATCGACGTGGAAGGCGGGCAGGCCACCCTGATGGTCTCCCCCACCGGGGAGTCCCTGCTGGTGGATACCGGATGGGCGGGCTACAACCGCCGCGACGCCGATCGCATTCTGGCCGCCGCCAAGTCCGCGGGCGTGAAGAAGATCGATTACCTCGTGATCACCCATTACCACGCCGACCACGTGGGCGGGGTGCCGCAACTCGCCGAGAAGATCCCCATCCGCAACTTTGTGGATCATGGGCCCTCCGTCGAGACGGGCAAAGACGCCGAGGTGCTTTTCAACGCCTACTCGGCCTTTCGCGACAAGGGGACGCACTTGCTGGTAAAGCCGGGCGACACCATCCCGATCAAAGGACTCGACGTCAAGGTGCTCTCCTCCGCCGGCGACGTGATTGGCGCACCGCTGGCGGGCGCCGGACAGCCCAATCCCGAGTGCGCCAGCTTCGAGAAGCACGAAGTGGACTCCACCGAAAACGCCCAGTCCGTAGGGATCCTCGTCAGTTACGGCGACTTCCGCATGATCGACCTGGGCGACCTCACCTGGAACAAGGAGTTCGACCTGGTCTGCCCATCCAACAAGATCGGGCCGGTGGATGTTTACATCGTCTCCCACCACGGGATGAACATGTCCGGCTCGCCGCAGCTCGTGCACGCCCTGCACCCGCGTCTTGCCCTCATGAACAACGGAGCGCGCAAAGGCGGAGCGCCGGAAATCTGGCAGACCATCCACGACAGTCCCGGCCTCCAGGACATCTGGCAGCTCCATTTCGCCGTCGCGGGAGGCAAAGAGCACAACTCCTCCGACACGGTGATCGCGAACATCGACGAGATTTGCGAGGGCAAGTGGCTCCGGCTGACCGCGGAGAAGGACGGGACCATCACGATGTACAACAGCCGCAACAAGTACGAGCGCACCTACAAGAAGTAAGCGGCTCGGGGCTGAGAAAAGGCATCTCCCATGCGAAACTCGCTGGCAGGCGATGCCAGCGGCGCTACCGGCTCGCGCGCACTGTAAACCGTGACCAGGCGGTACAGCCCCTGATGAGGATCGCGATGCACCACCAGGCTGCGCGCCTGGATGTCGAAAACCCAATACTCGACGATTCCGGCACGTGCGTAAAGACCGGCCTTCGTGGTGAGATCAAACCCCACTGTCGAATCGGATATCTCAAAGACCAGTCGTAAATCACCCGGTCCCGGATTGGCGTCCTGAAACTCGAGCGAAGGCCTCGATAGGCTCGCCAAAAACTCGAATCAACCGCGGGTACAAACGAGTGAACAGGTTCACGTGTGGCCGATTCTTGCCCGGCTTGCTGATCAATTCTCCTTCGACAAGCTCGAGATGCTGCTGGTCCCACAGGCTGGATGACTCGCGCGCGGCACACTCGGGCCGGGTCCACCGTTTTCGCGGCGGGTCTCTCAACAAAGGGTGCCCGCCATCCGTCCGTATCTCTCCTCCAAGGCTAACCGCTCATTGATTCGCCGGCGCGGTCACGGCTGGCGCTGGCGGCTTCAGGTACTTCGCGTACCAAGCCAGGTAGCGCTCCAGCCGGTCCTTCTGATAGCTCGGCCGCGTGATCCCGTGGTTCGAGTTGGGATAGACCACCAGCTCCGACGGAACTCCCAGGCTGGCCAGCGCCTGGTACATCTGCTCTCCGCCGACCAGCGGCACGTTGAAGTCCTTCTCCCCGCCCAGAAACAACGTCGGGGTCGTGATCTGATCGGCGTGCAGGAAGGGATACGAGATCCGCAGCCAGGGATCCAGCCCCACCTTCCAGGGCGGCCCGATCTCTTCGTCGTACTGGAGAATGTACTGGTCTACTCCGTAGAGCGCGATCGGGAACGCGGTCCCGGCGCCGCTGGTGGCGGCTTTGAAACGGTGGTCCTTGGCGATAATCGCGTCGGTAAGAATGCCGCCATAACTCCAGCCGCCCACGCCGAGGCGGCCGGGATCGGCCAGCCCGGTGGACACCACGTAATCCATGGCAGCCTGCAGGTCGACCACCTCTTTATTTCCCCAGTCGGCGGCAATCGCCGTCTGATAGTTCTCGCCGCGCCCCGAGCTGCCGCGATAGTTCACATTTACCACCACGTAGCCGTTGGCCGCGAAGAGCTGGCGCTCGAAGTTGAAGGAGTGGGAGTCCTGCCCGTTCGGGCCGCCGTGGATGCGGAGCAGGGTGGGATATTTGTGCCCCGCCTGGTAATCGGGCGGCTTGGTCAACAGGCCGTGTACTTCATTGCCGTCTTTTGCCTTGCAACTGAACTCCTCGGTAGCCCCCAGACGCAGCTTGGCTATCAGCTCGTCGTTATGATGCGTGAGCGGGCGCAATTCGCCGTTCTCGAGCGCACGGATCTCGCCGTGCAACGAATCGCTCGCCGCCAGGACGGCGAAGCCGCCCTCCTTGCGTTGCTCGATGGTGGAGATGACGCCCGGGCCCTGCGCCAGCTTCTCGACGTTGCCGCCGTTCGCCGGAACTGTGGCGGGATACTCCCAACGGTCATCCGCCACCAGGAACAGAATGCGCGAGCCGTCGCGCGTGAAGCGCGGCGCCGCGGCCCCACGGTCGAATTTCGGGGTCACCAGTCCGGGTTCCCCGCCCGCGACCGCGACGACCGCGATCCGATTCATGTTGTACGCCCCCAGCTTCGCGCCCGAGCTTTGCAGGTACACCAGCCGGGTGCCATCCGGACTCCACTCCGGCCGCCCGCGGGATGCGGACGAGTGCAGTCCGTCGTAATGCGTGATCTGCCGCGGGGAAGCCCCCGCGCGAGCTTCGATCACATAGACGTTGGAAATGTTATAACGCTCCGCGTCTGTGCCCTCGCGGCCCATGAACGCGATCCACTTGCCGTCGGGCGACCACGAAGGCGAACCGGCTTGCACGCTTTCCTCCGTCAGCGCCTCCGCCTTTTTCGTGGCCACATCGAAGAGATACAGCCGCGGAGCGCGCTGGGTCAGGTAGCCGACCACGTCCTGTTTGAATTTATAGCGGTTCACCACAATCGGCTTGGGAGCGGGGGCATTGGCCCCGGCGCGGCCGCCCGCCGGCTCCTCCGGCTCGCCAGGTTCGCGATCGGTCATCACCAGCAGCAGCTTCTTGCCGTCGGGAGACCAGTCGTAAGAAGAGATCCGTCCCTTTACCTCGGTAAACTGCTGCGCCTCACCACCCGACCGGTCGAGCAGCCAGACCTGCGTGCCTCTTGCCTTGCCTGGACGGCCGGAGAGGAAGGCGAGATACCGCCCGTCCGGGCTCCAGCGCGGCGCGTTCTCGCTCTCCGGACTCGAGGTGAGGCGGACCTGCTGCCTGCCGTCCCAACTCGCCATCCACACATCGGTGTCGCTCTTGTCCGCCGTGATATCGACGCTGGTGAGCGTGTAGGCGACCCACTTTCCGTCGGGTGAAATCTGCACATCCCGCACGTCCTGGAAGGCGAGCAGGTCGTCCACCTTGAGGAGTCTTCGGGCGTCCGTCTGCGCGGACAGGGCGGCGGCGGACAGCAAGGCGATACCAAGGAGCGCGAATCGATTGCTCTTCATGGTTTTCGAGTGTATCAAGAACGGCGAGCCGCGAACAGGGTTGTCGGGCAGACTTCAGCCCGGCGTGAAAGCCCGCCGGTGCCGGCACAGGACAAACTTGGATCGAAGTCTCATCGAGCAAGCCGCTCAATTGCCTTATCGACCAAGGATCGAGAATCTTTAGGGTGCCAACTACCCTAAAGCTGCCGCGCGCTCCATCCGATTAGTTCTACGAGTGACGATGGCGCAGGAGAATCACAGTTGCCAGGGAAGGCCCGCATGACCGCGGGTCCGTCGATGGCCAGGGAACAGGCGGAGACGTTGGCCCGGCGCAGTGCCGCTGGAGCCCTCGCCTATCCCGCTGTCCTGCTCGCCACGGTTTTGGTCGAGTCCGGATCTGCCGAACGGATTCGACTGCTCCTGAGCTGGGGGATGCTGTTGTGGCTGGTTGCGGGACTACGGCTCGCGCTGGCGTTGTCATTCGACCGGATCTATCCTTCCAATCCAACAGGGTGGCTGCGCAGTTTCCGGGCCGGTGTCTACACTTCAAGCACGATCTGGACGGTCTTTGCGCTCGAGCGGATGAACGCCGCCGGGGCGGAGTGGACGGCGTGGCTGATCCTGCTGATGACGGCCGTCCTCTCGGCCGTTTCCGCCGGTACGCTCTGCCCGGAGCCGACCCTATGGAAACGAATTCTTCTTCTGCAATTCGCGCCCCCGGGCGTCTGGGGGCTGTTGTGGGGGGGGCATTTTGGCGTTGCCGTCGCGGTGGTGGCAGTCGTCTGTCTCGCGCTTGTCTTTCTCCAGGCCAGCCAGAACTCTGCGGCGTTCTCGCGTTCGATTCGCGACCGGCAGACGTTGCGGGATACCAGCGCACGGGAGAGTCTGATCGATTCGATTTGCGGCATCGTCTGGGAGGCCGAGACGCAAGGCATGCGGTTCACCTTTGTCAGCGCGTGCGCTGAAACCATCCTGGGCTATCCCAGGCAGGCTTGGTCCGAGCCGTCGTTCTGGCAGGATCATCTTCACCCCGACGACCGGGCGCGTGCGGTCCGGTTTGCCGTTTCGGAAGCGGCCGCCGGCCGGGATTCCATTCAGGAGTACCGGATGGTCGCCGCCGACGGACGCGCGGTCTGGTTGCGCGACCACGTTAGGGTTGTCAGGAGGGGATCGGAAACTCTCGCGCTGCGAGGCGTGATGGCCGACATCACCGCGCAAAAGAATTCGGAGGAGGCGGCGCGTCAAAGCCAGGAAGACTTCCGGAGTCTTTTTGCCGAGGCCCCCGCTGGAATCGCCCTGATCGCTCCGGACGGATGTTTTCTGCGGGCAAACGCGGCTCTGTGCCGGATCGTCGGCTACTCCGAGGAGGAATTGACCGGTCGAAACTGGCGGGAATTGACGCATCCCGACGATATCGAACGAAGTCAACAGGCCCACAATCAATTCCGCGAGTCCCGATCTTTGGTGGAATTCGAGAAGCGTTACATCCACCAGCAGGGCCATGCCGTACCCGTCCGAATCCGCCTGGCGATGGCCAGAACCGGAGACGGCGCCCCGCTGCACTTCATCGCGCATCTGGAAGACATCACGGAGTCCCAGGTAGCCCATGAGGCTTTAAGAGCTTCCGAGAAACGCTACCGGGAGCTGTTCGAGCGCAACCTGGCGGGGTTTTTGCGCACCAATCGGGCCGGTCGAATCCTGGACTGCAACGCGGCCGCCGCGCAGATGGTAGGAGCTTCGCCGGCAGAGGTAGTCGGGACTCGCGCGATCGATTACTGTTATGACGCCGAAGGCGCCCGGCTGGCGCACGACCTGTGGCAGCGGAAGGCCCTGACGAATCGTGAAATCGAGCTTCGCGGGCGTGACGGCCGGCGGGTCTGGGTAATCGCCAACATGGGCCTCGTGGAGGAGGGCGCACACCGGGAGATCGAGATCAGCCTGATGGACATCAGCCCGCGAAAACAGGCGGAGGAAAGTCTTCGGGAGGCGAAAGAGTCCGCGGAACGGGCGAATCTGGCCAAAAGCTCGTTCCTTGCCAACATGAGTCACGAGATCCGCACTCCCATGAACGGCATTCTGGGGATGGCCGGGCTCCTGTTGGGAGGCGACCTCGATCCCAGGCAACGAAAGCGCGCCGAGACGCTTCGCGACAGCGCGGAGTCACTGCTCAATATTCTGAACGACATCCTGGACCACTCCAGAATGGAGGCACATAAACTCACGTTGGAGGACCGGGCATTCGATTTGCGCAACCTCATCGAGGGAGTGGCGGACCTCATGGCTGTCAAGGCACAGGAGAAGCGCGTCGAGTTGCTTTGCCGGATCGAGCCGGACGTTCCCACGCAGCTTCGTGGAGATGCAAGCCGCTTGCGCCAGATTCTGGTCAACCTGGGCGGCAATGCCGTGAAGTTTACGGCGGCCGGTGAGGTCACCATCCGGGCGAAACTCGCCCGGCCCGGCGATCCTGCCAGGATCCGCTTCGAAGTGAGCGATACGGGCATCGGCATTCCCGCGAACAAGCGCCACCTGCTGTTCCGGCCCTTCTCGCAAGTGGATGACTCGACGGCCCGGCGCTACGGAGGAACCGGACTGGGCCTGTCGATCGTGCGCATGCTGGTGGAGATCATGGGCGGCGAAGTCGGGTTTCAGAGCGAGGAGGGTAGGGGTACTCGATTCTGGGTGACTCTGCCGTTCGCACTGCAAGCGGCGACCACCCGGGCGCGCGCTCTCTCTTTGCCCGGGCGCCGTGTTCTGGTGGTGGATCATAACGCCGCCAGCCGCAGGCTGATCCTGGAATTGCTTGCCTTTTGGAAGGCCGAAGGCGAGGAGGCCGGCGATGCGCGGTCGGCCGAGAGCCTCCTCCGGGCGGGGGGCACCTTCGACGCGATTCTCGTGGATCTGGAGTTGCTGGACGCGGCCGGTCGTGATGTCCCGTCCTGGTTGAAGTGCCATCCGGAACAGGTAAGGCCGCCCGTTGTCCTGCTGACGCCGCTGGCGCAGTCTGCCGACGGGGAACGCTGGCGGCGGATGGGGTTCGACGGCCATGTGGCCAGACCCGTAAAACAGGGCGAATTAGGTGCGTGCCTCGCATCGCTTTTCGGTTACGGCCCTCCCCCCTCACAGCCCGTGGCGGAGGTGGAGGAATCGCGTAAAGACGAACGCGCCCGCAGGGCAGGCCTGCGGCTGCTGGTCGTGGAAGACAACCAGGTGAATCAGGAAGTGGCGTTGGGGATTCTGGAGGCCTTGGGTTATCGGGCAGAGGCGGTCGCCGACGGCCGCAGTGCCCTGAGCGTCTTGAGCCGCGCCGACTACGATATCGTCCTCATGGACTGCCAGTTACCGGATATGGATGGGTATGAGGCCGCGCGACGGATTCGCTTGCTGGAGACACCGGTGCGCAACCACGATATTCCCATCATCGCGACAACCGCTCATGCGATGGCTGGCGATCGCGAAAGATGCCTCTCCGCCGGCATGAACGGATATGTGTCCAAGCCGTTGCGGCCAGACGCGCTCCGCGAGGCGATCGAGGAATGGTCCGGCGGCGGGCCGCGTTCCGAGCCCGAGGTTCCTGCTTCTCTGCCGGCCCCGCTTGCCGCGCCAACAGCAGATCTTCCATTTGACCGGCAGGGATTTGACGAGCTGACTATGGGTGACCACGAGCTGGCACGCAGGCTCATCCATCGGTTCGTGGAGGACGTTCCAACGCAGATCGCACTGCTGGCCCGAGCGGTCAGCGAGGACGACGCCAGGCAGGTTCGGATGCTGTCCCACTCGATCAAGGGAGCGGCCGCCAATCTGGGCGGTCTCGAACTGCGAACGGCGGCACAGAAGCTGGAGAAGAAAAGCAGAACCGGTGATCTGACAGCCGCGGGATCCGCGGTAACGGAGATCCAGGCGAGCTTCGACCGGATGCGGTCGATTGTGGAGGGTCTTTATCGGGAAGACCCATCCGGCTAGGGGGCGCGGCAGATGGACGCGCCATATTTGACCTGACGCTCCGATTTCATATACACTGCAAGCGATTCCACTCAAAGGACCACTCAATGCACATGAAGTACTCGGTGCGCGGGAGCTTTCTGCTGCTGCTTGCCGCGGCACTCCTGGCCAGTCCCGTAATGGCGCAACGCCGCGGCGCGGGCGGCGGCGCTCCCCCACAGGACCTGCAGTTCCGGTTTATGGGGCCCGCGGTGGGCAATCGCATATCGGCGGCGGTCGGAATCCCGGGCGACCCCACGACGTATTATGCGGGAGCCGCGTCGGGCGGGGTCTGGAAGTCCACCGACAGCGGACGGACCTGGGCGCCGGTGTTCGATGCCCAATCCGCGCAGGCCATCGGAGCCCTGGCGCTTTCCGTGACGGATCCCAGGCAGGTCTGGGCGGGGACCGGCGAAGCGTGGGCCATCCGCGACAGCGACATGATGGGAGACGGCGTCTACAAGAGCACCGATGCCGGACATACCTGGACCAACATGGGACTGCGCGAAACCGGACGCATCGGCCGAATCATCGTGCATCCCACCAATCCCGACATCGTCTACGTCTGCGCCGCCGGGCGCCTCTCCGGACCGCAGCAGGAGCGGGGCGTCTTCAAGACCGCCGACGGCGGGAAGACCTGGCAGAGGTCCCTGTTCGTCGATCCGAACACCGGTTGCTCGGGACTCTCGATGGATGCGTCGGACCCCAATACCCTGATCGCGGGAACGTGGGAGGTGGTGATGCACACCTACGCCATGCTGAGCGGCGGGGCGGGCAGCGGGGTGTTCGTGACCCACGATGGCGGCGCCAACTGGAAGCGGATCGAGGGTCACGGGCTGCCGAAGTCCCCGGTGGGCAAGATCGACGTGGCCATTGCCGCCAGGAATTCCAAGCGGGTGTATGCACTGATTCAGACCGCCGACCAGGGATCGGTGTGGCGCTCCGACGACGGAGGAGAGAACTGGGCGGTGGTGAACTGGCAGCGGGCCCTGATCGGCCGCGCCGGATACTATATCCGCATCAATGTAAACCCGGCCAACCCGGACGAAGTGCTGGTGGCCGACAGCAGCTTCTGGCTCTCTACCGACGCCGGCAAGTCGTTCCGCTCCGTGGGTTGGGGCGGCGATACCCACGATATCTGGATGGACCCGGACGGCAAGCGCATCCTCGTCACCCATGATGGGGGCATGTTCATGACTACCGATCACGGTACCAGCTCCAACCGCGTGACCCTGCCCATCGGGCAGATCTACCATGTCGCGGTCGATCAGGATGTGCCCTATCACATCTACGGGAACATGCAGGACGATGGCACCATGCGCGGGCTCAGCACGACTCAGGAAGCAGGACCCAACGTGCCCGGACAGGGTGGTGGCGGCGGGCGGGGCGGCTTTGGAGGCGGACGGGGCGGTGCACCCGGCGTGGGGACGTGGGAGCACAACCTGGGAGGGTGCGAGTCCGGTTTTACGATTCCCGATCTCACGGATACCTCCGTGGTTTGGGCATCGTGCTATGGCAACGAAGTGACGCGCCATGATGTAAAGACCAACCTCACGCGGTCGGTCAGCCCCTGGCTGCACACGCTCGATTCGGCGCCCAACCAGGCGAAGTATCGTTGCCATTGGACGGCGCCGCTGGCCATCGACCCGTTCGAACATACCACGGTCTACTACGGCTGCCAGATGGTTCTGCGAACCACCAATGGCGGGGTGAGCTGGACCGAGTTGAGCCCCGATCTTTCGACCAAGGACCCGAGCCGCATCATCCCCTCGGGCGGCATCGTCGGAGACAACCTGGGGCAGTTCTACGGAGAGGTGGTATTCTCGATCGCACCCTCGGAGAAGCAACCAGGCCTCATCTGGGCCGGCACGAACGACGGCAAGGTCTGGTACACCGACGATGCCGGCAAGAAGTGGAACGACGTTACGGCGAATATCAAGGGCTTGCCGGCGTGGGGAGTGGTTTCGAAGATCGAGCCTTCGCATTTCGACGCGAGCACCGCCTATATTTGCGTCGATTTCCACCTGATGGATAACCGCGACCCGTGGGTGTACAAGACCAGCGATATGGGCCGGACCTGGACCCGGATCAACAGCAATCTTCCCACCGGACCGCTGGCTTATGCGCGGGTAATTGCGGAGAATCCCAACCAGAAGGGCAACCTGTTCGTGGGCACCGGCAACGCGCTCTACTATTCGCTGAACGACGGGGGAAGCTGGAAGCCGCTGCAGACCGGGCTGCCGCACGCTCCCGTGTCCTGGGTGGTGGTGCAGAAGCAATTCCACGACCTGGTGCTTTCGACCTACGGCCGCGGGTTCTACATCATGGAGGACATCACGCCGCTCGAGCAGGGCATCCTGGATCAACCCGCGGCAACGTCGGCCGATGTCAAGCTGGTAGCTCCCCGGCCTGCGTATCGCATGGTGCGCGGCGGCCGGGCGCTGTTGAGCTATTGGCTGAAGGCTGCGCCCAAGGGACCGGTGACGATCGAGATTCTGGATTCCGGGGGCACCGTAGTGAGCAAGTTGCCGAACGGCACCGGCCGGGCGGGCCTGAACCGCGTCTCCTGGGACATGCATTACGAACCGCCGCGGGCGGTCGCCTTGCGCACCACTCCGGACGAGAATCCGCACATCTGGGAGGAGCCGCGTTTCATGAATGTGGATTCGCGGCCCATTACGCACTGGGGCCTGGCGCAGGCCGAGGTCGGCCCGATCGCGGCACCGGGGAAGTACACGGTCAAGCTCACGGTCGATGGGCAGAGCTACACGCAGCCGCTCGAGATTCTGCGCACGCCGGACAGCCACGGGTCGGATACCGACCTGCAGTCGTCGGTGCGGTTGCAGCTCAAGGTGCGAGACGACATCTCGACGGTCTCGGACATGACAAACCAGATCGAGTGGATGCGCAAGCAACTCGAAGACCAGCAGAAGACTATTCAGGGCAGGGGCGAGCTGCTGAAGGCGCTGGATGGAATCAACCAGAAGCTGAAGGACGTGGAGTACAAGCTGATCACGCGCGCCGACGCGCTCAGCGACGACAAATATTTTCAGACGGCGTACAACCTCTACCAGAACTTCATCTGGCTCAATGGGGAGATCGGGACCGGCGCGGGCGACGTGGCGGGTTCCGGCGACTACGGCCCCACGGAGACGGCGATCGGGCTGGTATTCGACCTGGAGCGACAGTTGAAAGCGGTTCAGGAAGAATACAAGGGCGTGATGGAGAAGGACGTTCCGGCGTTCAATCGCCAGATCCAGGGCAGCGGGCTGGCGCCTCTCGAAACCACGGGGGCGCCTCCGCCTCCTCCCCGTACGGCCGGGCGGGGCGGCGGCCAGTAGGATGTACGACCCCCTGGCCCGGCATCAGCAAAAGCCGGCCCGCTACACGTGCTATCGTGCGGCGGGTCCGATCCGGGTCGATGGCAGGCTCGACGAGCCATCCTGGCAACTGGCGCCGAAGTCCACGCCGTTCGTCGATATTGTAACGGGCGAGCCCGCGTGGTTCGACACGCGCGTGGCGCTTCTGTGGGATGACGATTACCTCTATTTCGGGTTCTGGGTGGAAGAGACGGACGTATGGGGAACGTTCACCAGGCGTGACTCGCGCATCTACGAAGAGAACGATGTAGAGGTGTTTCTTGCCGGACAGGACGCCTATTATGAATTCGAAATCAACGCTCTGAATACGGTGTACGAAGTTTTTTGGATCTGGAAAGACATCCTGAGGCCCGGATCTTTGTACTATGGGCGTCCGGAATTCGATCCCGCCAAGGAAAGAACCATGGTGTTGGATGGCGTAGGAGGCCACGTTCACCCGCGGGGCGAGCGCTGGGGCTTCCTGGACTGGGACTTCCCCGGCTTGAAGACGGCGGTGCACGTAGATGGCGTGGTCAACCGGCGCGAGCATACCGATCGGGGATGGACCGTGGAGCTTGCGTTTCCCTGGCAAGGCTTGAGCCTGATTGCCGATGGACGATCTCTCCCGCCCAAAGACGGGGACATCTGGCGGATCGACTGCTCCCGTTTCGAGAAGGTCGGCCGTACCGGAGAGTTGCTCGATCCGTGCGTGGGCTGGACGTGGAACCGGCACGGGCATTACGACTCCCACATACCCGAAGTCTTCCCCTATGTGACGTTCTCGAGCAACCGGGCAGGCGGTCAGGACCGGCAATGACCGGCAACGCCCCCGGGGGGTGACCGTTTTGGGGAGGCGCGCCCCTGACCCGCCGGCGGCCAGAGCGAGAGGCCGGACGGTAACCGAAAGCGGCTGGCTCGCCGGTCAACCTGACGAAGCATCGCGATCGTCCAAACATTTTGGAAAGATCTTGCCTCGCGGCCCCGAAGCTTCCCGGCTGCGTCGCCGTGCACGCCGCCTCCTGGCGCGCTTGGAAATCCCCGAAGACGCGCTTCCGGGCTCACGGGCCCTCTCTCACCGCCGCTGTGGAAAGACCTCCTGGCACTGCTTCAAAGGGAACGGCCATCCGCTGTGGGCTCTCACGTTCATAGCCGGCGGCAAGAAGCGGGCAGCCATTCCTGCCGACTGGATCGATCTCATTCGTCCCCGCGTTGAGGCGGGAAGGTGGGTCAAGCAGATTGCCGCCGCGCTGCTCCGGAACCCGTTACTCCCTCCGCCGCGGCCTGCCTTAGCCGGTCATCCTCCCCGCTTCCGGTGGTTGGAGCGAGAGCTGGAAATCGAGTATCGCCCGCTGACGTTGAACGCCCGGCAACGTAAGGTCCATGCGGTGGCCGGGCGACGCAGAGCGTCGTGCGGTATGCCCGCACTGTGGTCCAGACCTACACCGCCAGGACATACGCCTGGTTTCCTGGTTCGCGCGCTGTGGACGTCTGCACGCAGCAGCGCCGCGTTTTCGGTGTCCTGCCATTACCGGTGCCGCCCCCTGCTGAATGTGACTGGACGTAGGACTTGGCCGCCTGGCTTGGCTGCTGCTGGGTGTGGTGATCAGTCCGGGCATCTGGCGGGTGGCCCGGCGACTGGGCGAGTCAGCCGCCCGCTACCAGGATGACTTGAGCCGGTACCTTGCCGACAGCCGTAAGGTTGGCGCACTGACGCAAATGGCGCCCGCCGCCGTGGCTAGGGCTGACACCGTGGCAGTCGCCGTGGGCGATCGAGCGGAAAGGATCTGGAATCGTCCACCAGGTTCGTGCGACGTTGCGAAATCCTCGATTTCTGCACGCGCGCTGGAACATGCGTGGGGCGTTTGCCGACTCCGCTATGGGGACGGCTCGGCACAAGCCGATGCCTTCGCCCAGCCGGGCGCTGTGGGACCGGTTGCGCATGGTTTGCCGGTCTAACGTGCACGACCCCATCTGTCCGGGTTGACCGGCGCGCGGCGAAGCGTCATGCTCGGGCCATGAGCAGCAGGTCCCCACGATCGATTCGACGATCCTCGGGTTGGACGCGGACGATGCCGAGGCGCTCCGGGCATTGGATCAACCCGCGGGAACCCTGGACCTGAGACTGATGCTCCGTGATACCCTTGCCGGCCAGGAGCGGTTACCAGAGCCTCGGCCCGACTCCGAAAGGATCTTCCACGTGGTGCTCATCCCGTCTTAGCCGTACTCGAAGATCCCCAAGCGGTTACGCACCCTTGTAACCCGTTCCGGCGGCGTATAATATCATCAATTCGCGTTTGGGTGATGAGTCTCATGTCAGATGAACAGGACATTACCGGGCTTCTGCTGGCCTGGGGCAAGGGCGATCGGCAAGCCTTCGAACAACTCGTCCCCATTGTCTATGACGAACTGCGCCGGATCGCGCACAACTACATCGAGCGGGAGCCATCGGGTCATCTCCTGCAAGGCACGGCGCTGGTTCACGAAGCCTATATCCGGTTGATCGACGCCAGCCGGATCCAGTGGGAGAATCGCGCCCACTTCTTCGGCGTTACCGCCAACCTGATGCGCCGAATCCTGGTGGATTACGCGCGCTCCTCCAACTATCTGAAACGGGGCGGCGGCGCGCAACACTTTACCGTAGACGGGGAAGCGCTGCTTTCGCCGGAGCGTGCCCCGGATCTGATTGCGCTGGACGAGGCGCTCGACCGCCTGGCAGCCATGGACTCCCGCAAGGGCCGAGTCGTGGAGTTGCGGTTTTTCGGCGGATTGAGCGTAGAGGAGACCAGTGAAGTGCTGAAGCTATCGGTGCGGACAGTCCAGTCCGACTGGAGTTTTGCCAAGTCGTGGCTCCTGCGCGAACTTACGAGTGATCCCCATGCAGCCGGAACCGGCGCCTGAAGGAGCAGAACGGATCGAGGCGGTGTATCATGCAGCACTGCGTCTTTCGGCGGCCGAGCGGCGGCCGTTCGTCGAGCGGGAGTGCGAAGGACATGCGAGCATCCTCCGCGAAGTGCTCTCTTTGCTGGATGCGCATGACCGTAGTGCGGACTTTATGGAATCACCGGCGCTCGATGTCGCGGTGGAATTATATGGCGGAAGCCGGCCATCTTTGGTCGGGCGGCAGCTTGGCCGTTATCTCATCCTCGGAGTCGTCGGCTCCGGCGGCATGGGCGAAGTGTATCGCGCGGTTGATCCCAGGCTGGGGCGCGAAGTCGCCATCAAGGTTCTGCCGGCCAGTGTATCCGCGGATCCAATTGCCCTGACCCGATTCCAGCGCGAGGCGCAGGCCGTCGCGGCGCTTTCTCACCCCAACATCCTGGCGTTGCACGATCTTGATTCCGACCAGGGCATACTCTTTGCCGTCATGGAGCTTCTGGATGGCGAAACCCTCTCCAAGCGGCTGGCACGAGGAAAAATCGATTGGCGCGAGGCCGCGCAAATCGCGGCTGCGGTGGCCGACGGCCTCTCCGCCGCGCACAAGAAGAGGATCGTGCATCGCGACATCAAGCCCGACAATCTCTTCATCACCCGCGATGGCCACGTAAAGATCCTGGATTTCGGAATTGCCCGAATGCCGGCGGCCGCCCAAACCGTCACTCAGACTCTGGCGACAAAACCCGGATTAGCGATTGGCACTCTCGGCTACATGGCGCCCGAACAATTACGCGGCGAACCCGTGGAAGCGCCTGCCGACCTCTTCTCACTCGGGTGCGTGCTGCATGAAATGGTCACCGGGCGGCGGCTGTTCGGGAGAGAGACCGTTCCGGAAGCGATTGCCGCCATCCTGACGGTCGAAGCGCCGCCGATGGAAACGGCGGCACCAGGTGTTCCACAGGACCTCGAGCAGGTGGTACAGCGTTGTCTGCGCAAGCACGCGTCCGAACGTCTTTCCTCGGCGCCCGATCTCGCAGTGGCCCTGCGGAAGATTCTCCACGGCCGAACTGCCGCCGGCCCGGCAGTGGAAGTGCGTGCGCGATGGCGGCTCGCGCTGTGGATCGTGGCGGCCGCGATACCCATTACGGCTGCCACGCTATTCCTGCGGCCTTCCTTCGCACCTGCCGGCTACGCGGATTCAATGGCCATTCTCCCGATCGCCAACCAAAGCGGCGACCCGGAGCTCGACTATGTGAGCGATGGCATCACTGAGGGCCTCATCAACAGCATGTCTCAACTCTCGAGGCTCAAAGTCATCGCATCGACCACGGCATCACAGTACAAGGGACGCAAAGTGGATCCGCAGCAGGCGGGCCGCGAACTGAAGGTGCGGCGGGTATTGACAGGAAGGCTGGTCCGGCACCAGGATTCCGTGGGGGTACAGGTCGATCTGGTGAACGTGGCGGACGGCTCCGAGGTGTGGGGTCAACACTACGACCAGAAGCTCTCCGAACTGGCCACCTTGCAGGCCGCTCTTTGCGCGAAGATCGCGGAGAGCTTGCAACTCAAGCTGAGCGGATCCGAACAAAAGCGCCTGACACGCGGTCAAAGCGACAATCACGAAGCTTACCGGCTCTACCTGTTGGGACGCTACTACTGGAATCAGCGGGTGCAAGGCAGAGCCGGAATGGTGGAAAAGGCGATCGACTATTTCCAGCAAGCTATCAGAGAAGACCCTCTATACGCCCAGGCATACGTGGGTCTCGCTGAGGCATATGCGACACTGCCGGGCTATAGCAACGTCTCTGCCGCGGAAGGCCAGCTCAAGGGAAAAGCGTCGGCCCGGAAGGCGTTGGAGATCGACGCGACAGCCTTTGAGGCCTATGTGTCATTGGCGTCCATCGCCGCGGACGAGTGGGACTGGCCCGAAGCGGACAAGGCCTTTCGGCGAGCGCTGGAACTCAATCCTGGCTATGTAACCGCGCATCTCTGGTATGGCCAATACCTCCTGATCATTGGCCGGGCCAAGGAAGGCTTGTCGGAAGTACAGCGAGCTTACGAGTTGGACCCGCTGTCGCCGGCAGTCAGTGTGAACGTCTGTGCGGCCCTGTACGATAACCACCAGTACGCCCGCGCGATTGAAGAGTGCCGGAAAACCCTGGAACTCGCTCCCGGTTTTGGAATCTCGTACGTGCACATGGGGCTCGCTCTGCTGATGCAAGGGAAAGACAAAGAAGCACTCGCGGAGTTTGAGCATGCACGCGATGCCATGCCCGCCGCTCCGCCTGTTTCCCTGATCGGCTATACACAGGCTCGACTGGGCAACCGGCAGGCGGCATTAGACATAGCCAGGCAGGTCAGCGATCCGGCGCGGCGATACCGCGGCACGGCATTCGACATGGCAATGCTGCACCTGGGACTCGGCGATCGGGACGCTGCCTTCCGTGATTTCGGGGAAGCTATAGATCAGCGGGCGCCGCTCATTATGGAGCTGAAGATTGATCCGATCTTTACGCCGTTGCGCTCCGACCCGCGTTATGTCAGTCTGCTGCGGCGCATGAACCTCACACCCTGAGCTGCAGGTTTCGGTCTGCAATCGCGCATTACCGGTTGGGAGGGCCGAATGACGATTGCATTCCCCGGGGCACGGGACTCGATAAGAGCCGCGGCGTTGATCGCTTTGTTCCCGGTTTCTGGTGTTTGTCAGGGTCCGGCGGGAGGCGGGGGTTCACCCTTGGCGATCCAACCGGAATGCGTTGAGCTGAACCGGCGCGCCATGGCGCAAACCGCAGAGGGGCGATTCTCAGAGGCTCAGGACGCGCTTGCCGCGGCATTGGCACATCGGAATCCCGACACCTCTTTGTGCGCCGCGCTGACCGGGATCAACATGGCGGCGCTCATCTCCCTGGCGGGCCGGTTCGCCGAAGCCGAGAAGCTTGCAGCACAATCGATTACGAGCCTGGAGAAGGTGTATCCGCCGGACGATCGGGCGTTGTTGCGTCCGCTTCAAATCCTGGCAAGTACACGACTCGAACAGGGTAACAAGGCGGGCGCGCGTATAGCCTTGAGGAGAATGCAGGCGATTCGAACGGCGCTGCCTAAGGACCGGGCATTGGTCCATCAGATTACCGGCACGATGCTGCGTGTGGAGGGCAAGTATTCGCAAGCGGAAAAGGAGTACCTGGCCGCCACCGAGGTCTGGAACCAGGAGGGCCTCGCCGCAACGGCTGAGGCGGCAGCCGTCCTCATGGCGCTGGGGTTGACTTACATGGAGGAGCACCGGTTTGAGGACGCGCGGCGGACGCTCGAGGATGCGTGGGCCGTGGTGGTCCAGGCGAAGGATACGGTTCCCATGGACCGCATCCGGCTGCTCAACATCCGTGGTGTGCTTCACCAGCGCCGGGGTGAGTGGCGCGAAGCGGAAGACGATCTGCGCGATGCGCTTTTTCTGGCGGATGGCCAACCGGCACTTGATCCAGCCGCGCTACTGCCGTTGTTGACGAGTTATTCGCAGGTTCTTCGCAGGAACGGCCGCGGAAATGAGGCTCGGATTATCGAAGCGCGCGCGGGCGCGCTCCGCCGCGTCGCTGCCTGGAACACGGTGGTGGATATCTCCGATCTCGTTCCTCGGCCGAAGCCTGCGAAATGACGGGGTGGACCGGCCTTCGATCCAGCCGCGCTGCTGCAGTCTTACCAGCGAGGCATAGATCGTGCCTTGGTTAAGCAGCACCTGGTTTCCACTGATCTGCTCGATGCGCCGCGCGATGCCGTAACCATGCAGCGAGCCCATGGCGGAAAGCGTCTGGAGCACCATGACGTCCAGGGTTCCCTGCATGAGGTCGAGCTTCTTCGCCATCCTTTCCCTCCTGTGGTAGTACAACACGAAGGAGCACAAATCTCAATGTGGTAGGGCCACAGGAGGGCGTTGAGGGAATCCCCCACCGAAATCGCGGTATGGGCCGCCTCGGGAGCTGAATTGCCCCCGGTTCCTCCTCGAAAGCCGGGGTCCATCGCCTCTGATGGCGCACGTTGCGAGTCGTGGCTTTCATCTGACGATGACTCCGGAGCTGTAGCCAAATTCGCGGTTTCAGAAGTTCGCCAACGTATTCCCGGACCTCCGAACGAGGCTCCATACCGAGCCGCGACCGTGAGCGGTTTCTTGCGGCTCTATTGGAGTTCGCGGCGGTATTTATGAAATGGCGTCCGCCCGATTTGCGCTAACTACAAAAGTGTAAGAAAATGTACGAGGTTACACAGAGGGGGCACTGCACCTGCACATGGATGCGACAGAGAACCGCCAGGAGGACGCCGTGACGAACCGCATGCCGCGGCATTTACATCAGAGCGAAAAGTTGGTGTTGGCATTGCTCGAGTCGGCGGGGCAAGCCATTA
Organism: Bryobacteraceae bacterium; assembly: GCA_035501495.1. Taxonomy (GTDB): domain Bacteria; phylum Acidobacteriota; class Terriglobia; order Bryobacterales; family Bryobacteraceae; genus JAIQFL01. Next base: position 23,447 of record DATJWB010000123.1, on the reverse strand, counting down.
TCGGCATCGATCGGAGCGGCATGATCGTACTGGTGAACCGGCGAACGGAGGAGATGTTCGGGTATACCCGGGAGCAACTGCTGGGCGCGGGGATTGATATTCTGCTTCCGGAAAGCCGGCGCGGGAAGCACTCCCGGCAGCGAGAGGAGTATTTTGAGCGGCCCCACGTCCGGCCGATGGGTATTGGCATGGATTTGGCCGGGCGGAGAAAAGACGGAAGCGAGTTTCCCGTAGAGGTGAGCCTCAGCAACGTGGAAACCGACGAGGGCCTGTTCGGCATCGCCTTCGTGAGCGACATCAGCCAGCGCAAGCTCCTGGAAGAGCAGTTGCTGCACGCTCAGAAGATGGAGGCCGTGGGCCGCCTGGCGGGCGGGGTGGCGCACGATTTCAACAACATGCTCACCGTGATCTCCGGATATAACCGCATGATCCTCGACGATCTCTCGCCGCTCGATCCGTTGCGCGGCAATGCCGAAGAGGTCCTGAAGGCGGCGGACCGCGCCGCGGCCCTGACCAATCAGCTCCTGGCCTTCAGCCGCCGGCAAATCATGCGGCCCACGGTACTGAACGTGAACGAGGCCCTCAAGAACACGCAGAAGATGCTCCACCGGTTGATCGGCGAGGACATTCAACTGGAAGTCAGAGCCGGACAGGGCGTGGGCAACATCCGGGTCGATCCCGTCCACCTCGAACAGGCGATCGTAAACCTGGCGGTGAATGCACGGGACGCCATGCCATCGGGCGGACGCATCGTCGTGGAGACCGCGAACGTTCATCTGGACGAGCATTACACCAGGACGCATGCCGGCGTTCATCCGGGCGAGTTTGTGATGATCGCGGTGAGCGACACCGGCCACGGCATGGATGCCGAGACCCGCCGCCGCATCTTCGAGCCCTTCTTCACCACCAAAGAGCAGGGCAAAGGCACGGGCCTCGGACTGGCGACAGTCTACGGGATGGTGAAACAGAGCGGCGGCGACATCTGGGTCTACAGCGAGAAGTACAAGGGCACTACGTTCAAGCTGTACTTTCCAAGAGTGTCGGACGCTGCCGCCGAATCGGCCGCGGGCGACGCGTCCCAGTCTAAAGCCCTGGCCAACGAGACCATCCTTCTGGTGGAAGACGAAAAAGCGGTTCGCGAACTCACGCTCAAGATTCTGCGGCAACTGGGCTACGTGGTATTACCAGCGGCCGGCGGTGCGGAAGCCCTGGAGATCGCGGGCGCCTATACCGGCCACATCGCGCTGTTGCTGACGGACGTAGTGATGCCCAACATGAGCGGGCGCCAACTGGCCGACACTCTGTGTGCGTCACGCCCGGGACTGAAGGTGCTGTATCTTTCCGGTTATACCGAGAACACCGTGGTGCACCACGGCGTGCTGGAGCCGGGAGTGGACTTCCTCCCGAAGCCCTTCAGCCGGGAAGTGCTGAGCAGGAAAATCCGCGACATCCTGACCGGTTGAACCAGCTCTGCCCGGGCACGTTTCGCACCGGGCAAAGTGTAAGATGGGGGGTGCCTCAAAGCCGGGTTACGCTCGCCATCGTCCTCCTGCTCACGGCATGGTTCCTCTTTGTGGCACACGACGGGCTGCACGCCTCGTTCGCCGCGGACGACATGCAGGCCATCCACACCTACTGGAAACCTTCGCCGTGGCGCGTGCTCACTTCGCAGTTCCTGCTATGGCGCGGCTATTGGAGGCCCGCGGTCGCGCTCTTCTACCTGCCGATTTATTACACTCGCGGCCTGGATTCCGCTCCCTACCACGCCTTGCTCCTGTTCCTGTTGTGGATCGGCGCATACCAGCTCTACCGCCTGGCTCGCGCTCTGGGCTCCGACGAGTGGACGTCGGCCGCCGCCGCCTTCATCGCCTGCTACCACGGCGGCATGGCGAACCTGTACTACAACACGGTCTACGTGGGCGATGTCCTCTGCGGCATCTTCTACTGGTCGGCCTTGGCTCTGTATGCGCGCGTTCGCGCCCGTGGAAGCCTGCTGGCGGGACGCCAGACCGCTGCGTTCCTCGGGTTGTACCTGTGCGCCCTCAACTCCAAGGAGATGGCGCTCACGTTCCCCGCCATGATCCTGGCGTACGAGTGGCTCTTCCACAAACGCCCGCCCTTGCGGTGGAAAGATGCCGTCGCGTGGCTCCGCGGACCCGGGCGCGGATTCTGGCAGGCCGCCCTTTTGGACGCGATTTGCCTCTACGGCAAGGCCGCCGGCTCCTACGGCCTGATGAAGAATAACCCGGCCTACCAGCCCGTCTATTCCTGGGCCCGCCTGGCCGACTTTCAGGAGCGGTACCTCAGCAACATGTTCTACCAGGTCTACCGGTTCGACGGCTTCGCCACTGGTGCGATCTGGGCCGCGGCGACCTACTTTGCCTGGCGGCGGAACCGGCCGATCCTGCGTTTCTGCTGGATCTATGTCTGGTTGTCGCCGATTCCCATCGAGTTCCTGGCCGGGCGGGAGCAGGCCAACCTGTACGTCACCCTGGGGGGCTGGGCCGTGTTCGCCGCAACTCTGTTCACGGACTTCATCCGCAGTGCGGCCCGCGTGGTTTCCGGCGAACCGCTCTTTCGCCGACTCGAGCTGCCCTATGTCCGCGCCCTGTTGTACGCTGCCGGGATCATCCTGGCCGCCTGGGGAACCTGGAGCTACAAGGAAACCTGGGTGGTACCCACGATACCCAAGCTCTCCCCCTTGACGGCCGAGGTGATCGACCAATTCCACAAGGCGGGTCCGCGGGTGGGTCCCGGCGCGACAGTCGTCTTCCTCGACGATCCCTGGCCGGGAGGCTTCGACATGGCGATGATCGCCGAGCTTTGGTTTCGCGACCGCAAAGCGCGGGTGTTTCTGAACCGGGCGACGCCTCTTACGGAGGCCCAAATCGCCAAGGCCGATGCGGTCTTCACCTGGAAAGACGGCGCGCTGGTGCAGGTCGCCGGCAGCCATTAGCCAGACTGCCCGGTCTTATCGCCTGCGTCCCCCCGCACCGAGCGACCGCATCATCTTGCCCCACAGCGATTGTGCCAGTTCCTCGGCATCGTCTTCGTCCACGGGCGCCACTCCGATGTGCAGGCCGGCCATCTCATCGGTGCTCCCCGGGCCGAGCACGACGCGTTTCGGAGGGTGGTTGGGATTGCGCGGATTCTCTACCGAATTGTCGTAGGTGAACTCCATTTCCACCCGGGTCTCGGCCGGCAGCCGGATGGGCTTGACGTACTCGTAATTCTGCTGCCAGTCGAAGTTCCACTCGGGGATGTGAATCAGGGTTTTGCGGGAGCCATCCGGCAGCACGGCATAGGCCACCATCTCGCGGCAGATGTAATGGGCGTGGGGGTTCACGGCAAAGACATCCACGGCCACGGGAATAGTGAAGTGGTCCGTCACCTTGTAGTGGCGCTCCCCCGGCGGAATATCGATCTGGCTCGAACCGAGCGGAATGTCGGTCGCCTTCCGCGTGGGCTTTTGATCGGTGAAATAGAGCGCGACGCGGGTGCGGTCCGTCTCCGGCTTGCCGGTGGGGTGATAGTGGACCTGAAGAACCAGGTCGGCGCCGCCGTGGAGCAGGTCGGGGATGCCGTCCGCCTTGCGCGCCGGTTCGGAGCCGGGCGTCCAGCCTCCCAAGCCGCGGGCCGGCAGAAATCCCGGGGTGCCGAAACAGGAGTAGCCATTGCCGGTGTCACGCTTTCGAGCGGTGCCGGAAAGGTCTTGGAAGAGCAGGGTGTGGTGGACTACTTTCGGATTGCCGGGACGAGTATCCAAGGCTCGCACCCACCGGTCGCGGCCCGGCGCCGTCGGCATTACGAAGCAGCGGTATTCATCGGGACCCTCCGCCGGCACGGAATAAGCGGCACGCATCTCGACCTCGAGGTCCGGCCTGCCGAGTTGCCATCCGTCGGGGAATTGGGGCGGCTTGGGAGTCTCCGCGGCGTTCCCGGCGGGCGTCCCGGATTCGGCCCAGCGCGCCAGGGTCGCGATCTCCGCATCGCTCAGCCGCCGCTCCCGCTGAAAATGAGGCTCGCTCGGCAGCCACGGCGGCATATAACGCCTGGTCGTGACGGTGGCGATGAGCCGGGCGCGCTTGGACGCGTCCGCGTAGGTCAGCAGGCTGAAAGGAGCGACACCCCCGGAATGGTGGCACGAGACGCATTGCCTGTAGAGAATCGGCGCCACATCATGCGAAAAGGTGGGAGGGCCGGCGGACGCCGCCCAGAATCCCGCCAGGAGTCCCAGAAGGTGCACCCTCTCATTGTGCCGCACCCGTCACCCGTCAGACTCCGGCGGTTTTGGCGAAAGCCAAAGGCGCCGTGGACGCAGCCCGCGAGGGCCTGGTCATCGGGCAGGGCTAGCCCCCGCTCGCCCCGGAAGGGAAGGGCGGTGGCGGGGACCTCATCGTCACCCGAAGTAGCGCCAGGAAATCGGCGGTACGAGGGCAGGGGAGTTGGAGGACCGTCGGGCATCTCCCCTGGCTGCCTTTTCCACTGCCCGCCGCCAGGCGGTGGCTATGCTTCTAATTCGGGCGTTTCCATTTCCGCACGAGTCCGGCTCCACAGAGTCCCAGGCCCATCAGAATAAGCGAGGCCGGTTCCGGCGCGGGTGAAGCGACAAAACCGTTCACGTTGGTGCCATCCGAATAGAACCCCACTAACTGGCCGAGGTCGTTGATGCCGTTGACGGTTGTGCCGGCCACCGCAAACGCCGGGATGTTCACCGCATTGGGGTCGTCGACCGTCTGCCATGTGTTCGAGCTCGAGTTGTATACCAGTCCGTGAGTGTTGCCGCTGGCATCGACGTAACTGCCCACAGCCATACCGGTGTTGTTGATCCCCAGGAGCATGGTGTTGCCTGGAGCATTCGGATCGGTCAAACTGGTGAAGTTTCCGCCGTTATCGACGAAGCCAAAGATCAGGTCGTCCGGACCGGTGTAGAAACCCGAGATCACACCATTGTCGTTGATGCCGGTTGCGGTTACCGAAGTAGCGCCAAACGACGACGGAAGAGTCAGCTCCGTGAAGACTTGGGTTCCAATGTTGTAGACATAGCCGTGGGAAGCGCCGCCGGCGTCGACATAAAAGCCCGCTGAGAGGCCATTGTCGTTGACCCCGAGCAATTGATTGATCCGGGTGACGCCCGTAAGCATCGCCGGCGTGTTAGGATCGACCACCTGAATGAAGTTTCCATTCTGATTGACGAATCCGAAATTATTGCCCAGGCCGTCCACCCAAAATCCCACCGTAACGGGTGTGGCTGCGTTATTGACTCCAACCACCTGGGTTTGTACCGAGCCCGGGAAATTTTCATTGGTAAAGTTGCCCGCACTGTAAGGCGAGGTGATCTGGTAACCTTTGTTCGGCTGGACGCCGCCGTCGCCGAAGTATCCTACAATCGTTCCGGTGTTGTTGATCCCCAGTAATTGGTTGAACATCGGATCGCCGGGGTTGTCGACAGTCTGGAAGTTGAGCGTTCCGGCCCGCAGCGAGGCACTCAGCACTGCGGCCGACAACGCCACCTTCCATATCGGTCTTTGCGTTTTCATCAGTCGATCTCCTTTGGTACGGCTTGTGATCACAATCGTCAGCCATGATCCTAGGCCGAAAGGCTTTTGAAGTTATTAGAGGATGGTCAGATTTGAGTAAGATATGAGGCCGGGGATTGACGGGAAGGTTACTCGCGGCCGTTGAAACAGTCGTGCAGCATCGGGCGCTTCGACACGTCCGCGCAGGTCAGCAGGCTGAGGGAGCAGTTTCAATCACTTGCAAGAAAAAACTTCGCCGGGCCCCGGAAATGGGCCGGACGCGCCTCCACCTAGGTCTGCGAAACCGACTGCAGGAGCGCGCGAATATACCCGTAGCAGAAGGCGAAGGACTGCAGCCCGTTCGCGTCGTTGGGCGCCACCGGAACGTGATCGGGCATCAGGAGGTACGGATATCCCACTTCCTTGTAAACCTGGATGGCCTTGACGAAATCGATGTCGCCCTCGTCCGGGTACACCTCGACGAAATCGTCGCGGTGGCCGCGGATATTGCGGAAATGCACGTTGAAGATCTTCTTGCGTGTGCCGAAGTAGCGGATCACGTCGAAGATTTCCTTGCCGGGATCGCGGAGCATCTCCGATACGGTACCCTGGCAGAAATTCAGCCCGTGATAGGGGCTCTCCTTGATGGTGATGAATTTCTTCAACCCGTCCACGGTGCCCAGCACCCGCACTACGCCCTGGTAGCCTTCCGGCGGCACCCCCGGATCGTGCGGATGGCAGGCCATGCGGATCTTGTACTCTTCGGCCACGGGGATGATGCGCTCCAGGAAGTAGGTGATGCGCTCCCAGGCGTGATCGGCATCCACCATGCCGGCGCGCGTCACAGGCGGATCGGGATGTGCGTCCTTCAGCCGCCAGGTGCTGTAGGTGCAGTCGCCGCGTCCCGGCGACCGCCCCGTGCGGAGGACGCCCAGGATGCTCATGTTGTACTTGATGGACGGGATGCCCACCGCGGCGCAGTTGCGGATCATGGTCTGCAGGGATTCGATATCGCGGTCGCGGTCGGGGCTCTGCGCCAGCATGATGGCCGGATGCTTTTCACGATCGATGTGGCTCGAGGTGAGGAACGGGGGCGCGATCCCTTCGATGGTGATGCCGTTCTTTTGGGCCAGGTCGAGCATCTTTTTCAGCTCGTCCACGGTGGCGTAGAGCCGGCCATCGGCGATCTCCGGATAGCCGGTGATGTCGCGCACCCCGTAGCGGGCCAGGTACTTCAGATGGGTGTCGTTGGTGGGCGCGCTCTGGCATCCGAGCCGCATGCGCACCGCGGGCGAAGTCGCGGCGGCGGCTGTCGGTACGCGGGCGGAGAGCGCTGCCGCGGCAGCGCCGGTGGACTGGAAGAATTTGCGGCGGTTCATCTCGGAGCTATGATACTCCAGGCGCGGCCGGGGCGCTGAAGCCGGGAAGGTGATCGAAAACGACTGCCCGGCGGTTTTGATGAACGCTACCCGGCGCCAGTCCCGTCCGGTTTCTGTTTGGCCTTTCTATTCCGGATCCATTCCTCCACGTATTCCAATGTGAAGATGTCGGCTGTGGGAGTGGCAGTTACGTCCGTTACACGCCCTTCGCGCAAGCAATACCGGACGTAGAATAAGTCTTCAGCCAGTGCGTGCACCTCGGGGATGTGCGTGCCCTTACCGGCAAGAACGGATTCAACCCCGGTTCCGTGCGAGGGTATATCCAGAACCAGTTCGGGGATATGAGTACCCTTGCAGAGTCTCAACTTCAATGGAAATCCGGGTCCATGATTGACGGTGACCTGGATTGCCCGGCCATGCCCTGGCTCGGGTTGCTTCCATAGGCAGCTTTCGACCATTATCCAGTCTTTGTGGTCTTTATCTGTAGATTCACCTTTAATTCCGAGGTTAAGAAACGAGTGTGCATTCATGGCGGCGACCTCCTCCCGGGATCGCAACTCGTGTAGCGCCTTCCGGCGACAGTGCGATTGTGGCGTATCGGCCCTGCGAAGTCAAGGATCAAAGGGTATTAATCTGCTAAACAGGTTTTGGGCCTTGAGGCTACTGATGCGGCTTATGGTTTGCGCGTCACACTACAGCGGAATATTGCCGTGCTTCTTGCGCGGCATGGTGTCCACTTTGGTCTCCAGCATGCGCAGCGCCCGAATCACCCGCGGGCGCGTCTCGTGAGGCTCGATCACGTCGTCCACATAGCCCCGCTCGGCGGCCACGAACGGGTTGGCGAAGCGGTCGCGGAACTCCTCGATCTTCTGCCGCCGCACGCCGTCCTGGTCGGCCGCCGCGGCGAGTTCCCGGCGGTACACGATGTTGACCGCCCCTTCCGGCCCCATCACCGCGATCTCGGCGGTAGGCCAGGCCAGGTTGATATCCGTGCGAATGTGCTTCGATCCCATCACGCAGTAGGCGCCCCCGTAAGCCTTCCGCGTGATCACCGTGATCTTCGGGACGGTGGCTTCGGCGAAGGCGTACAGAAGCTTGGCCCCATGGCGAATGATGCCGCCAAACTCCTGGCCGGTGCCCGGCAAAAAGCCCGGCACATCCTCAAACGTCAGGAGGGGGATGTTGAACGCATCGCAGAACCTCACGAAACGGGCCCCCTTCACCGACGAGTCGATATCGAGGCACCCCGCCAGAAACGCCGGCTGGTTGGCCACGACACCGATCGAACGCCCGTCCAGGTGCGCGAACCCCACTACGATGTTCTTGGCCCAATGTTCGTGCACCTCGAAGAACTCGCCGTCGTCTACCACCCGGCGGATCACATCTTTCATGTCGTAGGGCAGGCTGGACTCCCCGGGAACAATGGTGTCGAGCGCCCGATCCATCCGTTCAATCGGATCGCTCGTCGCGCGCCGCGGCGGGTCCTCGCGATTGTTCTGCGGCAGGTAGGCGAGGAGTTCGCGGATCATCCGCAGACATTCGGTATCGTCGGCGGCCACGAAGTGGCCCACGCCGCTGATGGAGTTGTGGGTCATGGATCCGCCCAGCTTCTCCTTGGTGACGTCCTCATGGGTTACGGTCTTGATCACGTCGGGGCCGGTGACGAACATGTAGCTGGTCTGGTCCACCATGAAAACGAAATCGGTAATCGCCGGCGAGTAGACCGCGCCGCCCGCGCACGGCCCCATGATCGCCGAGATCTGCGGTATCACGCCGCTCGAAAGGGTGTTGCGGAGAAAAATCTCGGCGTATCCGGCGAGTGAGACTACACCTTCCTGAATCCGCGCCCCGCCCGAATCGTTGAGCCCGATCACGGGCGCGCCGGTCTTGAGCGCCAGGTCCATGATCTTGCAGATTTTCAGTGCGTTGGCCTCGGAGAGCGAACCGCCGAACACGGTGAAGTCCTGTGCAAAGACGTACACCAGGCGGCCGTGGATCCGGCCATAGCCCGTGACGAAACCGTCGCCTGGAACAATCTGCTCCTCCATGCCGAAATCGCGGCAGCGGTGGGTGACGAGCTTGTCCAGTTCCTCGAAAGAGTTCTCGTCAACGAGCAGTTCGATGCGCTCACGTGCCGAGAGCTTGCCTTCTTTATGCTGGCGGGCGCGGCGCTCCGGTCCCCCGCCCTGGTCGGCAGCCTCGTGCCGGCGATGGAGTTCTTCGAGTCGATTCACTTTGGTCTATTGTAAGGGGAATGCGCGCGGACGGGCGCCCTTCGCCGGTCCGGCCGGGCTTGAAGGCGCCGAATCCCGGCGGGACGGCCCCCCCCCAAAAAAAATCTTGAAAAACAATTTGCATGAAGAATGTTTTCTGCTATGCTGGAATCGCTCTGGCACTCAAGTAACCGCGCGAGATTATGGACACCGCCGCACAATCGGTTCTCACTCGCGATGAAATGGAGAGCAGGCGCCTGTTGGCCGCACAGGACCTGCAAAGGGGACTGACTCAGTCTCAAGTTGCCCGAAAATTCGGGGTAAGCCGGACCACTGCCTCCCGGTGGCACCGTAGTCTGAGCGGGAGGGGCATGGAATCGCTGCGCAAACGCCGGGCTCCCGGCCGCCCCAGCCGGCTCACCACGGAACAGCTGGCTGTGGTGACGGAAATCTACCGCGCCGGGTCACGGGCCGCCGGGTTCGATTCCGACCGTTGGACCACCATGCGTTTCGCGCAAGCCATCCAGGCGCGCTTTGGCGTTCGTTACGACCCTGACCACGTAGGCCGCATCATGCACCGGCTTGGACTACGCGAACGGCGGCGAACCCGTCCCAGGGTTACCGAAGCGATCTACACCAATCGCTTCCTGCCGGAAGTCTCGTCCAACGTGGCATAGGGGCGGCCGATCGTCGCCCGGGAAGCCAGCGCGGGATCCGTTTGCCGGCCCGCCGAAGCCGTCATCTTGGCGGGCCGGTAAATCCTACGTTCAGGTGGCTGTTTCCGTTATCCTTGACGTATGATCGAAACCCCGGAGCATGTTGAAATTCCCGGGCGGGCCCGAAATGTGCCGTCGCCCCCTTTGTTTGCCACCGTCCAGGAGGAGCGCCTGCACCGCAAACAGCGGCTCGCGGCATCCTTCCGCCTGTTTTCCCGCTTCGGGTTCGACGAAGGAGTCGCCGGCCATATCACGGCGCGCGACCCGGAGCATCCTCATTATTTCTGGGTAAATCCCTTTGGGGTCCATTTCGGCCAGATCCGGGTCTCCGATCTCGTTCTGGTGGACGACAAGGGTGAGGTTCTGGAAGGCCGCTATCCCGTCAATACCGCGGCATTCGCCATTCATTCGCGGGTCCACGCCGCCCGTCCGGAGGTGGTAGCTGCGGCGCACGCGCACTCCATGTATGGCAAATCCTGGTCGTCGCTCGGGAAGCTGTTGGATCCAATCACCCAGGACGCTTGCGCCTTCTACCAGGACCATGCTCTATTCGACGACTACACGGGCGTGGTGTATGAGACCAGCGAGGGCGACCGCATCGCCCAGGCTCTGGGAACATCCAAGGCAATCATCCTTCGCAATCATGGCCTGCTGACGGTTGGGGAGAGCGTGGAATCGGCAGTCTGGTGGTTCATCACCATGGATCGGAGTTGCCAGGCCCAACTGTTGGCGGAGGCCGCCGGCAAACCGATCCGGATTGCCCGGGAGAGCGCCCTGGTAGCCCGGAGCCAGGTGGGCAACGAACTGGGTGGCTGGTTCCAATTCCAACCGCTCTACAGCATGATTACCCGGGCCGAGCCGGACCTGTTCGATTAGGTCCGACAGATTCCCAGGCTTTTCTTCGATTTAGCCCGGACCTGCCGATTCGCTACCGAACGCTCTAAAGTTTCCCGTTGGAGCGTCCGATAGACGAGTCATGAAGACGGTTGTTTCCAGGACCAAGGTACTGTGGGCCCTCCTCCTGACCTGCTGCTGGCTTGGAGGCGCCCAATCCGGGCCGACGGCAAACGTGACGTCGATCAACTTCACCTATACCGCGAACAGTTCGACCCCTCCCAAAACCAGTAACACCAATCCCTTTACGGTCACGCTGCCATCCGCGATGAGCAGTCAGACCATGGTCGTGACCGTCGCGTCGAATCCGCAAGGGTGGCTGTCAGTCACGCCGACGTCGGGAAAATCGCCGCTCCAGTTGACCGTGAGCGTGAATCCCACAACCCTCGACCCTGGAAACCACTCGGGGACGATTACCATCGACACCGCCGCCGGAAGCGGCAATCCGGCCGTGGTTCTGGTGACCATCGCCATCGCCAGCGCGCCTCCCACCCTGAAGGTAACGGTACCCTCGTCAACCACTACCGGTTCGCTCGCCTTGGCCTACACGTACGTCACGGGGTCGGCGCAGCCAACTCCGCTCGAGGTCGACGTGGCGTCCTCGGGAGACGTCATTCCGTTCAGCGTTACAGCCGGCAATGCGGCCGCCACCGGAGGCAGCGGCAGCAGCAAGACCCCGGTCTGGCTGAGAGTGAATCAGAGTGGACTGCCGCCCAACCTCACGACCAGCGGAGTAGCGCTTTCCGGCTCGGTGACCCAGATCTTCGTGACGATCGACCCCACCGTGCTGGCGACGCTCGATCCCGTTTCCAGCCCTTTTGGCGGCGTCGTTACCATCGCGCCAACCTCTACAGGCTCGACAGCGTCCACCATTCCGTCCGTCACGGTCACGGTCGCGCTTCAAATCCTGCCGGGTCCCCCTTCTCTCCGGAATCCTGTTCCGATCTTTCCCAGTTCGATACCGGCTTCGCCGGCGGTGAATCCGGTGATCACCGTTTATGGCAACAATTTCTTCGGAACCACTGCCGTTTCGATCCAACAGGCCGGATCTTTGCCGATTGCCATCACCGGTTCGAATTTCAGCTGCATCGGCCGCACCGTCATCCAGATCACGGTCGCATCCTCCTATCTGACTACCGCAGGCAACTGGATCCTGACTGTCCAGAATGCGAATCAGCCTGCTGTATCCACAACATTTACGGTCACCGACCCGACCCAGCCCGTGATCACTTCGGTAGTCAGCGCAGCCAGTTACCTGCCCACGGCCATACAGGCGGTGGGAACCAATCCGGTGTCTACGGGCGCGACATCGGTTTCGCCTCGTGAGATCATTGCCATCTTCGGCCGGAATCTGGGGCCATCGTCGGCTCTGCCCATCACGCCCTCGGGGTCGCCTGCCACTTATCCCACATTTGCAGGCCCCGTTGCCGGACCGGTCATGGTGGAGTTTGCGGACAGTACCGGCAAGAGCTTCTCCCCGCCCTACTTCGCCCCGCTCATTCTGGTTTCCAGCAACCAGGTCAATTGTGTCGTGCCCCTGGAAGTCAATGGCAGCGTCACATCCATGGTTGCCAGGGTCTATTACAACTCGCTCGTTACGCCTGACTTCCCGGTAACCGTCGTGCCGGTAGACCCGGGAGTCTTCACCTTCGGCGGGGTCGGCCAGGGACAGGCGGCAATCCTCAATTTCGACAGCTCCACCGGCTCCTACACCGTCAATTCCTCGAAGACGCAAGCTCCGCGAAATTCGGCGATATCGATTTTCGTTACGGGGGTCGGCGACCTGGATCCGAGCGCCAACCTGGCGAACGGAGCGGTGGCACCCTCCAGCCCCATCAATCTGGCAGTCGATCCCACCACCGTCCATGTCGACATCGATGGACAGCCGGCGGTCGTTACCTATGCCGGTACTTCACCCGGAGCAGTGGCCGGCCTGGTGCAGATCAATGCAATCGTGCCGCTGGCGGCCAGCGTCAGCGGTACCGATTCGTTGACGGTCTCGATCGGAAGCGCTTCCACGTCGCTGCGGCGCAGCCAGCCCGGCGTCACCATCGGGGTCAAGTGACCGGTCACCATCCGGGAAAGAACACGCGTAGGATCCCGTAAACGGCAAATGCGGCGATCCCTGCTTTCCACAGTCCGACCCGCCAGGAAGATTCGTGGAAAAGCGAAAATACCATCGCAAACCCCAATGGACTCAGTGCGTTGAAGCCCAGCCCCTGGCTCAGGTGCCCCTTGGCCAGAGCGAACATCGCGCGCGTCATGCCGCACAGCGGACACGGGCGCCCGGTGAGCCAGTGGAACCCGCAGAGGCGGAATCGAGGCTCGGCCGGAGGGGTGTACGACCAGAGAAGTGCCCATAGCGCCAAGGCAGCCGCGCAGCGAAGCACCAGAGCGCTCCTGGCACCTTCCCTCATCAGAGCGTATCCAGCGTCCTTTGCTCGAAGCCGACGATTTCCCGGTAGGCCACGGTTATCGCCGCAATCCCTACCGGCATGGTCACGAACACTCCCACGATGCAGCACAGGGCCCCCAGCAGGTTGACCAGACCGATCAACAGCAGGAACATGGTGAAGCCGAAGTAGTCGTTCTTCACCACCGCGTGGCTGGCCTGCATGGCCGGCCAGAAATCCATGCGCTTGTCCAGGATGAACAGGTAGGTGAACTTAAACATCGCTCCCACCACCAGGGCTCCCACAAGACACGCCAGCACCCCGAGCGAGGTGAAGAGTCCGATCAGGAGCGATGCCACCAGGGAGGGGACGAAGAAATCGAACCCTTTAAACAGGTCCCCGAACTCCGAGGGGCGGTTGTTCATCTTCTTCAGCAATACCAGGTGAAAGCCCACCATGAGCGGTCCCTGGAGGACGATCGGAACCGCGGAACTGAGCGCCCCGACCACCACCGCCATCAGGGCCAGATTGAGCATATCCGCCTTGACAATCTCCCAACCCGCTCCGATCCATCGGCCGGGCGTCGCCTTGATGCCCACCGGCGGTGTCCAGACCACCGGCGCCAGAGGCGGTTGAGGAGCCAGTGGCGGAGGTGCGTTCAACGGCGCACCGGGCGCCAGGGGTTGCCCGCAATTCGGGCAAAACTGCAAGTCGGAACTGACCTGGGCGCCGCAACTGTGACAGAACATGTAACCCCCTGAACGGAGGCAGTCCCTCACCACGGCTGCGCCCGTCAGGTGAAAATGATAACACTTCGCATCATCGGGAAGCGGCCCGTGGTAGCCTACACGCTTGGACGCGCCGCCCCAGGTTCGCCGCCGGCTAGGCCTCTTTGACGCCACCATGATCGTGATGGGCGGAATCGTGGGCTCCGGCATCTTCCGCAATCCCTCGGTGGTAGCTCACCATCTGCACACGCCCTTCCTCATCCTGGGAGTATGGGTCGCCGGCGGCGCACTGGCCTTGTGCGGAGCGTTCATCTGGGCGGAACTGGCCACCCGGCTGCCGGGGGCCGGCGGCCAGTATGTCTATTTGCGCGACGCCTACCATCCGGTGATTGCGTTCGTTTACGGCTGGGTGCTGCTGCTCGTCACCCAGACCGGAGGCATGGCCGCGGTGGCCATCACCTTCGCGGGCTATTTCCGCGAGATCAGCGGAGTTACCTGGAGCGACAGCGCCATCGCCTCGGCCGCGCTCCTCAGTCTCACCGCCATCAACTGCCTCGGCGCGCGGGCGGGCAGCAATGTGCAGAGCGCGCTCATGCTGCTGAAGACCGGCGCCATCGCCGCGCTCGTGTTCCTGGGCCTGGCGCTTGGCGGCGGCACCATCCACCCGTTTCCGCTGCTGGACAGGCCCTTATCGCCCGGCCTGGTCGGCGCCATCGGTGCGGCCATGATTCCCGTGGGCTTCGCTTACGGCGGATGGCAGACATCGACATTCGTCGCCGCCGAGATGCGCGACCCGCGGCGCGATCTGTCCCGCGGGATCGTGATGGGGGTCATCGGGGTGGTGCTGCTTTACCTGGCGGTCAACGTCGTCTGCCTGAAAGTGCTCGGTCCGCAGGGACTGGACCAGACTGCAACCCCCGCTTCCGACGTGATGCGGCGGGCGATGGGCGACCGCGGAGCGCTGTGGATCGCCGTGGGCATCGCCATCTCCACCCTGGGATTCCTCAGCCAGGGAATGCTGACCGCGCCCCGCGTGTACAATGCCATGGCCTGCGACGGATTGTTCTTCCACAGCGTGGGCTGGCTGTCGCCGCGGACGGGCGCACCCGTGGCAGCCATCGTTCTGCAAGGCGTGGCAGCCGCGGCCATCGCCTGCTCCGGAAAGTACGAGCAGATTCTGAATTACGAAGTGTCGGTGGATTTCATCGCCTTCTCGCTGGCGGCATCCGCGCTCTTTCCGTTCCGCCGGCAGGACCGCGGCGGCGCCGGCGCCGGGATCTTCCGCTCGCCCGGGCATCCCTACACGACTGCGCTGTTCGTGATGGCGTGCGCGGCAATCGTAGCCAGCACCATCATGACGACGCCGGTCAACAGCGGCATCGCGTTCCTGATCATGCTGGCCGGGGTTCCCGTATATTTGTATTGGAGCCGGGCCAAACGGAAACCATGAGACACAAACATTCGGAATACATGCACTGGGCCAAGACCGAGAGCCGCGCCCGATTCAATCTGGCCACCAGCGGAGTCGGTGCCTTTCCGTTGCGCGAGTTGCCCTTCGATTTCTCCAGGATGGAAATCCAGGGCGACAACAAGTATGGTTACGGCCCCTTGCTGCGGGCGGTGGCGGCGAACTACTGCGTGGACCCGGATGCTGTGGTCGAGGCCGCAGGCACCTCGATGGCCAATCACCTGGCGATGGCCGCCCTCATCGAGCCGGGCGACGAGGTCCTGATCGAGCACCCGGCATACGGGCCGCTGTTGGACGCCGCGCGCTACCTGGAAGCGGACGTCCGGCGCTTCGCGCGCACCGAAGAGAGCGGCTTCGCCGTCGATCCCGCGGAGATTCGGCGCGCGCTGACGCCCCGCACCAGGCTGATCGTGATCACCAATCTGCACAATCCTTCGAGCGCCTTGACACCGGACTCCGTGCTGCGAGAGGTCGCGAGCCTGGCGCGCAGCGTCGGCGCTCATGTGCTGATGGACGAGGTGTATCTCGACGCCGTCTACGAGCAGACGCCCCGCACTTCGTTTCACCTGGGTCCAGAATTTGTCGTCACGAGCAGCCTGACCAAGATCTATGGTTTGAGCGGGCTGCGATGCGGTTGGATCCTGGCGCAGCCGGACCTGGCGCGCCGCATGCGGCTCCTGAACGACATCTATGCCGCAACGCCGGCCCATCCGACGGAAATCCTGAGCGTGGCGGCGTTCGAAAATCTGGGCGCCATCCGGGATCGGGCACGCCGCGTAGTCGATGCGGACCGCTCCGCGCTCGGCCACTTCCTGGACGGCCATCCAGGCGTATCGGCGACGCGCACCCAGTGGGGGACCACGGCGTTTCTGCGACTCTCCGCCGGCGATGCCGACGGGTTCCTCTCGCGCCTTCGCGCGCAATACGAGACGTCCGTAGTTCCCGGCCGATTCTTCGAAATGCCGGGCCATTTCCGGGTGGGCATGGGGGTCGATTCGCAGATGTTCGCCGAAGGCCTGCGGAGGATCGGCGAAGCGCTGCGCGACTGATGTGCGCGCACGGCCGGGTGCCGTGTCCCGACTGTCGGAACCTTTGTATCGCGTCCGTGGCAGGGTACCTCCCGGCGGCCAACAAGCGCGGAGATCAGTAGGCACGCGCCAGTGCGAAGCACAACAGAAGATGAAAGTGGTGTCCCAGCGTGCCCGCGGAATGGGGACTTTCGCCGGCCAGGCAGGAGTGCTTGCAACACCCGGCCGCTACCTGTTGCCCGATCGCCTGCCGTCCACCGCCGCGAGAATCAACTGGTACGCCGCCTTCCGCGAAATGCCCTCCGGATCGTTCGCGCCGTATGGAGTAGACGCGATGCCCAACGCGCCTACTTTTTCGTAACGGAACATCTCCGTCAACGCCGCTCCGAGTTCGGCGCTCGTCGGGCCGCCGGGGACGCTCAGAGGATGCCCCGGCACTTCCCGCGGATCGAGCACATCCATATCGACGTGGATGTAGATCGTATCGGTGGTCTCGGAGAGCCGCTTCATCTGCCGGTGCAGGTTGGCGGAGCGCTCGCGGATGTCGGCCACCGAGAGCTGCTGAATCTCGGATCGGTCCAGAAGATCCTGCTCCAGCGGATCGGTGTCACGCACGCCCGCTTCCACGATGTGGCGCTGCGGCAGTGCTGGATCCAGTCCGGCCTTGAGGCGCATCTGCGTGAGACACAAACCTGCCGAGAGCGCCACAGGCATGCCGCCCAGCATGCCGCTGAGCGTAGTTTCCGGCGTGTTGTAATCCGCGTGCGCATCGATGAACACCAGCCCCACGCGCAGCGGCCGGCTGCCCGGGCCCGAGTGTTGCAGGCCCGCCAGCATGCCGGGAAGAGCGCTGCAGTTGGCCAGCAGGCCGACGGGCAGCGAGCCTCCGCGCACCTCGTCGGCGACCCGCCGCGCCAGTTCGCCGTTGGCGAGAGCCAGCCGATTCCACTCGCCGTAAGACTTTGCCGCCTCTGAAGACAACCGCACCGTGGCGACGGGCCTGGTCTGACATCCGCGCTGCTCGAGCTGACTGAGTAAGCCGCCCTGTTCCAGGTAGTCGGGCCCCGCCGAAAGCTCGGCGGTATTGCGCTCTCCTACATACGGCATCTTCACCAGCGACACGCGCAGCGGCTTGCCCCGGCTCTCGCTTTGGGCCAGAACCATGGCGGCAACCGCAATCGCCAGCAGCAGCAATCGCAAACACACCGGCATAACGCCATGATAGTCCCACCGCGCCGCTTGCCCGGCACGGTATTGACAATTTCGGACATCGGCATCATAATTGTCGATGTTCGAGGTATCGATGCCGAAACGGCTTCTTCGAGTGCTTCGCCAGCGCGCCCGGTCGTTGTTCCGCGGCGCGCGGACCGACGCCGAGCTCGACAGAGAGTTGGCGTATCACCTGGAACAACTCACCGCGGAAAACATCGCCTCCGGCATGGAACCCGGCCCTGCACGGCTCGCCGCGCATTGCGCGATGGGCGGCGTGGCGCAAATCCAGGAACAGTGCCGCGATCAGCGACGCATCGGCTGGCTGACGGACCTGTCCAAGGATTTCGCGTATGCCGGCCGGACGTTGAGCAAGTCGCCAGGCTTCACGGCGCTTGCGGCGGCCACCCTGGCTCTCGGGGTTGGCGCCGGCATTGCCGCCTTCGCGCTCGCCGAAGCCATGCTGCTGCGCTCGCTACCCTACGCGGCGCCGGAACGCCTGGTGAGCATATCGGACGTCCATGTGCGTCGCGGCGAATCGGGCGTCGGACAGGACAACTTCCGCGACTGGCAGGCATCCAACACGGTCTTCGACCGGATGGCCTTCACCGAGTTCTCGCAGGTCACGCTCACCGGATATGGGGATGCCGAGCGGATCACCGGCCGCGCGGTCTCCGACGGGTTCTTCGAGATGTTGGGCGTGGCGCCGCAGTTGGGGCGGTGGTTTACACCCGAAGAAGAGCAGCCCGGCGCCGCTCGTGTTGCCATGGTGAGCCACGCTTTCTGGGTGCGCAAGCTCGGCGCCCGGCCGGAAGCGGTGGGCAGCAGCCTGACGGTGAATGACCGCTCCTATCGCATCACCGGCGTCATGCCGGAGAGCTTTCGCTTCAACGAGGGCGGCCTGCCCGAATATTGGACCCCGATCACCTACCGCGGCTATGGACGCCAGCAGCATCAGTATGCGGCCTATGCGCGGCTCAAACCCGGCATCACGCTGCAAACCGCCCAGAGGCAGATGAGCGACATCGCGCGCCGCCTCGAGCAGGCCTTCCCGGACAATGCGGGATGGGGCGTGCGGGTCATCGGGCTTCGCAGCGCGTTCCTCGGGGAACTCGGTCCCGCGCTCCTGATTTTCGGGGCGGCGGCGCTGATCGTCCTGCTGGTGGCTTGCGGAAATGTCGCCAGCCTGCTGCTCGCGCGGGGCGTCGCCCGATCGCGGGAAATCGCGGTGCGCATCGCCATGGGTGCGGGCCGCGCGCGCGTCGCGCGACTGCTGCTCGTCGAAGGTTTGCTGCTGTCGGGCCTGTCGGCGGTCCTCGGCATCGTACTGGCGGCATGGCTGCTGCGCCTGGCGATCCTCGCCGCGCCGCCTTGGCTGCAGCTCGGCGACATGGTTTCGGTGGATTTCCGGCTGGCGGCGTTTGCCATCGGACTGGTGTTGGCCACCGGTCTGCTCACGGGCATGTGGCCGGCTCTCCGAAGCTCCCGCGCCGATGTACAAAGAGGCTTGCAGGATTTCGGGAGCAGCCTGGTGGCCGGCCGGCGGCAGACGCGGTCCCTGAATGGCCTGGTGGTCGCGGAGATTGCCCTGGCCGGAGTGCTGCTCACCTTCGCCGGGCTGCTGGTGAAAAGCTTCGCCTTCCTGGTGCACACCGATCTCGGATATCGCACCGACCATGTGCTCACGTTTCGCATGCCGCTCCCTTCGTCACGATACAAATCCGCGGCGGCACGCCTCCAGTTCTGGGACAAGCTGATTCCGCGACTGGCCGCGATTCCCGGCGCGCTCTCCGCGGCAGCCTCCGACAGCGTCCCGCTGGGCGGAACCTACAGCGGCACTCCAGCCGGGATCGAGGGCCAGACCGACCACCACGATTGGGCCGACGTGACGACGCGCGAGGCAACCGTGACGCCCGAATATTTCCGCACCATGGGGATCGGTCTGCGGGCCGGCCGCTTCTTCGACTCAGGCGACAGCGCCGTTTCGGAGCCGGTCGTCATCGTCAACGAGACCTTTCTCCGCAAGCTGATGCCGGACCGCGGCCCGCTCGGAACCCGCATCCGGCTGGGCAACGAGAAGTGGATGCGGATCGTTGGCGTGATTGGCGATTCGCGCTACACCGGGCCCGCGCGGGACGCCGACCCCGAGGCTTATACGCCGTATACCCAGGATTCGTACATGCAGTTCGTCGCAATCCACACGGCCGTTCCGGAGCAAGCGGTGGTCTCTGCCACGCGCGCCATCGTGCGGCAGCTCGATCCCGAATTGCCCATGACCCAGGTGCGCACCATGCGCCAGTCGGTCGATCTCTCCATGAGCCTGGAACGCGAGATGATGGCGTTGGTAGGAGGCTTCGCCGCCGTAACCCTGATGATGGCCACCATGGGGCTCAGCGGGGTTTGGCGTACACCGTATCGCGCAGAAGGCGCGAGATCGGCCTGCGGATCGCCCTGGGAGCGCGGCGCGCCGATATCGCGGGCGGCGTGCTCGGGTCCGCCGGCCGGCTGCTGCTCGTGGGTTCGGCGATCGGCGCCGTGACGGCACTGGCTGGCGCCCGGGTGCTGGAATCGCTTCTGTACGGCGTGCGCTCCTCCGACCCGGTCGTATTGACGGCGGCGCCGCTAGCACTCGCCGCAGTCGCTCTGCTGGCGTGTACCCTGCCCTCCCGGAAAGCCGCGTCCGTCGATCCCATGACCGCTCTCCGCCAGGAATAGCGTGCTGGCGCCGCGCTTGCGGAGGTTCCCCGCTAACAGGCAGGTGACTGCGCTCAGCACGGCAACCAGGACCAGCGCCACCCGCAGTGACGTCGCTTGCGCGAGGACGCCGATCGCGGGAGGGCCCACGAGAAATCCAAGATAGCCCGTCATGCTGACCGTGGCGATGCCTGCCTGCGGCCGATCGCCCGCGCGGCTTCCCGCAACGCTGCACACGATCGGAAAAATCGCCGAAAAACCGCAGCCCACGCAGGCGAATCCGATGAGCGCCGCCGCGGCGCTGCCGGCAATCAAGGCACCGGCCAAACCTGCCGCGGCCAAAGCACTGCCCAATCGTACGGTAGACACCGCCCCGACTCGTTCGTGGAACCAGTCACCGGCCAGCCTGCCGCCGGCCATGGTCAACGAGAACACCGCGTATCCGAGGGGCGCCACGGTCAGCCCCGCCAGTTGGTTCAGATACACCGCGCTCCAGTCCGCCATGGCGCCCTCACCCAGCAGGATGCAGAACGCCACCACCCCCAGACCAATCAATGGCAGCAATAGATCGCGCGTGGATTGCTCAACGGCCTCGCGATCCCGGTGCTCCGGGAGCAGGCCACGGCAGGCGATCGCACCCACCACCGACATTGCCGCGCCCATCGCCGCCAAGTGCGCCGGCGGCGCGATCCGGTATCGCGCCGCCAGGCTGCCCCCGATCGCCCCCAGCATGCCGCCGAAGCTGAAGAGCGCGTGAAAGCCGACCATCACCGGACGCCCCGCGCTGCTCTCCACCGTCACCGCCTGTGTATTCATGGCCACATCCATCGCCCCTGCCGCGGCGCCGTAGAGGAAGAGGAGCCCCGCGAGCACCGCGGGCGTCGGCGCCCATGGCGGCAGGGCAACCGCCGCACAGAGCAGCACCGTGGTGCCGGCTGTGAGCCTCGCGCTGCCGAACCGGTCCACCAGTCGCGAGGTGAGCGGCATGGCCAACAACGCGCCCGCCGCCGCGCTCAGCAGCACCGCCCCCAGAATCCCGACCGGCACTCCCAGCGCTTCCTGCACCGCCGGAATGCGCGCCAGCCAGCTCGAAACCAGAATTCCGTGGACCAGAAAAACGATCGAGACGGAGATCCGCGCGCGCCTCACGCCGGATCGCGGATCGCCAGCGGCAGATCGTATCGTGGCTCGATTTCGCATTGGGCCTGCTCCGGTCCGGCGAACTGAATGGCGTGGATGCCAAGCGCCCGTGCGGCCTCGACGTTCTCGGCGCGGTCGTCCAGAAACAGGGCTTCTTCCGGCGCCGCCCCCACGCCCCGCAGACAATTCCGGAAAATCTCGGGCGCCGGCTTGGCAGAAAGGACGTCGCAGGAGTAGCACGAATAGTCGAACTCGGGCAGCCACTCGCAGCTTCGCAGGTGGACCCGAAGGGTGATCGGCATGTTCGACAGTACCGCGGTGCGCACGCCGGCAGCGCGCAGATCTATGGCCCAGCGCACCATCACCGGATCCGGATGCGACCAGCTCTGGTTGTCGAGTTCGATCAGGCGCTCCCTCCGGCCGTTGGCGAGAGTTCTCGAAAGCGCGCTCGCGACGCCCGACCAGTAAGCCTCCGGCGTGATGGCCCCCTCGTCGAAGAGCAGGCGGTCCTTCCAGTACGCTTCTTCGAAGCGATCCGCCGGCACCGCCAGCACGCCGGCCATGGCTTCGACCTCGGCGCGGTGCTGCGGCCGGCACAGCACATTGCCATAGTCGAAGAGCACGGCACGCGGCTGGATTCGCTGTTGAAGGACCGGTTGTGTAGACATCCCAGTAATGATAATATAGGCACAAACGTGCAAAATCAAGTATGAATGTGCAAAATCAGGCAAACCTGATGAAGGAGGAGCGCCAGGCGCTGCTGCTCGATACTCTCGAGCGCGAAGGCAAGGTCGTCGCTTCGGAGTGGAGCGAGCGGCTCAGCGTCTCCGAGGACACCGTCCGCCGCGACCTGCGCGAACTGGCGCGGCAGCAGAAATTGCAGAGGGTGCATGGAGGCGCGCTGCCTCGATCGCGATCGTCCGCCGCCTACGCCGTACGCGAGCGACATGCCGGCGCGGAGAAGAGCGCCATCGGCCAAGCGGCGGCGAAGCTGGTGATGGACGGGCAACTCATCTTCGTGGATGGAGGAACCACCACCCTGCAGCTGGCGCAGCACCTGCCCGCGGAATTACGCGCCACGGTGGTGACCAACAGCCCGCCCGTGGCCATCGCTCTGGCGGCGCATCCGCATGTCGAAGTCATTCTGTTGGGCGGGCGTTTCTACAAGCCGGCGCAGGTGACCGTCGGCGCGGCCGCCATCGAGGAACTGCAGCGCTTCCATGCCGACATCTGCTTCCTCGGGGTCTGCAGTCTGCACCCGGCCGTGGGAGTCAGCATCGAGGACTTCGAGGAAGCCCACATCAAGCGAGCGATGATCGCGAATGCGGCGGAAGTGGCCGGCCTGGTGGTCGCCGACAAACTGGGCACGGCCCTGCCCTACGTAGTGGCGCCGGCCAGCGCGCTCACGTACCTGATTACCGATGCCGGCGCCGATGACGCGCGGCTGGCGGCCTACCGGCAGGCCGGCGTCACCGTGATGCAGGCGGGAAACTGAACTGCTCGCTATACTTGGTCCAGACGACCGAATGAATCAGAATTCCAGGCGCCACGCCGCAACCAGGATGAACGAATGAATCGCCTGGCGCGCCGTTTCCTGTACATCCTGCTGACGATCGCCGCCACGCTGGCGATCGGCACGGTGGGCTTCAGTGTCATCGACCACTACCCTCTCTTCGACGCCTTCTACATGACGCTGACGACCATGACGACGGTCGGGTACGGCGAAATCCACCCGCTCTCCTACTGGGGAAGAGTCTTCAATTCGTTCCTCATTTTCTTCGGCGTCACCACCATCTTCATCGCCATCGGCGCGATGACGCAGACTATCATCGAACGAGAGTTCGGCGAGGCGATCGGCAAACGCCGTCAGAAACGCATGATCGATAACCTGAAGGATCATTACATCATTTGCGGCTACGGACGCGTGGGACGCGGTGCCGCCGCGGAATTGCAGCATGCCAACGTGCCGTTCGTCGTCGTGGATATCAGCCCCGAACGCGCCGAACTCGCCATGCTCGCCGGGTTGCTTGCCGTCGCCGCCGATTCCACTCGCGACGAGACCTTGC
>DATJWB010000122.1:0-53052 GCA_035501495.1 Bryobacteraceae bacterium | reverse complement strand
CCGCTCCACATCGTGGTTTCGGCGAGGGGCTCGCAAACAGAGGTTCATCTTCTGCGTGCCCTTCCCGATAGTGAGCGATGCGCCGGCTCTTCCGCCCGAGCAGGTTTGAGCCGCCTTCAGGCCGCTGTCAGCCGTACGATTGAGAGGATCGGCGTGCGGGATCTGAATGTTTGAACGAGCACGGAGCGGTACGTGGTGGCCCCTGAGTTGCACCCGGGCCTCCCGAGAGGCAGCGGATGAACGGAGTCCCAGCATTGCAATCGTATCTGATCCCGGCGAAGTTCGAAAAGGCGTTGAAGTCCATCCGGGGGGCTTTGTCCGAGGTGGAGGTCGATATCGTCCAGGAGTTCGACCTATCCGAGGATCTCAATTCGGGAACCAGGAGCCGTATCACCGCCAGAATGCTTCTCGTCAGCAGCCCCATACTGGACTTTGAAGCCGTAGCATTGGGAAGGGCCGGTGCGGTTTTCCTGCCCCTGCACGTACTCGTAACGCCTGAAACCGGGAGCACGCGGGTTTCACTGGTGGACCCGTCCGGGCTGCTGGAAGGGCGGCTTCCAGTGGGTATTGGCGATCCATTAAGAAGGCTGGTAGGCCGGGTGGCCGCAGCATTCGATTCGCTCCTGCCGCCCGATCCGCAGTTCAACTGAACACCGCTCCCGCCCCACAGCTTGAAAGGCTGAACGATTTGGTACAACCGCGACGGCAGAACGCTTAGTCGGGCTGACCGGCAAATCAGCCGATGAGCGCCGTCACGACCGACAATCAGTCATTCAACAGGGCGTGGATCTTTCCGAGGAACTGTCCGAAAGTAAAAGGCTTTTCGAGCAGCGGCGTTGAGAAATGCCGGTCCAATGCCTGGGCACTCCCCGTAACCAGCAGCCACCGCTCGATCAAGCCCCGAACTTGCAGCGTTGAAATCAGTTGCATGCCAGTCATGCCAGGCATGTCCAGATCGGTCACGATCAGATCGACATGGTTCGCCTCTGCGAGTACGATCGCCTCGTGCCCGTTTTCGGCCTCCAGGGTCCGGTAGCCATCTCCCGAGACTACACTGATCATCAGTTGACGGACCGTGCGGTCATCGTCAACGATCAACACGCAGCGATTCCTTGACACGATGCCACAGGATCAGCAGATTTGCTGCCAGACTTTCTTAATGACCTTCGGCGATCCGCCTCACTGCCGCAAAAAAATCAGCCCCAATGCCGCGGGCACCAGCACCGCGCCCAATGCCGCCCAACTCCAGCAGTTGCCCAGGTTCACGGTATAGCCGATGCCGAAGCGTTTTTCGACCAGGATCGACGGGTCTGCGGGATTCACGTAGAACATCCCCAGCTTCCAGCACGCATCCGGTGTACGGTCGCCCACAGCAGCCGTGCCGCCGTTCGCCGCCGCGCGGGTGCCGCCCTGCCCGGAGCGGAACATGAGGATCGCGAAGACCACGATCACGGCCGTCAGAGCCAGGCCCCAGATCGTCATTCCCGGCGCGGCGGGCAGGAGAAGCCCGAGCACCGCAGGGCACACCAGCAGATACTCCATGATGATCATCAGTTGCATCAGGCGCCTCCGGAAGAGGCGCTCGCCGGCGGCGGCACGGCCGGTCGTCGCAATCCGCCGCGATCCGTGGAGCAATCCCCAGGCGACCCCGGCCAGCAGCAGGCACAGGGTCGCGTAGACTGCCAGAAAACCGAACACCGTGGCGGACGTGGTAGTCACCCAGGCATCGGGCCCGGACAATCCCCAGTGCACCGCCATGCGCGCCGGCAGGCGATCCAGGTTGAAGGCGGCCCATCCACCCAGGGCTGCCAGGGCGGCAATCGGAAGCAGCGCGACGATCGGCCCTCCCGGCAGTCCCTCCGGCGGCGCGTCCAATTCCACTTCCACCACCTGGTCGTACGCCGCGGCATACGCGAGGACGGTGTGGCGCGCGTGCAGGAATCCCCACAGGTAACCCACCATCGGCAGGAGAATCGCCAGCCACGCTAAGCCGGCCAATGCGGCGCCGATCGCGATCAGGGTGGAAGCCCATACGAACAGGCGATACCGCAGCAGGATTCCTCGGCCTTCGCTCGAAGCCCGGAATTCGGGTGATACGGTGACGGCGAAGAACAGGCCGGGACGCGTCAGTTGAGGAACGAGATGTTGCAAGCCGGCCACCAGCACCAGGACCGGCACGATCCAGACGACAGAAACAGACATTGCGCTACCTCCTTTCCAGGTTTTCGGCCAATTGCCGAAGTTCGCGGGCGATGCGGTCGCGGCTGAAGCCGCGCGCCTGCACCTCCGCCGCCAGTTCTCTCAGGCGGCGCTGAAAACTGGCCTCGGTTTGCGGATCGGCCTTGGTCGGCAACGCACGCGCGACGACGCGCGCGCCGTTTCGCCGCCCGATCTCCAGCCATCCTTCCTCCGCCAGCGTGCGATACGCCTCGGCCACGGTGTTGAAGTGGACCCCCAGGTCGAGGGCCAGCCGGCGTACCGGCGGCAACTGGTCGCCGGTTTTCAACTCCCCGTTCACCAGCAGAATGCGAAGGCCATCCACGATTTGCCGGTAAACCGGTGTGTCGGATTTCAGATCGATTCGCAATTTCATCTTCTTTGTACTTTGTACATATACAGTGTACAATGAGCCAGAGTCGAAATGCAAGCGGTTTTAGCCACGGTATGCTTAGGGGATGTTTACGGGGACCAGGACGACGCGCCGCACGCTGTTGGCCGGGTGGACAGCAGCCGTTTTCCTGCGCGGCTTCCAGCGCGACCGCCGCCATCTGGCGCCTGTGGATGAGTCCGACCAGGATGCCTCCTTCCGCGATTTCCGCGGCAAGCTCCTGGCGGTAATCGGGAGTAAGGACGTGCGCCAGTTACTCGCGCTCGTGGCGCCGGACGTCCGGATTGAGTTCGGTGGGAACAAAGGGCGGGAGGAATTCCGGAAAGCGTGGGAACTGGACCACCCCGCGACGAGTCATGTCTGGGACGAACTTGGCAATTCGGTGCGGCTCGGCTGTGTGCGGGACCCGCAAAACCCTTCGGGTTTCGTCGCCCCGTACGTCTACGCCCGATTTCCGGAAGATCTCGACGGCGTGACGCATTTGGTGGTGGTGACGCCCGATGCCAAGCTGCAGGAGCGGCCCGAAGCGGCAGCACGGGTGGTCGAGACGCTCCACTGGGAGATCGTCGAAGTGATCGGGCAGGACGACCGGCAGCATGGCTGGCGCCACGTTCGATCGGTCGCGGGGCATCCAGGATTCGCGCGGGACAGCGACGTTCGGAGCCCGGTCGCTTACCGCGCCTTCTTCCAGAAACGCAACGGGCAATGGCTGATGACAGCCTTCGTCGAAGGCGACTGAAGCCGCAGTCGACGATGTGGCGCGGGCACTCATGCCAAGGCACTCTTGCCAGGCATTC
The DNA here is from genome assembly GCA_035501495.1 of Bryobacteraceae bacterium. Taxonomy (GTDB): domain Bacteria; phylum Acidobacteriota; class Terriglobia; order Bryobacterales; family Bryobacteraceae; genus JAIQFL01. The sequence continues at coordinate 49,647 of DATJWB010000122.1, read as the reverse complement.
ATGCCTGCCGTCTCGGCACTCATGCCGAGACTTTTCGGTCGCGGAGTAACATGCCGGCAACAAGACTCGGCGGCCCTTTTGCGCACGGCACAACAAGCGCCGAGACGAGTCTTAGCTCGGCGCGGCAGCCTCGAAACCCCTTCGCGGGCACCGGCGCGGGAGGCGGCCAAAAGCGTCCCGAAGAGTCGGGACGCGGCAGGCAGGAGGGCCTGCGCCACGTCGACGGCGCAAGGGTTTTCCTGAATTTCGGTGGGCCGGCGGGGCCCATGGGTAGAGGCAGGAGTGCCTGCGCCACGTCGCCACCGCCTCTTACGCCGCGCCCGCCGAGCCTTCATCGGCGGTGAAATAGACGCAGTCGGGGTGATGGAAGACCATCGCGCTGACGCTGGCCTCCGGCTCCATCATCATGCCTTCCGTCAGGTGTACGCCGATCTCCTCGGGGCGCAGCAGTTTCCAGATTCCCTGCTGGTCCTCCATGTTGGGGCAGGCCGGATAGCCGAAGCTGTAGCGCTTGCCGCGGTACCTCGAGGTAAAGCGGTCGTGCATGGTGGTGGTGGGCGGATCGGGGAAGCCCCACTCTTCACGGATGCGGCGGTGCAGCCACTCCGACGCGCCCTCGGCGGTCTCGGTGGCCAGCCCCTGGATGGCAATCGACTGGAAGTACTCGCCGGCGCGTTTCCAGTCCTCCGCGCGCTCGCGGATGCAGGCGCCCGCAGTCACGACGAAAACCGCCATGTGATCGCGGCGGCCCTCCTCGGCGTCCAGGATGTAGTCGCTCAGGCAGAGCCCGTCCTCGCGGCGCTGGCGGCCGAATTGGAAGGTGTGGAGAGGAGCGTTGGCGCCAGGAGCGAAGAGGCGGACCGAGTTGCCGTCGCGCTCGGCTTCGAAGAACTGCCACACCGCTTTGACCTTCATGAAGCGGGCGGCCTCCTGCTTCACTTCCTCCATCGCGTGGTACAGTTCCAGCGCCTTCGAGTCATGCTCCGCCAGGTCCTTTTCGAAATTCCCCTTGTAGCCGAGGGTCTTGCCATAGAGCATGTAGGGATTGATGTAGCTCCACAGTTCCGCGAGATGCGGCAGGTCGCGGACCTTGCGGTCGAGGTACGGCGCCGCGGGAATCGGAACGTCGGTTCGCACCTTGCGGCTGCGGCGGGTGGTCACCGGCGCAGTGGCTTCGGGTGCAGCAGCGTGCGCGGCCGCGGCGACTTCGGCAAACCGGTGAGTCTGCAGGACGGCGGACCGCTCCTCGGGGTCCATGATGCGGTTCATCAGGCTGAGCCCGGTCATCGCGTCTTTGGCGTAGCACACCGCCTCGCCGTACGCCGGCCCGATTTTGGTGCGTGTGAATTTCTCGGAGAGCGCCGCGCCGCCGACCAGCAGAGGGACGGCAACGCCCGCAGTCTTGAGATCGGTGGCCGTGACCACCATCTGCTGCGTGCTCTTGACCAGCAGACCGGAGAGCCCGATGGCATCGGGTTTGTGCTCCTCATACGCGCGGATGAGCACGTCGGGCGGCACCTTGATGCCGAGATTGATCACCTGGTAGCCGTTGTTCGAAAGGATGATCTCTACCAGGTTCTTGCCGATGTCGTGGACGTCGCCTTTCACCGTGGCGAGGATCACCTTACCCCGCGTAGCAATATCAGCCTTCTCCATGAACTGTTCCAGGTAGCTGACAGCCGCCTTCATGGCTTCGGCCGACTGGAGCACCTCGGCCACGATCAGTTCGTTGTTGTTGAACAGGCGCCCGACCTCGCTCATGCCGGCCATGAGCGGCCCGTTGACGATATCGAGCGGCGCGGAGCCTTCGGCCAGCTTGCGATCGAGGTCCGCCACCAGCCCGTCCTTGGTGCCTTCGATGATGTAATTGGCGAGGCGCTGGTCGAGCGGCAGGTCCTCGGCGCGCTGCTTCTCACGCTTCCCGGCCTTGCGGAAATGCTCGGTAATGGCCGCGATGTGCCACTGGTTGAGCGCGGCCTTCTGTTCGGCGGTCTGCGCACGCCAGTCTTCGGGCGCGGTGCGCAGCGATTCGTCCGCGGCGTCCACCGCCGGTGAATTGAAAAGCAGGTCTTCCGCGAGGCGACGCTCTTCCTCGGGGATAGAGGCGAAGCGCTCCAGCTTCTCGGCATTCACGATCGCCAAATCCAGACCCGCCTTGGTGCAGTAGTAGAGGAAGACGGAGTTAACCACCTCGCGAGCTGCGGCAGGCAGTCCAAAGGAGATGTTGGAAATGCCGAGGACCGTCTTGACGAAGGGGATCCGCTCCTTCACCAGGCGGATGCCCTCGATGGTCTCGACCGCCGCGCCGATGTAGTTGACGTCGCCGGTGGCGCAGGGAAACACCAGCGGATCGATGATGATGTCTTCGGCCGGAATGCCGTACTTGCCGGTGAGCAGTTCGACCGACCGTTGCGCCACGGCGAGCTTGCGTTCGCGGGTGAAGGCCTGCGCCTGCACCTTGTCCTCATCGATCGAGCCGACCACCAGCGCCGCCCCGTAGCGGCGGGCGATAGGGCACATCCGCTCGAACTTCTCCTCGCCATCTTCCAGGTTGATGGAGTTGATGATGCTCTTGCCCTGGCAGTAGGTGAGCGCCATCTCCACGCCCTTGGGATCGGTAGTGTCCACCATCACCGGCGCTTTGATCTTGCGGGTGAGCTTCTCGTAGAACGGCCGGATGTCCTGCAGTTCGTCGCGATCGGTGCTTTGCAGGCAGACGTCTACCACGTGCGCCCCGTTCTTCACCTGCCAGCGCGCGATCTCGGTGGCCTCCTCCCACTTCTCGGCAGCCACCATGTTCTTGAAGAGGCGCGATCCGATGACGTTGGTGCGCTCACCCACAATCAGCGGCCGGTTGCTCTCGTCGGCCTCGACCAGATCGATGCCGGAGTACCAGGCGCGGTGCGAGCGCGCAGGGACGCGGCGCGGCTGCTTGCCCTCGACCATTTGCGCGATGGCGCGGATGTGGGCGGGAGTGGTGCCGCAGCATCCGCCCACGATGTTCAGCCAGCCGTGGTCGATGAAGCGCTCGAGTTGCGCGGTGAGCGATTCGGGCGTTTCGCCGAACTTTCCCTCGCCATTGGGCAAGCCCGCATTCGGGTAACAGGAAATGCGGTGCGAGGACATCTCGTTCAGCGAACGGATGTGGTCCATCATCAGGTCCGGGCCCGTGGCGCAATTCATGCCGACGGCCAGCAGATCGTGATTGGCGATGGAGGCGTAGAGCGCGTCGACGGGCTGGCCGCCCAGCATGGTGCCGTTGCGCTCGATGGTGACGGAGGCGACCACGGGGATGGGAGTTCCCAAATCGCGGCGCAGCTTCTCGACCGCGAGGAGCCCCGCCTTGAGGCTGCTGGTATCGAAGCAGGTCTCGATCAGCAGAAAATCGGCGCCGCCTTCGACCAGCGCCTTAGCCTGGTCGTAGTATTCGGTGTGGAAGTCCTGAAACGTTGCGGCCGCAGTGATGTTCACGTTCTTGGTGGTGGGCCCGATGGAGCCCGCCACGAAGCGCGGCTTGTCCGGCGTGGAGAACTGGTCGGCAACCTGCCGGGCGGCCCTGGCGGCGGCGAAGTTCAGCTCGTAGGCGCGGTCGCCCAGCTTGTTGTCCTCGAGGGTCATGCGCGCGCCACCGAAGGTGTTGGTTTCGATGATGTCGGCGCCGGCGTCCAGGTAGGCGCGGTGAACACCCTGGATGACATCGGGGCGCGTGACGTTGAGGATCTCGGGACAATTCTCGCGGCCGAGGTAATCGGTCTCGACGGAGAGAGGCACCTCGTGGAGCATGGTCCCCATGGCCCCGTCGAGGACGAGTACACGATGGTCCAGGAGTTCGGCGAGCGCTTTGCGGCGCTCTTCGGGTGAGATCATGGCAGGTGCGCTATTCCAATTTTAGCAAGTCAGCGCGGCACGAACGCCTCGATGTGGTAAGGCAGGATGCGAAGGAGGGAATCGGCTTCGTCCAGATCGACCGTGTGAGGCGCGGCCGGATCGATGCCGAACGCGGCGATTGGAATCTTGACATCGATGGAGCGGTCGTGGACGGACAGCATATGGCCCGAAGCCCCATCGGAGAGCGTCGTTTCATACGCCTGCTCGCCATTGGCATTCTTCACGAAGAGCTCGTAGTTGGCGGAATAGGTGGTTACAGTCCTTCCTCGGGCGTCCGTGGTCTCGGTTGTGGCTGGCAGAGCGCTTACGGATATGGAGTACTCTTTCGGAGTTTCGAGCGAAGGGGAAGATACTTTGATCAGGATGGGCGGAGGGGGCGCCGGACCGCCAGTCCTGCCGGCCTTGCCGATTTCGGGCTTGATCTTGGAACCCGGGGCTGGAATGGCTACGACGGATTCAAACCGGACGTATACAGAAGCTTCGTCGTAGGTGCCCTGGATTCCCCAGATAACCTCATCCTTCTTGACGATGTCGGGGTTGGGGGAGGCGTAGGGTATCAGTTTCCACCTGGAGCCGGCGCGAGCGAACGCACCATCCTCGGGCTCCAGGAGCGCATACATTACGAACGGATCGAAGGGCTTTTCGCCCCACTGCTCGCTGGTCACCTTCCAGGCCCCGTCTTCGATCGCGAACTGAACGGCCTCGTACTGCTCGGTCTTCGCATCGGGATCGGAGACCTTGCCGAGAATCACGGCGCGGTCTTTTACCGCGCGTACCGCGAGGGGCAAATACTGCACATTCGGCCGGGTACGGCCGCCCTTCCGAATGGCATCCCGCAGGGCCTGATTCATGCCCTCCACTGTCTTGCGGCCTCGCAGGGAGAGCCACAACTGGCCGTCGCCCTTGCGATCCGCTTCCTCCATGCTCTTGTAAGCCGAAAGAACGGCTTGTTCGCCGGTCCGCACCGCCGTGTCCGCAAAGGCGCAGAGATCGCTTACGGCGAGCACCAGACCGATCGTTGCGAAGATCTTCATCAAAAGCGTCACCGCGTTGGAATGCGGGCTTCTCCAGGCCCACCAGGAAGGCCGACCGGCGAAAGGCCCGGCCTACCAGAGGAGCTTCAGACCGAGCTGGATCACGCGTCCCGGAGTCTGTAAAGTCGTGATCTGGCCGGCGAAGGCGACCGGGTTCCCCTTGGTGTCGAACAGTTTATTGTTAGTCAGCGGCGCCGCGAAGTTCGCCCGGTTGGGGAGATTGAACGCCTCCAGCCGGATCTGCAACCGCGCATTCTCTCTCATGAAATCGAACGGGATATTTTTGAACAGCGAAACATCGCCATCCACTACGCCGGGCCCTACCAACTCGTTCCGGCCGGCATTGCCAAAAAGCGTGCTGGGATTGGCAAAAGCGAAGCAACCGAGATTGATGTACGCGCCCGGATTGCCGGGATTGACCGGCCGGCCGCAGCCGGGATTGTTCAGCCGGTTGGGCACATCGAAGGTGTTCTGGTCGGCTTGTCCCAACGCATCACCCGAGATGATGGCGGTGAAGGGCAAGCCGTCGCTGAGCGTAAGAATACTGCCCAGCTCCCAACCGCCGTACCAGCGGTTCCGGCCGAACGGGATTTCCCAGGAACCGCTCAGCACAAACGTGCGGCTGACGTTGAAATCCGACAACGCCCGGATCGGGGCGAAAAGGAACTGTCCGGTGATGGAGTTGGAGAAGGGCGCGCCGGTTCCGACCGAGGAATTCGTATCCACGCTCTTGCTCCAGGTCAGTGAGGACCGGACGGTCAAGCCGTTAGCCAGCCGCCGTTGAGCGGAAACCAGCAGCGCGTTGTAGTACGAGTGTCCGTTCCACTCCTGGCCATCGATCTGTCCATATCCCGGGAAGAACTTGGTTCCCGTGCCGGTCTTGCTGCAAATGCCATTGACGATGGTGCCTCCGCAGGGCCACAGCAGACCTTGCGGAGTCAGGCTGGGAATGACCATGTTGGCATCGCCGACCCGCATGGCATTGTCGATGCCGCGCGATCCGACGTAGCCGAGCATCAGGACCAGGTTCCGCGCGACCTGGCGCTGGATGCTGAAGTTCCACTGCATGACATAATTCCGGGGCGGATTGAATTGCAGGTACGTGGTCCGCAGCGCGCTGGCCTGCTGGACCAGTGCCACTGCCCCGGTTGGGAACGATCCGGTCGGCAAACTCGAGGAACTCGAGACCTGCTGGAAGGGCGCGGCGTTGCCCACCATCGTGTTGAACTGGTAGGTCAGCGGAAGGACGTCGAAGATGCCGAATCCCGCACGCACGGAAGTCTTTCCGCTCGCAAACGGATCCCACGCCACTCCCACGCGCGGCTCAAAGTTGTGCTTCGTGGGGTTCACGAAGAAAGGACTCCCGGTATACAGTTGCGTGGAACCCAGCCCTCGCAAATTGGCCATCTCGCCGTTCACTTCGTAGGGCACGGTCGACATTTCGTAGCGTACGCCCAGGTCCACCGTCAAGTTCGGGCGGAGGCGCATGTCGTCCTCCGCGTATCCGCTGTACACGCTTTGGCGGAGACCGCGCGGCGTCGCCGGCGTGGACTGGAACTGAAGGCTGGCGGGCTTGTTCTGCAGGAAGTCGGAAAGCGAATTGAACTTGTACAGCCCGTCGGGGTTGTTGGCGACCACCAGATTGGAGTCGATCCGCTCCAGGGCAAAGCCGAATTTCAAGGAGTGAAGACCGCGGTTCCAGAATGCGTCGTCGTACAGCTGATAGGTGGTGAATGAGAAGGTGCCGAAGGACGTGCCGTTCAAGCCGCCCTGGAAGGCAGAGAGGCCGGATACCTGAATTACGGGAGCATACAGGCCCGGAGCAACGCCGAGGGTGGTGTCGACGCCCAGCGGATTGGCGCCCGGCGAGGTCTGCAGGGTCCCGGCCACCTCGCGGTTGGCGCCGAATCGCACCGTATTCAGAAGCGTCGAACTGAGGGTGTGCGTCTCTTCGAGCGAGGCCACCTGCCGGTTCGTCGTGTTCACATTGGTGATCACATTGAGGCCGTCCGGCTGGGTCGTGGTCCCGCGGTCCAGAACATAGGTGCCGTGCAGGGAGTCCTTGTCGCTGATGGTGTAGTCTCCGCGGGTAGTGAAGTAGTTTTCCGGCGTGAGAGCCTTGGACGCAAAGCTGTAGATCCCGGTGTCGCCGCTGACAGCACCGTTGGGCAGGGCAAACAGCGGCAGATAGGGCACCACCGCCGGACTGACCTTGATCGCGCCCGACACCAATTGTCCGTTGCGGGCATTCACGGAGGGCACCGTGTCGATGGTGGTGGTCGTCAGCGATTGGCGGAGGCCCTCGTAGTTGGCGAACAGAAACAGTTTATCCTTGATCAGCGGCCCGCCTCCGGAAACACCGAACTGGTTCCGCCGGAAGGGCAGTTTGGACGCGTCGAAGGCGCCGCGCGCGTCCATCGCATCATTGCGCAGGAACTCGTATGCCGCGCCGTGGAATTGATTGTCGCCGCCGCGCGTCACGGCGTTAATCACACCGCCGGAAGTGAGCCCGTAATCCGCCGAGTAGTTGTTGGAAATGACCGAGAACTCCTTGATGGAGTCGGTCCCCAGTTCCAGGCCAATGGTGCTGCCCGGCGCCGAGTTCGCATAATCGTTGACGCTGATGCCGTCGATGCGGTAGTTGTTCTGGTACGGCCGGGCGCCCGCGATCGTCAACTGCGAACCGAAGCCGCGGTTGCCGCGGTTGTTGAGGCCGTTGGGATCGGGTTGCGCGCGGATCGGGCTGATCCCGGGCTCGAGCGTCGCCAATTGCGTCCAGTCGCGCCCGTTGAGGGGCAACTCGCGCGCGACTTCGCCCTTCACCACGGTGTTGATCGACGTGCCGCCAAGGTCGATCAGCGGCGATTCCGCACCGACCTCAAACGTGGCCACAGCCGCGTCGCCCACGCGAAGCTGCATGTTCAGAATCTGGCGTTCACCGACGGTCAGACTCAATCCCGACCGTTGCTGCGGAGCGAATCCGGGCGCCACGACGTTGACCTGGTAGTCCCCGGGCAGCAGATTGATCGCATTGTAGATGCCTAGTTCATTGCTGGCGACCTGAGTGGTGATTCCGGTCGACACATTGCGGATCGAGACCTTGGCACCCGGAACGACTGCGCTGGAAGGGTCGGTGACAGTTCCAGTCAGGATTGCTCCCACTACTTGAGCGAAAGCGGAATTGATTCCCGAGCTTGCCAAAGCGGTAAGGATGACCAACACCAAGCGGATAGAATTTCTTCGCATTACTGCAGCCTCCCATTTTCACCTGAGCTGCGTACCCCCCCGATTCTGGTACACAAAGTACGCTTACCTTATAGGGAAAACACTACTATGTGCTTTCTCCCCCGGCAATACTAACCTTAGAATTATGCCTGATAAGCGGGCTGTCTTCTCCACGTTTTGTGGATAATTCACGATACTGTAACAGAGAATAGTCCCGAAAAAGTACCGCTATTTCCAGTACCTTAGATCCGGTATTTCCCGCTAACTTATAATCCGTCTATGAGTGCCTTTCTCCGGGACGTCCACTATGCAGTCCGCGTTCTCCGTAGGACTCCGGCATTTACGGTTACGACTGTGATGATTCTGGCGCTTGCCATTGGGGCGAACGTGGCGCTGTTCAGCATCGTGGACGCGTGGTTTTTCCGCCCGTTGCATTTCCGGGATTCGAACCAGGTGGTGATCGCGCTGCGGAGAGATCTGAAGCGCCCCGGCGAAATTCCTGTTTTTGCTGCTTACCGCGACTACGTGGATTGGAAGCCGGCGGCGCGTTCGTTTCAAGGGATGAGCGCGATGTACTGGCAATCCTTCACGATGACCGAGTCCGGTGTCGCCGCCAAAGGCTACTTCGGCTTGAATGTCTCTGCCGACATGTTTGAGACCTTGGGGGTGTCGGCCGAACTGGGCCGCACGTTTCTGGAGCCGGATCTCAGCGGGCCGCCGGTAGTTGTGATCAGCCACCAGCTATGGCAGGAGCGCTTTGGCGGCTCACGCGCCATCGTGGGCCGGGTGCTGACGCTGAATTCCAAATCGTACACGGTGCTGGGAGTGCTGCCGGCGGGCTTCAGCTTGCGGATGGAGAACCAGGCCACGGACCCCCAGATTCTCGCTTTGATGCAGCCGTCGGATCCGGACTATCGGCCAGGTTCACGCCAGGCGGTGGCGGTGATTGCGCGCTTGAAGCCGGGGATCGACATGGCCGCGGCGCAGGCGGAGTTGTTCGCCGTTCAGATGGCGATCGACGCGAAGCTGCCCGATGGGGCGAAGGGTTATGGTGTGTTCCTGACCAGGCTTCAGATGGACAATGCGCGCTTTATCCGCACCTCTCTGATCACGCTCATGGCCGCGGTGGTGTTGGTTCTGTTGATTGCCTGCGCCAACGTGGCGGGCCTGCTGCTGGGGCGTGCCGCGTACCGGCAGAGAGAGATGGCGCTCCGCACGGCGTTGGGTTCGGGACGGGGACGGCTGGCCAGGCAACTGCTCACCGAGAGCCTGGTGTTGGGGCTGGCCGGTGCGACGGCGGGAGTGCTGTTCGCGTACGCGGGCGTCCGCGGATTCATGGCCGCCAACCCGTTCAACCAATTGCCGCCCGATCCGATCACGATCCAACCGCGGGCCCTGGCGTTTGCCGCGGTGCTGGCGCTGGTGAACACGGTGCTCTTCGGGGCGGCCCCAGCGTGGCGGAGCTCGAGGGTAGATCTAGGCACCTTCCTGAAGTCGCGAGGCGCCGGCTTTGGGCGCGTGGGGCCGGGCCGTAATGCCCTCGTCGCGGTGGAAGTGGCCCTGTCGCTGATGTTGTTGTCGGGCACAGCCATGGTGAGCCGCGCGGTGGTGAAGCTGCTGACGATGCCGTTGGGATTTCGCCCGGAACATGTCGAGGTTAGCACTGTGAATCTTCCCGCGGAGCGCTACGAAACGGACCACGCGCATCTCACCGGATTCTACGATCAGGTGCTCGAACGGGTCCGCGCGCTGCCGGGAGTGCAGGCAGCGGCGTTCACCAACCGGCCCCCGCTGACCGGGGGACTGCTGACGAGCCTGCGGGTGGCAGGACGGCCGGAGCCTCCCGCCGACGAGACGTTGCGCTTCGAGCACCAGATCATTACGCCGCGGTATTTCGAGCTGCTCTCCGCTCCGCTGCTGCGCGGACGATGGTTCAACGATGGCGACACCGAGTCTTCGGCACAGGTGGTCATCATCAACGAAGCGGTGGCGCGCAGCCAATTCCCCGACAGCGACCCGGTCGGGCAGCAGATTCGCCTGGGAAAAGACGATCCGTGGCGGACGATTGTGGGGGTGGCCGGGAGCCTGCGGACCATCTTCTACAACACGCTCGACGCCAAGGAGCCGCGAACGATCTACGTGCCGGCACGTCAGTCCCTGAAGCCCGGCTTCAGCCCGCGCAGCAACGGTGTGTGGCTGATGCTGAAGTCGGAGCGCCCTTTGGCGCTCGAGGATATTCGCAGAGAGGTCTCCGCGGTGGACGCGACGGTGGTGGTTTCCGATCTACGCACCATGGACCGGGTGCTTTCCGACGCAATCGGGCAGCCCCGGCAGCGGACCGTCCTGCTGGCAGGTTTCGCGTTGCTGGCGTTACTGCTCTCGACGATCGGGGTCTACGGATTGATGGCGCAGAATACGGCGCAGCGCACCAATGAGATCGGGATCCGCATGGCGCTGGGGGCGGAAACGGGCGACGTCCTGCGAATGGTCATTCGCCAGGGGATCTCCGTCGCGGCGGTGGGAATTGTCCTGGGAATCGCGGCGGCGCTGACATCGGGCCGGCTGCTGGCGTCCATGCTATACGGTGTTTCAGCGACGGACCTGATGTCGTATGTCGTGGTGGCGGTGGTGGTGCTGGCGGTGTCCGCGTTGGCGGCCTACATTCCAGCGCGTCGCGCCAGCCACGTGGACCCGCTCGAAGCGCTGCGGTACGAGTGAAGTGAGCGGAAAAGTTCCAAAAACTAGCCCGAATAGTAACCAATTGCGTTGGAATCTCACCTTTAATCGCTGAGGTGATAGCCCATGCGACGCGTTTGTTTTGCGATTGTAATCGGGATCGCGATTCTGACCGTTTTCAGTTTGGCACAGCAAGCCCCGTCCTCGGGGCCGTATCCGACCACGGGACCCTATAAGGTGTTGAAGACCGCCAAAGTCGGGGGCGATGGCGGCTTTGATTACGTTTATGCGGACCCCGACGGCCGGAAACTGTACATTCCGCGCAAAGGGCCCGGCAGGGTGACGGTGTTCGATCTGGATTCCTTGCAGCCGGCGGGCGAAATCGCCGACACCAACGCGAATGGCGCGGCGGTGGATCCGAAGTCGGGACACGGCTTCGCCAGCAGCAAGCCGGTGGCGATGTGGGACAGCAAAACGCTGAAACCGATCAAGACGATCGATGTGGAGGGCGGTCCGGACGGCATTCTGTTTGACCCGTTCAATCAGCGGGTGTGGGTTTTCAGCCACCGCGCGCCGCATGCCACCGTGATCGATGCCAAGGAAGGGACGGTAGCCGGCACGCTCGACTTGGGCGGTGCGCCGGAGCAGGCCGTGACGGATGGCGCCGGGCACATGTATGTGGATATCGAAGACCAGGGGAATGTGGCTGCCATCGACACCAGGGCGCTGAAGGTGACAGGGCATTACAGTCTCGAAGGGAAGGGCGATACGCCGGCGGGTCTGGCGTTTGATGTAAAGAATCATGTGCTCTTCGTGGCCTGCCGGCAGCCTGCTCCCGGCGTAATGGTGATGATGAATTCGGAGGACGGAAAGATCATCTCCACATTGCCGCTGATGGGCGGGTCCGACGGGGCCGTGTTCAACCCGGCAACCATGGAAGCTTTCAGTTCGGCGGGGAATGCCACACTGTCGATCATCAAGGAGAAGAGCCCCACCAGCTTCGAGGCGGAGCAGGTGGTGACGACCATGACACAGGGCAAGACTCTGACGCTGGATCCGAAGACGAATCACGTGCTGATCATCGCTGCCGAGTACGGCCCTCCGCCGCCGCCATCGGCCGAGCCTCCGAAGGACGGACAGAAAGGCGGGCGCGGAGGGCGCGGTGGACGCGGACCCATGCTGCCCGGTTCGTTCTCGGTGCTGGTCGTAGGGAAGTAAGGAAGCGTCGCGGCTTACCCCGTTTTTCCTTCCGCCCCAAAGCGGTACGGCCCAAGCCGGCCCACGGGCACCGCGGCTGCCATGGTGGCGAGCAAGGCAATGCCTGATGCGGCAAGTGCAAAAAGGGCCCGCGACAGGTGAGGACAGATAAGAGATCCAGGAAAAGACTGTTGCGGCTCGGCCCGCGAGCAGCGCCATCCTGACAACCGAAACCGCCATCGCCGCCGATCCCGCGGTTGCTCCGCGGTCGGAACGCCGGAACAAAGCCGCGACATCAGCCAATAGGTTGGACTCTTTCGAATCTCACGCCGGTTAAAGCCATCGGGTTGACTCAGTGCGGGCGCAGCCGGCACGCCATCCGGAAGTAAGCTCGTCCGCTGGGGAGCTTCTTTGAGAAGCAGCCGATAATTGGCGTCGGAACGATCAGGATCGCGCCGCCAACGATGGCAAGTGCAAGCCGTAGCTGGCGACATTCCGCCCGAATCGACTGTCTTCGTGGCGACGACGTCACCCTGGTTAATTCGCTCAAAGACGGGATTGGTCTGGGAAAAGTATTGTAGTAGTGATCGGGGACGGCCTGGTGTGTTTGAACACATCCAATACCAGCCGCGGCGACCGGCCAGAAGATCGAGAGGCGCCTGGTTTCGTCAAACCTGAGCGGACGCCTCCGTTTATACTGATCGCATGCGACTCGTCGCCGCCAGTGCTCTCTCAACGCTCTTCTCCTGGGTCCTTTTTGCCCAGCAGATTCCGCCGTCACAGCCGCCCGTATGGAGCGCCCGCCCTGATGCCGCGGCGTTCGAGAAGCTGGAAAACGACCGGCTCGCCGCGGCGCAGCAATCCATCGACAGGATTACCGCGGTGCGTGGAACGCACACGATCGAGAATACCCTGGCCGAATACGACAACGCCGTCCGCGAGCTGAACACCGCGAATTATCTGTCTACAATGATGCAGCAGGTGCACCCGGATGCCGCGTTCCGCGACCGTGCGACGGCCATGACCACGAAAATCGGAGCAGCCGTCAGCGGGCTGTCCTTGAACCGCGCGGTCTATGACGCGTTGGCGGCGATCGAACTCCGGCAGGCCGACCCGGCGACCCGCTACTACGTCCAGCGGCAACTGCTCGAATTTCACCTCGCCGGTGTGGACAAGGACGATGCCACACGCGCCCGTCTCAAGAAGCTGAACGAAGAACTGACGGAGGAGCAATCGATCTTCGACCGCAACATCTCCGACGGCGTCAACAGAGTGCGCGCGGTCCGCGCCGATCTCGAGGGTCTTCCGGCGGACTACATCAGCCGGCACAAGCCTGCCGCCGACGGCTCCTTCGAACTCACCACCGACTATCCGGACGCGCTGCCGGTGATGAAGTTCGCCACCAGCCAGGATTTGCGCCGCCGCATGTTCCTGGCCTTTCGAGCCCGCGCGTACCCGAAGAACCTGGACGTTCTCAAGAAAATGATGCAGACGCGATATGAGATCGCGACGCTGTTGGGCTACCCGTCCTGGGCCGACTACAACGCCGCCGACAAGATGGTGGCCAAGGGCGCGAACATCGCCGCCTTCATCGAAGAACTGGACGCCGCGGCTGGGCCCGCGCGCGACCGCGAATTCGCAATGCTTCTGGCGGAGAAGCGCAAGACCAGCCCGCAGGCAACCGGCATCGAAGATTACAGCGCCAGTCATCTCTCCGAACTGGTGCGTCGCGCGCAGTACAATTTCGATTCGCAATCGGTGCGGCCCTACCTGCCGTTTCCCCGCGTCAAGCAGGGCATCCTGGACACCGCCGCGACGCTCTTCCACCTGCAGTTCAAGCAGGAACTCAATGTGCCCGCCTGGGACCCGGCGGTGGAAACCTGGGACGTGATCGACGGCGGCAAGGCGGTCGGCCGCTTCTACCTGGACATGCATCCTCGCCCCGGCAAGTACAGCCACGCCGAGATGTCGCCCGTACTCGACGGGATTCGGGGGAAACAACTGCCGGAAGCCATCCTGGTATGCAACTTCCCGGCTCCGACTGCTACCGATGCCGGCCTGATGGAATACGACGATGTGGTGACGTTCTTCCACGAGTTCGGCCACCTGATGCATTGGATTTTGGCCGGCAAGCAGCCATGGGCGGGAATCAGCGGCATCAGCATGGAATCGGATTTCGTGGAAGCGCCTTCGCAGATGCTCGAAGAGTGGATGCGCAGCCCGCAGGTGCTGGCATCATTCGCCCGGCATTACCAGACGGGAGAGACGATCCCCGCGGATCTGGTGGCCCGCATGAACCGTGCCTCCGCATTCGGCCGGGCCAGTTGGGTGATCCAGCAGTTGGCCTACACCGCAATCTCCTACGACCTGTACAAGGGCAAGCCGCAGGACACCGATCCCGATGTGATCGACCGTATCGCGGAGCAGCGCTACACCCACTACATCCTGCTGCCGGGCACCCACCCCTACGCCTCGTTCGGCCATCTGGCGGGCTATTCTTCGGCGTACTACACCTACCTTTGGGACAAGGTGATCGCCGAGGACTTCTTCACGCAGTTCGATCACCGGAATCTGCTGGCAGGGGAGACGCCGATGCGGTACCGGCGTCAGGTGTTGGAGCCGGGTGGCTCGGCTTCCGCCAACGATCTGGTGAAGCAGTTCCTGGGCCGTCCACAGAACCTGGCGGCCTTGCAACATTGGATGAACGAGGAATTCGAAACCGTGCCGTCTCGCTGACCGGCGGGCGGCCGGGCGGCCGTCGTATGACCCGCAGTCCGGGCGCTCCTTCCTGGTATAATCTGTCAACAATTCGCCGCTGGCCGGTCCCGAATTCCGCAGTTGTTAACCTCTGGGGACTCCACAATTGCGGACAGCCTGGCGGGGAAATGCTGTCTAAATCCGGTAACGCAAAAGGATCTGAATTCCATGAAACGTTCCGCACTCGCGCTCCTGTTGTTGACCTCTGGGGTCGTGCCGGGCCAGCAGCCGGCGCCCGTCTCCAATGACGACCACGTTCTGATTCAACAACTGCTCCGGCGCGTTCAGGATCTGGAAGCCGAGGTCCAGCGGCTCAAGGGCGCGTCGCCTTCCGCCGACGCGCCGGCCGCCCCGGCTGTCAGCGCGGCGGTCCGGACGCCCGCGCCACAGGCCGCCGTGCAGCCGCCCGCGGAGCGCAGGCCCGCCCCCATGCCCGCCGACAGCATGGGCGGCATGCACGACATCCCGCTCCCCGTGACCGAAGGCCTGCAATTCCGCGGTTTCTCGGACATGGGCTTCAGCGCCAGCGATCAGAAGGGCTCCCACACGACGTTTACGGAAGGCGCGTTGAATCTGTTCATGACCAGCAAACTCACCGACAAGGTCAGCGTGCTGGCCGAGCTTCTGTTCGAGTTCGACCCCACCAACGCGATCCACACCGATCTCGAACGCATGCTCATCAACTACTCGGTCAACGATTACCTGAACCTCAGCGCGGGACGCTTTCATACCGACATCGGCTACTACAACACGGCATATCATCACGCGAGCTGGCTGCTCACCACCGTGAATCGCCCCTTCCTCTTCGCTTTTGAGGATCAGGGCGGCATCCTTCCCACGCACAATGTCGGCGTCGCGGCCGGCGGCCTGATTCCATCCGGCCCCGTGGGCCTGCACTGGGTCGCCGAGCTGGGCAACGGCCGCACCTCGCACTCCGTTTCCGGAGCCGTCGCGGAGCCCGTCCAGATCGTGCAAGATGAAAATAGCCGCAAATCTTATAACTTCGCGGCATTTGCCAGGCCCGTCGGAATACCGGGTTTCCAGACCGGGTTTTCGGCGTACCGCGACATCTTCTATCCGACCGGCGGACCGAAAGTGCCGGAGACGATTTGGGACGCCTACGTGACCTACCATCCTTCGGGCCTCGAGTTCACCAGTGAAGCTGTACTGATGCGCCATGCCATCGCAGGAACGAACCGGGTGTTCCACAACAACGGGTTCTACTCGATCCTGTCGAAGAACCTCGGCAAGTACCGGCCGTATTTCTCCTACGAGTACCTGAACATCGCCCGCAACGAGCCGATCTGGGGCTCCGTCGGGCTGCGCCACGGGCCATCCACCGGCCTCCGCTACGAGCTCAACGAATCGGTCGCGTTCAAGCTCGAGTATTTCCGGCTCATGCGCCGCAACATCCCGGATGTGAACGGCCTGCGAACCCAGATCGCCTTCACATTCTGACCGCAGGCGATTTGGCGCAGGCACTCATGCCTGCCGAGTCGGCACTCGTGCCGACGCTTTTTTGGTCGCCTCGAGCTCCCGTGTCGGCGAAGAGTTTTCGAGGCTGCCGCGCAGAGAGAAGAACGCGTCGAAGGCCTCAAGCCACCCCGGCGAAAGCGTCCGCGTCCCTCTTTTCAAATTCCATCGCCAGGTCTGCCTCCACCGCCTTTCAGGCGGTCAGCTTGCAGCGGGTTTCAACTTTGTATTCGGCTCCCATGTCGATCGGGCTGGGTTTTGGTGGGGCGGGCCGTTTAGCCTGCCAATGAAGACATCGACGGGGCAGGCGAAACCGCCTGCCCCACCGCCACGGCCGCGCACTTCAGGCGGCTTTGAGCCGCAACCTGATTCCACCCGCTTTGAGCCGGTGGTCATCAACAACAACATTTGATGGCGCCCAAAGAGCGCCCCGATGAGTCGGGGCGCTTCAGACACGAGTGTCCGCGCCACATCGCTTTTCGGTGAGCCCACACTTCTCGGCTGATCGCGCAGCCGGCGGTGTGCCGCGCCGCGTCAAACTCTCAGAATCTCCTGCACCTTGAACAGCAGAGCATCCGGCACATATGGCTTCGCCACAAAACCCGCCTCGCGCACGGACCCTCCGTGATTTTCGATCAGCTCGTGCGGGTAGCCCGAAACGTACAACACCTTCATGGAGGGAATCCGTGCCTGAAGGCGCTCGGCCAACTCGGGCCCCGTCATTCCCGGCATGATCACGTCCGTTACCAGCAGGTCGATGGGATCCGGGTGGCGTGCTGCCGCCGCAATCGCGTCCAGCCCCGATTCCGCTTCGATCGTCCGGTAACCCTCCGCCGCCAGGATGGATGCCGTCAGGTTCCGAACGGCCTCCTGATCCTCGACCACCAGGATCGTGGCAGCCTGCCCCGCCTCTGCGGGCGTCTCAACCGCGAGCCTCTCCGGAAAATCCACCGTATCGGCCGACGGCAGATAGATGTGGAATGCCGCGCCCTCACCCGGGGTGCTCTCCACATCGATCCAGCCCCGATGCTGCGCGACGATCCCCTGCACGGTCGCCAGACCCAGGCCGGACGCCAGCGCCCGTTGCTTCGTGGTGAAGAACGGTTCGAAGATCCGCTCCTGCGTGTTCTCGTCCATTCCAACGCCATTGTCGCTCACCGTCAGCATGACGAAGTCTCCCGCGCGGGCGCCGCGGTGCCGAACCGCCCTCGCCTCGCCGATCTGGACGTTTCCGGTTCGAAGTGTCAATACCCCTCCTACAGGCATGGCATCGTTGGCGTTTCGCAACAGGTGCGCAATCACTTCAGCCATCTGTTCGGGATCGGCCGTGATGGGCTTCAGCGCCGGCGCAAGGTCGGTAACCACGCGTATGCCGGGCTCCAACAAACCGTGCCACGTGTGGTGCCCGTCCTGAATCATGGTATTCAAGTCCAGCGATTTGGGGCGCATCAGCCGCTTCCGGCCGTAAGCCAGCAGTTGCCCGGTCAGGTTGGCCGCCTGTTCCCCGGCTTTTTGAATCTGCGCCACATCTTTCAATGCCGCGTCCCGGCTGCCCAAATGTCCCCGCAACAGCGTGGCGTACCCGTTGATGACCGTCAGCAGATTGTTGAATTCGTGAGCCAGTCCGCCGGACAGAACCTCGATGCTCTCGAGTCTTCGCGCCTCATGTAGTTCCCGTTGCAGGAAGTCCCGTTGCTGTTCGGCCTGCCGCCGCGCGGTGATGTCGCGGTGAACGCAGAAGATCAGAATCTCGCCGCCGAATTCGGCGCCGCTCGCGCTCACCTCCACTTCGTAACGGCTCTCGTCCTTCCGCCGGTGCCGCGTCTCGAAAGTGGCCGGAGTCGAAGCCAATTGCTGCAAGCTCTCCAGCAATTCCTCGCGGCTCTTCAAGTCCTCCCAGTCCCAAACCGACAGCCCGGCCATTTCCCGCGCGTCATATCCCAGCATGGCCGCGAAGCTGCGATTCCACTCGCGCAGACGGCCGCTTCGATCCAACACCGCGATTCCGTCCTTGGACTCTTCCACCAGGATGCGCCGGCGGATCGCCTGTTCCGCGAGAACCAGTTCAGTCCGCTTGCGCGCGCTGACGTCGGTCTGAAAACCGTGCCAGATAATCCCCTCGGCATCCGCCGCGGGAATCGAACGCCCCTCCACCCAGATTTCGCCCTTTTTCGGATGGCGAATGCGGAATTCCTGGTGCCACTCGGTCAGGCAGCGGGCCGATTCTGCGATCGATGCGCGCACCCGAGCCACGTCGTCCGGATGAATCAGGCTCCACAGGCCGGACGAATCCTGCCTGACGTCGGCCGCCGGGGTCCCCCAGACATCTTCGAACGCACGGCTGGCATAGGGGAAACAGCCCGTGCCGTCCAGGCGGCGCCGAAAAGAGTAAATCGCGCCCGGCAGCATCGCCGCGGTGGTTTCCAGTTGCTCCTGCAAAGCCAGGCGTTCCCGCAGCACCGCTTCGGCCTGGCGCGCCGCGGTGATATCGCGCGCGATGCCCATCACGCCGATCAGCCGCCCCGTCTCGTCGCGCATGGGAGCCCGGATGGTTTCCACCAGCAGGCTGCGGCCGTCTTCGCGCATGACGATCCGCTCGTGAGATACCTGGGGCGCTCCGGCGGCAATGGCCTCGCGGTCCCGCTGGCGGTAGCCCTCCGCTTCCGGCGCCGGAAAAAAATCGAAATCCTTCTTGCCCGCGATGTCGCTTTCCTTGGCCTGGAAAAAGCGCTCGACGGATGAGTTGCAGCCCAGAAAAACGCCTTCCGGATCCTTGAGCCACACCATGTCGGGGATGGTCTGAATCAGCGTCTTGAGGAAAGCGTGCTCACCTTCGAGTTTCTGGTGGAGCAGCTTGATACCCGTGATGTCGCTGAAAACCGCGATGACTGCCTTTTCGCCGCCGAACTCAGTCACCGCCGCGCCGATTTTGGCCCATCGCATGCCGCCGTTTTGTGTACGAAATTGCGCTTCAAAACCTGCCAGCCGCCCGCTTTCGGTCAGCATCGCGAGGAACCGTTCGCGGTCGGGGGGTTGCCGCCAGAAATCCGCCATGCGATTGCCGGTGAGTTCGCCGGGCGCGCAACTGAAAAACTCGGCCGCGGGGTCGTTCGCGAACAGGATCCGGCTTCCCGGAACCGACACCACCACCACCGGCATCTCGGTGTTGTGGATGAGAACCCGATAGCGCTCCAGGCTCTCATTCAGAGCCTGCTCGGCGTGCCGCGATTCCGTGACGTCGGTCTGAATCCCGTCCCACAATAGCTGGCCGTCGCGCAGGCGCCGGGGCGAGGCGGAGAGTTGGATCCAGCGGACTTCGCCATCTGTCCGGCGGACGCGCACCACCACGCTGAGCGCCCGCATCTCTTTCGCCGAAACACTCTCCGCGGCGAGCAGCGCCGGCACATCTTCCTCCAGCGTCACCCGGTAGAACAACGCCGGGTCCCGGAGCATTTCCGCCGCGGTGTAGCCCAGCAGCCGCTCGATTCCCGCGCTGACGTACAGGAATCGCCGGCTCCCGTCGGGCTGCCGCACCATCTGGTAGACCGCGCCATGCGGCAGATGGTCTCCCAGTGCCTGCAAACGCGCCTGGCCCTCCCGTGAGGAATGGGCAGCATCGCGAGCCTCCGTGTAGGCCGACGCCAGAAGCATAGCGGTAAACGCAATGAATGCCATGAAGATCTGAAGACCCAGCATCCGCCCGCTGGGGTCTCCCAGGTCCCAGGGGAGCGGCCCGCCGCTTGCCGCCCTGCTGGTGAGCACGATGGCGCAGAGCACCACCAGGGCCAAGGTGACGCCCCGTTGGCCGAAGCGCAGTCCTGGCCAGGCCAGAAGCGCGATGAGCATGTACGGATGCGGGGAAAGCGGATGCGTCGCCACCTCGAACGACAGGCGCCCCGCCCAAGACCAGACCGCCAGGAACAAAACCCACTCGAAGACCACGAGCCAGCGGAACTCGGAAAACATGCCGCGGAGATTCCGCCACGTCACGATCAGCGGGGTAACCAGCAGAATGGCCAGCCCGTCCGATATCCACCACGTGCGCCACAAATCCCAATAGGCCGCGCTGCTCACCAGCCTGGCGGCGCCGGCTCCCAGGAGCGCGGTGCATGCGTTCACCAGAGTGGCCGCGAAACCCAACGCCACGATCTCGCGGACGCGGACAAACCGCGCCTCCCCGCGGCACAACCTGCTGATAGCCCAGGCACACGCGACCGATTCCACGATGTTGGCGGCCATCAATGCGGCACTGGCCGCTACCGCGCGGCCCGACAGCAGGCCGGACACGGTGCCCGCCAGGAATATTGCAGCCAGAATCCACGGCCAGAGCCGCCGGCGGGTGAGGAGCAGCGCCGCCAGCCCGATGCCGCCCGCGGGCCACACCGCCGCCAGCACGCGCTGCGAGCCGGGCAGCACGTAAGCCAGTTCCTGAGCCAGACAATACACCAACGCGATCGCGGCGGCCAGGAGCACAACTCGCCACGAGAGAGTGTGGGGCTGCCGTTCGTGCGCCAGTTTGCTCATAACATCATCGATCGACTATTCTGGCTCACACCGGGTACGGTGTCGATGGGCGTCCCTCAGCGCCCCATCGCCAGTCGCTCCGCCAGGACGGGAGGCAGGCCGGCATCCCGAATCTTCTTCTGGGTGGACGCAATGTTGTAATCGGTGCGGCAATAGGTGACCACCTGCGATTCCGAATTGAATATCGCGTAAGCCGCGCGTGGATTGCCGTCACGCGGCTGGCCCACCGAACCCGGATTGATCAGGTACGCGCATTCCGCGTCGATCTCCATGTCCTGGCGGTCGCCCCATCCCGACGGGCACATGATGGTCTCCACGCGGGAGCGGTTCCAGATGAACCCGCCCTGTACATGGGTGTGGCCGAAAAACGCCAGCCGGCATTCCAGGTAGGTGAAGGACTGGCTTGCCTCATCCACGGCCAGCACATACTCATCCTCGTCGAACGGCGACCCATGTACCAGTTGGAATCCGTCTTCAATGAGGGGACCTTTCGGCAGACCGCGAGTGTAGGCGGCATTTTCTGGCGTCAGATTGCTCTGCGTCCAAAGCGCGGCGAGGCGAGCCACCGGGTTGAACCACTCCAGGTCGTCCAGACCGGTGCAGGCCTTGTCGTGATTGCCGCGCACCACCAGTTCGCAATGCTCCCGCACCCACTCTACGACCGGATTCGGGTCCGCCCCGTAACCCACCAGATCACCGCAGCAAACGGTCCGGTCGTATTGCCCGTTGGCGTCCTGGAGCACCGCTTCCAGGGCGTCCCAATTGGCATGAAGGTCGCTCAGGATGAGATAGCGCACGGTTGTCCGGAATTATGCCTTTCTGAGTCGGAGCACGGAGATTTCAGGAGGCGCCCCAATGCGGGTCGGAATGACGATGGTGCCAATCCCCCGCGTGACATAAGCGGTAGCTGTTCGCGAGCGGTACAGACCGTAAACAAAGGGAGTGGCATAGCGGGCAGGATTGATGGATTGATCCAGGATCTCGATATTGACTTGTCCGCCATGCGTATGCCCCGCCAGCAGGAGATTATAGCCCTGTTGCGCCGCTACCGGAAAGACGTCCGGATTGTGCGAGAGCAGGACATTCACGGCGCCGGGAACGATCATCGTCTCCGCGCCGCGCAGATAATCCTTCTTTCCGGCCAGGGACTGGTAATCCACGCCGGCCAGGTTGAGGGTCGCACTGCCGAATCGAAGCTGCTGGGACTCGCTTCGCAGGAAGCGGATCCCGACCTTTCGCGCGGCCTGTTCGGTGTAGTCTTCCGCGCCGGCATAGCGTTCGTGATTGCCCATGCAGCCGAACATGCCGGCGTCCGCCTTGAGGCGCGCCAGTTGGCGAATACAGGCATCTAGGGGGTCGCCCCGGCCGGAAATCAGGTCGCCGGTCACGACGATCAGGTTCGGCCGCAATTCCATCGAGGCATCGATGACGCGCGACAGTTCGGCTTCGCTCAGAAAGGCGCTGAGGTGAATGTCGCTCAACTGCAGAACCCGAAGCCCGTCCAGGTCCTCGGGCAGGCCCGGAACCGGCGCATCCAGTTCGCGCACCCGAAAGTCGGTCCGCTGCACCAGCGAGCCGTATCCCATCACCGCCAGGGGTGTCGCCATCAACACGCCGCCCGCTGCGTTCAGGGCCCGGCGCCGCCCTGGATCCACGTCGGCGTCCAGGTGGTGCTTGACGAGTTCGAGGATTCCATACATCACGAAGAGCGCGGTAGATGCCAGAAGGTACGCGAGCGCGACCGCCCCGATCAGCGCCGCCGGCCTGGCCGGGATTTTCGCCCGCCCCACCAGGTCCGACCAGGTCATTAGATAGCCCGCCAGTATGAGCGCTTCCGCCAACAAGATGCCAGCCCGCGCGGTTTGCAGTTGCCGGCCCGAAAAACACCGGCGCGCAGCCCTGAGTGCACGGACGCTGAGGCGCCACTGCACCATCGCCAAAACCACCAGAAGAATCAGATCAAAAGGGTTCAATGCATCCCGACCTTTCTTCTCATTGTAGTGACTTTCCCCCGGCGCACGGCGAGGCATCCGGCGGCAGGGGTGGTTTCCGCACGGAAGGCGAGTACCTGGTACGTCCCTGAACCCCGAAATGTTACGGTGGGGAAGTGAACGTTGGCATCACGTGTTACCCCACATACGGCGGAAGCGGAATCGTCGCGACCGAATTGGGACTTGAATTAGCCCTCCGCGGGCACGAGGTCCACTTCATCACCTATGCCAACCCCATCCGCCTCGACCCGGGTACGCCGCGCATTCATTACCACGAGGTCGAAGTTTCCAACTACCCGCTGTTCCAATACCCGCCATATTGCCTGGCCCTCGCCTCGCGAATGGCGGAAGTGGCCGAAGCGTACAGCCTCGACCTGCTCCACGTGCACTATGCCATTCCGCACTCCATCGCCGCCCTGCTGGCGCAGCAGATGCTCGCGCCCGTGCGGCGGCTGCCCTTCATCACCACGCTCCACGGCACGGATATCACCCTGGTGGGAACGGACCGCTCCTACTTCCCGATCACGAAATTCTCGATTGAGAAGTCCGACGGCATCACCTCCATCAGCGAGTATTTGAGGAGACAGACCGTGGAGGTCTTTGGCGTCGCCAACCAAATCCACGTCATCCAGAACTTCGTCAACTGCGACCGCTATCGCAGCGACGATGTCAAGGCCGGCGCGGCCCGGTACGCCCCTTCGGGCGAAAAGCTGCTGATTCACCTGTCGAACTTCCGGCCCGTGAAGCGCCCCGTGGACTGCATTCGGATTCTGGCCGAGGTTCTCAAGAGCGTGCCGGCTCACCTGCTGATGGTGGGAGACGGTCCCGAGCGCGGTCCCGCGGAGCACCTGGCACGGTCGCTCAAGGTCGATCGCCATGTGTCTTTTTTGGGAAAGCAGGATCACGTGGAGCGGCTGATCCCATTGGCGCACGTCCTGCTCATGCCCAGCGAGATGGAGGCTTTCGGGCTGGTGGCGCTGGAAGCGATGGCGTGCGGCGTGGTGCCGGTGGCAACTCTCGTTGGCGGCGTTCCCGAATTGATTACGCACGAAGAAAACGGCTTCCTGGAGCCCGCTGGCGATATTGCCGCACAGGCCGCGCGGGTGGTGGAACTGCTCACGGACGAGGTCCTTCACGGCCGGATGCGCAAAGCTGGGCGCCGGCATGCGTCCGAGCGCTTTTGCACCGACAAAATCATTCCGCAGTACGAGAGGGCTTACGAAGAGGTGCTAAACCGGCGCGCCTGGACGTCGGATGGATAGATGCTCTATATGAGAGCGCTATACCAGCACGCCGGTCATCACCTGGATCGCGGAACGGCAGAATGCCGGCAGGTCTTCCGGCTTGCGGCTGGTCACCAGGTTGTTGTCCACTACCACTTCAGCGTCCACCCAGTGCGCGCCGGCGTTGATAACGTCGTCTTTAATGGCGAAGAATGAGGTCGCCGTTCGGCCCTTGAGCATGTCGCCGGCGGAGCACAGGATCCAAGGGCCGTGGCAGATGGCCGCCACCAGCTTGCCTTGCGCGTCCATATCCTTCACAAACTGGTTGGCCTTCGGATGCCGGCGGATGTGGTCCGGGGCATAACCACCGGGCGCCACCACGCCGTCGAAATCCGCGGCTCTGGCGTCGTCGTAGGAAAGCTGGCACTTTACGGGGTAGCCGAGCTTGCTGGTGTAGGTTTCGCCGGCTTTGGCGCCAACCGTCACCACCGTGGCACCAGCTTCCTGAAAACGAAACAGCGGGTACCAGACTTCCATCTCCTGGTACAGATTGTCCACAAGAATCGCGATCTTCTTTCCGGATAGCTCCATGTGTCCATGGTAGCCCGGCCGCTATTGCCCCAGAATCTCGAGGTATCGCGCCACCGCCTGGATTCCGCGATAGAAATTCGGCAGGTGGAACTTCTCGTTGGGCGCGTGCAGATTGTCGTCGGGGAGGCCGAATCCCATCATCACGCTGGGGATGCCGAGATTGCGGTCGAACACTCCCACGATCGGAATCGAACCGCCGGAGCGGATGTACACGGTGTCCTTGCCGAACGTGTCCTTCAATGCCGCCGCGGCCGCATGTATGTAGGGATTGTCGGGGTTGGTGAGCGAAGGCGCACCGGCGCTCACGATTTTCAATTCCGCCGTCACGCCCTTGGGGCAGGCCGCCTTCACCGCGGCCCTGGTCTGTTCGATCGACTCCTCAAGCTGCTGGTCGCCCACCAGCCGTGTGCTGATCTTCGCTACCGCGCGTGCCGGTATCACCGTCTTCGCGCCTTCGCCGGTGAAGCCTCCGCGGATGCCGTGTACCTCGAGAGTTGGCCGCGCCCAGGTGCGTTCGAACACCGAAAGGCCTGGCTCGCCTACCAGTTGGCTGGCGCCCATCTCCTTCTCGGTGTATTCCTTTTCGTTGAATGGCAGCCGCGCCCAGGCGTCGCGTTCCTTGTCGCCGGGCGGCACCACACGGTCGTAGAAGCCGGGGATCCGGATGTGGCCGTCACGGTCTTTGAGCGCCGTGATGATCTCGGCTACGGCCATCATGGGGTTCGGAGCGGCCCCGCCGTAGATCCCGGAATGCAGGTCGTGCTCGGCGCCCTGCACGATCAGCTCGTAATAAATCAACCCCCGCAAGCCGATGCAGATCGTCGGCAGCTCGGGTGCGAACATTTCCGTATCGCATACAATGGCAGCGTCGGCCTGCAAGCGCGGCGGCCTGGTCTTGACATAGGCCTCGATGAATTCGCCGCCGGTCTCCTCTTCACCTTCCAGCAGGAACTTCACATTCACCGGGAGCTTGCCGGTGGTCTTGAGCAGACTCTCCACGGCCTTGATCTGGATGTAGACTTGGCCCTTATCGTCTACCGCGCCGCGCGCGTAGATGTTGTCCCCGCGCACATCCGGCTCGAATGGCGGCGACTTCCACTCATCCAGCGGATCGGGCGGCTGCACATCGTAGTGGCCGTAGAACAGGACCGTGGGCTTGCCCGGAACGCCGAGCCATTCCGCATAAACCAGCGGATTACCGCTGCCTTCAATCAACTCGGCGGCGGTCATCCCCGCCGCGCGCAGCTCGTTCATGGCGAATTCCGCCGCGCGCCGGATATCCGGCTTGTGCTCCGTCAACGTGCTGATGCTGGGAATTCGAAGGAAAGTCTTCAGGCCTTCGAGGAAGTCAGTCTGATGCTGCTGATAGTAGTTCATAAGGAGCTCCATTTGTCATGATAATCGGGGGGCCTCTCACATGATACGCCGTCGCCGGCCCGCCCCAGATTGGCCTAGTTGCTCTTGATATCGTCCAGCGCCCTGGCCAAAAGGTCTTCCACGCGCAAACGCGCTGCCCAGTCGTTCAGGTACTCGAAGTTCATGTCCTCGTTGACAGCTACCAACGTTGTGATGTCGTCCCACCGGCGTTCGGAGACCTCGCCTCCGATGCGGTACCACTGCAACTTGGCGAGCAGGATCTCCTCAGCACTCGCCACCGGGCGCTCGGCCTCAATGTCGAGGAACGAAAGAGGAACTTTCGTGGCCCGGATCAATTGCACGGCGTGGAATTCGGCAGTTGCAGGAAAGATGTCGATCTTCTGGCCCCGGGAAATGTAGATGACGTTGAAGGACTGCCCGGACTGGAGTGCCTGACGCATCTGTTCTGGCTCCGCGTACCAGTCACGGCCCAGGTCCTGGGCGAGGCGGTCCACGTGATGCGGTCCGATGCCCGCAACAATATCAACATCGCGAGTCGCTCGCGCGATCCCTCGTGCGGATGATGCCACCGATCCGCCGATCAGGTATTGGATGCCGAGCTTCGAGAAAGCGGCGGCGAGGAGGCTAAGCGTGTCGGCCAGATCGCCAGCCATCCGGAGGCCCCCCCTTATACTTTGCGATAGAGGTCCGGGCCCAGGTTGATCAGCGCGGTACGCAGGAAGATCTCGCGGTCGCCGGCATTGGGGTGCCGCTGCCGCGTGCCTGCCGCAGCCGCGCGGCGAATGGTCTCCGACCACTCGAAAACCTGGCGCAGCTTCTCCGAAGGCGACATGCGGCGTTGGAGCTGAAGGTACGCCTTCCAGGCTTCCGGCGATGTGTCGCGCGGCCTCACGACCACATTATAGCCGCGGTGCGGCCGCCATGGTACGATTTTGCTGGCGTGGCAACCGTCGCACACTACGAAATCGAGGAGGAACTAGGCCGCGGTGGTATGGGTGTCGTGTATCGGGCGAAAGATACGATTATCGGGCGGCAGGTGGCCATTAAGGCTCTTTCGGTGGGTTTAACTTCGAAATCTTCGGAAGCACCTGAGTTTCGCGAGGCGCTGCTGAAGGAGGCACGCGCCGCCGGACAGTTAACCCACCCCAATATCGTCACGATCCACCATGCCTTGCTGGAGGGCGGCTGTCTGTACGTGGTGATGGAACTGGTGGAGGGACACACGTTGGAGGCGGAGTTGCCATCCAGCGCCCTGGAGGCGGTGGAGCGCCGTCTTGCGCTGCTCTCGCAAGCCGCCCAGGCGCTCGATTATGCTCACTCGCGTGGCGTAGTGCATCGTGACGTCAAGCCGTCTAACTTTCTCGTGAATTCCGACGGCATCTTGAAGTTGACCGACTTCGGTATCGCCAAACTTTCAGGGGCTACAGGCGGAAGTTCGACTCAGTTGGTGGGAACGCCCCACTACATGTCGCCAGAGCAGGTAGAGGGGCGGCGAGTAAACGGCCGTTCCGATCAGTTTTCGCTCGCTGTGGTCGCCTGGACGCTGTTGACCGGTGAGAGGCCGTTTCGGGGCGACAGCGCAGTCGCGGTGTTGTACAACATTGTTCACTCGGCGCCATTGCGACAGGAATCGTCTTCGACGCCACGAGCCGCCATCGAGACGTTGGAACGGGCGCTGTCCAAGGACCCCGAGCGACGTTTTTCTACGTGTCAGGACTTCGTCGCAGCTCTCAGTCAGTCGATGCGGCCAAACGATGAGGCTATCGGGGTGTCCACCACTCGACCCGTCGTCCCCGCCAAGTGGTGGGTAACGCTCCTGATTGCTGTCTCTGTCGCTGCCGCAGCCTGGTACCGCAGCGCCCGATCCCCGGCTGCGGCTGTCAGGCAAAGCGAGATTCGGGAGCCAAAGACGGCGCAGAACCGTGTCGAGACCTCTGCCAAACAACAGGCCGCACAGGCATCGACCCAGCGTGAGAGTCTCGCAGAGAGAGCGTCCCCGGCAAAAACTCCAGGGTCGCAAAAAGCAGCTACGCGTCCGTTCACAGCCCCTAAGACTTCGGCCCAGTTGGGCCAACCAGTGCTCGGCGAGGCTCCGCCGGTGTCGGGTCCACCGGCACACGAGAGTAACCCAATGCTGACGTTCCCCACGCAGGAAGCGCCGAAGTTCGGGATCGCGACCGGTGCCGCACCTGCGGCGCGCATGGGACCTATGACTTGGGACGGCGAACTCAAGCCAGGCGAGCAGGTCACCATCGATGGCGAGTCGTCGTCACCGGGCAATTTGTCCGGTAAGTTCTTGCCAGGACTTCCCGTGGGCTTTCAGATCAACCCGGATCGTTTAACGATAGTGGAACGTCCCGGCCCGGGGAATGCGTGGAGACGGATAATCCTTCGGAACAAGATGAACTTTCCGATCACCCACTTTACGATCCAATGGCACGTTATCCAGTAGCCGCGTCACTGCTTGCGGGCCCCCAACTGAGCGCAGTTAATTCCGGAATTGAGTTTCCATTCCTGAATCTCCACATCACGAACCAGCACGCCGGCTCCCGAGCTGTACAGTTCGTAGCCTTTCAGATGGAAGGGCAACAGGATCCCCTGCACCGGCCTCCAATCAGAAAGCTGCTCTTCCAGCCGTGGAGTCATGCCCTTCTGAGCGACAAACCGGCTGATCTTCCTGGTGGGCAGGCCAGACGTTGGATCAGCCGTCACCTGGGCTTCATTTCCCTGAGAGTCTACGATTTGGATAGTCGCATCATCAAACATGCTTAACACCCGGGCTGGATCCCGATCGGAAAGAACCATCTTGAATAAGTCGTAATTGAAACTGTCGCGCTGAGAAGCCGCAATCTCGCCGCTGTTCAACGGGCGATACTTGCCAGACATGGTAGACCAACCGCCGTCAGTGCCATTGAAGTAGAACTCGCGGCTGCGAGCCAGCAGCATGGTCGGTCGTTGCAACGTTTCGCCAGTAATGCATCCCCTCTCCATCAACCTCGGCAATCGGATCATCCCGCTCATTGATGGCCTGGTCTGCGTGTACACTCGCTCATAGTCCCTGACGTTCAACAATGCCTCGAATCCCCCGAGTCGTTCCTGGAGTTTTTTGAGAAAGGCGAGTGCCTGGGCGGAAGTGTCCCCCGTTTTACGTGGAAGGGCGGAGGCTGTATCCGGCGCCGGTAGCTTCGGGATGGCCTTGGCAGGCTTGGCGCCAGCCGGCTTACGGCCTATCTCCAGACAGTTTAGGTCCGTGTTGAGCTTCCAGGAGACAGTTGCAATCTTGATCGCGGGTTGTGGATCTCGCAGAATCGTGCGCTGAAAGGGCAGCCTGGCTCGATCGACCTCTCGCCAATCGTCGTAGGACACACTTCCTTCCGGGTTACCAGCCCGCCCCCGCAACCGGTGCGGCAGGCTGGTGGAAACGTCGATTTCAAGAACTGCTGCCAAATCGGCATCCTCGATCCGAATTGCCAAAGGACCTTCGAGGGAAATCGCGTATTTCATCCGATCCGCGAGTACCAGGTTGAAGAGATCCCCGAAGTGGTCCTGCCTGCCAACCTCCGCTGAAAGATCAGAAATAAAGCCTCGTTCGTACCTCCAGCCTGGGGCTTTGCTGTCGAAGTAGGCTCTGCTTTGGCCTTGCTCCTCTAGCGAGGCGCCTGCCGCGCACCAGCTCCTGGTTAAAAGCCCGCCGCGCACTCCCTCCCGCTGCTCGACATGGCGGTAGTTTCGAATCGCCGCGAGACGGTCGGCGCCGCCCATCGCGGCCTGGACTTTGTGAAGCAGTTCCAGTGCGTCTGGCGGCTTGGTGTTGCCCACCGACGCCAGGGAAGCGGCAGGAACCACGGAATCGGAAGCTGCGGTCTTGCCCAGCAGCTTTTCCAATTTGTCTTTGGCGAGATCGACGAAAACCCCTTGCGGAAACCTCTTCAAATAACCTTCCAGTTTCCGAGGGTCGTTGCTGTCGCGGACCTCGATCCAGTAGGCGTAGTCGATCTGCTTGTCGAGCTCTTCGGTGGAGGGGGCCTTGGTTTGACCGCCAAGCAACCCATGAAGCAGCAGGATCAAGAGTAGGAGCTTGGCGGTCCGCATCCTGCCTATCCTACATGATGGCCGTAGGCGGCGCCGGCTCATCGGGACGGCCGGCGTTGAGCAGGGGCAGGCGGATCATCAGGACCGCCAGCCCGATCAACACCAGCAGGGCCATCCAGTCCGTGCCGGCCCAGGTAGCGTCCGGCAGAATATGATAGTTTTCGCCGTGGTTCTTTTCCGCGGCGCGGAAGCCCGCCACGACGAGCCCGCAGAGCGCCTCGCCGGCGATCAGGCCGGACGCCGTCAGCACGCCGGCATTTTCGATGCGGGCCTTCTGCGCGTCGTTGAAATTCCCCCGGTCGCGGTACCTGTCGGTGGCCCAACGGAAGAGGCCGCCCACGAAGATCGCGAAGGTCGTCTCGAGGGGCAGGTACATGCCCACCGAGAAGAGCATGGGGCTGCGGACCTCGATCAGGATCAGCCCGAACCCCATCAGGATTCCGACTACCACCAGCGGCCAGGCCATGTCGCCGCCGACGATGCCCTGCGCCAAGGAGGCCATCAGCCCGGCCTGCGGCGCGGAAAGCTGCGGAGTGCCGAAGGTATACGCCTGGTGGAGCCACATCAGGGGAAAGAACAGAGCCAGGCTGGAGGCCGCTATACCGAACAGGTCGCCGATCTGCATCTTCGCCGGGGTGCCGCCGAGGATGTGGCCGGCCTTCAGATCCTGCAACATTTCACCGGCCACCGCCGACGAGACGCACACCACAGCCGCCACGCCCAACACCGCGGCGATTCCCGCGTTGCCGCGCAATCCCATCGCGACCATGAGCAGCGCCGCGACCACCAGGGTGCAAAGCGTGAGTCCCGACACCGGGTTGTTGGACGAGCCGATCATCCCGACCAGGTTGCCGGAGACCGCCGCAAAGAAGAACCCGAGCACGATCATCACGATCGCCGCCACCGCCGCCGCTCCGATCACACCGGCAAAGTAGAAGTACAGCGCGATCATGCAGGCGAACACCGCTGCCAGGCCGAGGAAAACGACTTTGCTGTTCAAATCGCGCTGCGTACGGGTCGTAGCAGCGTGGCTCGCCGCGGACTTCTTTAAGTCGGCCACCGCGCGCTTCATGCCGGCGCCCAGGTTCTTGCGCATGCGGAAGAGCGTGAACGAGGCTCCCACGAGCATGCCGCCCACCGCGATGGGCCGCACGATGTTGTACCAGACCGAACCGGCCGCGGCCGCCCAGCCCTTTTCATCGGGTGCGTATTGGGAGAGTTGCGGACCCAGGAAAAAGACCAGCAGCGGCACCAGCAGTCCCCAGGCGAAGACGCCGCCCGCGAAGTTCAACGCGCCCAACCGCGGGCCAATAATATACCCAACCCCGAGATAGGCGGGGCTGATTTGCGGAGCGGAGAACGTGGACATGGCGCCCGCAGGAAGTGCCGGCCGGCCCGCGACCCGCGTCAACCGGACCATACTCCGCCCCAACTCGCCGACGCGCACCACGAAATCCCGGCTGGCCGCAAACACGTTGATGGCGCCGAGAAAGAATATCGCCGCCCCTACGCCCATATTGGCGAAGAGAATCTTGGCCGCCTTCGCGCCTTGCTGTCCGGCCTTGTGAATTTCGGCGGCGGCCACCGATTCCGGAAACGGGAGGTCCGGATCTTCCACCATCACGCGGCGCAGCAACGTAACGAACAGGATGCCCAGCGTGCCCCCCACTGCCATCAGGGCAACCGACTTCCAGTAGCCGTTGGCGATGTCGAAAGCGGGCCACACCCCCGATAGCACGAATGCCGGAATGGTGAACACCGCGCCCGCCGCCACCGATTCGCCGATCGATCCAATGGTTCGGGCGATGTTCTCCTCGAGAATCGAGCCCTTCATCAGCCGCAAGATGGCCATACCAATTACCGCCGCGGGGTAGGTCGCAGCGATGGTCATTCCCGCGCGCAAGCCGAGGTACAGGTTGGCGGCGCCAAGAACCACGGTCATCACCAACCCCAACAGGATCGCGCGCAGTGTGAACTCGCGCAGATCTGTCTTATCCGGCACGTAAGACCGGAACTTCTTTTCGGTTTCGGGAGGCGTCATTGCAATCTCGCCCTCACTTTATCACTCAGCACCTTACCCTGCACGGTTTTGCCTTTCAGCTTTTCCTGCGCGGCTTTCATCACCAAGCCCATCTGTTTGAGGGACGTCACCCCCGTTTCCGCCATGGCCTCCCCGATCGCCGCATCCATCTCTTCTTCGTTCGCCGCGGCGGGCAGATAGCTTTCGATCAGCACGCGCTCCGCCTCTTCTTTCTCCGCCTGCTCGGTCCGGCCGGCCTGGCGGAACATTTCGGCGGCATCCTGGCGCTGCTTGATGAGTTGCTTCAACAACTGCATCTCGGCCGCATCGTCGATGGGCTTGGCGGAATCGACTTTCAACTTCATCAGGGCGGCCTTGATCATGCGAAGGGCGCTGAGCCGCGCCTCTTCCTTGCTTTTCATGGCCGCGACCATGTCTTTTTGCACCTGGTCTATGAGGGGCATGATGTCTGCTATTCTAGAAGACTAACCCTCACGATGTACATCAAAAAGCAACGTTTGTTAACACCAGGCCCAACGCCTCTCTATCCTCCGGCGCTGCACGCGATGATGGCTTCGGACCTCCACCATCGCACCGAGGATTTTCGCAAGGCATATCGTTCCTGCCTGGCCGACCTCAAAGAGGTGATGGGCACCGCCGGCGATGTGCTGCTGTTCGCATCGTCCGGCACCGGCGCGATGGACGCCGCGGTTTCGAACCTGTTCTCCAAAGGCGACAAGGTGATCGTCTGCGTCGCCGGGAAGTTTGGCGAACGCTGGGCGGAGATTGCCAAAGCTTATGGTCTCGACGCCCGCGTGCTGACGGTTCCCTATGGGCAGGTGGTCGCTCCCGGGCAAGTGGAGGCGGCGCTTCGTGAGGAGCCCGGCGCGCGAGGCGTGTTCGTACAGGCCTCGGAGACTTCTACCGGCGCCGCCCATGATGTCCGTGCCATGGGTGCCGCGGTAGCCCAAACGGATGCGATCCTCGTCGTCGACGCCATTACCGGGCTCGGCACCATGCCGCTGGACATCGATGGCTGGGGCCTCGACGTGGTGATTGGCGGTTCGCAAAAAGCGTTCATGATCCCGCCGGGGCTGGCGTTCCTGTCGATCAGCCCCAAGGCCTGGAAGTTTGCGGAGACCGCCACGCTGCCGCATTATTATTTCAATCTGAAGAAGGAGAAGAGGAGCGGCGATGCCGGAGAATCGAGCTGGACTCCTTCGACTGCGCTGATTCTGGCTTTGGCCGAAGCCTTGCGCTACGTGAAGGAGATCGGCATGCCGAAGCTCGTCGAGAATGCTCAGTTGCTGGCGGCGGCAACTCGCGCCGCAGCCGTGGCACTGGGGCTGCAGCTGTTTTCGCCCGCTTCACCGGGCTCGTCGGTGACGGCCGTGCGGGCGCCCGCGGGCATGGATTCCGGCGTGATTGTCAAGGAGTTCAAGAGCCGGTTCGGAGCGGTGATCGCCAACGGGCAAGGCTCGATGAAGGGACAGATTTTCCGCATCGCGCACCTGGGCTATTTCGACTTCGCCGACTTGTTTGCCATGGTTGCGGGCCTCGAGATCATTCTCAACGCGAACGGCTATCGCGTGAAGTACGGGACAGGCGTGGCCGCCGTCCAGGAGATTTACGAGCGCGCCGCGGTGCAGCCGCAGACTGTGAATGCGTAGGTTCCCACGCCAGGACGTCTGCCTTACTCAAAAAGCGTCGGCATGAGTGCCG
Source organism: Bryobacteraceae bacterium (assembly GCA_035501495.1). Taxonomy (GTDB): domain Bacteria; phylum Acidobacteriota; class Terriglobia; order Bryobacterales; family Bryobacteraceae; genus JAIQFL01. The sequence goes on along the minus strand of DATJWB010000122.1, from coordinate 15,857 downwards.
ACGCGGCAGGCAGGAGTGCCTGCGCCACATCTGACCTATGAAGATCGTAATCGCCGAGCCTCTCGCAGCAGCCGGGATTGAATTGTTGCGCTCTCAACCCGGTTGGGAAACCATCGTTTCCAATCCCAAGGAATTTACGCAGCACCTCGCGGAAGCCGAAGCACTACTGGTGCGCAGCGCCGTGGAGGTGAACCGGCCGGTCCTCGCGCAAGCCCCCAAACTGCGCGTCATCGGACGCGCCGGGGTCGGCGTCGATAACGTTGACCTCGATGCCGCCACCGAAGCCGGCGTTCTGGTCATGAACACCCCCGGCGGCAATGCCGTCTCGGTCGCCGAGCACACGCTCGCGCTCATGCTGGCCATGGCCCGCCATGTTCCGCAGGCCAACGCTTCCACGCGAGCCGGCAAGTGGGAAAAGAAGAGGTTCATGGGCAACGAACTGCGCGGGAAGACCCTGGGCATCGTCGGAATGGGCAGCATTGGCCGGGAAGTGGCGAAGCGCGCCCGCGCATTCGAGATGCGGATGGTGGCTCACGACCCCTACATCACGCCCAAGATCGCTCACGACCTTGGCGTGGAACTGCTGGACCGCGAGTCGCTTTACGCCTCCAGCGATTACATCACCCTGCACGTGGCTTCCACTCCCGAAACCCAAGGCATCCTTTCCCGCGAAGCCTTCTCGCAAATGAAGACCGGGGTGCGCATCGTGAATTGCGCGCGCGGCGACCTGGTGGACGAAGCCGCACTGCGCGAAGCCATCCAATCCGGCAAGGTCGCCGACGCCGCTCTCGACGTTTTCTCCTCCGAGCCCGTCCGATCGGAATTCCCCCTGTTCGCTTCCGAAGCGGTACTCGCCACGCCGCATATCGGCGGCTCCACGGAAGAAGCTCAGGAGATCGTGGGCGTGCGAATCGTCGAGCAGGTCGTGGAATATCTCACGCACGGGGTCGCCATCAATGCCGTTAATATGCCGGCGCTTTCACCGGAGCAGTATCGCGCGCTTGGCCCGTACGTGACGCTGGCGGAGCGCCTTGGGAACTTTGCGGCGCACATTGCCACGGGAAACCCGCGCACGGTGCGGCTGGTGTATTTCGGCAAGATTGCGGGCAACAACACCCACCTGCTGCGGAGCGCCGCCCTGGCGGGACTGTTGAGCCGATCCACGTCGAAGAAGGCGAACCTGGTGAATGCCACGCAGATCGCTGAACAGCGCGGATGGGCCATCGCGGAAGGCCACGAGCCGCGCTCGGTCCACACTGATTCGATCCGGCTCGAGTTGCAGACGGACAAGGGGCTCACCGCGGTGGAAGGCGCGGTTTTCCTGGACAAGCCCCGCCTTACGCAGGTGGATGGCATCTATTGCGAAGCGGCGCTCGACGGTTATCTGATCTTCATGAAGAACCGTGACGTGCCGGGCGTGATCGGCCACGTGGGCACCGTGCTGGGGCGGAACCTCATCAACATTGCCAATTTCTCCCTGGGCCGGAGCGATGTACCGCCGGCTCCGCGTCTTCCGCTGGAAGCCGTCGCGGTGGTTTCCACCGATGAACTGGTGCCGGAGTCCGTGTTGGCGCAACTCCGCGAGAATCCGGCGGTGGAGTTCGCGCGTTCGGTCGAGCTGAACGACGCCGTCAAAGCGCAGAGCGTCCATTCGTAGGGTTGCGCCGCGATCCTCTCAGGAAGCGCGCACGAAACGTTCGGCCGCGGGATCCCAAACCAGCCGCTCCCGGTGCGCTTCAAACCAACGCATCAAATCTGCTTCGATCGCTGTGCCGGCGATCCACGTCTTCGCGTTGGTGAGCGCCTCCGGCAAGGGCAGCAGCTCCGCCGCCAGAGAATAGGGCAGCAGGGGACACCAGCCTGCTCCGTGATCGAGCCGGATGGGCGTTTGGGGAAGGCCGCGAATAATTTCGTCCGCATACCGCAATTCACCTAATGTGAGCAGCCCGGCTGCGGCGATTCGGCGAACGGTAGGGTCTTCCTCAGCTTCGTGAAGCCGCTCCAGGTAGGAGCGCAACTCTTCTTCCAGGGCGGAGCCAGGCGGCGGATCAAAGAAACTGGCCAGCTTTGGATTATCGGCCCCCAGGCAGGAGAGCACGCGGCACCGCATTCCCCCCAGGGGGCGCATGCGGCTCCAAAAGGACGCGTTCGCCGGCATAATGACTCAGCTCACTCGATCTACGGAACGCGGCGCCGCAGAATCAATCGTCCCTGCTCGTCGGCCTCCAAGGCCGGCAGACTTGTCGCTCTTACCTTTCCCACCACGCTTCCCGGGGGGATCTCATTCAGGATCACAAATTCATTCTCCACCGACAATCCCCATTGCGGAACCTGTATGGCGCCGCCCTTGGGCAGTCGAATGATGTAAACAACGCCAGATTCGCCGAAATCCGCGGCAAGCCCGGGGAGGCGTGTAGTGGGGATGCCCGCCGCGCCAAGGGCCTGGCCGCCCATTCCAGGCGGCGCGAGCGTAGGGGGAACAGGGGTCGTGTGCCAGCGTGCCGTGTAGCCCGCGATCTCCTCGTCGGTAAGGCCCGCTGCGCGCATCTCCACGACGAATCTCTGCGAAGCTTCCAAGCCGCTCTCGCGGGCAAGCGGGCTCAAAATTCTGGCGGTAGGCATAGCCTGCCCGCGGTACAGAATCATCGTGCCGCGCCGCTCGAGCCACCACTCGGCCGCCTTTCCGGTCAAGCCTCGCTTGCTAAAGAGATCCGCGATCTCGCTCTGCGTAATCGGCGAGTTCGCCGCCCTCTGTGCGAGCGTTCTCGTGATCGCAAAATCGGACTGGCGCATGCCCTGAGTGGCCAGCCAATCGAGCGACCGCGTCGCGCCGCTGCCGATGAGGCGGATTCCGCCCGGCACCACTACGCCAATCAGCGCGCCAGTGGCGCCATCGAAGACATAGGCCTGTACGCCGGAGAACTGTCCCTTGCTGACGTCGTTCACCGCGCGGAGGCTCACGGTGGTGCTCGCGCCGGCGAGTGCCATGCCTCCATAGAAGCCTAGTCCCAGCCGGCCCGCGGTTAGAAAGGTGGCCTCCGGCACGGCGAACAAGGCGAACGCTTCTCCGGCCACTTGCGCTTCGGAGACGCTCTTGTAGGTCTTTTCTCCCGGGGCCGGCGCATTCGCCACGTTCGGCCGGAGCATCACGTAAAGCGCCGCGGCGAGCGGTATCAGCCACCAGAGGGTGTAAATCTCTTGCGGATCGGCGCCATGAAGCACCGGCACGCCCCAGGGTCGTCCTTCCGCAACGCCATGAGCCTCGGCTTCGAGAACGGCCCTCGGAGCGTTGACTCCTGTATTGCTCGCGACCTGCATTTGTGCAAGGTGCGCGAGCTCGTGGTGGAGCGCTTCCGAAAGCCGGGGCCCAACAGCGGTACCGACCGCCGGCCCCAGGTAAACTCGGTTACCGCAACAGCAGGCGTGTGCCCCGGCTAACGCCGCCGCGAGTCGCGCAGCCCGGTCCCAATGAACCGTAACCGCATTTGTCTGGCTGCCCAGCAGCGAGCGAACCGACTCATGAACGTGTCCATCCTCGAGGAATCGCCGTAATGGCAGTCCGGCGGATTGGTTGAACAACCGACGAAGCGGCGCTTCCGGAATCACCACGGAATGAGAGTTTAAACACTGATTGATCACCATGACCTCATTGCCAGGATTTGAGTACCTGCCGAGAGATACGCACCGGCGGCGTCCGGTGGATGACTCGACCGGGATAACTAACACTTCTGACATCGGTAACGATGCATGCCATCTCCGCACATACGCGATCAGCGTGATAGATTAGGGCGCAGAGCCTATGCGATCCCTATTCGGACTCTTGTTGTTGGCCGCAAGCGCCTTCTCTGCCGGTTCCGATTTCAACGGGCGTTGGGACATTACCGTCCCGCAAGGCAAGCGAGCCTGGTGGGTCGAGCTGAACGGTGTCGGCACTTCGTCGCCAAGCGGAAAATTCGTGAGCGCCTACGGCGGCGACATGAACACCATCACCACCATCACGGTCGAGAACGGTGAGCTGAAGTTCACCATCGACCAGCCGGTGCGGGCCGATGCGCCTCCGAAATCCACCAGCCGTTCCGTCTATCGCGCGCGCCTGGTGGGCGGCAAACTCGAAGGAACTTTCGAGGTCGAAGGACGCGGCAGCGCGGCGCCCGTGCACTGGACCGGGGTGCGGGCGCCGGTCATTAACGAGAAGGACGATGGCACCTGGAAAGAGGGCAAACCGATCCAGCTCTTTAATGGCAGCGACCTGACGGGGTGGAAGGCGCTGAATCCGGATGCGCCAATGAAATGGAGCGTCAAGGAGGGCGTTCTGCGGAATGCGCCGCCTACCACAGATCTGATCTCCGAACAGAAGTTCTGGAACTTCAAGCTGCATGTCGATTTCCGGATCATCCAGCAATCCAATAGCGGCATCGGCCTGCGCGGCCGCTATGAGATCCAGATCCTGGACGATTACACCAAGGCGCCGAACAGCCACGGCGCCGGGGCGCTCTACAGCCGCGTCGCTCCATCTGTGAACGCGAGCAAGCCGCCGGGCGAGTGGCAAAGCTACGACATCCGCCTGGTCGGCCGGCAACTGACGGTAGTCCACAACGGGATCAAGGTGCTCGACAAGGTGGAAGTCGAGGGTCTCACCGCGATTGCCAACAACTCGGATGAAGGCGAGCCCGGCCCCTTCATCGTGCAGGGCGATCACAGCTACGTGGAGATCAAGAGCTTTGTGGTGACTCCACTGACCCACTAGACTTACTTCGGCCGGGCGATCTGCAGCGCCGTCGTCATGTTCGGAGCTTGGATAGTTTGTCCGGTACGCCGGCCTGGCCGTGGTGGCGTTATTCTGGGATCTGCCATTTTTCGTGTGCTGCGAGCCCCTTCGCGGTGAAGGTGGTGGCTTGCCTTCCTCTTCTTCATCGGCCTGATGTACCGTTCGCTCTGGATGGTGGTGTCGAGCCTATCGGGAATACTGCGCGCACGCCATTCTTGCTCCCTCGCATGCCGCGCGTCCTCTTTGCCGGCACCCGCCGGCCAGAATCGCAACGTATACCACTGAACTCGGACGCCCCACAAGCGTCCCGATGAGTCGGGACGCGACAGGCAGGAGTGCCTTCGCCACGTCGGCGCGAGACGCCTGTGTCACTCCTCGCGCAGTGCCTGGGACGGCTCCACGCCGGCGGCGTGGCGAGCCGGAATCCAGGCCGCCACCGCACCGGTCGCGAGAAGCAAAGTGCCAGCCGCCGCGATCATGGCCACGCTCCAGGGGTCCACTCCGCTCGGCAGTATGTCGGAAATGGGGCGGATCGCGGCCAGTGCCAGGGGAAGTCCCGCGGCGATTCCCAGGGCGAGGACCGACAACCCATCGCGAATCGCGGCCGCGAGAATCGCAGAGCGCGTGGCTCCGATCGCCGCGCGGATCGCCATCTCGCGGGTGCGCCGGCGTGTTGCATACGAAACCGCGCTGTACAACCCGGCCACCGCCAGCAGCAAGGCGAGCGCGCTGAGCGACCCCACGAATCCCGCGGCGATGCGCATCGGGAAGATGGCACCGGCAGCCGCGTCGGACAGTGGCCGTACATCAATCGCCGCGGCCTTGTCCAATTCCGCCATGGCATTCCGCAGCGGCATCATCCATCCCGCAGAACTCCCTGCGACGCGCACCAACAACTGCGCCTCGGCATACGGGGTGAAAAACACCGGCGCGGGGCCCTCCCCAAGCGTACGCATTTTGGCGTCGGCCGTGACGCCAATCACTTGCAAGGTCCGCGGTTTCTCGCGGCCGGCCAAGAGCTGAGCGCCCACGGGATCTTCTTCTCCGAACCATTGCCGCGCCAGCGTCTGGTTGACCAGCACCGGTATCGGCTGGCGCGTGCGGTCGGCGATTTCGAAATCGCGCCCTCGCAGGATTGGCATGCCAAGGACCTTGCAGAACTCCTCGCCGGCGCCCACCTCGTACGCGTCGCGGGCCAGGGAAACGGGCACGCCGCTGCGGCGTATTGCTTCCTCGGAAAGCTCACCCATCAACGGCAAGGGCGCGATGGATGTCACGCCTACCACTCCTGGCACTTGCTTCAAACGCCCCACCACTCCGTCGCGCCACCTCCAACCAAGCTCGCCCGGCAGTTGTTCGGGAGGCCAGACGGTGACCATCGCGGTGTGAGGGACGTCGTATCCCGGGTCGAGCGTGGCCACTCGCAGGAAGCTCCTGGAGAACACCGCGCCGAGCACGAGAAGCACCGTCGTCAAGGCTACTTCGAGCGTCAGAAACGTGTTCCGCAGGTTCCACCGCCGCAGGGAAAACGCGGGCTCTCCCTGCTTCATCGCCAGCCCGAGGTCGGCCCTGGAACTGCTCACCGAAGGCACCAGCGAAGATACTAGAAGCGCCCCTAAAGCGGTCGCCAGCCCGTAGAGGAACAGGCCGCGATCGCCCTGGAAATGGAACTCGAAAGGAAGGTTGTAGGCCGAGGGCCACCGGAAATCACGGAGCCAGTTTCGCACCATGGCATCGGCGGCGAGCCCCCCGAACGCTCCCAATCCGGCCAGCACCAGCCCTTCGCCGAGCAGTTGCCAGCCGACCTGAAACCGGCTGGCTCCCAGGGCAGTGCGGATCGCCATCTCCCGCTGCCGCGTGACCCCGCGTGCCAGCAGCATTCCGGCCACATTGAAGCTGGCGATCACCCCCAGGGCAGCGGCCGTGCCGAACAACAGCGCGAAGAAGACGAAGAACCGGCGGTCGTCCCCGCCGCGCGCCGCATTCGCAGCCAGCCCCGCCATGGGACGGAGGTCCGAGACCTGCCTCGCAAAATCCCGCCCCCCGATGGCGCCGGCGGCGGCCGTCAAAGCCTGCTGCGTCCGCGTCCTCGTGACCCCGTCCCGAAGTCGCCCGAAGGGATGGCATCCCCCGGAGGATGGGTGTCCAACCAGGTACACCTCCGGCGACACGCCGTGGCCCATGATGCTTCGATAGTCCCTCGGCAGCACGCCCACAATGGTGTACAGCTTGCCATTCAACTCGAGGGCGTGACCCACGGCCCGCGGATCGCCGTTCAGGCGTCCGCGCCAAAAGCCGTAGCTCACCACCGCGACCGGGCGTTCCTCGTCGGCCTGCGAGTAGAGCCGGCCGGAGGACGCCACAATGCCGAGCACGTCGAAAAAGTTGGCGCTGGTGACGATACGCCACGCCACTTCTCCGTACGGTCCAGTCGCGCGCCACGTCACGTCCGCAATGCCGGTGTCGTAGGCCAAATCGTGAAAAACGCCGGAGTCTCGCAACTGGCGGTACCGGTCGTAGCTCACCTCACCGGCAATGCGCGCCAGTTGTTCCGGCTGCCGGGCGCTGATGTCGTCCAGGATCATTTCACGCACCACGCTGTAAATGGTGACATTCGCGCCTATGCCCAGGGCCAGCGAGGCAATCGCGACTGCGGCGAACAGCGGGGACTTGCGGAGTCCCCGCACCGCATGATGCAGGTCAGTCACAAGCAGCGGCATTCAGTGGTTTGACGCGCGGACCGCGCCAAGTGTGCAGGTGCGGCTGAGGCGCATTCCGAGGCGGTTTTCGCGTGGCGATTGACCGCCGCCAGCCTACTTCGAAAATGCCAGCAGGACGTTGCCCGGCATGCCTTGCCACATGCCGTAGCCTGAGTTGGTGAACACCATGCCGCCCGAGATCACAGGGCCGGCGGAGTCGAGCGAGCCGCCTTTACCAGGAACGCCGTTCACGGTTTCGTAGTCGCGCGCGGTGTTGAAGTCCCAGATGATCTCGCCGGTGCGCGCCGAGAATGCGCGGAAGTGCCCGTCAACCGAGCCCGAAAACACCACACCGGGAATCGAGGAGATGGCCGCCGATTGCGCGCCGGTGCAGCCCTTCGAACCCGCTGCGCAGTGCAGTTCCGGAGGCGGAGTGCTCCAGACCTTCTCCCCAGTCGCGAGCTTCACGGCGTGCAATCCGCCCGGGCGAGACTCACCGCGGACCAGCAGATCGGAGACCGCCACATAGGCGTTCTCGAGATCGGCCGTGTCGCCCCATTCGATGCCACCAAGGGCGCTTCCCTGCCCCACGCGCGTCTGCCACAGAACCTTGCCGCGCTGGTCGGGATCCAATCCCCAGACGACGCCGGATTTCTGCCCGCAGACCAGGATGCGCTTTCCGCCCGGCAGCGTGCGCAGGATCGGCGAAGTTCCGAAGTCGTAGTCCGGGCCGCGGTCTTCGGGGCAGTTGGCTCCGCGGCCGCAACCCATCGTGAAATTGTCTTTGGGCAACACCTGGCTGGACCACAACAAACTGCCGGATTCGAGATCGAATGCCAGGATCGCATCGCTGGTGGGAATCGAGACGTTGGTGTAGGAGTTGCCGGTAGCAGCGTAAAGCACCTTCTTGGCAACGTCGATGGTCGGCGCGGACCAGATGGAGGCGCCGGCCGGTCCCCAAAGCTGCGTGCCATTGGGGGCCTTCGCGAAGGGCTTGGGTGGATCCACCACGCTGAAGCTTTTCCAGATCTGCTTGCCGGTTGCGCCGTCCAGAGCCACGATGCTTCCGCGGAACTTGCAGCATTCATACGTAGGCATCATGGCGGAGGCTTCCTCGATCGACGAAACCGGCACGTAGAGCCGGCCGCCATAGAAGGCCGGGGCGCCGGTAATGCGTGACGCAGCGTGGTCCTCGACCTTCATCTTCCAGACGAGCTGGCCGGTGGCCACGTCAATGGCGTGAACGGTGGACCGGACATCGCCGAAGTACGCGATGGTTCGGCCGCCCGCCTGGCCGACGCTGATGGCGTTGCGCACCATCGAGCCTGCGTCGTACTTCCAGTGGGTGCACCCGGTGACGGCGTCCAGAGAGTAGACCGCGCCGCTCGAACCGGCCACGAATACGCGATTGCCGACGACCGCGGGCTGAGCGGCACGCACGGTGTCGCCTTCGAAGGCGAATGCCCATTTCAGCTTGAGGTTCGGGACGTCCGCAGCGGTGAGCCCGGGCTTGGGCTGGTAGCGTGTGTTCTCCGGATCGGATCCCCAGCCGTTCCAGTCGGCATCGCTCGCCCTTAGCGGGCCGGGCGAGACGGCGCATTTCCCGGTCAGCGTTCCGCTACCCGCACCAAACTCCTTCGCGGTGACGAAGCGTGCGATGGCCCGCCCTTCTTCCGGAGTGAGTCCGGCGGACTGCGGCGCCATGGCGCCTTCGAACATCGCGCGGTAGACCGCCTCGGGCGTGCGTGCGGCAATCTCCTGGCGGGAGGGCATGCGCGGCTGCGGCTGGCCCTCGTGGCAAGTGGCGCATCGTTGCTTATAAAGGGCTGCACCATCGGGTTCCGCGGCATCGGCCGCGAGCAGCACAACCAGGGGCAGCATGAGGTGCCGTAGGAGCATAAAGAAAAACCTCGCCACAGCCTATCACAACAGGCGACCTGGCGCGCTCAGGCCGATGGTGCGCGCGGCCAAAAAGCGCGTCTCGGCGCGGCCGGCAGGAGTTGCCTGTGCCTCAACCTGTTGCCTCAACCTTGACACGGCGCATCGGTTCTGGTACAACGTGTACCATGACAAAGCGTAGCGCGTCGGGCGCCCCCGTTCGTGCCCCACTCACCGAGTTGGAGAACCTGGTGATGCGCGCCGTCTGGGATGCCGGGCGGTGCACCGTGGAGGCAGTCCATCAGGCCGTCAGTCGCAAACGCACCTTGAAGGAAGCCACGGTGCGCACCCTGCTGCGTCGTCTGGAACAGAAGGGCTACCTGCGCCATGAAGAAGACGGACGCGCTTACGTATACCAGGCAGTGGAGCCGGCACGCAGCCTGGCCGCCCGAGCGGTGCGCCAGATCATCGACCGGTTCTGCCGCGGATCGGTGGAGGAATTGGTAAGCGGCATGGTGGACGCCAAGCTGCTGAGCAAGGCGGAAATGGAGCGGCTGGAGCAGTTCGTGCGTAGCCGCAAACCAGGAGGTATGTGATGTGGCATCTGATGCTGGAGTGCGCGGTCCGGTCGGTGCTGATCGCAGCGGGCACGGCAGCCGTGCTCACGCTCGCCCGGGTGAAAACTGCGGGCGCGCGACATGCGGCGTGGACCGGTGTGGTGCTCTGGATGCTCGTGCTGCCGCTGTGGACGGCATGGGTACCGAAAGCCACGCTGCGGATGCTGCCCGCCCAGGCTGCGCCGGCGGTCAGCCGTACCGAGCCGCTCGGGAGCCTGGCACCAGCCCCGGATGCGGCCTCCGCACGCCATCTCGCGAAAGGACATGCGCGTCGCTGGCCTGGCTCCGATTGGCGTTCGTTGGTGGCTATCACCTATTTCTTGGGAGTTGCCGTGCTCCTGATGCGGCTCGCCTCCGGCACGATTCGCGCGAATCGACTGGTGCGGATGGCCCGCTTGCGCGAGGGCCGGCTCACGAGCGCGTGGTGCGCCGCCCCGCTCACGGTGGGCTGGCTGCGTCCGAAGGTCATCCTGCCGGAATGCTGGCGGAGCTGGACGCGCGATCAGCTCGACGCGGTCCTGTCGCATGAGCAGGAGCACGCCCGCCGCCGCGATCCGATGGTGCAGTGGCTGGCCCTGTTCAACCGTGCGATCTTCTGGTTCCATCCGTTGGCATGGGTCCTGGAGCGCCGCCTTTCCGCGCTTGCCGAAGAGGCTTGCGATACCGCCGTGCTCGCGGCAGGCTACGACCCGTTTGACTACACGCGTTACCTGCTGGAGATGGCGCAATCGGTGGCGCGCTCGGGAGCACGGATCCAGGTGCTGGGGATGGGCATGCCGGGGAGTTTCCTGGCAAAGCGGATTCGCCGGATTCTGGATGTGCGCCCGCACCCCAGACTGGCGCGGCCGCGGATGATTTGTGCGGCCATCGCTTGTGCGGCCGTCTCGGCAGTATTTGCCGTGAGTGTCGTGGACCGGCGGGCGCCCGTACAGACAACCCCGAAAGGAGAGCGGGCAGCCTGGACGCCGGCACGCGTTCCCGAATCCCAGGCTCGGGAAGCACCACCGAAACCCTTGCCTCGACCCAGGACGCTGCTTGCTCAAGCACGGAGCCAGCCGCCCGAGCCCCTGCCGGATCGCCGTCTCGTGGCCCTGTGTTTCGACCTTTCTGCGATGACGGAAGGGGATCTGACCAGGGCCGTAGACGCGGCCCGCAAGATGGTCCAGTCGCGGCTGCAACCACAGGATCGGTTTGCCATCATGACATACCGTGGCGCTGAGGTCCGCGTGGCACAGGATTTCACCGACGATCGCGACCTGCTGGTTCGGACCATCGAGCATGTGACCGGCGCCGACATGTCGAGCGCCGATACCCGGTCGGCCGTACTCGGCACGGTGATTCGGACGTTGGCGCCACTGGAAGCCAGGAAGGCGCTGGTGATGCTCACGGCCCGCCCCGCAGATGGGACGGACGCCGAGGAACTGAAAACCGCCGCCACACGCGCCCGGGTGGCGGTCTATGTAGTCAATGTCCACGGGTAGACGCCGACGTGGCGCAGGCACTCTGGCCTGCCGCGTCGGCACTTATGCCGGCGCTTTTTGGTCGCCTAGAGCACCTCTGCCCGCAAAGGGGTTTTCGAGGCAGGTCGTTGAGCCGGGCTTCAGATCTCTTTCAACAACCAACGGACTGCCTGTTTCTGCAGCTTGACGTACTCCGGATTCCAAAGCGCGTGGATGGTGTGGCCGGCGGCAGTGAAGACCACGCGGCCGCGACCGAAATCGTATGCCCATCCGGCAATCGCTTTCGTCCCGAGTTTCTGAAACGTCAAGCCGTCGATATTCTCAGACTCGAGAAGGATATACTTCTTGGCCTTGTCGTACTCAACGTAATGCTGCTCGTCATTGACGATGAAATCGCGGACGCCCGCGGTGATGGGATGGCTCGTGTTCACCACCCGCACCTTGAACGGACGCAGCGCCGGGTGGCCGATATACGCCCCGCCCATCACCTCGCGGTACGAACGGGACGAGAGCGATATATGGCTGCTGTTGTGCAGCGCGTAAAATCCGTTGCCCGCGTTCACGAATTCTTTGAGCGCGGCGCCCTGCTCTTCTTTGATCCAGTTCTGCGAGTTCGATTCGGGAAAATCGCCGCGATTCTCCAGGCCCTGCTGGTAGCTGTAGGCGTCCGGTCCGCTGTATCCGCCAGGCCAGATCATGCCGTCGCGGAGGCATAAGAAAAGCTGATAGTCCGCCAGCCCGCTTCGGGAAAGCCGGTCATAGTTGATGGTGTAGTCCACCGACACATTCAGGCCATCGAGAATTCGGTCGAGCGCGACGCGGATATAGTCGGCATTGTGGTACCGGTCGCCAATCAGCGCCAACATCCGCCTGCGTGTGGTTTGCGCCGCCGCATAGCGGCAGGCCGATCCGGTGAGGGCCGCCCCAGCGGCCCCATGCAGTAGATCTCGCCGTGAAATCAGGTCCCGCGACATGTAGGAATTCTAGCTGAGAATCGGGCCCGCCGGAAGCTTCCGAAGTGCCGGAGATGGACGCGGTGCACACTGATCATCCAGGTGCCGTACTAAGCGGTCGCCAACTCGCGAAGCCTTCGTCTCAGAAACTCCACCTCCACCGGGTTGGAAGCCAGCGCCTCCGCCCTCTGGTAGGCCATCGCCGCGTCGCGATTCTGGTGCAGCCTTCTCAACAGATCGGCGCGTGCCGCATGGAACAGGTAATACCCTTCCAGCGCCCCGCTGCTGCCGAGGTCGTCGATGAGCTTCAATCCATCCTCCACTCGCCCACTCATCGCAACCGCCACGGCGTGATTGAGGCCGATCACCGGGGATGGCGAGATTTCCAGAAGCTTTTCGTATAGCGCGGCGATCTGCGGCCAGTCCGTCATCTGCGGTGTACCCGCCTGTGCGTGCAAGGCCGCAATCGCGGCTTGCAGTTGATAAGGTCCGGGCGGCCCCAACCGTAACGCCCCATCCACCAGGCCCAAACCCTCCGCAACCGCCGCCCTGTCCCAGCGGGAACGATCCTGCTCCTCCAGCGTGACCAGGCGTCCGCCCGCAACGCGTGCGTCACGGCGCGAGTGCTGGAGGATCATCAACGCCAGGAGTCCGATATTCTCGGCTTCGCGGGGCAGCAGTTCGCAAAGCACCCGGCCGAGCCGGATGGCCTCGGCGCACAGATCGCTGCGAACCAGTTCGGTCCCGGAACTCGCAGCATAGCCCTCATTGAAGATCAGGTAGATCACCGCCCGCACCGCCGCCAGGCGTTCCGGCAAGCGCCCTTTGGACGGCACCTCGTAAGGGATCCGGGCCTCTTGGATCTTCCGCTTCGCGCGCACCAGCCGCTGCGCCAGGGTCGGCTCCGGAAGCAGGAATGCCCGCGCGATTTCCGGCGTGCTCAGCCCTCCCAGCGCCCGCAGAGTCATCCCCACCTGCGCTTCCACGTTTAGCGCCGGATGGCAGCACGTAAAAATCAGCCGCAGCCGGTCGTCCGGGAAAATCATGTTGTGCGGTTCATTCTCCCCTGGCTCCGGCGCACCGGCGGCCTCCGTCTCATACCGCAGCGAGTCCTGTTTCTCCCGCCGGGTCTGCTCGCGCCGCGCGGCGTCGATCAACTTGCGATGCGCCGAAGTCATGATCCAGGCGGCGGGATTCTCCGGAATGCCTTTGACCGGCCAGGAGGCGAGGGCGGCCGCGAATGCCTCCTGCATAGCCTCCTCGGCGCGATCGAAGGAGCCGGCGATTCGGATCAGGCTCGCGATAATCCGTCCGGATTCCTGCCGGAAGACGGATTCCACGGCAGCGCGTGTATCAGTCATTCAGAGCTGCAGGCAGTGCGGTGGTCTCGGTGCCCGCGGCCGAAGGCTGAAATCGCAGGGGCCGGATCTCGATGCATCCCGGGTTTCCCTGGCACTCGGTCGGGATCTTCGACGCCCATTCGATAGCTTCGTCCAGATTCTCGCAGTCAATAATGTAGTAGCCCGCCAGATGTTCCTTGGTTTCCGCAAACGGGCCATCCATCACCAGCGCTTTGCCATTTTGCATCCGTACGGTTGTCGCCGTGCTCGTCGGAGCGAGCGGTTCCGCCCCAATCAGCACACCTTTTCTCGAAGCCTCTTCGATGACTGTCCGGTGGCCGCCGCTGATCCGCGCATATTCCTCCGGCGTCAGGCCGTCAGGCCCCTCTGTCGAATACACCAGCATCATGTAACGCATGTCGGCCTCTCCTTAGAATACCTGCTTCACTTCGCCGGGAAGTTGGCGTCGGCGCAAACTTCCAAAATCTGCTTGGTATGCCGCTCGGTGTGGGCGGCCACCAATAGAATCGACTGATATCCGTCCATCGTGTCGTACCCGCCTTCGGAGATCGCTTTCAGTGCAGGCGCATCGACCGCGTGTTGCCGTAAGTCCGGCGTTGTTTCCAGATACTTCACCAATTCCGCGTAATTCTTCAGCAGATGGTCCATGGAGACAGACGGCGTCCAGCGTCCCGTGGGCTGGAGGAAATCCGGCGCCTGAAATTTGGCCGTACGATCGGGCATTTTGTCGATCACAACCTCATCCGCTTGTCTGCCGGCAGCCGCACGCGGCGCCGGCGCCTTCGCCAGTTGCTCGCGTACCGGACCGAGCACGAAATCCTGGGCCAGCACCATGTGCTCGACGATCTGCGCGATCGACCAGCGGTCTGGCGCCGGCTTGAATTCCCATTGCGACGGAGACAGCCCCCTGGTCGCGCCGACCACCAGGTTTCGAGTCTCCTGAAGATACAGGTGCGCGCGATCGAGGTCCGAAGAGCTTACCTTCGGGTCTGCTGCCGCCGCTGTAATACCGATGCAGCCCAGGAGGGCCAACGCTGTTCGATTCGATTTCATGTTCCTCTCCGATTTCCTCTCAATACTCCTTCGCCCTCGAAAGGGCGTTCAACTTGACGACGTTCGGCCGCCGGAAAATCGACAGCGGTCAGGAGAACGTCCTGATCGGCCGGACTTCTATGGATCCGGAACGCGCCCACGGAATCTTCGCCGCGATCGCAGCCGCGTCGCCGGAATCTTTCGCCTCCACCAGGTAATAGCCGGCAAGTTGCTCTTTCGTTTCCGCGAATGGCCCATCGGTGACTTGCGCGTTTCCGTCGCGGACGCGCACGGTCTTCGCCGTAGAGGTTGGCTGAAGGGCGTTGCCGCCGCGAATGGATCCGGCGAACTCCCGGCTGAAGGCGCCGTACTCCTGGTGTTCGGAATTCCGCTGGGCCTCGTCGAGGTTTCTCCAGCGCTTCTCCTGATCGTAGATCAAAAGCAGAAATTGCATGATGTATGCTCCTCATTGGTGCGACGGATGACTTGCGGGAAATCGACACTACGGTGCGCGGACGATGCATCATCATTGCGGTCCGCAGCCCGCCAGATTCAGGCCGGCCAGCCGCTCCAGGGCGGCGCACGTGTTCTCGTTTACCGAGGCGGCGTTCAAGTTCAGCAGCCGGGCGCAGGCCGCCCGCGGCAAGCCGGCCAGGACACGCAGAACGAAGCACCGGCGAAGGTTCTCAGGCAGCCCCAGAACGGCATGCAGCTCGACCGGCCCGACAGGTTCGGTTGCCTGCGACTGGACCGGAGGACTCTGGACCGCGGCGCGTATGGTGTTCCGAAACAGTGTGTCCGCGGTATCGACCTCCGGATCAAACCCATCGATCGCTTTCGAGACGGCGCGCTCGGCTTGTTGCAGGCTTGCGGTGAGAAGATGCGCTGTTCGAAGCGCCACCGCCACCGTCCACTCGAGATCTCCTGCACGCTTTCCATCTGCACGTTTAGTCCGCATGGCTATGTCCCCCTGATTCGAGCACTCTCACCAGCATCAACGTCTGGTCGTCAACCGCGCGGCGGCTCCCGCGAACCGCGCCCAGTGCGGCATCGTAAATATTCTCGAGCCCCTGGTCCGCGCACCGGCAC
>DATJWB010000121.1:0-142264 GCA_035501495.1 Bryobacteraceae bacterium | reverse complement strand
TGGGCCTCCAGGTACGCAAGCATGTCGGAGGCAGTCGAGTAGATCCCTAACGCCGGGAGAAAGGCGCTGTAGCCCTCGAGGGGCGAGGTGCGCTCGCCGCCTTTATTGCCGGGGAGCAGCCTGCCCGAGAGTTCCGGAGTCAGAGTGAATACCGTATCCTGCATCCCGAGTGGGATAGTGATCTGTTCTGCGATCATCTCGGGGTACGTGAGCCCGGCGCCCCGCGAGAGGGCCACGCCGAGGACCGCGGTTCCGGTGGGAGTCTCCTCGTATTGATCGCCCATCGCCCGCAGGCCGTTGCGGGTGGCGAAATCCATGAGGTCCTCTACCGTGTAGTCCGGATGCGGATTGCGGGGTGTGGGGTTCGGCAGGTTCCACGGCAGCGGGGCCAGGCTGGAGCGGTCGGTTGCGAGATCCAGCAGGCTGATTTCGCGGCCTCGCGGCCGGACCATTTTGGCTTCGCGCAGAAGCGTGCGTACCGGACGATCGAGCCGCACCGTGTTGTCTGCGACCATGCGCGCCAGCGAGAGAGTGGTAAACGTTTTGGTAATGGCGCCGATTTGGTACAGCGAATCGGGGCGCGCCCCGCCATATTGAAAAACGCGGCGCGTGCCGTGCTTCACCACGCCGATCGAGACACCCCATCCGGCGGGGTGCGGCTCCGCGCCCGTCACCGCGCTGCGCACATCGGCCTCCTGGAGGTCGCGGGCAAGCACCTCCTCCAGGTCCGCGGCCTCGACAGGAGGAATGGCGGGGTCGAAGGCGATCATGGGAACAGTGATCGGCGGATTCTGTTTTACGAGCGCGATCGGCCAAAGGATGCCGGCGAGCAAGTGCAGCAGGCCGACGGTGAGGGCCAGCGCGGTGGTCAATGCCGCAATCTTGGCCCGGAACATGGTGCGCGCGCGGACCGGCAACGGGGCCAGCACCAGGACATCGCGGCGGTCCGGAAATGTGGAATCCCAGCTCAACACGGCAAACAGCCCGATCACCAGCATGGTAGTAGCGATCATGGTGTGCTCGGTGCCCCATCCGCCAACCAGCAGCGCAATGCGCGGCATGTCGCTGTTGAAATAGGCAAGCCCGCTGCCGGCAAAACACAGGCTGATAAACACCAGCAGCGCGGCGAACTGTCCCAGAAGCCTGGTGGTCTCGCCTTGCGCGTGGGCAGACAACAGCTCCAGATCGACCATGCGAAAGAGGAATTCGCGATACAGGATGCGGAATTGCAGCTTAGTCATGGGGCTGCCTCAGGCGTGAATCAGGTCCGCGATCTCGCGCGAGATCGCCGTGGTGTCCTGCTCTACCGCCAATTGCTGGAAGATGTCCTCCAACGTGGGCAGGGCCATCAGCCTCCGCAGGTGATCGATGGAATCGTCCGCTACGACCTTCCCGCGGTGCAGAATCACGACATGCGAACAAACCCGCTCGACGATCTCGAGATCGTGCGAGCTGAAAAGCACTACCTTTCCGCGGGACGCCAGTTCCTGGATGAGGCTGCGCAGCACCAGCGCGGTTCCCACATCCAGCCCTGAGAATGGCTCGTCGAGCAGAATCAGGTCGGGGTTGTGAAGCAGCGCCGCGGAGAGTAGCACCTTCTGCCGCATGCCCTTCGAATATGAGGAGATCGGCGAGTGGCGGTCGGAGTAAAGTCCGAACAAGCGTAACAGGCCGTGGATACACTCCGCGGTGGGTTTCGAAGGGAGGTTGCGCAACTGGCCAATCATCACCAGGTACTCGAGCCCGCTGAGGTGTGCGTACAGGTGGGGCTCTTCGGGGACATAGCCCAGGCGCTGCTTATAGGCGACCAGGTTGTGCTGGATGGGCTCGCCGTGGAAGAAGATCTCGCCTCCGGTTGCCTCCATCATGCCCGTGATCATCTTCAAAGTGGTGGACTTTCCGGAGCCATTGGGACCCAGGTAACCGGTAATTTCACCGGCGCGGGCGGTGAAACTGACATTATTGACCGCAGGGATCCCGAGGAACCGTTTGGTAACGTTGCGAAGTTCGAGCACGGGTCTGCCTTTCCGCTACCCTATGTAGCAAACTACTGAGACGCTTGTCAAGTAGCATGCTACATAGGTATAATCCTGAACGAATGGCCGCCGAGACGAGACTCTCTCACACCGCGGCGCTGATCCTGCAGGCGATCAGCGCCGGCCAGGGTTACGGATTCAGCGTGATGGAGGTGACCGGTCTGCCCAGCGGCACGGTCTATCCGGCGATGCGGCGGCTGGAGCGGGACGAGTTGATCCGCTCGCAGTGGGAAAGGCAATCGATCGCCGACGCGGAGATGAGGCCTCCGCGAAAGTATTACAAGTTGACGCGCGCGGGCAAGGTGGCGCTTGACGCCTCGCAGAAGCGCTATCCGCTGCTGACGCGGTTGCTTCCCGCACCCGAGGTACAGGCATGAGCATCCCGCCCGCCATTCTGCGATGTGCTTCCTGGCTGGCTCCCGCCGAACAGCGCGCGGAATGGCTGGCGGAGTGGCGGGCGGAGCTTTGGTATGTGCAAAGGGCAAGCCACTGCGGGTCGGAAGTTGCACGCTTCTGCCTGGGAGCGTTTCAGGATGCGTTATGGCTGCGATGGAACGGCCCGCGCCCCCTGTTGACGGGCATCTTCCGATGGGAGTCGCCGCTCGAGTGCCTGCTCTTCCTCGCGATCCTGGCCGCCGGAAGCTGGTTTCTGGCATTTCAATTGCCGGGCGGCACGGAGATCATTTTGCCCTCGTCGCATCGCAACGCGGCGGAACTGGTTCTAATCTCGGGACAGGGGCAATCCCCCGACGAGCCGTCCACGATTCCGATTGAGCAGTACCGCGCCTGGGCCAAGGGTACGCCGAGCCGGTTTACGCAAATGGTGTTTTACCAGCCGTCCCACTGGCGGGTCCCGATCAGCCGGTACCGTAGCGCGGACCTGTCGCTTGCACGGGCCGGGGGTCAAATCACCGAGTTGTTCCAGATCCCAGTGGTAAGCGCGGTGCCGGCGTTGATCCTCAGCCGGACAGCGTGGCTCAAATACTTTGCAGGCGACGCGCACATCGTCGGGCGCGTAGTGGACGTGGATGGACAATCGGCTACCGTCGCCTCGGTTCTGGACGAGCGGGCCTGGCGCCTGCCGGGGCGCGTGGATGCCTGGTTGATTGAAGACGAAGATCACCTCGCGCAAATCCCGCCGAGCGCCAGGGGATTCGTGCTGGCGCATTTCCGCGCACCAGCGCTGCATCCTCCGAGCGGCATCCGGCATTTAGTGCTTCCCGGCCTGGACGGAGCCTACCGCAACTACGACTGCGTGTCGCTGCCCGATCCACCGCCCAATCTCGCCGGAGCACTGCTGTTGATGGCGCTCGCCACCTGCCTGGTGGTGCAGGCCGGCCCATCGCTGGCGTTGGGAGGATTCCGGACTCTTCGCCAGGCCACCTTCCTTTCCGCGAAGATCATGCTGCTGCTGCCGATCGTGGTTCTAGGTTCATTCGACCTGGCATATTCGATCGCCCTGTTCGCGCACCTGCATTTCGAAGCGCCGTTGTTTCTGGCGGCATGGATTCTGGGCGCGCGCTGGCTGCTGCGCGACCAACAGCAGCGCTGCCCCGTCTGCCTGCGGCTGCTCGGCAATCCGGTGGGAATCGGGCAGGCCTCGCAGACGTTTCTCGGCTGGTACGGCACCGAACTGATGTGCGCCAAAGGGCACGGGCTGCTGCAAGTGCCCGAAATCCCCACGAGCTCGTCGAGCACGTCGCAGTGGATTCAGCTCGATCCCTCCTGGTCCGGGCTGTTTTAAAGCGGGGCTACACGGCTTCATCCGAAGGCCTTTTGCCGCCGCGTTGCCGTTACCTGATCCGATAAACCGTGGTCCCGCGATTGCCAACCGCGGAGCCGACCACCGCCCCGATCAATGCTCCGGCAGCGCCTGAGGCGCCAATGATGGCGGGCTTGAGGTTGGCGAAGTCGCCGCCGCTGGAGTTGGCGAGACTCTCGGCCCCCGCGGCGCCCAGTCCCAGCCCCGCCCCCGCCCCAATGCCGGCCCCGATCAGCGTGCACCGGAGCCGCCTGCTTCCGCGAATCTGTACCCGTTTGACTGCCGTCCTGGGAACTGTGGCCGTGTGATGCTTGCCGAGGATCACGATGGACTCTTCGGAAACGCTTTCGAGCTTACCGCTAAACGATTCGCCTTTCTGGTTGACCACCTCGACAGACTGGCCCGGAGCAAGGCGTTGCACACTGGCCCACGCCGTCAGGTCGCCGGTCCACGCCGCCA
The DNA here is from genome assembly GCA_035501495.1 of Bryobacteraceae bacterium. Lineage (GTDB taxonomy): Bacteria > Acidobacteriota > Terriglobia > Bryobacterales > Bryobacteraceae > JAIQFL01. The sequence continues at coordinate 138,007 of DATJWB010000121.1, read as the reverse complement.
GGTTTGTTCCCAGACACGCGAGCGCCAGCACGATTCGAAGGGAGAACATGCGCAGCCTCCTTTTCATACATCGATGATCAGTTTAACTCGCGGTAATAGTAAATCAGATCGACTTGCGGTGGCCTGTGGCCCATCGAGCGCAGGAAGCCGGAAACCTGTCCGCGATGATGCGTCCCGTGATTGACCACGTGCAGCACCAGTTGCCAAAGCGGCTGGCTCCAGGGCCGGCCGGACATGTCGGTGTAGGCCAGGGGCGCGAGTACCCGATCGTCCGTGAGCGCGGCACCCCACTCCCGCCAACGCTCGTGAAGCGCGGGCCATTCGTTCTGCAATACTGACATGCTGCGGTCGTCATCGCTGATGAGCGATGAGGGCGACTGGCCCTCGAATCGCGCCAGCCACAAACGATCCGCGGCATACACGTGAACCAGCGTATCCAGGACGCTGCGGTCCGCGGTCTGGAAGTCGCGGACCAGTTCGGCGGGCGGCAACTGTGCGGCGGCGCTGACCAGCTTGCGGCTGGCCCACACGGTGTAATCGATGTGTGTTCGAAGAGCGGCGGCGCTGATCGGCATACGGCGCGCTACATCCTGGCCGGGTCGCCCCGTTCGGTATCGACACCCAGTTCGGCAAAGGCTGCCTTCGCCTTCTGTGCGTCGAATTTACCGTCACGCGCCAGCCGCGAGAGCGCCGCGGTGGCGATCGATTCGGCGTTGATTTCGAAGTGGCGGCGCAGGTACTCGCGATTGTCGCTTCGGCCGAAGCCATCGGTCCCCAAGGTTTCCATGCGGCCGCGCAGCCACGGCGCGATCTGGTCGGGAACCACTTTCATGTAGTCGGTCGCGGCCACGATCGGTCCGTCGGCGCCCTTCAGCGCTTCCACGATGTAGGGGGCCTGCTCGCGCTGTTCCGGGTGCAGCCGGTTCCAGCGTTCCGCGCGCAGCGCATCGCGGCGCAATTCGTTGTAGCTCGTCACACTCCATACATCCGCCGCAACGTCGTACTTGTCGGCCAGAATCTGTTGTGCACGCAGCGCCTCGTTGAGGATCGGGCCGCTGCCGAAGAGCTGTACTACGGCCTTGCCCTTGTCCGAGACCTTGCACCGGTAGATTCCTTTGAGCACTTCCTCGGGGTTGAGCTCCGAGGGCATCGCCGGCATCGGGTAGTTCTCGTTGTACAGGGTGAGGTAGTAGAAGCGGTCCTCCCCTTCCTGATACATCCGCCGGATGCCATCCTGCACGATGACGGCGATTTCGTAGCTGAAAGCCGGGTCGTAAGCCGCGCAAGTCGGAACCGTGCTGGCCAGGACGAGGCTGTGGCCGTCCTGATGCTGCAGCCCTTCGCCGGAGAGCGTCGTGCGCCCCGCCGTTCCACCGCACAGGAAGCCTTTGCCGCGCGCGTCGCCGAACGCCCACACCAGGTCGCCTACACGCTGGAAGCCGAACATCGAGTAGTAGATGAAGAACGGGATCATGTCCACCCCGTAGTTCACGTAGGCGGTGCCCGCCGCGGTAAACGACGCCATCGAACCGGCCTCGGTGATTCCTTCCTCCAGGATCTGACCGTCCTCGGACTCCTTGTAGTACAGGAACATTTCCGCATCGTGCGGTTTGTAGAGCTGCCCCTGGCTGGCGTATATGCCGAACTGGCGGAACAGAGATTCCATGCCGAAGGTGCGCGCTTCATCGGGAATGATGGGCACCACCCGCTTGCCGATTTCCGGATGCTTCATGAGCATGGTCAACACCCGAACCAGTGCCATGGTGCTGGAAACCTCGCGCCCGCCCGAGCCCTCGATCGATTCTTTCAGCAAGGAAAGCGGCGGCGCCTCGAGACGGCTGCCCGGAACGCTGCGGGATGGCAGATATCCGCCCAGCAAACGGCGGCGTTCCTGCAGGTACGCAATCTCCGGACTGTCCGAGGGCGGCCGGTAGAACGAAGCGTTGCGTGCGGCTTCCTCGGGGATGGGAATCTCGAAGCGCGAGCGGAAATGCGCGATCTCCTGTTCATTGAGCTTCTTCTGCTGGTGGGTGATGTTGCGGCCTTCTCCGGCCTCACCCAAGCCGTAGCCCTTGATGGTATGGGCCAGGATTAACGTCGGCCGCCCCTTGGTTTCCACCGCGACCCTGTAGGCGTTGTACACCTTGCGCGGGTCATGGCCGCCGCGTTTCAGCCGGATGAGCTCGTCGTCGCTGAGGTGCGACACCAGGTCGAGCAATTCGGGGTACTTGCCGAAAAGGTTTTTTCGGATGTAGGCGCCGTCTTTGGTGACGTAGGTCTGGAACTCGCCGTCCACCACTTCGCCCATGCGCTTTTGCAGCAGGCCGGTGGTATCTCGTGAGAGGAGGGCGTCCCAATCCGAGCCCCAGATTACCTTGATGACGTTCCAGCCGGCGCCGCGGAAAGCCGCTTCCAGCTCCTGGATCACCTTGGCGTTGCCGCGAACAGGGCCGTCCAGCCGCTGCAGGTTGCAGTTGATGACGAAGATGAGGTTGTCGAGCTTTTCGCGCGATGCGAGCGTCAGAGACCCCATGGATTCGGGCTCGTCCATCTCGCCGTCCCCGAGAAATGCCCAGATGTGGCGCGGCGTGCGCGCGATCAGGCCGCGATTTTCGAGGTACCGCATGAAGCGGGCCTGGTAGATGGCGTTGATCGGGCCCAGCCCCATGGAAACCGTGGGGAAACTCCAGAAGTCGGGCATCAGCCACGGATGCGGGTATGACGACAGGCCGGGATGGTCGCGCAGCTCATGGCGGAAATTCTTCAGGTGCTCTTCGCTGAGGCGGCCTTCGAGGAATGCGCGGGCATAGACTCCTGGCGAGGCGTGTCCTTGAAAGTAGACCAGGTCGCCCGGCTGATCGCCATACTTCGCATGAAAGAAGTGATTGAAACCGACTTCCAGCAGGGTGGCCAGAGACGCGTAGGTAGAGATGTGGCCCCCGATTCCCGGGTCGTATTTGTTCTGGCGCACGACCATGGCCATGGCGTTCCAACGCAGAAGGCTCTTGATGCGCCGCTCGATGGCGCGATCGCCCGGATACGGCACTTCTTCATCCGGGCGCAGCGTATTGATATAAGGGGTATTCAGATGGATGGGCAGCTCGGCGCCATTGGCGCGAGCGCGGTCATTGAGCTGTTCGAGCAGATAAGCGGCGCGATCCGGTCCCGCCGAATCGATCACATCCTCCAGTGCTTCTACCCACTCCGCGGTCTCCTGTGGATCGAGGTCCACTACCCTCTCATTCAGTTTCTGGTGCATGGATACCTTTATTATAGGGGAGGCGGCAGAGCAGCCGGAAACACGCGGCCGGAAACGCGTTCCCACCCCACCCCCCATCGCCAACCCCCTACCCCTGCCTTACAATGTGGTCATGGTGAGACTGGATCAAGTGCTGGATTCCTGGAAGACGGTGAGAGCGGACACCATCAACGCGGTCAACGATTTTCCCGCCGGCGAGTTCGATTTCCGATTGACTCCCGAATTGATGACCTTCGGGGAGGTTGCGCGTCACATTCTGGATGCGAGCGACGGGCTCACGGGTTTGCTCCTGGCGGGCGAGGAAAATTTCGCCGCCCCCGATTTCCGGGAAAAGCTGAAGCCCCACCTTCGGGCCGTGGACCCCGGGCCTGCCGGATTGGCGGCTGCGATGCGGGACTCGATCGAAGAGCGCACCGCGCAACTGGCGGCGCGCCCCGCCGGGTTCTATTCCCGGATCATCGCCGGCAGGGGCGGCCAATCGCTGACCCGGCTGGAGATGCTGCAATTCGTGAAGGAGCACGAGTTAACTCATCGGGCTCAATTGTTTCTTTACATGCGCGTAAAGGGGCTGGTGCCGGCGACCACGCGCCGCCGGATGGCCAAGCAGGCCACGAGTCAAAAATGAGCGTCAACCCAAAAGGGAGTTGCAAAAACGCCTGTCTGTCGTATAACAGTAGTTGTTCGGGAGGATTTGATCGATGGTCACGTGTCCTGTTTGCGAAGGCACAATCGATGTGGATGAAGAGGACGTTGACGAAGGCGACGCCATCAGTTGCGATGAATGCGGTGCCGACCTCAAGGTGGTGAGCACCGGTCCATTGGAGTTGGAATCGGCTGAAGAACTCGAAGAGGAGGACGAGGACGACGAAGACTACATGGAAGAGGAGGAGGAAGAGTCGGACGAGGACTGGAAATAGGGCGGTCATGCGATGCTCGTAACACGAAGGCTTGTGGCTTCGTCGAACGTTGGGGAGGGTCATGTGCGGAGAGTCGTGTTGACTCTTGTGGCGGTATTTCTATTGGCTGGCGCGCCCGCCGGCTTTGCCCAGGGGAAGAAAAAGGGCGAAGAACAGAATCGCAGTGTAAAAGGTACGGTCACGGCGGCGGATGACCAGGCGGTCACCGGAGCCGTAGTACAGTTGAAAAACACCAAAACGCTGCAGATCCGCTCCTTCATTACGAAGAGCGATGGCAGCTATTATTTTCTCGGACTGAGTCCCGATATCGATTACGAACTCAGAGCCGATTATCAGGGGGCTTCGAGCGGTACCAAGCCTCTCAGTTCCTTCGATTCGAGGAAGGAAGCCATCATCAATCTCAAGTTGAATTCCAAAAAGTAGCGTGCCGGGCGGGTTTCAGCCTGCCCGCTGAGTCTCCCTCCGGCAATCGTTCCCAAACAGTTCACGCGATGTGGTACAGGCACTCCTGCCTTCCGTGCCCCGACTCATCGGGACGCTTGTCGGGCCCGCACAGTGCCAGTGCCCGCGAACAGCTTTCGAGGCTGCCCCGTCCCGACTCGTCGGGACGCTGTTCGGGCGTCGCTGCCGGCAGTGATTTTCGAAGCTGCTGCCCCGTCCCCCCACAAAAAAACCGGGCGGCCCGAAGGCCGCCCGGCTTGCTACTTCTATACTGGGTCCACCGTCATCTGACAAAGACCGATATGGTGACGCTTACCGTCTGGCCTCCTGGTCCATATGCGGTCAAAGTGTAGATCGAGTTGGTGATCGGGTTGACCGTGAAGCTGCCGTTAACGGGCAGGCTCTGCGGCCCAAGTTCGCTGCCGACCAGTACCACGGAGCTTGCGTTCTCCGTCGTCCACGACAGCACCACCGGGTTGCCGGCAGCCGTCGAGGTCACCGGGTTGGCGGTGAAGGATGTGATGCGCACCGCACCGACGTTCACCGTCACGTTGGCCTTGATGCTGCCGGTCGCGTTGGTAGCGGTCAACGTGTAGGTGGTGGTCACGCTCGGCTTGACCACGGCGCAGTCGTTGGAGTTGAGGTTGGTGCCGACTCCAGGATCGATTTGAATGTTGGTGCCCGGAATGTTCGGGCCGGCGCCGCTCACCTGCCAGCACAACTGCGTGCTCTGGCCCGCGTCGATGGTCTGCGGGTTCGCCACGAAGGTCAGGATTTGCGGAATGTTGGCGGGCGCCACGACCACTGTCACCGGGGCGCTCACCGAGTGGCCATCGCTGCTCGTTGCGGTCAAGGTGTAGGTGGTAGTCTGCGTCGGGGTCACCGTGGTGCTGCCGTTCAGCGTAACGTTGCCGACGGTCGGCGCGATGGTGACGGTGGATGCGCCGGTGGTAGTCCAGCTCAAAGTGGACGATCCGCCAGGAGCAATGCTCACCGGGTTGGCTTCGAACCGGATGATCTGCGGGTTACCAACCTGCGGCGGGCCAACCACGACCGTGACGGTGGCCGAAACCGTGCCGCCCGGACCGGTCGCGTTCAAGGTGTAGGTTGTGGTCGCCGCCGGGGTGACCGAGGAGGATCCGGAGGCGCTTACGCTGCCGACCGTCGGAGTGATGGTGACCGAGGTGGCGTTCTGCGTCGCCCAGGTCAGAGTCGAGCTGCCGCCAGGTTGGATCGTGGCCGGGGTGGCGCTGAACAGAGTGATGGTCGGCGTGAGCGGCGACGAGGTGGATACCGTGGTCGTCGCGGAAGCCGAGAGATTGTCGGTATTCCTCACCGTCAGACGGAAGCTGTACGTGGTGCCCTGGGCAGCCGTGAACGTGGCGATCGCGGACGTGGAGTTGTTGATCGCAACACTCGGTCCAGCGATCTGAGTCCACTGGTAGGTGAGCGTCTCACCCAGAGGGTCAGACGAACCGGAGCCGTTCAGGGTGATCGTTCCGGCCGGGACTCCCAACTGGTTCGGTCCGGCGTCCGCGACCGGCGGGCTGGCGCCTACGCGGCGCGTGCCGATCTCGTAACGGATGCGGGGAACATCCATGGGTATCGGACTGGTGATCTTGGCGTAGTCGGAGGGCTTGATGAAGTTGCCCACCTGCAGGCCGAATTTCACCTCGCCGCTGCCGGCGGCGGCCACCAGGGACTCGTTGTAAGCACCGCCCACTGTCACGGCGATGTGTTCGCTGACCGGTTGCACCAACGTCAGGTTGGCGCCCGGACGTGCTTTGTGGACTTCCCGCAACTGCAGATACGCGAGGTCGCCCTCGATATGGGCGTCACCCCAGGTGTTGAAGAGGAAGTTTACGCCCTGTTGGTTGACCACGCGTGCATACGTCTGGAGGTATGCTCCCGGCGCCAGCGTAATGCTGTTCAAGACCGCGTAGTTCTTGAATCCGCGGGTAACGAAGGCACCGATCCGGCCGCCGTTGAAGACATAGTCCAGCAGGAAGGCGGCCTGGCCGAGGCTGCCGCCCTGCTTGTACATGCCGAGGTCGAGCCACTTGACGCTCGCAAAACCGCCGGCTTGCACGTTGCCCCAGCGCTTCACCAGACCGAGGTCAAACTGTCCTTCCTTGCGGCCCGGATAATAGAGGTATTCGCCCTGAGCTTCCACCGCCTGCGTGCCGTCTCCGCCGAACGGCGAGAAGAACTGGCCGCGGCCGCTGAAGGTGAAGTCGCCCTGTCGAGCGGGACCGAACGTCGGTCCGATATTCAGACCCAGCAGGGAGAACTTCCTGTTCCGCCGCTGTGCCTCGTCGAGAGCGCCCTTGGCGGCGCCTTCCGCTTCGGTGTGTGCGATATTCTGGGTCTCCTGCGCGCTGAGTGGCTTGGGCAACCCGCCAACCTGGTCGCGCAGCATGTTGTGCTGATTGCGCAGGTCCGCGAGTTCGCCCTTCAGGCGGTCGTTGTCACCCTGCAGGGCCTTGAGGGCTGCCAGAATATCATCCAGCTTGTCGAGTCGTTTCAAAATCTGGGCGCAGCATTCCTCCTGCTTCTTCATGAAATCCTGGAGCGCATTGAGGATGTCGCCGATGCCGCCTTCCTTGATCACCCTGCCTTGACCGTCCGTCACCATCATCACGACGCGGCGGTTCATGAACCGACCCTCTTTGGTCCGATTGTCGACTTCCGGAGCGCGCTTGCCGTCGCCCGCGGTCGTGATCTGGTCCGGCGAAGCTCCGTACTTCACCAGAAAGGCCTTGACGGCCTCGGCGCGTCGTAGCGCCAATTTGTCGTTATAAGGAGCGGAGCCCACGTAATCCGTATGCCCCGTGACCTTCACCCGATATTCCCTGTGCTGGGTCAGCAAATCTGCCAGGCGCAGCAGGCTCGGATATCCGTCTGAGAGGATCGAGGAATTGAACTCGAAGTTAATCTCCTCCCAATCCTCCTTGGTCTGACCTCCGGTATTAAATCCCTGACCAAATAGACAGGACGCAAAGAGCCCAAGCGCACCTATCGCTGCTAGTTTCTTCATTGTCTTCAAACTCTCCTCAACTTTGTCCACATGTGCGAGAAACTGAAACTCGTTGGAGACCCTTTTTGCCGCGCTACCTCGACGCGGCTGATATTTATCCGCTATACTTCGCGGCTTTTTTAGAGTCGCCACAGCGTGCCGGAAGAACCTCCATTTTCCGGCTGGGGCCCCAGCTTTTGGGCCCAAAAGCGCATTTAGGTATAGAATACACCGGAATTCCGCGTTATCTGCAAGAATTTCAGCGGGTTAGTTACCAGTACGAAGTGTTGCCTCGTACATAAACTCGCCAGAAATTGCGACAATTGCTATAGGCAGGCTGCCGGACGGGTAGTCGCTCCCGGCAACGGGGGAGGAAAGTCCGGTCTCCATAGGGCAACGTGCCGGCTAACGGCCGGGGGAATCGAAAGATTCTACGGAAAGTGCCACAGAAAATATACCGCCTCAAGTGACTGGGCGGCCGAAAGGTCTCCCGGATTATGAGAGGTAAGGGTGAAATGGTGCGGTAAGAGCGCACCGCGGCGGGAGTAATTCCGCCGGCAGGGAAAACCCCACGTGGAGCAAGACCAAATAGGGGAGGAGGGACGGCCCGTCCCGCTCGACTTCCGGGTAGGTCGCTGGAGCCGGTCAGTAATGTCCGGCCAAGAGGAATGACTACCGCCCGCAAGGGTACAGAAACCGGCTTATAGTCCGGCAGTCTGCCGCGATACAGCGCCACTGCAGTCCGCACATCCAAAGACCCGCGGACCGCGTCGATTTCTACAAGCAAGGAACGATTCCGTTGGGCTTAGCGTCACTTGATTTCCGCCGGAGGGCGGTCTATCGTGAGCGGTGAAAGGAAGGCTGCCATTGCGGCATTGTACGGTCATGAAAGCGCTCTCGTTTCTGCTGGTCCTGTTTTCCGTTTGCAGTTGGGCGGATGAGGCCGCCGATCGCACGGCCATCGGGAATGTCATCGCCGCACTGAATCGATTGCCGCAACACAACGAAACTTTCACGACAGATGCGGACGGTACTGACCTGCTGGAGCAAATGTGGAAGGACAAGCATCTGGCATACCGGATGCGTCCCTCGCCCTCCGATCAGGCCACCGTGGTGATTTCGCACGAGCCTTGGGGCGAAGCGATGATCAACTTTCCAGGAGTGGAGCTCGTGAACCCCAGGATCGCGAGCCGCGCGATTCGCTTCATCACAGCCGATGTGGCATTGGCCGATGCAGCTTGTACTTATAAAGGTGAGGGCGGCAATCTCCAGATGACACCGCTATTGTTCGTGATGAAGAAAGAGGAAGATCGCTGGAAGGTCGCGTCGATCCGATTGCTGCGATAGCCAGTCAGCCGTGGGCGCGCGACAGATAAATGGCGGCGATCAGAGCCGCGAGCCTGAGCGAGCGTTGGTGGGCCGGCTCTTTCCGAGATGTTTCGGCAAATCACTCATTGTCATGTGGCGCACCCGTCAGCCGGCGTGATCGCCAATGTGCGCCGCCGACAGTGTTAAGCTCTGGCTTATGATCCGCCCCACGATTCTGATCCTGCTGTCGGCTGCCTGCTGGGCGCAGCCCGAACAGCCACCTGCACCGCAATATCCGTCGCCTCCCGTGGAAGGCGATTGGATTGCCCGGGACTTCGTGTTTCACACCGGAGAGAAGCTCGCCGAACTGCGCCTCCACTACACCACGCTGGGCACGCCAACGCGCGATGCCGCGGGTCACGTGAATAATGCCGTGATCATCATGCACGGCACCGGAGGCACCGGGCGCCCGTTCCTGGGCGCGGGATTCGGAGGCGAGCTGTTCGGCAAGGGGCAGCCGCTCGATGTGACCACCCACTACATCATCCTCCCCGACGCCATCGGCCACGGCAAATCGAGCAAACCCAGCGACGGCCTCCATATGAAGTTCCCGCACTATGACTATCAGGATATGGTGCATGCCGACTACCTGCTGCTGCATGACGGCTTGGGCGTAGACCATTTGCGGCTGGTCATGGGCACATCTATGGGAGCGATGCACACCTGGGTTTGGGGCGTGACGTATCCCGATTTCATGGACGCCTTGATGCCCCTGGCAAGCGCTCCGGTGGAGATTGCGGGCCGCAACCGGATGTTCCGGGCGATGATCATGCAGGCGATCAAGGGCGACCCCGATTGGAAGAACGGAGAGTACACCAGCCCGCCGGCCAACGGGCTGATTGCCGCGCAATATGCGTTGTGGATGATGACCAGCAGCCCGCTACAGCTTCATAAGACGAACCCAACCCATGAAAAAGCGGACGCCGCCGTCGCCGCGATACGCCAGCGCGCCAGCCGCGCCGACGCCAACGACATGCTCTATCAGTACGACTGCTCGACCGATTACAATCCCTCGCCAATGCTGGAGAAGATCCAGGCTCCGCTGTGGGCCATCAATTCGGCGGACGACGAGGTGAATCCGCCGGAACTGGGTATCCTGGAGCGCGAGATCAAACGCGTACCCCACGGCAGATATATTCTGATTCCGACCAGTGACGAGACGCGCGGGCACGGCACGCACTCCCGCGCAGTGGTATGGAAGAGCTACCTGGTCGATTTACTGAAGGTCTCCGCGAAGTGATGTGCTCCTACCCCAATGCCTGCTCGAGGTCCGCAATAATATCTTCGGCCGCCTCGATCCCCACCGAGAGGCGCACCAGGCTGTCGCGGATGCCCATGCGCTCGCGGTGCTTGGGCGAGATCTCGCGGTGCGAGCTCATCACCGGGTAGAGCATCATGCTGTGGACGTCGCCCAAAGATGTCGCGCGGATGATCAGATTGAGAGCATCCATGAATCGAAAGACCTCGTCCCTGCCTGCGTCCTTGATTTCGAAGCTCACCATCGCGCCGTAGAGGTTCGGCGGGAACAGCCGGCGGATCGTGGCGGCGTCCGAATGCGCCGGGTCGCCCGTGAAGAATACCCGTTCGATCTTGGGATGGGTGCTGAGCCAGGAGGCCACTCGACAAGCGTTGGCACACTGACGCTCCATTCGTAGGGGAAACGTCTTGATGCCGCGCATCGTAAGATAGCTCTCGAACGGACCGAGCACCGGTCCGACAGCGCGCGACAGCCGCCGGAGGCTCTCGTAATGCCGCTGGTCCGTGACGACGACCCCGCCCAGCACATCGCCATGCCCCGCCAGGTACTTGGTGACGCTATGCACCGCGAAGTTAGCGCCCTGTTCGAGTGGCCGGAGGATCAGCGGAGTGGCGAAAGTGTTATCGACCACCAGCGCCGCTCCCGCTTCCCGCGCGATGCCCGCAATCACGTCCATCTGACCCACGCGAAGCAGAGGATTCGAGACCGTCTCCATCAGGATGCATCCCGGCCGCGCCTCCACCACCGCGGCGCGCACCGCGTCCAGGTCGCACATATCCACGAAACGTACGGCCACGCCCTGCGGCTCGAGTACGTTCATCAGCACGCTGACCGTGGCCCCGTAGGTGGCGTTGGCGGCGACCACGGACTTCCGGCGGTCGGCAAGCGCGGTGACGACAGCCATCTGGATGGCCGCCATTCCGGAGGCACAGGCGAGCGCACCGTGGCCACTTTCGAGCGAGGTCATCAGCTCCTCGAGGGCCGCGTTCGACGGATTGTCGTAACGGGAGTAGCAGTAGCCTTCTTCCTCCTGACCGAAGATCCGGTCGAGCTGCTCCATGGAGTCGTAAAAGTAGCTGGACGCCGTGTGAATCGGCGTGGTGACCGGGGTGTGGATTCCAGGTTTCTTGCGATCCCCGGCATGTACGGCTTTGGTTTGGATCTTCAACGCAACTCCTACTTCCTCTTCCAGCGTGTGCCGGACTTGGTGTCTTCCAAAATAATTCCCTGGTCCAGGAGTTCCTGGCGGACCGCGTCGGCGCGGGTGAAGTCGCGGGCCTTCTTGGCCGCGTTGCGTTCGGCGATCCGCGTTTCCACTTCGGCATCGCAAAGGCGCCCGGACTGGACAGTAGGCCGGAGCACATCGAAGACGGAGTCGAAACGCTCCAGGAACGCGAGTGCTCCGGGGACATTGCCCGCGAGGAACTCGCCCGAATCCATGGCGCTGTTCACGTCGCGTACGTATTCGAAGGCGGCGCCCAGGGCTTCGGCGGTGTTGAGATCCTCATTCAGGCTTTTGGTGAAGGCTTCCGAGGCTGCCTCGACACGCCCGGCGAGTTGCGCGCTGGTGCCCGCGGCGAAGCGGTCGGTCTCCAGGCGCAACTTGAAATTCCGAAGCCGATCGATGGCCGTCGCCGCGGACTTGAGCCCGTCGAACGTGAAGTTGAGCTGCTTGCGGTACGGCACCGAGGCCAACAGGTAGCGGATGGCTTCGGGTTGGTGGCCCTGGCCCATCAGGTCGCGCAGCGTGAAGTAGTTGCCCAGCGACTTGGACATCTTCTGGCCTTCCACCATCAGGAACTCGGCGTGCAGCCAGAAACGCGAGAAGCATTTCCCGGTGAGCGATTCGGACTGCGCAATTTCGTTCTCGTGATGCGGAAAAATCAGGTCCACACCGCCGGCGTGAATGTCGAGCGTTTCACCGAGGTACTTGATGGCCATGACGGAGCACTCGATGTGCCACCCGGGACGCCCGGGTCCCAGCGCCGTTTCCCAGGCAGGCTCACCCTCCTTGGGCGCCTTCCACAATGCGAAGTCGCGGGCATCGGCCTTTTCGTATTCGTCTACATCCACGCGTGCACCGGCGATGTTGCCGCTGAAGTCGTTGTGAGAAAGCTTGCCGTATCCGGGGAACGTGGAGATCCGGAAATAGACCGAGCCGTCGCTGGTGTAGGTGTGTTGGCCCTGGCCCAGGCGCGAGATGGCGTCCACCATGTCCTGAATGTGGCCGGTGGCGGGGACCAGGCGCTCGGGCCGCTCCAGCCGCAGATTCTGGCAATCCTCCAGAAATGCCTGTGTGTATGTGGCGGTGTATTCTTCGAGCGTTTTGTGCTGTGCCACGGCATTGCGGATGATCTTGTCGTCCACGTCGGTGATGTTCATGACGTGGTCGAGCGTGAAGCCGTTGGCGCGCAGCCACCTGCGCAGCAGGTCTACAAACGTGAAGGTCCGGAAGTTGCCGATGTGCGCGAAATCGTAGACAGTAGGGCCGCAAGTGTACATGCGGACCGTATTGTCATGCGATGGGTAGAACTCCTCCACCTGTTGCGACAACGTGTTGTAGAATCGCAGCGCCATAAAAGGGGGGTTCTTTTCATGGTAGCAGACGGACCATGAGCGCCCCGGAAGCTAAGCAGCGCACGGCGGTGGTGAGCTACGAGCCAACGACTTCCAGGGCCTTCAGGATCACCGGATCGCGCTGAGCTTCGACCTCGTCGCCCTTTTCCACTCCGAACGCCTGGTTGAAAATCTCGGTCTTGAGGCGATTGGTCATGTAAGCCTGCTCCACGGTCAACTCCGCCACGCCCGGCTGAATCCCGCGCTCCGACAGGAAGAGCTGAAAGTCGCGGAGAATTGCGGGAGTGACTTCGAAATCCTCGCTGATTTTGTTCTTGCGCAGATACTCGGTGGCGAAGTTGGTGAAAGATCCGCTGGCATCCAGGACCGCCCGCAAGCGATTCATGAGCGGCGGAGCGACCTCGATGTCGGGCCGGATGCCGCCGCCCCCGGTCACCTTCCGACCCTTGTCGGTGTGGAATTCCGTCTGCACGTTGGGGTGCGCGGTGGTACCCGCGAGTTCAAATTTCGCGGCGTCCAGCGGCTTCTGAATGGAGCGCCCGCTGGGCGTGTAGTACAGCGCCGTAGTGAGCGCCAGTCCCGCTCCATCGCTCAGGGGGAAGACGCTCTGCACGAGGCCCTTGCCATAGCTGGCTTCCCCCAGGATGGTCGCGCGGTCGTGATCCTGCATGGCGCCCGAGACGATCTCGGCGGCACTGGCGGTCTTTTCGTTCACCAGGATCGCCAGCTTGAAACCGTAGGGTGTGGCGATCGACGGGACAGCCTCGGATTCCTCCGGCACGTGGCGCCCGCGCACCGTGACGATTTTGAGGCCGGGCGGCAGAAACAGGGCCGCGGTGTCGAGCGCGGCCTTCACCATGCCACCGGGATTGTTGCGCAGATCCAGGACAAGCCCGGCGAGGCGGTCGCCTCCCAGTTTCTCGATCGCCTGCTTGAGTTCGGCAGCCGTGTTGGCGTCGAAACTTCCCACCCGGATATAACCGACGCCTGCTCCGATGAAGAACGCCCGTTCCACACTGGATGCCTGCATCTCCTCCGGGATGAGGGTGAAGCTCAACATGCGGACGATGCCCGGCCGCCGCACGATCAGTTGCGCCTGCTGCTGCCGCGACTGGGAAAGGAGTTGCGTGAGCTGGTCGAGGTCCAGGCGGCTGATGTCATATCCGTTGATGGCCACGATCTCGTCGCCGGGGCTCAGGCCGGAGCGCGCCGATGGTGTGCCGGGGGTGGTCTGAAGGACGATCACCCGTCCGGGCAGGAGCGACACCACGCTGCCGAAGCCCTTCTGGGTAGACTCCTCCATCTTCTTCACCTGCTCGAACTGCATCGGATCGAAGAAGACGGAGTGCGGATCGAGGCGGCGCAAGAGTCCCGGAATCGCGCCTTGGAAGAAGGCTTGTTCCGACGAGACCGGGTCCGCGGCGTTCTGTTCCATGATCGCGTACGCGTTGATGATGGTCTTCAACTGCGCGTCGAGATCGTCCGCGGCCTGGATCGAGGTGGCCGCACACAGCAAGGCTGCCAGGAGTCGAAACATTAATCGGACCAGACTTCGGATCTATGGAATTGGACGGCGGAGCACTGCCGGGGTTTCAGCACCGCTTTCATTCTATCGCGCCGTGGGAATCAGTCGGGCCAGATCCGAGACGGGGACTTGCACGGAGGGGAAAAGCCTGGGGGTGAGAATGCCATCGGAAAGGATGGCGTGGCTGCGGAGTTCGCCGTCCTCGAGATAGAAAGCCTCAACAGTGCGCTCCTGAGCGATGAAACAGACTTCGGGAACTCCAATGCTGGCATAGTCCGCTGAGCCTCTCCTCCCGATCGTGGCGTAAGAGGCTTGCGGCCAATAATCAGATTGAACAACGAGTACGCGACCATGACGGATGGCTTGTCGACCTGCGGCCGGAGCGAGTCGCAGACGTTCTGTACGATCCTGGTGCGGTTCCAGGGTGCAGGCATAATCCGAACTTGGCCGTTTACAACTTCTTCTTTTGCGCCCCTGACCTCAGGCATGCGGGGCCATTCTTCGTAGGTGACTGCCTTCGAATTGGGAAGGCTTGCCATACAATTCCTCGCCAGTCGGGCCAGATCTCGGAGATCGCGATCTGGACGGTGGGAAAGTGCCCGGGGGTGAGGATGCCTTCGGAAAGAGTGCCCTGACTCTGGAGTTTGCCTTGTTCGAGATAGAAGACCTCGACGGTGCGCGCCTGATCGATGTACCAGAGATCAGGAACACCGAGGCTCGCATAATCCACCAGCTTTTCCGCGAGCATGCGGCTGGTATTGGAGGGTGAGAGAACTTCAACGATCAATTGCGGGGCCGAGTGGCGCCCGTCCAGCTCTACGATTGTGGCTGCTTGGAAGACAGCCAGATCGGGCTCTCGGGCGGTCAGAGGTTGGCGCCGGATAATCTGCTTGAACTGTGCAGTCTGACCTTGACTTCTCGTAAGTCCACCTGAAAAGCGATCCGGTGGTTGAGATTATCCAGAATCTCGCTGTGATTCCAGAGTGGTGTGGGCATCACCCGGATTGCGCCGTTTACTACCTCTTACTCCGGCAGCGGCTTTCCTTGAGTCTCCGGAGCGAACGGCAAGGCCGCCAGGCCGATCAGAAACACCAGGCACATGGTGACGCCCGCATAGCGCATCGGCTCCGCATAGTGTCCGAACACATCGCTGGTGAGATACCCCAATGTGAACGGCCCCGTGGCCGCCGCGAAGCGGCCCACGTTATAGCAGAAGCTGGTGCCGGTGCTGCGCAGGCGCGTGGGGAAAAGTTCCGCGAAATAGATCGAATACCCGCCGAACAAGGAGAGCTGTGCGAAGCCCATCAGCGGGATCATCCAGAAAATATCGCTGATCTGCTTCAGATTCCAGAATGTGTAAGCAGTCATCAACATCGCCGCCACGAAGCTGATCGCGAACGCCTTGATGCGGCCCGTGTAGTGCGTCAGGTAGGTGAACGCGTAGACTCCGAAAAAGCTGCCCAGATTTTGCAGCAGGGACGTCACCCCGATCCACGTGGTAGTCTTGCCTGCCAGCGCCGCTCCCGCGAAACCCTCCGCGCGGAAGGTCTTCTCCAGGACCGGCCGGAACAGATCATAGCTGAAAAAGCCGATTCCCCACAGCCCGACGATTCCGGCGAATCCCAGCAGGAAGCCGACGATCGAGTTGCGGCGCCAACGCGGGTCCGAGAAAAGCTCGCCGTACGAGCCCATCTTCTTCTTTTCGTTGCGGGCCTTCAGCCACTGCTCAGGCTCTTTGAGCTTCTTGAAAACCACCAGCGCCAGCGGCGCCGGCACCGCGCCGGCCAGAAACATGTAGCGCCACGCACCGGTGATTGCGCCGGAAGATTCCATTTGCCCGAGCAGGATTCCGGTCAGCGCGGCGATCATGTTCCCCACGGCGGAAGATGCCTGCACCAGTCCCAAGGCGTAGGGCCGCGCGCGCGCCGGCACCACCTCCGCCACCAGCGCCACGCCGATTCCGAATTGTCCGCCGACGCCCAAGCCGCACAGGAAGCGGTAGACATTGAAATCCCAAACACCCGTCGAAAGTACGCTCAAACCTGTGAACACCGTGTACGACAGGATGGTGATCATCATGGTTTTGGCGCGTCCCAGCCGGTCGCCCAAGACGCCGAAGAAAACGCCGCCAATCGCCCACCCGACCATAAAGATGGCCGTGGCCCAGGCCGCCTGCTTATCCACCAGCCCATTGCTCGCCCCGGCGCCCAGCAAATCCCGGATCGCCGGCTTGCGCGCCAGGTTGAAGAGTTGCTGTGCCATGGTGTCGAACATCCAACCCATGCTCGCCACGCTCAATACGAACCAGTGGTAGCCGGTGAGATCCCGATACCAGGCGTACTTTGTGCCTTCCGCCACAGAACTCTCGAGCGTCTTGTCGGGGGACATGAAACTGCTATTCTACATCGCCGTGACGCGGTCTCCGGCCTTGACTGCAGTGTCGGACGGAAGCGCTACGGCATCGCCTTCCGACAGTCCATCGGTCACCTGTACCAGGGAAACGCTGGACGTTCCAGTCTTCACGGGCCGGCGCTCTATGGTATCGCCCTTCAGGACAAATACGAAATCGCCGCCGGTGTCGTGGCGCAGACACTCCCGCGGAATCACCAAGGCATTGTCCACCACGGCGGTGCGAATCTCCGCGTCCACGTTGGTGCCGGGCACCAGTTCGCCGGCGGGGTTCTCGATCACGCAGACCACTTCGCCCACCTGCCGCGAGCCCAGCGCCTGGATGGATGCCGGCTTTCGCTGCACCTCGCCCGACCACTTCTTTCCCGGCAGCGCCTGCCACGTGATCGTCACCGGTTGACCTTCCGTGACGCGTCCGAGTTCCGGCTCGTCAACGTACACTCGCACGCGCAGGCGGTTCATCTGGCCGACATTAGCCACCAGGTCTCCTACGTGGACGTAGGCGCCGGGCTGCACGGCCAAGCCGTAAACCACGCCGGCGATTGGCGCCCGCACGACGCTCAGCGCAGCCCGGCGGCGAGCGAGGTTCAACGCGACCTCAACATCCTGCAATCGCGCCTGGGCGGCGGCGACATCGGGCTGGGCGACCAGCGAGGTCCGGCGCTTCTCGAGACCGTCGATGGCCAGTTGCGCCTGCTGCATTTTCGCCTGGGCGGCCTGCACTTCCATGGCGGTGGCCGCCTGTTTCTCCTGCAAACGGCGGAGCGCTTCGTAATCTTTAGTGGCCTGCTGGAGGTCGAAGCGCGAGCGCGCCAACCCGTTATCGATTTCCGCAACCTCGGAGGGCTTGCCGCCGGCTTCGAGCGATGTGAGGTTGGCCCGAGCCTCCGCCACTTTGGCCTCACCTTCCAGGATTTCGGTTTCCAGCGCGGGGTCGGTCAACGTGGCGAGCGATGCGCCCCTGGCGACGGTCTGCCCTTCGCGGACGTCCACGCGGGAGGCCAGGCCGGCAGTCGCCGCACGGGCTGCCTGCCACTCAAACGGCTCCACTTTGCCGTTGGTGGGCAGCGTACTGATCAGGGTCTGGCGCTTCACACGCGCGAAATGGACCTTGGGCGGATCGTTCTTTCGAAGGATTCCCCATCCCACCGCGGCCGCGGCAACCACCACCAGCAAGAGCAGCAGCTTCTTCAAAATATGACTCCGTATTTCATCTTAGCTGGCGCGGCCATGCCACATCTTCGAGGCTCGCGGGGCGATACTGGAAGAAAATGGACTTCCATCACGTTGCCGATAATCTCCGGGAGTCATTTCGCGTGATTGCGTCGAGCCGTCCGCCCGGAGAGATCCGGGAATTCAGCGGGGTCAGTATCGCGGCCGCCGGGGTCACATTTCAGATGTTCAATGCGGCCTTCCTTTCGGGACCGGTGGCCAATGAAACGGAGCTCACGCAACGCATTCTGCTGCCGGCATTGCATTTCGACACGCGCGGTATGGAGTGGGCCTACTGGGTATGCGAGGATTGGCTCGAACCGAGGGCCCGGCGGCGCTCGCGTCAGGTTTTTGAACGGCACGGGCTGCGGCATTCGGTGGACCTGCCCGGCATGGTCGCGGAATCCATTCGCCCTCCCGTGAAGCCTCTGCCCCGGTTGGATGTGCGGCGTGTGTGCGATGCCGCAACGCGCGACGCCTTCTGCGCCATTGGGTCGGTATGTTTCCACGTGCCCATCACGTGGTTTCGCGAGGTCTTCGACTGCGACACGGTGTGGGAGAATTTCGCCGGCTACGTGGGTTACGTGAACCACGAGCCGGTCTCGACCACGGCCGTCGTGATGGGCGGGGGCGCGCTGGGCGTCTATAACGTCGCGACCATGCCTGGTCATCAGCGCCGCGGGTATGGCGAGGCGGTCATGCGCCAGGCGCTGGCAGACACGCAGCGACGCAAGGGTCTGGAACGGGTGATCCTGCAATCCACGCCCGCGGGATACCGCCTATACGAACGGATGGGCTTTCGAACCGTGACCTCGGTGGCGGTGTACTCGGCGTAGCGGACGGCAGGCACGGCCACCGGCCCGCAGGGGCCGCGGCAGCTACGAAAACCCTCCGCCGAGCGACACTGTGCACGCCCGGCAAGGTCCCGATGAGTCGGGACGCGGCAGGCAGGAGTGCCTGGCAGGAGTGCCCGCGCCACGTTGTCCGCCGGGCGAGTTTCAAATTTCGGTGGGGCCGGCGGTTCCCAATGGGTACAGGCACGAGTGTGCGCGCCGCGTGGTACCGTGAATCCGGATGCGAACTCCTTTTATCTGTGCCGCTGTTCTCGCCGTTCTGGTGGGCTTTGCCGGCGCGCAAGGCACCGTTCCCACGTTCCAATTCACCGCGGGCCAGGCCTCGTACACCCTGGTTGGCCGCGACCCGGCACAGGCGGCATCGACGACCATACCCGTGTTGCTGGTTCCCCTGGCGCTTTCGTTCGACTCGAAGAAGATCGGCGGCAAGCCGTTCGTCATGGACGCGGCACCGGACATAACCAATCTCCTGCGATCGCCGGTGTTCACGAAGTTCGCTTTTCCTTCCGGAGGCGACACGCAGTATGCCGACGCGCTGCTGCGCACGACCTTCCCCAAAGCGCAACCGTGGCACACGCTCCTGGGTAAGCCGGAGATGAGGCCAGTGAGGATCGATGTTCCCGCCGGCTACGGCTACATCCTGACCTCGAAGAAGACCGGCGCCTCGTTCGCCGTCGCGGACGTGGAGTTCCTGCAGAAGCAACTTTTCCAGCAACTGCCGAAGCAGGAAGGCAAACTGGTGCTCGCCGTCACCCGAAACACGACTTTCTACGCGGATGGGGACGCCACGATCTGCTGCTCCTGGGGGACCCATGGAGTCGATTCGGCCACCGGGAATTCGTTCGTGCTCGGCTCGTATCTCCGCGCGGCGCCAACCGTGGTGGAAGATGACGACGTGCAGCCGCTCACACAGCAACTCGCGGAGTTCGTCTTCGACCCGATGCATGATCCCCTGTTCCACGGACGCAATGTGAAGGTCCCCGGGAACACGTTCCCCGCCTGGATGCGCCCGGCTTCGATGCGGCCGGGCGATCAGGGCGGGTGCGGCGGCACGGGTGTGGCCTCGATGTACTTCCTGCTGGAGCCGACCAATACCAATCCGAAAAACAATTTCCCCGCGTCGAAGCCTTTCCTGGCCCGCGCCGGCGGAACTGCCTGGCATCTGCAGAATGTGGCGTTGCTGCCCTGGTACACCGGCCCTGCCGAGGGGCTCGGCACGACCTACAGCTTTCCGGACGCGCAGGCGCTGCCCGAGGCTGCCAGGCCGTGTCCCGCGCGCGGGGCCCGCGGAGGAGGACGCAACGCTTCAACGCCTACGGTTGCGGCGATCCCCGCAAATGGCCCGCCCAACGGGCATCAGTTGATCGGGTATTGGGCCGGCTACGGCGGGCCCGGTTCCACCATCCCGCTGCGCGAAGTGTCGCCGCAGTGGGACGTCATCCTGGTGGCCTTTGCCACGCCGGATCACAATGCGCCCGAAGGGACGATGCAGTTCCATACTCCCGCGGGACTCGATACGGACCAGTTCAAGTCCGATATTGCCTGGCTGAAAAGTCAGCACAGGAAGGTGATGATCTCGCTGGGCGGAGGCGGCCAGCACTTCACGCTGGCTGATCCCAAGCGTGTGCCAAATTTCGTCTCATCCGTCACCCGGATCGTCAGCGATTACGGCTTCGACGGCATTGACATCGATTTCGAGAGCCCGTCGCTCTCGATCGATCCCGGTGATACGGATTACCAACACCCTACGACGCCATCCATCGTGAACCTGATCTCGGCACTGCGACAGTTGCACGACCATTTCGGCGCGAAGTTCATGGTCAGCCTGGTGCCCGAAGGGACGCAGATCCCTTCCGGATACCCCGGTTACGGGGGGCAGTTCGGGTCCTATCTGCCGATTGCGTATGCGATACGGGACTTCCTCGCGTTCCTGGATGTGCAGTCCTACAATACGCCGCCGCTCGAAGGTCTGGATGGCGAAATCTATCAGCCCGGCACCGTGGATTATCACGCCGCCATGACCGAACTCCTGCTGCACGGATTTCCGGTGGGCGGCGATCCCAAGCACTTCTTCGCGCCCATGCCGCCGGGCAAAATCGCCGTCGGATTCCTGACGGGCGACGCGACGCCCACGGTGGTCAGCCAGGCGATGGACTATCTGATTACCGGCAAGGCGCCCGATGGCACGCGCTACAAACTGCGGGAGGCCAAAGGGTACCCCGGCATGATCGGTGCGATGTTCTGGACAATCGACGCAGACCGGCGCGGCAACTACAATTTTTCGAATGTGGTCGGGCCGCAGCTCCACGGATACCCGGCGGTCAGGTAGGACCGTCGCACCAATTCGGCCGAAGGGAATCGCAAGGGTGAACCATCGGACCTGGGACGCTTCACTCTCCGCGCCTGTTGCGGTTTGCTTCCCAGGGGCGAAAGTCCCTGGGGCCGTCATGACCGGAACCATCCGGCTAACTCAGTCTCACGGCCGCGGCTCGGTATGCAGCCTCGTTCGGAGGTCCGGAATACGTTGGCGAACCTCTAACCCGTGGGGGATCGTCGGGTGCCAGGCGAGACACCGCGGACACGAGTTCCCGCGCCTTAAACCGTGAACTCCGCTTTTACAACGTCGTCTTCCAGCGAATGTTTCAGGGTGAACCCGAGTTTCTCCAGGATCCGCATCACGTTGCGGTTGTCGGGCAGAACATCGGCGATCACGCGTGAGAGCTTCTCATCCGCGGCGACCATCAGGGTGCGTGTGAGCAATTCGGTACCCAGGCCCTGGCCATGCCACTTATCGCTGACCAGAACCGCGACCTCCGCATCCTTGGTGCCGTGGATCTTCATCATGCGGGTCACTGCCAGAATCTCGCTCTCGCCGGTCTCCGGATTGCGCCTCTCGGCCACCAGCGCCATCTCGCGGTCGTAATCGATGAAGCAGATCCGCGTCAACCGCTCATGCGTGGTGCGCTGTTCCAGGTTCATCAGGTGGAAGTAGCGCAGATACACGGTCCGCTCGGACAGAGTCTCGTGGAACCGCACGATGGCCGGTTCGTCTTCCGCACGGATGGGCCGGATCAGCACCGAAGAACCATCGCGCATGGTCCACGGCGCAACGTACTTGCTGGGATACGCGCGAATCGCGGTCTTGGGAATCTGGTCCTCTTCGACTTCCGGTCCGTGCACCACCACCCGCGCGTCCAGAGCCATCAATCCATCCGGGGACGCCAGCAGCGGGTTGATATCGATTTCCTTGATCCAGCGCTGTTCCGCCACCAGGGCGCTGAAGCGCACCATCAGGGTTTCCAGAGCCGCGAGATCCACCGGGCGCCGTCCCCGAACGCCCTTCAGCGCTTTATAGATCCGGGTCTGCTCCATCATCCGGCGGGCCAGCGTGCTGTTCAAAGGAGGCAGCGCAAGCGACCGGTCTTTGAACACCTCGACCAGTTGGCCGCCGGTGCCAAACAGCAGCACGGGTCCGAACTGCGGATCGAGGCTTGACCCGATAATCAGCTCATAGGCTTCCTTAAGGTGGATCATCGGCTGCACCGTCACGCCCTGAAAATGTTCAGCACCGACCTTCTCCGTGACCGAGGTTTGAATCGACCGAAACGCGCGCTCCACCGCCTCCGAGCTGCCGAGATTGAGTTGGACGCCGCCGACATCAGTCTTGTGGGTGATAGTTTCCGAGTACAGTTTCAGAACCACGGGGTAGCCGATCTCGTCCGCGGCGCGGATGGCATCCTCCGGATTGGCGGCGATGATCGTCTTCGCTGTGGGAATTCCGTATGCACTCAGAACCTGCTTGGACTCATATTCGGTCAGGACGGTGCGGCCTTCTCCGCGGGCCTTCTGAATGATGCCATCCACCAGATTGCGATCGGGCGACCAGTCCGCCGAGTCCTCCGGCATGGCCGGCGTTTCGTACAGGCTCTTCAGGTTGTAGCTATAGCGCCACATGTAGTTGAAGGCGCGAGCGGCGGTATCGGGGTAAGGAAACGTCGGGATGTTGGCGCGGTTCAGGACTTCCTCGCCGCCGGCCACGTCCAGCCCTCCCATCCAGCTTGCCAGGACCGGTTTGCCTTCCTGCTTCGCCAGGGGCCTGAGCTGCTCAGCAATGCGGGTGGGGTCCGTCATCGCCTGCGGAGTCAGGATCACCAGCATGCCGTCGCTATGCGGATTCTTGGCGGCAATCTCCAGCGCCTTGGCGTAGCGCTCGGGAGTGGCGTCCCCGATGATGTCCACCGGGTTGTTGTGGCTCCAGGTGGCGGGCAGCACGGCATTGTACGCGTCCATCGTTTCGGGCGTCAGGTCGGCCAATTCCCCCCCGCCCATGATCAAAGAATCGGTCGCCAGGACGCCCGGGCCACCCGCATTGGTCACGATGGTAAGGCGGGGTCCCTTGGGGCTGGGCTGCTTGGCGAGCACTTCCGCCATGTAGAACAGGTCGGCGATAGTATTGACGCGCAGCACGCCACTGCGCCGGAAAGCGGCTTGCAATACCTCGTCGCTGCCCGTCAGCGAACCTGTATGAGAGGCGGCAGCTTTCGCGGCGGCCGCCGAGCGGCCGGGCTTAATCACAATGATCGGCTTGTTGAGCGCCACTTCGCGCGCTGCCGAGAGGAACGAGCGCGCGTTGCCGATGCTCTCCATGTAAATGACGATGGAGCGGGTCTTGGGATCGTTGCCAAGATGGTAGATCAGGTCGCCCCAGCCGACATCCACCATGGAACCCACGGAGACGAACGCGCTGAAGCCCACCATCTCTTTGAGGCTCCAGTCCAGAATGGCGGTGCACAGCGCGCCGCTCTGGCTGATGAATCCCACCGAGCCGGGACGCGCAATCGTGGTGGCGAAGGTCGCGTTCATGCCCGTCAGGGGAGCCATGACACCCAAACAGTTCGGGCCGATCACCCGGATGCCGGCGGCCTGCGCCTCGGTCAGGAGTTTCTGCTCGAGAGCCGCGCCTTCGGCTCCGATCTCCTTGAAGCCCGCGGAGATCACGATGGCACCTTGCACCCCGATTTCACCGCACTCCTTGACGATGCCCGGAATGGAAGGCGGGGGCGTCACGACCACCGCGAGGTCCACCGGCTCCGGAATGTCGGAGACGCACTTATAAGCCTTGACACCCAGCACATTGGGCCGCTTGGGGTTTACCGGGTAAACTGTCCCTCCGAACGGGTTGGTAACCAGGTTCCAGAGCACCGTCCGCCCAACGCTCCCGGGAGTTTCGGTCGCGCCCACTACAGCGACGGTCTTCGGTGAGAAGAACACGTCCAGCGGCTGGCTCCGTGAATAGTTGATTTTCTTGCGGCTGGGTTTACTGACTTGCATGCTGATCGGTCTCCGTTTTGGGTCCAAAGACGGCTTGGTTCAGGGCCTCGACGACATCTTGCACCTTTAATCCGTTCTTCCGTGCCACTGTCTCGATGTCGCAGTCGTCGCACGAGGCGCGAAAGTGCAACTGCTCGAAAACTTCCACGGTTTCGGGATGTCGTTGTTTCACATCCCGGACGATCATGTCGCGGCGGATTAGTTGATCGAATCGAAACATCGGTTTGCGCCTCGGAGTGGTTAAAATGAGCACCCCGGATTCCAAAGGCGGCGCCCAGCGTTATCAGCGGCTTGGACCGCACGGGTCGGACCGAGGTGGGT
This sequence comes from Bryobacteraceae bacterium, assembly GCA_035501495.1. Taxonomy (GTDB): domain Bacteria; phylum Acidobacteriota; class Terriglobia; order Bryobacterales; family Bryobacteraceae; genus JAIQFL01. Next base: position 113,519 of record DATJWB010000121.1, on the reverse strand, counting down.
GAAATGCCCCACCAGCGACAAGTCAACCCGCTCGCCGTGCGCATCACTCCGGCCAATAGCCGGACTTGGCCCTCACATGCAGCTTCTGATCCGCAACCTCCACGCTGATTTTGCGGAATTTCCCATCTGGAGCCGCATTCTTGGAAACGTAGGCAAGCAGGTAATACTCCCGTGCATCGGCCAGCGCGGACCGGAACTGCTTCAGAAGGTCGTTGCTGTCGTGGTGATAGACTCCGCCGGTGGACTGAGCCAACTCGGCGAGGGCGCTGCCGTTCTGCAGCTCCACCGAGCTTGCCTCCCGGTCCATCTCGGAAAGCAGCGTTCCGCCGCGGCTGGAAGTTGGGACACGCCTGCTGATGACGCTCGGCGCAGAGCGGTCGGAGGGGGCGCTGGCGTCCATCGATCCGCTGCCTGAGAGCGAACTCTGCGCAAGGCCGCTGGAGTGGACGGAGTCAATCCGGACATTTCGCTCCGTAGCGACCTTGATGATCGCCTCGACGCGCGGCTCGAGGTCCATTGGGCCGGCCATCCGGAATCGCTGGTCTTTGGGAAGGAACGGCGCGATCACCGCGTAAAACTCCCGAGAGGGCTGCACGGAGAAGCCGTCCGAGACCAGAATGAGCGTCCGGCTGCCGGGGAGTTTCGCGAGCTCCTCGACGACGCTCTTCAACTGATCGAGGAATTGCGCGCGGACGGCGCCCCAATGTTCCGCCTCGCCGTCCACGCTGGATTTCAGGTCCTGCGCCTGAACACCACAGGCGACGGGGGAATTGCAGTCACAGGACCTGCAGAAGTCGAACATGCGGCTCTTGAGATCGTTGAGCTCGGACCGCAGAGTGGCGGCGTCGCCTCCGCCCAAGGCGGGAGGAATCGCCGGGCTGCGCAGCTTGGCCAGAATCGCCGCGGTGTCGGTGGTCGCGGTCTGGAGAACCTGAAGCTGCCGGCCGATGCTCAGCAAAACGAATCGCGCATCGCCGGGCTTCTCTTTTTCGAAGAGATGCTGCAGCGCGTCACGGGTACGCGCCGAGCTGGCAAAGGCCGAATTCAGGGCATCCACACAGATCACATAGGTGCGGATTGGCGCATCCTTAGAGGCCGTGGGAGCCGGGGCTGCTGCTTCTCCGCGCGGCGCGAGCAAGGCGTTCACCGACGGGCTGGTATCGGTGGAGAACGCGGAAATCTCCTGCGGCACGCCATCTTCGAGTACGTGAAAGTCGGAGGCTTTCAGACCGGTGACGTGATGGCCTTTGCCGTCGGTCACTACCACCGGAACCAGAACCTGGCGCACGTCCACGCGAATCACGTTCGGGGCATCGGGCTGTTGGGCAGGCAGACAGTGAGCCATGCCCAGGAACACCGATGCCGCGAAGAGGCCGGTCCGGAACATGGGAACATTCTACATCCCGGCGATCACCTGCATGGCGTTATAATCCGGTTTCGCGATGAAAGCTCCCCAGCGGGGGGACGGGCGAAGCGCCGCCGAGACCCGCGCGGTCATCGAGGGATTCCTCAAAAATTGTAGAGAGCCGGCGCTACTAGAACCGGGGGAGGAGTTACTTCCGATTACCGCCGGTAACTTCATTCTGGAGGAGCGCGGTTCCCGGCTCACTCTGCAGGCGTGGGACCGCACCCGCCATCTCACCCGGCGAGTGACTGCCGCCAGGAGTTCCACCACAGCCCGGCTGGAGATGAGGGTAGAGCGGTTCGCCAAGCGCGAAGGTCCGCTCTTCATGCTCGACCTCGCGCGGCGCGCCGGCGCCGAACTGGGGCAGCGCAGCGGGCGGCTGGTCTTCCGGGAACGCTTCCGGCTCTTTCTGCGGCGCCAGTTTCCCGAATGGCACCTGGCGGAGTTGAGCGCCGAGGCGAACCTGGAATTCAGCCTGTCCCCCGCGTTTCCGCGCGCGTTTCTGCGTCATGGGCAGCACGGATGGGCCGCTATTGCCTGCCCCACGGGGGGCGACGCGGCCGCCGTGCTCACGTTCGGGCTCGTCTGGCTCGCGTATCTGCGGAAACGCGAGCGGCGCCTGGCCATCGAAGGCCTGGCGGTGTATGTTCCGTCGGGGCAGGAACGCACTGCGGCGCTGCGGATCCTGTGCCTGGACGGCACGCAGGCGCGCTACGAGCTGTTTACCTACTCGGCGGAGGACGACGTAGTGGTGGTGGATCCGAGCGATCACGGTAATCTCGACACGCGGCTCGAACCGTGCCGCCGGCCAGGCAATCCGCCGGGTACCTGGCAATCCATCGCGGCTCTTCCCGGCGTCGAGAGCATTCCGAAGCACGACGGGCGAGCGAGCCTGCGCGTGCGGGGCATCGAGTTCGCGGAGATTTCGGGAAACGATCTGCTCTTCGGGCTGGCCGACCGGAGGCCCGCTCGCGAGTATCACCGCGCCGAGATTGTAAGCCTGGCGGAGGAACTGGACCGTGTCCGTTCGGCCGATGCGGGCGACCGGCAGCACCCGCTGTATCGCCAGCAGCCGGAGGCGTGGCTGGAATCGATGGCGCGCGCGCAGATCGAAGTCCTGGATGCGACGTTGCGTTCCGATCCGGTCTATGGACAGGTGCCCGCATTCGCAGGAGGCGATCGCGGCATCATGGATCTGCTGGCGGTGGAACACAGCGGCCGACTGACGGTGGTGGAGCTGAAGGCATCGGCCGATCTGCATCTACCGCTCCAGGCGCTGGATTACTGGATCCGCGTCAAGTGGCACCTGGACCGCGGCGAGTTCCCAGCCCACGGCTATTTTCCGGGGGTGGCGCTTCGGCCCGAGCCGCCACGGATCCTGCTGGTATCTCCTTCGCTCGAATTCCACCCAACTACGGAGACGATCCTGAGTTTTTTCGCACCGCGTATGGATGTGGAGCGCATCGGGCTGGCGGTAGAATGGCGGAAGGGGTTGAATGTGATGTTTCGATTGCGCGGGGCGGAGGGGCCTGGCTAAATCAGCAGGAATTCGCGGTCGAAATTCAGAGTCCAGTCAGGATGGAAGTCAGATGAAAGGTGTGCCGGCCGAAAGACTGGCGCATTCCGGGGCGCAGAGTGAGCAATACGCTGAACTTATTCAAACAGGCTCGGGCCGCGTTGTCCCTGTTGAATCCGGAGGAGGTGCAGCGCGCCGCCGAGCGCCCGGTGAGCTTCGGGCTGGTGGCTGCGCGCGGCGGTTATCCCGAATTGGAAGACTTTCTGCTGCCGCCGGGCGCTACCGGCGAACCCCGCATGGTCTTGATGGAACGGATACACCGCGCGGGTGATCCGGGTGCTCCCGATACCGTGGACGTGGTCCTCTACGGCCACGGAATTCCGGGCGAGCAGGGCGCTTTCACGTACAATCGTGACGATCCACAGACGACCGTGGCACAGATTCTGAAGGACCGGAGCGACCTGTTGCTCCCGTTGGCGCGCCAGTTTCCGGCATTTCGCAAAGCGGCGGTGGAGCGGATCGTTCAAACCGTCGCGCGCGAGAACGCGCTGTTCGCGTTCGCTACCGCTCTGCCGGACGTGGTTCCGAGCCTGGTGGAGCTTCCGTGGACATTCGGCGAGTTCGCTTCCGACACGGCTTTCCTCACTGGCAACCAGGTGCGCATGGCGTTTCAGATTGCCGCGTGCTGCGGCCGTGATGCAGGCGTGGCACGCCAGAAGGGCGAGGTCATATCGATTGTAGCGAGCGCTTTTGGTTGGCGAGCCATGGCGCGCGAACTGGCCGGCAAGATCCCCTTCGGCGGCGGCCTGGTGGCCAAGAGCGCGATTGCTTATGCGGGGACGGTGGTGATGGGGAAGGGTCTGGAATACCTCTACCATGCCAACGTGAGCTATCCCCGGGAACTGCGCCGGGCCGCATACCGCGAGGCGTTCGAACGCGGGAAGCAGATTGCCGCGGGGCTGTTACAGCGGAAGGCGGAGGATCGCGCCGCTGCGTCGGATTGAAGACGCGGCTCTCCGCTCGCTTGCTCCACGTCAGCGGTGTGTGAGCAGGGAAGCCATGCCCGCGGTGATCAGGGTCAAACCAAGAGTGGAAGCCAGCCGTCGAAGTCGTTTGCTGTTCCGGAATCGTTGCGCGGTTGTCAAAAGCCATCCTGTCAGAATCAGGATGATCCCCGTTACATTCATCAACACCATCTTGCGGCCCGGCCCGTTTCGAGGGCAGTCCTGGAAGTACTGGTGTAGTACCGTTAACTGGGTGTCCCGCAAAATAGGGTGCCGGGCAAACGGCCAGGATGGGGGCCGGGACGCGCCGGTTGGACGGCCGCGGATTTCGGGAGTCGCCGTGCGATTTGGGAATCGGGATCCGACAGTCTGTCGGAAGCCTGTCACGAAGAATCAACGGATTAGAATCGGTTTTCCGACATTTTGTCGGAAATGCAGAAAGGTGCGCATGGACGAGATAACAATTGCAGGCGAGCCTGTGCCGGCCTAGGCCGCGCTGCCCTAATCCGACACGGTTGTACACTAAGAGCACCTGCGGAGGAATCATGCGTAGGATCGCAGTTCTGGTTTTCACTTCTGCGTTCGCTGCCCTGGCGTGGGACGCAAACGAAGATCTGCTCTCGGCATCGCGCGCCGGAGATTTGAATGCGGTGAAGGCGGCAGTCGAGAAGGGCGCTGCCATCGAATCCAAGACGCCCTACGGGCAGACGCCTCTTTATCTCGCCGCGATGAACGGGCATGCGGAGGTGGTACGGTTTCTGCTCGACAAGGGCGCCAGCACGGATGTCCGCGACACGTTCTATAAGGCGCCCATGCTGGGATTCGTCATCCAGCGGAAGCACTGGGACGTGGCCAGATTGCTGGTGAGCAAGACGTCCAAGCCTGATGAAGCTTTGTCGGACGTTGCCGGGTCGGGACATGCGGAACTGGTACAGGCGCTTCTCGAGAACAGCAAGCCGAGCCAGACGGCGCTGGACAAGGCTTATGAAGGCGCGCTCACGCAGAAGCAGGCGGATGTGGCGGAACTGCTGAAGAAGGCCGGTGCCCACGAGCCTCCTCCGCCGGTGACCGTGGATGCCGCGGTGCTCGAGTCGTACGCCGGCACGTACAAGTCCGAGCAGATCCCGATCGACATCAAAGTGAGCGCCAGGGAAGGCCGCCTGTACCTGCAGCCCGCGGGTCAGCCGGAAATTGCGACCAAGGCGTTGAGCGCAACGCGGTTCGCATTTGCTCCGGCGCAGTTGGAGATCGAGTTCGATACCTCGGGCAGCTTCATGCTGAAGCAGGGCGGGGCCAACTTCAAATTCACGAAAGCGGGGGCGAAATGAAACGCGGCGTATGGTCAACTCGTTTGTCCTGCGGGCTGATGGCGCTCGCCTGTTTCGCGGCCGATGGCGACTGGCCGCAGTTCCGGGGTCCTTCCGGCTCCGGACTGGGCACCGGTGCGCACCCGCCCGTGCAATGGGACGCTACCAAGGGAACCAACATCGCGTGGACCGCCGAGATACCCGGCCTGGCGAATTCCTCGCCGGTAGTTTGGGGCGACCGCGTATACGTGACCACCGCGATTTCGAGCGACCCCAAGCAGACCTTTCGAACCGGGCTGTACGGAGACACGGATTCGGTGAACGACCGCAGCCCGCACCAGTGGAAGGTCTATGCCCTGGATAAGAAGACCGGCAAAGTGGCGTGGGAGCAGTTGGCAGCGCAAGGGGTTCCGAAGACGAAACGGCACCCCAAGTCGTCGCAGGCCTCGCCGTCGCCGGCTACCGACGGCAAAGTGGTGATCGCCTACTTCGGCTCCGAAGGGCTGTACGCGTACTCGACCGAGGGGAAGCTGATCTGGAAGAAGGACCTCGGCCTGCAGAACGCGGGGTGGTTCTTCGACCCGGATTCCGAGTGGGGCGCGGCCAGCTCTCCGGTGATCTATAAGAACATGGTCATCGTGCAGTGCGACCGTCAGAAGGACTCGTTCATCGCGGCCTTTGATCTCCAGGACGGCAAGGAGATCTGGCGTACGGCGCGCGCCGAGATTCCCGCCTGGGGTACGCCTGCTTTGGTGCCGGGCAATGGCCGGACCGAATTGGTGACCAACGCGACCAAGGCGATTCGCGGCTACGATGCCGATACCGGCAAAGAGCTTTGGACCCTGGGACCGAACTCGGAGATCACCTGCACCACGCCGGTGGCGGCCAATGGCCTGATCTTCGTTACCGCCGGGTATCCGCCGGTGCAGCCGATCTACGCCATCAAGGTTGGATCCACCGGAGACCTCACGCTCAAGGACGGCAAGGAGTCGAGCGATGCCATCGCCTGGAGCAAGAAAAGCGGCGGCGTCTATTTGCCGTCGCCGCTGGTCTACAACGAGATTTACTACACGGTCAACAACAACGGCGTGATGGTCGCTTACGATTCCAAGACCGGGAATCGGCTGTATCAGCAGCGCGTGGGCACCGGGGTTTCGTTTGTCTCCTCGCCGGTTGCGGCGGCGGGCAAGCTGTACGCCGCGAGCGAAGATGGAGATGTCTTCGTCATCAAGGCCGGCCCCCAGTATGAATTACTGGCGAAGAATCCGATTGGAGAGTCGATCCTCTCGACTCCGGCGCTGGCAGGCGACCTGTTGATCGTGCGCGGCGCGAAGCATCTGTTCGCGATCGCCGAAGCCGAGAAGAAGTAAGGCTGCGATGTCATCCGAGCCCGATCAGGGCAACCGCAGACCGACTTCGCTTCGTCGAACTGCCAGCACGCTGACCGGATGCATGCCCTCCGGGAACGACATCCGGGTCGAGGCATCCTGAAACGTGCGGAAGTCGCGGGTCTTGAGAAGGCCGACCGCGCCCGTCCGCGTGTTCGTAAAGTAGATCCACCAGTCGTGGCCCGACTGAATGGCGGCAGGCGATCCGGTGAACTTTCCGGTGAACGCGTCGGATGCAAGACCCCAGGGGCCGAATGGTGTGCTGGATACGCTGACGCGCAGGTCCAGCATGGGGCGCGTGCTGTCATTGTGAAGCAGGGTGTACCGCCCGCGGTCCTCCAGGATCGTGGCGTCTCTTACGCTGTAATTGGGGTCGAACAGAAGCTCCGGCTCGGAGAAAAGGTCGAAATCGCGGGTGGTGGAGTACCAGATGCGAGGATTGTCTTCGACCGCCTCCTGGAATGACTGGATGGCGTTGCGCGCCATCGTCGAAGCCCAGGTGATCACGAAGCGGCGGCTGACCTCGTCGTAAAACAAGTTGGGCGATGCCACGTCGAGCGCATCCAGCTTGGCCATGATCTCCACGTACTGGGGCTCCGACCACTGAACCAGGTCCTTCGACGTGGCGTGCAGGAAGCCCTTTGATCCTTTGGGAGTGGTAGTCCAGACCAGATGGAAGGAGCCGTCCGGTCCCTCCACCAGCTTTGGATCCAGCATCCGCCTCTCCCCGCCGGTCTCCGGCAGTGATTGTGCGATCCGGCTCCACCTGTAGCCATCCGTGGTGTATGCCAGTCCCGCAGTGGACCCGTCATTGCCGCTGGCCACCGTGGCCATCCACACCGTATCGCCGGGAATGGAGGCTTTAGCGAACGAAGGCTCCCTGGCCAGTGTCATCGGGGAACGGACCGTGCCGGCCCTCGGGTTCCAGCCATCCATGCCTCCCAACACGTTCTCGATCGTCAGTTCACGAGCTTCGGCCTCGGTCAACCGATGCGCCCAGTTGACGGGCCCCGGAGATGCTTTGGGTGGAGCGTCGCCGTCGCGTGCGGGGAGTGTCGGTATACGAACCGGGACGGCAGGCAGGGCCTCCGCGCCGGGTCCGGTATTGCGATACTCCCCAAAGCGGGCCGTCCTCTCGCGCGTGGCATCATTCCAGTTATTCCACCGCTCGACGCGCACGACGTCGGACATTTCGGTATTCAGGTAGATCGCGTAGGCATAAGGCCGCCAGGGGCGGCCGAGGTAGGTCTGCACGTTCGGCTCCCCGGTAATCGCGCAGTGCGAGAAGACATAGCCATAATGCTGGTCTTTCGGAGTGTTCGGCGCCGCAATATATCCGTTGGCCTTCACGTGGATCTCGCAGTTTTCGAACCAGGCTGCGGATCCGCCGAAGATGAAGTCCACCGCGCCTTCGATGTAGCAGTGGTCGAAGAGCTGGCGCCCCGCTTGTGCGAGGAGGGTGTCCTGGTAGCCGAGGAAGCGGCAGTTTCGAAAGACCCCGCGATCGCTCATGATGGTGAGGGCCAAGGCCTGGCCTTGCGGACCAGCGGAGTTTTCGAAGGTGAGGTTCTCGGCGATGAAATCGTTGGCTTGAATGAAGACGGTGGGAGTGCCGAAGGTAATGAGCGGGCGGCCGTCGGCGCCCGGCATACCGGCGTGAATTCCGGCGGTGATCACGGTGGTGCGTGCGTCTTCGCCTTCGAGCGTGAGGAAGGTTTTCTCAGGCGGAACGGTGACCCGCTCCGCGTAGGTACCGGGCTTGATGTGGATGACTACGCGGGTGCGGGATTGCGAAGGAGCGGCATCGACTGCCTGTTGCACGGTCTGGAACTGCCCGCTTCCATCCGCCGCGACGACCATCTGGCCGTGCAGTTCCCTGGGTGCGGCCAGTGAAATGGCCAGGAGGGCTGGTACAACGGCGAGAAGTCGCATTTGAAGGTATTATCCTCCCCGCCGCGTGCCGCAATGTGAGTACTGGTCTCGATTGAAACGATACGCCTGCAAAGCGTACGATTTAATGGAGGGTACAGAGTAAAGGCCTCCATCAAGCCAGTGACACCTGCCGGGCGGAGCCAATGGATCACCGGGATCTGCGAGCTTGCGGCGCAACTGCGGCCCGAGGAACGGGAGAGCTTTGTGCGAGACCAGTGTCAGGGCGACGACCAACTTCTGCAGGAAGTGCAATCGGCCTTGACGGCTTGTCTCCTTGCGGAGAATCAGGCCGCCGGCCTGGTGCCCAGCGAGGCGACGGAGCCGGCGCTGCGGAAAACCATCGGGCGGTATCAGATTACGGGCATCATCGGAAGCGGCGGGAGCGGGCAAGTCTACAGCGCGCTCGACCAGACTGTGGGCCGGGTGGTGGCGATCAAGGTCCTCAACGCGCCGGGCAACGCCGATCTGGTACGGCGCTTTCAGGCGGAAGCCAAAACGGTCGCCAATCTGCATCACAAGAACATTGTTACGGTGCACGAGTATGGGGAAGAAGACGGTGTCCCCTATCTCGTCATGGAGTACCTGAAGGGCACGACCCTTCAGGAACTGATCCGGCAGGGCTCACTCCCGCTGCTGGAAAAGATGGAGATCATGACGGAGGTGGCCGAAGGGTTGCATTATGCCCATGAGTGCGGAATCACCCACCGCGACGTGAAACCGGCCAACATCATGCAACTGACCGACGGCGCGGTGAAGATCATGGACTTCGGCATTGCCCGGCTGGGAGCGGAAGGTACGACCCGGCTGACACAGACCGGGCTGCTGATCGGCAGCATCATGTACATGGCCCCGGAGCAGTTCAGCGGCACAGCCGACCCGCTGACGGATGTGTTCGGCTTCGGAGTGACCTACTACGAGTTGCTGACCGGGAGGAATCCGTTTGCCGCCGCGGACCCGGTGGGAATCATATTCAAGATTGCCAACTTCGATCCACCACCGGTGAGCCGGGTGGCTCCGGAATGCCCGGAAGCACTGGATCGCATCCTGGCGCGGACGTTGGCGCGAGATCGCGAATCCCGATACAGCAGCTTGTGGGACGTGATGGCGGACAGCAGCGGAATTCTGACGGAGATGCGCCGGGACCAGGCCGGCAAGCACTGCCGGGAAGCGCAACAGCTATTCGCCGCGGGCCAGTGGGAAGCCGCCAGGCTGGCGGTGCGGAAGGTGCTGAGGCTGGACCCTGGCCAGGAAGACGCCCGGCGCCTCAAATCCGAGATCGACGAAACGTTGCGGAAGCGAGATGCGGTGGCGCGCGCCGACCACCTGATGGATCAGGCCGAAGCCGCTATGGGGCAGCAACAGTTCGAAGAGGCCGGGACGATTCTGGAGTCCATCCGCGACCTGGCAGTCACGCATCCCAAGATCCAGCGGCGTTTCGAGTGGGTGGCCACGCAGGTGGGGCGCGCGCGGCAACGCCTGGCGAACCTGAACCAGGCGCAAAGAGAGATGCACAAGCCCAATCTCAGCGAGGCGTTCCGGCTCGTGTCCGAGGTCCTTGGCGAAGACCCTTCCAACAGCACCGCGAAGGACTTGCTTCAGGAGATTCGTGCCCGTATGGCCGCCGGCGAAGCCGCACGGCATCTCCGGGATGAGATCGACGCCGTGAATCGATGCCTGCAGAGCGGGGAGTACGACGAAGCCGACGCGAGAGTCAATGGCCTGTTGGCGCGTTACCCGGACGCCGGTTCGGCGGAGCACCAGGAACTGCAACGCTTGCGAGCACAGGTGGCGGCCGCTTTCCGGCAGCGGGAGATCGCCGGGGTGGTGTCGCAGGCTGAGGAGTTGATGACGCATCAGCAGATGGATCGCGCGGTTGGATTGCTGGAGAGCACGATTGAGCGGCTGGGCGACGATTGGGACCTGTGCCGGCTTCTTCTGCAGGCGAGGGTGGCACAGTACGCGATGCGCGAGCGTGCGGAGGACGAGCAACGGCGCCTGCTAGCCCAGGTAGAAGCTGCCGAAAGCACACCGGCGCCGCTGGACACGGAACGCTGGCAGCAGGAGACGGGAAGAGCGGCCAGTCCGCTGGCGGTTTCCTCGCCGCTGCCCGCGGCGCCGCCGAAACCAAACGCGCCGTTATCTACGGGCCAATGGCTGTCAACCTCCGAGCGGCAGGCCCCCACTTTGGTGCTGGAGGGGAGTCTGCCAGCGGCTCTGCAACCGGATCGCGAGGCGCCTCGCAGCCCCACCCGGAAACCGGCAGGACTCTGGATCGCCATTTCCGCGGCGGCTGCCTCGGTCATTCTCTTCATCCTGTTCCTGCTGGCGTGGCCCAGGATCGGCCAGTTGATGTCGAAGCTGCAGCCCACCCGCGCCACACTGACCATCGACGAGTTGACCGGGTCCCGCACGGCGATCCGCGGACGCGATTATGCTCTCGATCTGCGAGCGTCCGGGAGTGCGCAGCCGATCTTCTGGAGCATCCGCGAGGGATCCTTACCGCAAGGTCTGACGCTCGGTCCGAAAACGGGCCGCATTTCCGGCGCGCCGGGCAAGAGCGGGATCTTCAGCTTCCTGGTGAGAGCCACCGACAACTCGGGTCTGAAGGCCGAGCGCGCCGTAACACTCGAGGTGATCGAACCCCGGGACGCAAGCGCGGCGTCGCGGACCGGCGACTCGGGAAGCGGAACGGCTGCGGGTACATCTCCCAAACGCCCGGCTTGCTCATCGCCCGCGTTCAACATAGAGCAGTACGGCGATTTGCTGAACGGCGAATTGCTGTGGTCCGGGTCGTTGCGGTCCGGCGACCAACTCGAAATCGTGAACTTGCGGGCAACCGCGGGCTCGGTGCGGGGGGACATTTTTCCGAAGGGCGTGCCGCTGCGGATCTTCGTGACGCCTGCGCGCCTGCGCGTGGTCACAGCCCCGGCGGCGGAGAACTGTTGGGATCCGCGCCTGGTACTGGAGAATATCGGAACCGCGAAATCCGAGATTCGAATCCAGTGGGAAGTGGTTCAGCCATGAGGGCCGCGTCTCTTGGCTGCGCGGTGGCCGTGTTGCTGGTGCTGGTTCCGCAAACCGGGCACGGGCAGGCGCGCGCGGCGAATCGCCGGGCCCTGTTGATTGCCAACTCCGCGTATCAGCATCTTCCCCGGCTGGAAACGCCGAAGCCAAACGTCGAGGCATTGGCGAGCGCGCTGCAGAAGCTCCATTTCCAGCCGAAGGTGGCGTACGATCTTCCGCAGGCCGAACTGATCTCCACGGTTCGCGCGTTTACGGATACCGTTCAACCAGGCGACTTCGTGCTGGTCTTCTATTCGGGATATGGCTACCAGGCGGACGAATTGAATTACATTCTGCCGGTGGGTTTTGATCCGAAGGACCAATCGGCGCCCGGCCTGGCGGCGTTTTCGCTGCGGAACCTCGAGCGCAGGCTGGAACAGCGGAAGGCGGGAACCAAGATGCTGGTGCTGGATGCTAGCCGTCCGGCAGGGGGTCTGCCTGCCGGGCTGGCGGCGGTGCGGCCATCGGGCAACACGCTGGTGGCGTTTGCCGCGGCCCCTGGACAGTCCGCGGCAGATCCACCGGGAGGCGGAATCAACGCCTTCACCAATGCGCTGATTCGGGCGATTGGGGAGCCGGGATCCAAGCCGGCGGGCGTGCTCGAGCGTGCCCGAACCGAGGTCAGCCGGCTCTCGTCGGGCAAACAGGTTCCACTGGTGATGGAGTCGGGGAGACAGGATTTCGAATTCAATCCACTCCCGGTCCCGGTGGCCAATGGGGGCGCCAAAGGAGAGGGCGGAGCGGCGGCGGCCGCACCCAATCCTGATATCTTCGCGGGCTCCAGGACGCCGATGTGGGCCACCGACGGCGGTGATGCGAGGAGGAGCGGCTTCGCCCCGTATCGCGGCCCGAGGAAGCCGCGGGTGTTGTGGTCGGCCGACGCGGGGAACCGGGAACCGAACAGCCCATTGGTCGGTCCCGACGGGAGGATTTACGTCTGGAGCGTACGGGATCGCATGGTCCGCTGCGTCGAGAACGGCCGGGTGGTCTGGAGCCTTCCGCTGACGCTGAATGACCAGGTGAGTTTCGCCCCCGACGGGTCGCCCGAACTGACTTCATTCACGGGACGCAGGCGCGTATTGAATGAAGATGGCAAGACGATCCGCGAGGCGCAGGTAGATGCGCGTTATCTGGGGCTGTTCGCCTGGCAAGGACACCCATACAACAGCAACGGCATCAATCGCGGGAATGGCTCGTCAACCCGCTTTTATCTCTTCCGCGCCGACGACCGCCGGTGGCAGGTGGAGGTGGATGGACAGGCGGTCACTCCGGTGGTGGACGATACAGGCGTGCTGTACACCGGCACGACTCGAGGAACGCTCTATGCGGTGACCGACGCCGCCACGGTTCTCTGGACTTATCCGGCGGGTGCCGCGCCTGTTCACGGGTTGGCCGTCACGCGCAATCAGGAGGTGCTGGCGGCGGTGGGACAGAGCCTGTACCATGTTCGCGAGGGCCGTCTGCTATGGAGATTCGCGGGAGAAGGCGATGGGAGCAGTCTGCCGCCGATTCACGATGCCGCGGGGACAATCTACTTCGGCAAGGGGACGGACTTCTACGCGGTGACTGCGGCGGGCCGGGAGGTGTGGCGGGTGAGGATTGGAGACACGCTGACGACGGCGCCGGCGATGGACCGGTCGGGGCGCATCTACGTGGCGAGCGCGACGAAGTTGTACTGTATTGGAGATTAGTATGGGAGAAATGAGGAAACTCCGGAGACGAGCGCGAGCATAAGTGCGTTCAAGAGGAAGCCACGAAGAAACTCCCGGACGGCTCGGCAGGGTCCTTGGAACCTTGGAGAACAGCGCAAGTTCAGGCTGCCGATGACCGCGAATAGAACCGCCACCGCAATGCCCGCACCGCCATGAATTTCCGTGAGCCGGCGGCGCCGATGAGTACAGGCAGGAGTGCCAGGCAGGAGTGCCCGCACCACATCGATTACTTCGCGGTGAGGAATTCGCGGATGTAGCCGTTGACTTCGGCGGATTTTTCGTGGACCACCCAATGGGTGGCGTCCGGAATCCGGCGGATCGTGAGATGCGGGACGAAACGGTCGAGGCCGTCCAGGTTCTGGGTCAACAGAGCGGTATCTTTCTCGCCCCAGATCACGAGGGTCGGAATATTCACGTTCAACTGAGCCGGATCGACCGCGAAGTTGCCTTTTGACGAAGCGTTCGCAGAAGGCGGGCCGACACGATTGGCGCGGTAGTAATTCAGCCCGCCAGTCAGCGCCCCTGGCTGCGACCACGCCTTGAGGTACGCTGCCTTGTCGTCTTCCGTGAAAACACCGCTCTTGAGGCCGGCTCCGAGAACGATATTCACCAGCATGCCGTAATTGTTGCCGGAAAGTGTCGCCTCCGCCTGTTCGCCGCGGAACATCAGCATGTACTGGCTGGCCTGCTGCTGCGCCGGATCCGACGACAGCAATCGCGCGAACACGCCAGGGTGCGGCGCATTGATGATGATCAGCTTTTCGAGCATGTCGGAATGTGCGATCGCGAAAGCCCAAGCCAGCGCGCCGCCCCAATCGTGCCCCACCAGAACGAACTTGCGGCCGGGAGAAAGCTCATTGGCGAGAGCCCGCACGTCTTCCACCAGTACACTGATCTGGTACTGATCGAGCGCCTCCGGCTTGTCCGAGAGGTTATAGCCGCGCAGGTCAGGTGCAACGGCAAGGTGGTCTTTGCCGAATTCGGAAAGCTGATTCTTCCACTCGTACCAGAATTCCGGGAAGCCATGCAGGAACAGCACAAGAGGGCCCTGGCCCGCTGCGACGTAATGGAGGCGAACGCCGTTTACCTTGGCGAACCGCTCTTCGAATCCCGGATTCTGCGCGTCGGCGTGAGGTGCATGCATCATAAGCATCGTCAACCAAAAGGCGCTCCAGAGGCGCGATTGTATCGGCACTGTATGATGCTACGGGCGTCACGGCGGGATGTCAAGGCGGGTGGACCGGTGCTACCGTAGAGGTCGCGGCGGCCGCGCCGGCCGCTGTCGCCGTGGAGCCGGTTCTCATGCCGATGCCCGTGAAGGTGCAGGCCGCCCCGGGGAAGTTTTCGATCGATGCGAACCTGGTTGTCGAGACGCTGGGAGCGGCCAATGCGCGCCTGGCTCCCGCGGTTCGATCGTTTCTGGCACGCGTCTCCCGGCAGACGGGCGTGCTTTACGCGCCAGTGCCGCCGGCGCCTGCCGATGCCCGGCGCCTGATGATCGACTGTGCGGGCGGTGCGGAATATCCGGCCCTCGGAGAGGATGAGTCGTACACCCTGGATGTTTCCGACAGGGCGCGCATCCCGCTGCCACCGCCGATGGCGCCATCCACGCGCTGGCTACCTTCGCACAATTGATTCAGCCCGGGCCGGATGGCTTCCAGGTTGGCGGTGTGCACATCGAGGGCCGGCCGCGATTCCCGTGGCGGGGCTTGATGCTGGACGTCTGCCGGCACTGGATGCCCGTCGAGATGATCGAGCGGAACCTGGATGCGATGGCGGCTGTGAAGCTGAATGTGCTGCACGGCATCTTTCCGAGGACCAGGGCTTCCGCGTGGAGAGCAAGCGCTATCCGCGCCTCCACGAATTCACTTCAGCGGGCGACCCAGAAGCGCTCCGCGATCGCCGCGGTTCGCGGCCAGATGCGCGAGTCCACGCTTTCCTGCCCCACGAGTTTGGCCCACATGCAGGCCTCTCCCCCCATGATTCGCGACGCCTGTTCGGGTGTGAGAGTGGCCGCGTCGCCTGGCGGTTGAAGCTTCTCGACTATGTGGCGGCGTCTCCGGCTGCTCCGGCGAGTCCGAAGAAGATGAGCAAGAAGGAGAGAAAGGCGGAGGAAGCGGCGGAGAAGGCAGCGCCGGCGGCGAAGCCAGAGTGGCTCGCGAAGGAGAATGCCGAACTGGCGCGACTGGCGCAGCCTCCGCGGCGCGGGAATGGCGGAGGGCAGGCCCCGTCGGCCGATGTGCGGCCGGCGGCGTATCGCCCGGTGAAGGTTCTGGCCGACTCGCTAAGTCGTTGACGGCGCGCGCACAGGAGTTCGAGGCGCCGAAAAAGCGTCGGCATGAAGTGCCGGCGCCACGTCAGCGACGCTCACGCGTTTTCGCGAATTCGGATCCTCCGTTCCAATCGGGCCAAGTTTACCAGGCGGCCGAGATCCGGATCGAGCTCGGACAGCCATCGCTCGCCGAGTTCCGCGGTCTCCTTCTCATCTCCGGATACTTTCTTGCGGCGCCGATAATCGCACCATCGCTGGTACAGGTGGCTCTCCGCGAGACATTCGGCCAAAGAAGGCGGTGGGTTCACGATCTCTCCTTGATCCGACAAGGGCCGCACATGTTGCAGAAAGTCTGCCTGGGCCACACTGGCCGCCGATAGCGCGTTCAGGCCAACCTGCCGGAAAGCCGCTTGCAGGTCTATGGGGCAATCCCACTCGAACGTGAAAGGTGGGCGTGGCTCCAATTCGAACAGGCCACGGATGCCGGCGTTTTGAAAAGCGAGCCCGATGGCATGGGCGATGAGAAAACCGGGGGCGGCTGCACCGCCGCCGTCGAACAGCAGGTTTGGAAGCAAGCCGAACAGATAATCGAGTCCGCGCCACGCCCGCAGATCCTTTCCCTGTGGATTCACCGCCGTAACTTCTTGCCAGACCCGGGGGCAACTCGTGGTCACGGCGGACCACGAATCGACAGCAAACATCGCCGGGGCCAGCCCGTAAAGCACCGGCGCGCCCGCCGCGGCGGCGATTTCCGATAGCGATCTCGCCAGTTCGAAGTCTTCGGGCGAGTTGGTCAGAGCATGATCGGGGACGATGCACCCGACGGGCTCGCCGCCAAGCGTGCCGATGCCTTCCTCATAAACGCGCTTGAAGAGCGCGGTCCAGTTCAACCACGGTGATCGCTGGCAATCGCGAAGCAGTTCGCGCTTGGACACGTCCCAGAGCTTCGGCTTCACTCCGGGATTTCCGGCTAGAGAGCGAACCAGGAAGGATAGCCCAGCCGACGCCGTGCGTCCCTCGAAGTGCAGCAGGTTGTCTGGTGTGATCGACACCAGCGGCCGGTCTTTCAGTCTGGGCTTGGGAGCGGTACCCCGGGCTTGGGCAACCTCGGAAAGCACCGCGATCACGAAGGGGGCTCTACGCCTCTCCATGTGTCACTCCATGAGATCTTCGACGGCTTCCGGCAGTGGTCCGGCCATGTCGCGCAGTTTTTCGTACAGGCTATCGTAGAGCGAGGCGTATGCTTCGAGCGACGCATCGCCTCTGCGCGGCTGCGCGAACGTCCGGCGCATCTGGCGCACCGCCACCAGCAGAAGCTTCAATTCATCCTGGTTGAACCCGAAGGTCTGGGCCATCGTGCTGCCATCATATACCGGCGTTGGCGGGCCGGCGCCGCAACAGGAACGGAAGCGTACACCAACCCACGAAGCTCAGGCCCGCCATGATCCGCTGCTCGGCCGTTCCCCCATACCGCAGGTCGATCCGGGTGCCTGCCGACGGCGAGGGGTGGAGCACCAGGAAACCGATTCCGTCCTGTGTGACCGGGATGGTATGGCCATCCTGGAAAGCGCGCCAGCCGGGATCGGCATTCACCTGCACCGATACTGCGTCGCCTTCGCGCACCGGTCCCGCGATTGTGATGGTACTGGCGTCCGGCCATCGCATGCTGAGCGCGGGCCGTGCCCCATCTTCGATGGCGGCAACATACCGCATCAACGCTTCAGGGTGATCGAGCGCATCGGTTTGCGGCAGCTCTTCCAGCCGAACGAGGTGGGCGAGGGGCCGCGACGGCAGGCGATAGATGGTGTCGTCTTCGATGTGCCAGGCAATCGGGAGGCTGTAAGAAACGCGGTCGGGTTTGAGAAAATCGCGGTAATACTCGCGAGACTTGGGCCCATGAAGAACGACATATTCGGCGCCGAGTGTTTTGAGATCGTTCAGACTGTCCTCAGTCTCGTGGCCGGGACGGAGATGGTTCGCGGTGCGGGCGCGGTAGGTAAGTTCGAGCGGCGTGCGGTTCTGGAGTCCGGTTTCAAAGCCTCCGCCCACCTGCGGAAGGTCGAACCACGAGTTCAGGCGGAATCGCAGGCCCCCCGAGGCGAAGACCCGTCCTTGCGGCGGGTGCTGGTCGATCCACTCGCCCAGTTGGTATTCCACGGTGTCGCGCGGCGCAACGGGCATCCAGGCTCTCCAGCCCTGGGTCGCCTCGGCCCACAGTTGCGGTGTGCCCACCAGCAACATCACGCCGCCGGCTCCAATGGCGCACATTCGCACCGTGCTGTTGGTGCTGCGCATGGCGAGCCGGAAGGCCTCGAAGAGCGCCAGCGCCAGAAACAGCTCGAACTCGATGGCGTAGCGGCGCGACTCCGGGATCGTATCCACGCCGTAGACGTAGAATGCGGTCGAAATCCAACCGAAGACGAACGCGCCCAAGGTGCTGAAGCAGAAGTAGAACGAGCCGCGCCGCCAACGGAAGAGGATCCGGATGAGAAGCGCGCCCACCGCTCCTCCGCCCAGAAGGATGATCTGCCGGCGTTGCAGCTGGTAGCCGAAAGAGTCCACAGGCCAGTTGAACACGATGGTCCTGACGAAGCCGGGGGTCAGCCAGAAGCAGGCCAGCAGGTAGGCGAGGGCCGCGGCGGCCAGAGGAGGCCAGACGCGAAAGCCGGGCTCGCCCCACGCCGCCAACAGCAGCAGCAGACACGAGATCGCCAGCGCGAAGGCGGCGACCCAGTTGGTCAAAGGGATGGCAGCCAGCAGCAGGGCCGCTGCCACAATTCGGCGGCGCCGCGCGGGGTCGGCGCTGCCTTCGCCGGCCTTCCACAATGCCAGCAGTGCGAGCGGCAGCAGGGTGAGTCCGGTGTTGTGAGGGCCTTCGCCATACTTGGCCAGCACCTGAACTCGCCATGGCAATTGCACGATGCCGCGATCCTTCTCCACCGCCGGAAAAAGGCCGTAAGAAGGTGAGAGCAGACTATAGGCCACGGCCATCAGGAAAGCCCATCGCCGGCTGCCGGTGAAGTAGAGCGCAAACAGAAACAGCGTCACCGGGCCGACGCAGGTCATCAAGCCGACGATTGTCCGATAAACCCAATCGGGCGACACCGTGGGCAGCATATGGATGCCGAGCGCCGTCACGTAGGGCAGTAGAGGAACGTACACGAACTGGGTCGGAAGGCCGCAATAAGGCAAGGGGTCCCATCCCCAGGGGTTGGGGTGCTGAGAGATGAAGCGCGCGGTTCCGACGTACCCGTCCTCGATCGATCCGCGGAACGGCAGCTCGCCGGGCAGGAACAGCGGAACGGTGAGGATGATGTTGAGCAGGAGAATGCCGAGGGCGAGGAGGACGGTGGCGCGCGCACTCATGCCGGTCCTCGTCGGCGAGTGCGGCGCAGACACTCGTGTCTGCCGCGCCGGCACCCATGCCGGCGCTTTTGGGTCGCCACCAACTCAGGTGCCGAAGTGGCACGTGTAGTGCGCTCGAAGCGGAAGGTTTTCGACGGGGAACAGGCACGCGTGGCGCCCAAAAGCGCCCCGATGAGTCGGGACGCGGCAGCCTCGAAAACCCCTTCGCCGCCACTGGTACTGTACACGCCCGGCAAGCGCCCCGATGAGTCGGGGCGCGGCAGGCCGGAGGGCCTGCGCCACGTCGATGGCGCAAGGGTTTTCCTGGATTTTTGTGGGCCGGCGGGGCCCATGGGTACGGGCAGGAGTGCCCGCGCCACGCCGCTCACGCGTAGCGCTCCTCGCGCCGGCCCACGTAGAGCAGGGCGACGATTACCAGCAGAGTCAGCACGGTCACTACACGCCCGATCTGATTCTCCAGCGGGGTGACGAAGGCGATCGAGATTTCCTGGTCGCCGGGGGGAGCATCGATCGCCATCATGCCCATAGCATCTCTCCGGACGGCGAGCGGCCGGCCGCCGGACCAGGCGTGCCACGCCGGGTCGTACGTCTCCTGCACCACCAGCGATTGGCCGGCCTCGAAGTGAGCGCGAACACGCATGGCGTCGGTGCCCTCGCGAACCAGCGTGGCGGGCGAATCGGGGCCCTTTTCGAGGACATCCGAGTAGGCATGGAGGTTCTCCACGTCGTCGTTGAATCGCGGCGGCTGCACGGCGTTCAGCTTCGCGGCTTCGACCACACGAGCCCTGGCGGGAAAACGCCGCGGGACCTTGTACAGCACGTTCCCCTGATGGTCGTCAAACAGCACCGGCAGGACGCCTTCAAATTTCTGAGGGTACTCGAAATCCTTGAACACTTCCTGAGAACGCTTGTCCGGCACGCAGATGGCATCGGCCCCCATGGCCTGCAACCAGAGAATGGTCGGCTCGATCTTGGGGCCGAGGTTGATCTCCCATTGGGCGGGCTCCACCTGGCTGTTCAGCAGTCCCTGTTCGGAGCCGCCGCCTACCTGCGCCAGGTCGTGCCAGGTGTCGTACCAGAAGCGGATGGAGCCTGTGGGATAGGCGCGCGCATCGGGCATGTTCTTCCAAAGCCAATCGGTGACGCGGTATTCCACACGGCCCTGGTAGTCGGGCCAGAGCGGAAACATGTGCCAGGCGTGGCGGATGTATCCTTTGGTAGTCCAGAACGCCGCGAGCACCAGCACCACCGCGGCAGCCCGCAGCACTCTGGGGCGGTTCCACATCCAGCGCAGCAGCAGCGCGACCGCCATGATGTACACCATGTCGAGTTCCGGCAGCAGTCGCGTGGGCTCGCCCGAGATGCGGAAGTTGAAGTAGAAGTTCCCGAGCACGTTCAGCGAGAAGAAGACCACGCAGCCGATGACGAACACTTCCCAGGTGAGCTCCTTGCGGGCCTTGGCGAAGCGGTCGGTGGCGACCGCGAAGGTTACGGCGACCACCAGGGCCACCCAGATGGACCAGGTGGTGCCGTGCTCCGACACATACTTCATGTTCTCCGCCGTGACCTTGAAGTACGAAGGGACCAGCCAGAACGACGTCAGACCGTAGGCCAGCACTGGAATGGCGATGGCCGGCGCCACGATGCGGCGGTCCTGCCGCGTAATCCAGAAGCTCCATACCAGGATGGGATAGAACGTGGCGAGCGCCGTCGCCCCGTAGAAGTTGTTGGCCGCGACCCCGGCCGAGAACACCGCGGCGAGAGCGACTGCCCACAGCCTGCGGCGTTCGAAGGCCAGCCAGGCGAAGGCCAGGGCCAGAGGGATGAGCGCCAGGGCGCTCATGTGCGGACCTTCCCCATACTTCACCAGAACGCCCAGCCGCTGCGGCTGCAGCTTCCAGGCGTCTCCGCGAAAGCGCGGCATGAACAGAAAGATGGGCGACATTGTGGCGGTCGCCACTGCCGCCAGGTACGCGAGGCCGCGCGATTTTGTGCCCACCCGCATCATCAGGTAGACGGCGGCGATGCCGATCGAGTACAGGAGCGCGGTGTAGAAGTGGTAGGCCTTGACTGGCCAGAATCCGGTGAGTTTGGAGATCGCGGCGGTTCCGTAGCGGAGCGCCGGCGGATAGATGTAGTCGAAGCGTGTCCCGGCGTACCACAGAGGCTGCCATTGCGGATGCGGCCAATGCTCCGCCAGGAAACGCGCGTCGGAGATGAAGGTGCTCTCGATGGACGCCCACTTGTCCGTGTACTTCGCCTTGAAGTACGGGCGGACCAGCATGGCCGCGAAGAGAAAGACGATCAGGAAATCGGCCAGGATTTCCCGGCGATGGGAAAGTTGGAACGGTGGCTTCAAGCGATTGTGCCCGTGAATCGATCATTTTGACACGTTGCGGCAGGCAGCGGCCAGAGATTCACGGACCGCGGCCGAGATCGCCCGGAGAAAACGTCTTGCCGCAGAGCCCTTTTTCCAAGTGTGAACAGCGGGAGAACCGCCCATCAACGCTCGCCATTAGCCGCGACAAACGAGCCACGCCGCGAGAATCAACGCGGCCGCCGAGACGAACGCTGCGAAGGGCAGGTCGGGGCGGCCGGTCCACCGGAGCGTAACCTCGCAGTCGCCCGCGCAGTCCGGCTGAATGAGCAGGAAACCGAGCCCATCCCGTTCGACGGGCCGGCGCTGTCCGTTCACCCAGGCCTTCCAGCCGGGGAACCATGCCACCTGCACCGACACCAGGTCGCCCCGGCCGAGCTTTGCCCGAATGCGGGCCTCTCCGCTGCGAATCCACTCCAAAGCGGCCGCGGGCCGCGACGGGCTGGTAATCGCCGCGACATATTTCGACGGGTCCACGGTGTTGTAGTGCGCGGGCCCGAGCGGTACCTGCTCGCCGGGGCGCAGCACGTGCGCGAGCGAAGCGTCACGGGGAAGCACCCCGTAGATGGTGTCTCCGTTCTCCTCGTGCAGGGCTGTGAAAAGCCGCTCGAAACGGCGCGGGTCGCGAACATCCTTGTAGATGTCGGTGCTGGCATCGCTGTTGACCACCAGCGCCTGCACGCCGAATGCGCGCAGCCAGTTCGCCGACAGCTCCGTCGTGCGGGCGTCCACCCCGTAATCAATGATGTAAGGAAGCTCCGCCAGCAGCGGCAAAGACTGGTTCTGCTCGCAGCAGCCCACCATCTGCGGATCGTCGGCGAAGGCATTCAGCCAGAACGACGTGGACCCGCCGGCATAGACCCGCCGCCCAGGCAGGTTGGCCTCGAGCCAACGCGCGGTGGAATACTCCGACCGCCTGGTAATGTCTGCGTAGCTGATGTCGTGATGCGCCCGCCAGCGGTAGTTGGAGAATTGCACGCCGACAGGCGCGAGCGCGAGGGCCAGAACAATTGGCCGGATCCAATGCGGAATGCAATGGTAGACCGTCCAGGCGCCCATGCCGATCAGCAGGCACATCCCCATTTCCATCTCGAGGTGCAGGCGGCCCGCCTGCGGCAACAACTCGAAGGTGAGGGCGTTGGCCTTGATGGCCAGCGCCGCAATCAAGCCGGATTGGAGAATGGCGAAGCGGACGAGCAATGGGGCGGGAGTGCGCGACAGCAGCCAGCCTACACCTGCGACGACCGCGAGCACCAGGATCAGCAGCAGCGGCCCGTATCGCAAGCTGTTCGTAAAGCCGGAGTGCATCGGGCCGGCATTTCCAAAGGTAACTCGCAAACTCGAGGGAGGCAGACCGCAGCACGCCAGGGCGTACGCGAAGAAGGATGCGAGACCCGCAAGGAGCCACGCAGAGCGGCGCTTACCCGCAGGCTGGACGCAGATCCAGCAGAAGACCGTCAGGCCGAGCGACATGGTGCCGGGGACGTTCGTCAGGAAGACCAGGGCAATGGCAGCCGAGGCAAGAGCGAGAGCCCGGCCGGTCCGTTTTGTGAGGGCATTTTCGAGGGCCAGGATGGCGATCGGGATGAGCGCAAGCGCGGTCACGTGCGGCCCTTCGCCGTACATCGTCAGAACCTGCAGGCGGCGGGCATACCAGAATCCGCCGACATCGCGGGCGACATCCGGCATGATC
Source organism: Bryobacteraceae bacterium (assembly GCA_035501495.1). Classification (GTDB taxonomy): domain Bacteria; phylum Acidobacteriota; class Terriglobia; order Bryobacterales; family Bryobacteraceae; genus JAIQFL01. The sequence continues at coordinate 90,484 of DATJWB010000121.1, read as the reverse complement.
AGAGTGGAGGGCGAGAACAGAGAGTACGTCAGGCCGGCGAGGAACGCCGCACCGCGGTGCGCGCCCAGCCGCACGGCCAGAAGATAGAGCGCCGCCGGTCCCAGAGCATAGCCGGCGCCAACCACGGAGTGATAGGCGCGCGCCGCGGAGATGTGGGCCAGCGAGGCGGTCGCGGCGACCACGAGGTGCAGCAGCGGCACGTAGGTATCCTGGTAAGGCATTCCGCAGTGCCAGAAGGGCCACCAGGAGAAGTCGCGCCAGTGCGTGGAGAGGAAGCGCGCGATGGCGATGAAGGAGCCTTCGATGGAATCGAAGTGGTCGGTGTATTCGGCTTTGAACAGACGCCAGCAGATGGCGAGGTTCAGTGCCGTAAGGCAGACCACGGCAGCCACGGATTGCCACCTGCCGGCACGGGGAGACTCAGTCATACGCCGGGGACGTGTGTTACTCCAGTTTCAACCGCACATCCGCCCGCATCCCCGGCCGGACGGCGGGAACCGTGCTGGTGAATTCAACGATGGCCAGAGTGTCTTTGATCTCTTTCAGGCTTCCCGTCATGCCGCCGGTTTGCAGGTCGGGCACCACCACCACGGCGGGCTGCCCCGGTTTGAGACGCTTGAGCAGGCCGGGCTGCGGTTCGAGGGGCACTTCGAGCGCGGAGATGTCGGTGGCGATCTGGAAGAGTTCGGGACCCACGTCCTGCACCGGGCTGCCTAAATCGCCTTTGCGCCCCACCACCAACCCATCCACGGGTGCGCGAACTTCAGCCGCCTCGAAGGCGCCTTGTGCCTGTTCCAGTTGGCGGCTCTTCTCCGCGAGCGCGTTCCTGGCGCCGGTGAGCGCATCCAATGCCGCCTGGACATTGTTGTTGGAGTCCTGGACGCCCTTCTCCATGGCCTCCTGATCCTTCTGGGCGTCCTGATAATCGCGCTCGGCCTTCTCGTAGGTCAAGCGCGGTGTGGCGCCCGCGTCGTGCAGCAGTTTCTGGCGTTCGTAAATCTTCTGGGCGTGCTCCAGGTTCATGCGCGAACGGGCCTCGTCGGCAGCCGCTCGCGATGCTTCCATGCGGGCGGAGTTGATGCCGGCTTCGGCTTTGGCGACCTGGTCCTGCGCGTACTCCACGGCGTGGGCGGCGGCTTCGCGTTCGCTTTCCAGGCCGGCGGCTCCCACCCTTGCCAGCACCTGGCCCTGGAAAACCTCGTCGCCTACATTCACCAGGAAGGATTCGATGTTGCCCTCGATCTTAGAACTGACACCGGCAATGTGCTGCGGGCGGATGATGCCGCTGAGCGAGACCTCCGGGTCGGCGGCAACGGCAGCGGCGTTTTGGGCAGGCACGGCTTTCCAGTGCCGGTGCCTGAGCATAAGCGCGCCACCGCCAATGCCGGCAAGCACTGCCAACACCGAGATCCAGGCCCACCTGCCCCGCATGTTTTCATTGTAGGGCACGCTTCAACCTGGCTCGGAATGCGGGCGAATCCGCCGCCCACATGAAAAAAAGGCCGGCGAAAGTCGATCGCCGGCCTTGGAACGGAATTCACTGGTGCCGCTAAAGCATGCACCGGCTAGAAGTAGAAGCGCAGCGACAATTGCAGATTGCGCACGTCGCCCGTCTTGCTGGTGATCTTTCCAAAGGTGGAAAGATTGGTCGGATTGGTATTGACGCCGCTCCAGTTCGCGTGGTTGAAGACGTCGAACGCTTCGGCGCGGAACTGGAACCCGGTCCTTTCGGTGATGGCGAACCTCTTGAACAGACCGACATTCCAGTTTTCGAAGCCTGGGTTGTGCAGGAAATTCCGGAATCCGGCAGGTTGCGTGTTGAAGGTGTTCTTTGTTGGAGCGGAGAACAGCAGGTTTCCGCTGGAGTCCGTAGTCTGGAACCAGTATTTCGCGTCGACAGAGCCATTGAGCGCGATCTGGTGAGTAATGCTCGGCGAGCCGTTCAGGATCCAGAACTGGCCGCTGCATCCCGTGCCTTGCAAGTTGCCATCCTGTCCCACGCCCGCGTAGTCGTTGCTGGTCGTGACGCAGAACGGAGTGCCCGTTTGGAACTGCGTGATCCCGCTAACCTGCCAGCCACCCAGCGCCTTGCCGGCGAAGTTGTGCTGGTTCTTGAAGAACGGCAGTTCGTAGATGTAGCTCAGGATGAAGATGTGGGTGACATCGAAATCCGACAGCCCCCAGAGATTGTGGGCATCGTAGGTGTTCGGGATCACATCGCGCTGGGCGGAACCGCTGTCCGTACTCTTGGAGTAGGTGTAGGCCAAACCGAATCCAAGACCCTTGGTGAAGCGGCGGTTGGCGCTCACCTGGAGCGAGTTGTATTTCGAAGTCCCGACATTGTCGGTTTCCCGGATGGTGCTATAGCCTTTGTAGGGCCGCAGAGAATCCAGGTTGGCGCCGGGGTTGGCCACTACCGCCGCGATGGTCGGTTGGTTGATATCGGACTCCCGCTGCAAATGGACCCCGCGCCGGCCGACGTAACCCACCGAGAGCAGGGTGTTCCCATAAAACTCGCGCTCCACCGTAACGTTGTAGCTAAAGGCCTCGGGGTTCTTGAAAGCCTTGCTCTGCGTAGTGGCGGTGAGGGGAAGCAGGTTCGCGGAAGTTCCGCCCGGGTTGTCGGCGCTGCCACCAGTCACATTCGCCGTCGGCTGGAATGGCGGATTGCCGCCCAGGAAAATCGAATCGCTGACGCCCAGGCGGGTGTAGAAGCGTCCGCCACCTGCGCGGATCACCGTCTTGTCGTTAACCGCATATGCGACTCCCAGGCGGGGCTGAATGTCGTTGTACTGGATGTCGCTGTAGTGCGGGTTCGCTCCGCGGAACAGGTATTTGAGGCTGGAGTCACTGGCTTCCGGGAATCGTCCGACCGCGTAGCTCGGGAATCCGGTGCCCGGAATTACCAGCCCGTTATACCGGTCGCCCGAGTTCGGGATGATCGTGCCGGTCTTGGGGTCCACCGTCACCGCCTTGCTGGGATCGTAGAATTCCGGGGCGAATACCGCCATGTTCCGCCACAGAGCGCTGTAGGGAACGATCACCGTGTAGCGCACGCCGTAATCCAGGTGCAGCTTCTGGGACGCCTTCCAGCTATCGCCCGCGAAGGCTTCGATCATGCTGCCGCGGAAGACGGTGTAGCCGCGCTGCCCCAGTTCCGAATACGTGTCGAACAGGCCCAGAGCGGCATTCGCCACACCCACACCGGTGGTCGGCAGGCCATTGTTCAGCCGCGTATCGGAGAATGCAAACTGCCCATTCTGGTTGTTGGTGCAGCTCGAGCAGCCGCTCACGTTGATCTCGTCGTTGTCGTTCTCGCCGGATCTTTCATAGAGCGCGCCGAACTTCAGCGTATGCGAGCCTTTGACCCAGGTGAGCGTGTCCGAGAAGTCGTAGATCGGGCCCGCCGAATGCGAAGGATACGGGCCGCCGCTCAACTGCGAGAAACTGCTCAGGTTCACCGTTGGGATACGGGTTGGGATCAGCTTGCCTTGAGGGAAGATGTACGGATAATTGATACCGACCGTGGTGCGGTCCAAAAAATGCGCCTGATCCACCGGGATGTAAACGTCGTCCAGGCTGACCGTCGCCAGGGCTTCGTTGACGAGGGTGGGGGCGATGGTCCAGATGTGGTTCAGCGAGTTGGTCTGGTTCGGGCGGTTGAAGTATTTGGGTGTTTCGTTGGTGCCTCCATCCAGCGGCTGATACTCCCAGAAGGCGTAGTTCATGCGCCGGAACTGCAGACGCTGCCGGTCCGTCAGGTTCATATCGACGGAGTAGGTATCCTTGCGCTGATGCTGCGGGTGGTTCAGCGCCAGCGACCAGTTGTTGTTGCCGTTGATAAATCCACCGAGGTTCGGCACCGGATAAGCCTTCAGGATGCCGATCCCGTTCGGGCTTAGCTGGGCGGTGGGAATGATATTTCCAGGGAATGGATTCCCGGTAGTGGGATCCTTGACGGTCACCGTTTTCCCGTAGAACACGTTGGTCGGGCTCAACAATTCGCTGAAATTGCCCTGACGCATCAGGAGAGACGGCACGGTCAGATTGCTGATGTCGGTAAAGCGGTAGCGCACCCACTCCTGTCCGAAATAAAAGAAGAACTTGTTCTTGGAGGTGTTGAACTTATTCGGAATGTAGATCGGGCCGCCGACATTGTACCCGAACTGGTTGTAGTTGATGGGCGCCGTGAATTGCTGCCCCAGCGTGTGGTTTCTTGACCAGGTGTTGGCGTTGAATACATCGTTGCGGATGTAGTCGTATGCGGCGCCATGGAAGGACTGCCCTCCGCTCTTGGTCAAAATGCGGATCTGGCCGCCCGAAGAACGACCGAATTCCGGCGCATACGACGCCGTGAGAATCTGAATTTCCTGAGTCGAATCGACGTCTGCCGCACCAAGGCTGGTGCCGTTCGAACGCGTGCGCACCGCCGGCGCGCCATCGTAGGTGATCAGGCTCTCGGGAGTACGGGCGCCGTTAATGTTGCTGGGGCCCTGGCTGAAGTTGAAGGACAGTCCGGCCAGGTTGCCGCCGCGCGTTCCGGGCACCAGGTTGGCCATGAAGATGGGGTTGCGGCCATTCAATTCCAGGCTGTCGATCTGTTCCCGGGTGACGTCCTTCTGCACGGATGCCGACTCGGTTTGCAGCACGGTCGCGGTGGCGCTGACTTCCACCGTCTCCACGTTCGAGCCGACCGTCATCGTGACATCCACGCTCAACGCAGCGCTGGCGTCCAGCTTATTGGCCGTGCTTTCAAATTTCTTGAAACCTGCCACCTCCACGCTGACGGTGTAGAAGGCCGGCGGAATGTTGGTTACGGTGTAATATCCGGAATCGTTGGTGGTGGCCTGACGCTCCAGCCCCGATTCGTTTCTCACTGTAACCTTGGCTTTCGGAATGACGGCTCCGCTAGGGTCTTTTACAAAGCCCGATATAGAGCCCAGGTCGGTCTGCGCCCATACCATTCCGGCGCAGAGCAGGACGATCAGCGCTAACACGACAGCGCGGGCAGAACACACTTGGTTCATTTCTTCTCCTTTGATAGTCGTGGAAGTCTGTCCAAGGAGTGGACCGCGCAAAGGCAGTATCGGATAGCTTTGCAGTTGACCTGCGATGCGGCCAGTTCCCCGTAACAACCTTCCCCATTACCGCTTCCGGCCGGGAAACCCCCACCTCTACCCCAGTCCGGAGGTTCAACACAAAACCGCCGAATGCGGCGGCTCACCCTACTTGTCCGATAGGATCACTATAAGGCGATGGAGCAGTGGATGCAACAAATAACGAGAGAAATTCACCCGATTATCGCGCTGAGTGCTGAAATGGAGGCGATCTTCCAAATTTGGAAGTCTGGGGCGGCGGATGCGAGCGGCAAATACTGTTTTCCGGAGCTTTAATGCCTTTGAAACAGAGCGGGGCGCGGACACCAATTTCGAGGTCCGCGCCCCGAGTTGCTACCCGGCGTTAGAGAGCTTCGCTAGAAGTAGAACCGCAGGGAAAGCTGCAGATTTCGAGCGAGACCCGTCTTACTGGTCACTTTCCCGAACGTGGAGGACGTCGGGTTGAACGAAGCTACACCGCTCCAGTTGGGGTGATTCGGAAAATCGAAAGCCTCCGCGCGGAATTCGAACCCGGTCCGCTCGGTGACTGCGAATTTCTTATAGAGGCCGGCATTCCAGTCCTGGAATCCGGGCTGGTAGATTTCGTCGCGAACACCCGGCTGCAGGTTGAAAGTGCCTGCGGGAGGCGCGGTGAAAATCGGCTGGCCGCTCGAATTGGTGGTGGCGAAGTACTGATTCGGGCTGGCCGCTCCAGCGCCGCCGGCGAACTGTCCGAGGATCGTTGGTGTGCCGTTCTTGACATAGAACTGGCCAGCAGTCTGGCCGCAACCCAGGCTGCCGGTCTCGCCGACGCCCGCGATGTCGCTGCTGCCAAACACGCCGCACGGAGTTCCTGTCTGGAATTGCATGATCGCGCTGAGTTGCCATCCGCCAAGCAACTTGCCGGCCGTATCGGTCTTGCCCTTGAAGAAGGGCAGAGTGTAGACCATGTTGATCACCGCGATGTGGCGCGTATCGAACTCCGACGGCCCCCACATGTTCGTAGTGTTGTAGGTATCCGGCACGATGTCTCGATAGTTGGAGTTGTTGTCCATGCTCTTCGACAGTGTGTAGGAGAAGCCGAAACCGAGGCCGCTGGCGAACCGGCGGTTCCAGTTGATCTGCAGCGAGTTGTACGTGGACGTGGACACATTCTCTTCCATCTGGATGGACGCGAAGCCGGCGTACGGGCGGAGGTAGTTGGTATTGATGCCCGGGTTCGCCTGCAAAGCACCTGCCGTAGGCTGGTTGATGTCGAACACTTCCGGCAATCGCAGCCCGCGGTGTCCCACATATCCAACTTCGAGCGTAGATTTGAAGAAGATTTCCCGCTGCACCGTGAAGTTGTAATTCCATGCTTCCGGCGGCCGGTTGTTGCGCGCCAGAGTGGTAACGGTCAAAGGCGGGGTGGCCGCGCCGCTCAATCCCGCTCCGGGATTATCCACCGACACGTTGGCCACCGTCACAAATGGCTGGAACGGTGAATTCGCGCCAGGGAAGATGTTGTCCAGCAGACCGAAGCGAGTCAGGTAGCGTCCCACACCCGCGCGGACGACCGTCTTCGAATTCAACTGGTAAGCCACTCCGAGTCGCGGCTGGAACTGGTAGTTGATCTGTCCGTAGTAGTCGGGCAGGCCGTGGAAAAGGCTATTGAACGAACTTCCGCACGCTTGCACCACACCGTGGCCGCAAGCATCGCTCGGCCAGCCGCTACCAGGAATCACCATCCCGTCGTAAACGTTCCCTGTGCCGGCGATCACATTGCCGGTCTTGGGATCGATCTTGGGCGCCTGCGACGGATCGTAAAGCTGCGGATCGAAGAAGATCTGGTTGCCCCACAGAGCCTTGTATGGAACGGTGATGGTCTGGCGTACGCCGTAATTCACGGTCAACTTCTGGCTGGCTCGCCACGAATCCTGCGCGAACCATTCGTACAGGTAGCCGCGATAGATCGTGTACGCGCGCTGTCCGATCTCGGTGTAGCTGTCCGCAAGTCCCATCGCGAGATTGGCGATGCCCACACCAGTTGTTGCTCCCAGCCCAGAGCGCGCGTCGGTAAACGTGAAGCTGCCGTTCTGGTTGTTGCTGCCGCCGGGCACGGTGCTGACGTTGATCTGATCGCCATCATTCTCTCCCGACTTTTCGAAGTAGAAGCCAGCCTTGAACGTGTGGCTCTTGTAGACCTTCGTCACGATGTCGCCGGCCGTGTAGATGGGGCCGGTGGAATGCGACGGATAAGGCCCGCCTGCCAGGCTGTAGAAGTTGGGAACGGTGACGGACGGAATCTTGCTCGGAATGTCCTTGTTCTGCGGCAGGAGGTATGGATAGTCGATCCCGAATGCAGTGTTCGCATTGAAGCCGGGGGCGGACCGGATCACCGGGATGTAAACATCGTCCAAACTCACGGTGGCGCGCGCCTCATTGATCAGCGTGGGGCTGATCGTTCGGGTCCAAGCCACCGAACCTGCCTGATTGGGGCGGTTGAAGGCCTTGGGGGTCAGGTTGGTTCCCTGATCGAACGGATCGAGCTCGTAATAGGCCAGGGCGGTACGCCGGAATTGCACGCGGTCCTTCTGGCTGGGAAGGATGTCGGAGTTGATGGTTTCCTTGCGCTGGTTCTCGGGTTGCGAAGCCGCTGCAAGCCAGTTCTGGTTGCCGCTGATCACCGGCGTGTTCACCGCCGGATAGGCGTTGATGATGGCGATGCCATTGTGGCTCAAACGGCTGGTCGGAATGATGTTCCCGGGGAACGGCACACAACTGGCGGCGCCCACCGATGGACAGGTAGTGGGATCGTAGATGATCTTCGGCGTGCTGTAGAAGATGTTGGCGCCGAGCAATTCGCTGAAATTACCCTGCCGCATGAGCGCGGTCGGCACTTCCTGGGTTTGGGTCTGCGCATTGCGGTACCGCGACCACTCCTGACCCACGAAGAAGAACATCTTGTTTTTGGGGATGACGTGCGGAATCAGCACCGGACCGCCGATGTCGAAACCGAAATCGTTATACCGGAAGGGCGATTGGAAGTTAGTCAACACACTCTGATTGCGGCTCCAGGTATTGGCGTTGAGGTCCGAATTCCGGAAATACTCGTACGCCGCGCCATGGAATTCCTGGCTGCCGCCCTTGGTCACGATACGGATCTGGCCTCCGGAAGCGCGTCCATATTCGGCTGCGTAGTCTGCGGTGAGGATCTGCACGTCCTGCGTGGAATCCTGATCCACCACGCCGATGCTGGTTCCGTTGGCGCGGGTGCGGAGCGCGGGCGCGCCGTCGAACAGGATCTGGGTGTCCTGGGAGCGGGCGCCATTGACCGCGTAGCCGCCGCTGGTCAGGCTGAAGCTGAAGTCGCCCATGGTCGAGCCGCTGCGGACCCCCGGAAGCAGGGAGGCCAGGAATAGCGGATCGCGCCCGTTCAACTCCAGGGAATCGATTTGCGTTCTGGTGATGTCCTTCTCCACGGAAGCCGACTCGGTCTGCAGAGTGGCCGCGGTCGCGACCACGTCCACGGTCTCGGTTGTGGCGCCCACTGTAAGGGTGGCGTCAAGGGAGAGCGCCGAATCGGGGTCCAGCTTGTTGTGGACGCTGCTGAATTTCTTGAAGCCGGGGGCCTCCGCTGTCACGGTATAGAGGCCGGGCTGCAGGTTGGGTTGCGTGTAGTAGCCTCCCTCGTTGGCTATGATCGAGCGTTCTTCGTTGGTGGCTTCGTTTTTGACCACCACCTTCGCCTTGGGAACGACGCCTCCAGAGGGGTCTTTGACAAAACCGGAAATCGAGCCGTAGTCGGACTGAGCGAGCGCGATACTGGTTGTGAGCAGGACGATCGAAGCGAGTACGATCATCCGAGTGGAACGTACCTGGTTCATTTCTTTGTCTCCTCTAAGTGCAAAGCAACCCCGGAAAGTACATTGCCCCGGGCCCCGCTACTTACCCCTAAATGAGACCTTATGATTAGGCATATCACAGGATTGCGACAGGCTCCTTACACTCTCCGACGGGCAGGCCCGCATCCGTACTGAATCGCACATCTGATGCGGGTTGCGGCCCTGGCAAAGCATCTTGCCTGGGCAGTGTATACTCAGGCTTGTCGAAGGAGGCTTATCGGACCCGATGATCTCACGGCGGGTGTTCACACTTCTGTCATTCGCAGGCGCCTTGCTGGCGCAAGGCAGCGCAGACTGGCACCGGGAATTTCCGGCGTTCCAGATCGCCGGGAATCTTTACTACACGGGCACCGCGGACCTGGCTGTATACCTGGTGCACACGCCGCAGGGGAACATCCTCATCAATTCCGACTTCGAGGAAGACGTGCCGCTCATTCGCGCGAGCATCGGGAAGCTCGGCTTCCAGTACCAGGACACCAAGATCCTCCTGATCAGCCACGCCCACGGCGATCATGATGCGGCCACTGGCCTGATCAAACGCGAGACCGGCGCCAAGCTGATGGTGATGGACGCCGATGTTGCCGAGGAGGAAAGTACGGCTCGCGGACGCCCGGGCGCGCATGTGGACCGGGTGCTGCATGACGGCGATAGAGTCGAACTGGGCGGTGCGGTGCTCACAGCGCGGCTCACTCCGGGACACACCAAAGGCTGCACGACCTGGACGATGCAAGTGCGGGATGGCGGCCGGACCCTGAATGCCGTGATCGTGGGAAGTCCGAACGTGAATCCGGGCTATATTCTGGTGGGGAACAAGAACTACCCACAGATTGCGGATGACTATGTGAAGACTTTTGCGGTGCTGAAGAGCCTGCCGTGCGATCTGTTCTTGGGAGCGCACGGGGCGTACTTCGGAATGAAGGAGAAGTACGGGAAGATGAAGGCCGGCGGAGGAAATCCGTTCATCGATCCGGCCGGATACCAGGCCTACATCGCGGAGCGGGAAGCGACCTTCCGCACGGAATGGGAGCGGCAGAAGAAGAATCCCGGCTCCCCGGCGAAATAAAGAGGCGCGACGTGGCGCTGGCACTCGTGCCGCGTCCCCACTCTTGGGGGCGCTTCTTGCCGCGGCTTGAGCGTCCTTAGAAGCTTTGGTGCGGCCACGCAAAAACGCGCCTCGAATGAGTCGGGGCGCCGCAGACACGAGTGTCCGCGCCACATCGCGCCCGAAGACAGGCGGGTCTTCACTGAACGTCGGGAGGCAGCGATGCTCCAATCGGAGTCTATTGACGATCAGCGGTGTCGGCCTCCGGTCATCCGACACCTCCAACCGTCCCACGAATAACCTCGCGGCTGGCACGTGTTGTGCGGATGTCGCACTGCGCGGAACTAATGCTCGAGTTCCGTCGCGGAGGAATCATGACGCAATCCGATAGTTTCAGTTATCGCAAGCTACCGCTTCGCGACGGAGCAGGCACGGTGCCCGCATTGGGATCGGCACGCTCATTCCCGATGGCCACCGAGACACGAAATGCCACGCGGACAGCGACCCGAGCCGGATTCCGCCATCTCGATTGCGCCGAGCGCTATCGAAACGAAGAGCAGGTGGGACACGCGATTCGCGGGGCCATTCAGGCCGGCTGGATTAACCGCAACGACTTGTTCATCACGACGAAGCTGTGGAACAACAACCATCGCCCGGAGCGGGTCCGGCCTGCGATCGAGGCTAGCCGTGAAAGACTGGAATTGGAATACATCGACCTTTATCTGATGCACACGATGCACACCCCATATGCGTTTCGGTCGGGGACGATCTAGACCCGAGGGATCAAAATGGTAATGTGATTTACGACGAAGGCGCCACTCTGATGGAAACTTGGAGGGCCATGGAGGATCTCGTCTTTCGCGGCATATGCTGGGCGATCGGCTTGTCGGACGTGGGCCTCGACAACCTGCGGGAGGTCTTCGGCCAGGCGAGGGTCAAACCCTCGGTGGTCCAGATCGAGTCCCATCCCTATCTGCCGGAACTGAGATTCTGGAGTTCTGCAAGACCAATGGACGCGTGATGCCCGCCTTTGCGCCGCTGGGGCCCGGTATGAAGCCGGGAGTGCTGCAAGATCCAGTCATCCGGGCAATCGCGCACCGGGTCAACAGGACTCCCGTCCAAGTACTACTCGCGTGGGCGATACAGCGTGGGACTGCGGTGCTGACTTCTCCGAAGACCCCTGACCGCGCAAAGGAAAACTTCGACGTGTCAGCTCTTCCCGATGACGCGATGCAGCAGATCAATGCCATCGAAACCCGGCAGAGGTTGAACCTGGTGGTCGGAACCGGTGTTCCGGGGTTCATTGCAACGGGCAACTGACAGAAGGAGCAACCGGAGCGCGCGCGTGCCTCCCACGCAGTGATCCCGGGCCTCACAGGTCGACGACGACATCGCGAATCGGTTGCGAACAGCAAACGAGGATGTTGCCTTCAGCGGGCTTGTCGAGCGGCTCTGGCCCGTAGGCTACCGCTCCAGAAACCAAACCGCTCTCACAGTTATGACACACACCGGCCCGGCACGACCAACGGACCGGAACGTCGCACGATTCAGCCAATTCCAGAATGCTCTGATACGCCGATGCGTTCCAGTGTGCGGCGATGCCGCTTCGCGCGAACGACACCAACGGCCCGGTGGGGGCGTCGCGTTCGGGTGGATGCGGACTTCGGGTGACCGATCCCACCACACCAGGAGTCACCGGCTCGCTGCCGTTGAAGATCTCGATGTGAATCTGCCCCGGCGGGATGCCATAGGCCGCAAGTGCCGCCTTCATATCTGCCATGAAGGGGGCTGGTCCGCAAAGGTAAACGTCCGATTCTCGTGGGATGGCGGCCTTTTCGAACACCGGTCGCGACAAATGGCCGGCGGCGTCGAAATCCTCGCCCAACTTGTCTGACGTGGCCGGTCTGCTGTAACAGACATAGCTTCGGCCATGCGGGAGCGCCAGCATGAGGCGGTGGATTTCTGCTGCAAACGGATGATGTTCGCGATCGCGAGCCGCGTGGAGCCATAAGATTTGCCGCGGGGACCGAGCCGCCGCCAACGTGTGCAGCATCGCCAGGACCGGTGTCGCCCCGATGCCGGCGCTGAGCAGGACCACCGGCCGCTCTCCGATTTGCAGAATGAAGCTGCCGCGAGGCGAACTCACGTCGAGAGTGTCGCCCACTCGTACACGATCCCGGAGCCACGTTCCCGCCACACCGTTCTGCTCGATCTTCACGCTGATTCGATAACGCTCGCCTGAGGGAGGACCCGAGAGCGAGTAACTGCGAAAAACCGGGGCCCCTCCAGCGCCCGGCTGAAGCCGAAGAACGACGTACTGGCCCGGGCGAGCCGACGGCAGCGGCTGACCGTCCGGACTATGCATCGTCACCGAGAGGACATCGGCAGACTCACGATCGACCGACGTCACCGGGAGGCGGTGAAATCCGGGTGCGGCTGGATGCGCGGCGGCTTCCGGCATGAGACCGGCGTTTCCACTTGCTGAGCTCCGCAGCAATGCCTCGAACGACCGGCGCCACCCCGGCGAAAGGGCGTCGATTCGCAACGCGCGCTCCAACAAATCCCGAGGATGATTCGGCGAATAGAGAAGCGCATTGATCTCAGCGACCGTCATTCGCTCCTTTGCCTCTTCCACCTTTACCATTTCGTCGCTCGCGCCCACTTCACCTTCCTTGAGAACGCGGAAGTAGAATCCAGGACGTCCACTGGAGGTCAGCAGCGCCGGCATTCGCGGCTCGTTCATCCGAATCCCAACGCGATAGCACGTAACCCGAGGTTGGGTGACCTCGAAGAGCGCGCTCCCGATCCGATAGCGGTCGCCGATGCACACCGCATCATCGGGCAACCCTTCGATTGTGAAATTCTCGCCGAATTGTCCGTAGGACACCAGACCGCCCAGATCGGCCCTCTTCAGTTGCGCAGCCCAATGGCGATACGACTCGATCTGGTACACAAAGACGGCCCGCTGCTCACCGCCATGACCGGCGAGATCGCCCTGACCGTCTCCTTCCAGGTTCAGCCGGCCGGCCCGACAGCGGCCGGGCACGGGATTTTTCCAAATTGCGGTGCGCACGGTGCGGCCGCTCCACTCGATGTCGCGTGGGAGGCCCACATTGACTGACAGTAGCCGGGGCATATCGATGCTGCTGAGCTATTTTGACCTGCACACCTGATTCCAGATGGTTATCTCGGGCATCTGAAAGACGTCAGAGGCATGACGAACGAGTCGGCCGCCGTGGCGTGTCGAAGCTTCGACAATCGACGTGCGTGATGTCAATCACCTCACACCTTATGTTGCCGGGAGCGGTTCCCTGCGGGTTCCCATCGCATCGATCGGTTGAGTCGAGCCCGGGAACACCGGTTGATGGTATGGCGTCTGGCACGGCCCTTCTTCTCACAGTCACGGTGACGGCATGAAACGTGCATTGATAGGTCGCGCGTCACGTTCGTGCTGCATACTTCCGGCATGGAGGCCGTCCAAACATGCGCTCCGACCTGGTACCCGGCGCCGTTTTTCCGGACTATCAATTGCCCGATCACACGAGGACACTTCGCAGGCTCAGCGAACTCCAGGGTGACGACCCCCTGATTCTGACCCTGTCCCGTGGCCACTACTGCCCGAAAGAACACCAGCAGCATCTGGAACTCGCCGCATTCTACCCGAAGATCGCGGTAGGGTACACCCAGATTGCCACTGTATCCACCGATGAACACCACACTCTTCAGGAGTTTCGAGCATCGGTCGGTGCTCAATGGACCTTCCTCTCCGACCCCGACAGAACGGTTCAGAAGGACCTCGACATCGTGGAGTACACCGACCCGGAGCACAATCCGATGGTTCCGCACACACTTGTGCTGAAGCCGGGACTCGTAATCCACCGCATCTACAACGGCTATTGGTTCTGGGGGCGGCCTTCTGCCGCCGACCTCTGGCACGACCTTCGGGCGGTGACGAGCGAGATCCGCCCCGACTGGGATCTGTCGAGGCCCGGACTCCGCGAGGCTTGGAACGCGGGCGAACTGTCGGCCTTCCATGGATGGAACAAGGGTCCAAAAGCCATCCCGGCTGAACAAAAGTAGCAACAATCCTGGCTTTGGAATCGGTACACCGGCCCCTCCCATTCGCGCAGCGGTTTCCTTACCTCCACCACCACAGCCCATCATTCCCCGGCAATACCCACTACGGAAGGGCATCCCAATTCGAGAGATCCAACGTCCAGCATCCCCGGCAATCTGGCCTTGCTACGGATTGCTGACGAGATCTTGGAACTGCTACTGCCTTCCCCACAACCCGGGTCGCGGATCCGCCGGTGCGGAGCTGCCAAATCGTGAGCTGACGACCTTTTGGGTCATACAATTGCAGGCGAACCATCAGAGTGGCGCGTGGACGCCGTCTGGGGCACTCGCCGGCCGGACTTACCGATCCGGCTGAATGATCAATCCGGGAGGGGCTGTCCGAGCGTCTCTCGCGTGAAGGGAATCACCAGCAGGCCAAGCGCAAACGCGGCAGACGTCAGCGCGACGGGAATCCCGATACTGCCGAAGTGCGCGATGCCCATCCCTACGAGGAACGTGGCGCCGGCGGCCACGAATCGCCCGATGCAGCTGGCGAACGCCAGCGCGCTGCCCCGGCACTCCGTGTGATACTGCTCGGGCATCCAGACCCAGTACACGCTGAAGCTGCCGCCCCCCACGCCCACCAGGAACAGGCACGGCAGAAATGCCTGCAGCGCCCGGTGCGGAAGGTAGAACGCGTAGCCGAAGCCGGATGAAATGGAGATCGTCATGAGCACGAAATAGAAGGCGACAGCGCCGCGCCGGCCGATCCGGGTCGCGAACAGCGGCATGCACAGGCAGCCGATGATTGTGCCGGTGGCCAGCAGCATGGTTGCCCAGGAGGCGATGCGCGTTGCGTCCGCGGCCGAGTATCCGTCGCGCAAGGCGACCTGGGTCACGGCTCCCGGCGCATAAACCGATCCTGCCCACAAGCCGATCATCGAGACCATCAGCAGCACGCAATTCAAGACGGTGATCCGGCGGTACTGCTTGGAAAACAACGCAAGGAACGAATCCCGCGCCGTCCAGCCGCCGGTCTGCTTCCTGCGCATTTGCCAGCGCTCGGGTTCCTTGACATTGGACCGGATCCATGCGATCACGAGCGCCGGCAGGCCGCCCATGGCGAACATGGCGCGCCAACCGTAGCGCGCGCCGATCGTGTAGTTCAAGCCGGCCGCCACGAACGTTCCCACGTAATAGGCGCTGTTGAATACGCCGGCGCCCAAGACCCGCAGTTCCTCAGGGAGTTCCTCCGCGACGAACGTGGCGGCGCCCACGAACTCGCCGCCTACACCGAATCCCGCCAGCAGCCGGAAGAAGCCCAGTTCCCAGATATTGTGAGACGCGCACCCGAGAAACGTGAAGAGTGAGTAGCAAAGCACCGCCAGCATCAGGGCGCGGACGCGGCCGAATCGGTCGGCCAGCGGTCCCCATAGAAAAGCCATGCCCCAGCCGATCAGAAACATGGAAAACAGAGTGCTGCCGTAATAACCCAGGTTCCCGGCGGTGGGTTCGGTCCCGGACTGCGGAAGAATCTCTTTCATCGCCGGCACCAGCACCAGGGCGTAGAGGAAAGAATCTACGCCGTCGAGCATAACGCCCGTCCAGGAGGCGACAAAGCCGCGAATCTGATTTTCCGACAGGGGTCGGGTCCTGATTTGGATCACCCCAAATCATACCTTCAACGCGACCCGATCTGGTCAAGCAGCCATTGACGGGGTGATCTCTACTTCGCCTGAATGGATTGCAGGTACGCGACGAGATTGGAAATCCGAAGCTGGACGAGATCGTTTCGGTTCGGCTTGAGGTGATTGAACAGGTCGCCCCAAATCGGCATTTCCGCGGAGCCATGCGCGTCGATTGCGTCGCCCGACGTCAGAACGGCGGCGACCCGATCGTCCGGGAATTTGCCGTTGTTGCGGACGGTGAGCCTGGTGAGGTCGGCCGGGGCTTTCTTGAGGGCGGTGTGAGCCGGACCGTCGCCCCGGCCGCTTTTGCCGTGGCACGCCGAGCAGTAGGCTTCGAACATCTCCTGCCCCGAGGATGGTGAGGTCTGCGGCAGCGGGACCTTCTTAATCGTAGGTTGGTTCTGTGCCGCCAAAGCGCCAATGGCGATGGAGGCGGCGAATAGGACAGTCGTGCGGACGGACATGTGAGTCTCCTTTGTTCAACGGTCTGATCGCTTTGCGCTGCACGCCGGATGCCGTACTTCACCTGATGAGGTATTAAGACCTTAGATATCTAAATCGAGAGGATGTGGTGTTTGCCAACACCCAGTGCGGGTTTTCACCCAGTTATCGGGCACCGCAGCCAGACCGGGACTGCCACCGGGAAGCAGAAGCCCGAGCCCACGCGGCATTGGATCGGACCGGCAACTTCCACTTCGCCAAAAGCCTCGACCAACGCCCGGGTCGCAACCGAGGCCGCCATGCGGATCAACGGGCCGCCAACGCAGGAGTTCCGACCCATACCGAGCGAGACATGTGTGGCGATCGGCCGCGAAATATCCAGGCGGTTGGGATCGGGAAACTGCTCCGGGTCACGGTTTGCCGACGCCAGCATGAGCAGCACGCGATCGCCTTTGGCGATTTTCACGCCGCCCAGGTCGAGGTCCTCGGCGGCGATGCGGAAGACGCGGCGCACAATACCGCCGAAGCGCAGCAGCTCTTCGACAGCCTCGGCCATCCATTCCGGGTGAGCCCGCAGCCTGGCATACTCGGCGGGATGGCGGAAGAGGCCAAGCCATGAGTTCGACAACAGCCGGGCGGACGTTTGCGAGACCGCGATGAAAGTCGGCTCACCCATGGGAACACCGGTCTGTTCGAAGATGCGCTCCAGTTCGGCTGTGGCCGCGGCGGCATTGGCCCTGAGCGGAGACCCGTCCGGCTCGCCGGTGCCGGCGAATACAGTGTTGCTTAGGTGGGAGAGACGTTCCCTCTCGATTTCCTCCGCACCGGTCACCAGGACCGCAAGGTCGAGGAACCAGGGTTTGGCGAACTCGGCGAGGAGATCGGCAGGCCGGCCGGTGTGCAAAGCGCGGATGGCGGAACGCGTGGGCATCTCCAGCCTGGCTTGCCACTCGACGAGTTTCGCCGCCGAAAGGAATTCCTGGACGGTGGGGCGGAGGCGCAACCTGCCGATCTCGTCGCGGGTCTTGGCCCGATCTTCGCCTGGAGCGGCGGCTGGCCACAGACGAGGTTCGCGCAGCGCCGCGGACACATCGGCATACCGGCTGAGAATCCAGCCGCCCTGCCGCTGGTCGAAACAGGGAGGGCCTGGAGGCGGCGGCGCCGCCAGCTCCGCGGTGACTTCGGTTGCTGCTTCGACGCTCATGCCTGTCTTTATTATCGCGTCGGCCGTGGATACTCCTGTAAAGATTGCTCCCGCACAATTGCAAAATCTGCCAGGTTGGTCGGACGATGAAGAAGTGAGCCAAGCCCGCGTTCCCAACTTCTTCATCGTCGGCACGGGAAAGGCGGGAACTACCTCGCTACACCGCTACCTGCAGCAGCATCCGCAGATTTACATGAGCCCGGTCAAGGAGCCGAGCTACTTCGCGGACGAGATCCGACCAGCGGCGTTGGGAAAAGCGTTCGAGCGGCATGTGCGCCGGAGGTCGCTGGATCTTCCGGCCGAACTGGGCGACGGTAAGCCCGTCAAGCCGCTTGGGCGGCTGGTATCGGATTGGGACGAATACCTGCGGCTGTTTCAGCATGCCAACGGCGCGAGGGCGATTGGGGAGGCTTCCGCCGGGTACTTATGGTCGGAGACGGCGGCAGCCAACATTCAGGCACGGATTCCGGATGCGCGGATCGTCATGATCCTGCGGGACCCTGCGGAGCGGGCGTTCTCCCAGTACCTTCACCAGTTGGCGACGGGGCTGACCAAATCCACATTCCGGGAGCACATCGAGGAATGCCTGCGCGGCGGGCAGCGGGAATTGGGCATCTACTATCCTTTCCTGGAGGTGGGACTTTATTACGAGCAGGTGAAAAGGTTCCTGGCACTTTTTCCGCGGGAGCGAATTCGTATCTACTGGTTTGAAGAGGACTGGCGCCAGCCCGCACGGCTGATGGGTGACCTGTTCGCGTTTCTGGAGGTCGATGCCGGCTTCCAGCCCGATCTGTCCCGACGGCACCTGGCACGCCGCGCGCCGCGGTGGGCGTGGCTGAATTATGTTCTGAAGGAGTCGCAGCTTTGGTACCCGTTGCGCGCGGTGGTGCCTCCTATCTGGCGGCCCGCGGTGGCGCGCCTGGTCTTCCGGCCCGGGCGCGGACTCAAACTCGATCCGGTGGATCGAAGGTTCCTTGTGGATTACTACTCCGGCGACATTCGAAAACTCGCGGGGCTGTTGGATCGGGACCTGAGCGCGTGGCTGCAATGAACGAGTGCCGGCTCTATTGAAAGCGGACGAGGATGAAGCGGAAGCCGCACGAGTCGCACCGGCGGATCCGGCTGATGCGGTTGAGCAGCCGGTCGAGGGCGGAATGCGGTGCTGCGAAAGGAGCATGGCTGCCGCACCTTGGACAGATGACGGGGGCAGTGGCGCTGATGTGTGAGGAAGGTTCCGGTGGGATCCCGGCCGGCTCCGGGGCAGGGGATTCTGGCGCTGCCGGCGGGGCTGGTACAGGGGGAGCGATCGCGACCGGCAATTCGATGGGCGCGGGGTGTTCCGCTCCGGCGCCAACCGCGGCAGCCTTGTCCGGAGTCGTCGGGACGATTTCGATTTCAGTGGGGCTTTCCACGAAATCGGTTAGAAGCGGGAGCGGAGCAGCGGCGCCGGCTGGTTCCAGCGGCTGGCCGCGGTGCGGCGCCTTCCGCAGCCGCGCGATCGAGATCCCGAGAAGGCGCAGTTCGATGATCACGTGCGTAATGTCGGGCACGCCATCGAGGCATCGCTCGGCGAGTGAGATCGCATCGCTGCGGACAGCGGTCATATCAGTGGGGGCGGTGATCGGGGTAAATGGCGGAGCGGGAGTGCGGGCCTGCGGCGGGACTCCGGTCAACATCTGGTAAAGGACCGCGCCAAAAGCGGCCACATCCGATCGCGTGGTGGCAGAGGGTGGGGCGTCGCCGTGCGGCAGCAGGCGCGCGCCGGAGGAGGAGAGCCAGATGTTGGCCGGATTCACCTCGCCGTGAGCCAGACCTTCCTGATGAAGCTCCCGCAGCGAGGAAGCGATTTCCATGGCGCACATTAAGGCGAACGGCACCGGCAGAGCCCCGCCTGCAAGTTTGCTGGACAAGGACTCGGTATAACCGGCGCTCTCTAGGAATTCCATGGTCAAAGCCGGATTCTGCGCAGATGAGCGGCGGTCGAGCGGAAAGCTCTGACTCTGCCGCCGGCTCAGCCGCGGGCCTCCCAACGGGTTGCACCCGGGCGATATCTGATCTAACGAGATTAACGCGGCGGATGCGGATTGGCAAAGCGCCAGGATCGGCTGGGTCAGATGCGCCTGCGATACCATAATGGACCGGGAGTGCACTGATCATGAGAAAGAACATTGTGTTGGCAGTTGTACTTTTGAGTCCGATGGCCGCCTGGGCCGCGGATCAATTCGATATCAAACCAGGGCTCTGGGACTTTTCCACCACCGTGCAGATGAACGGTCTGCCCCCGATTCCCAACTTCGATCAGATGCCCGCTGAACAACGCGCTCGCATCGAGGGAGCCATGAAGAACATGGGCGGCCCCAGAACCACCACCGTAAAAAGCTGCGTCACCAAGGAAAGCGTTCAGCAGGCCATCGCCAAAGCCAGCAGCAACAGGGACAACAACTGCAGCCAAAAGCTGATCAATATGTCCTCCTCGAAAGTGGAATTGCACATGGAATGCGCTCCGGAGAAGGGCGACATGAAAATGACCGGCGACGTGAATATCGATCGCAAAGACGCCGAGCACATCGCGGGAACCGGCGCGATGAAATCCACTGGCGGAAACGGGCGCACGATGGATGTGAAGTGGTCGATGACCGGCACCTTCGTTTCCTCCGACTGCGGCAACGTGAAGCCGGCAGGCCAGTAGCCGTCGCCCGGGCCTGGTTGGACAGACCGCCTGCCGCGGCGCCCGGGAGGCACGCGACGCAATCCGCCCGCCGTCCCACCGGGGAAGTAATATACTGTTCGCTAAATATGCGGATCGTTGTCGCTCTTGTGGTTGCCCTGGGCCTGTTTGCCGCCGACGATGACTGGCCGCGTTTTCGCGGACCCGATAACAATGGGGTGGCGCGCGGCGACGTGCCGCTGGAATTCAGCGCCACCAAGAACCTGGCCTGGAAAGTCCATATCCCCGGGCGCGGGCACTCCTCGCCCGTAATCTGGGGCGACAAAATCTTCCTGACCACCGCGATTCCCACCGACGGCGGCGACGAGTATGCGCCGCACCTGCGCAAAGAACATAAGTTCGTGGTCATGTGCCTCGACCGCAACACGGGCAAAGTGCTTTGGGAGCGGACCGCCAAGACAGCTACCCCGCCCGATGGCCACCAGGTGCCCTACGGCAGCTACGCCTCGAACATTCCGGTGACCGACGGAAAGCGCCTCTACGCGTTTTGGGAGTCGCGCGGGATCTTCGTCTACGACCTGGAGGGCAACCTCCAATGGCAGAAGGATTTTCCGCAAATGCATAAGCGCGGGGAGTTCGGCGAAGGCACGCCCACTATGTTGGATGGCGACACACTGTATCTGAAATTCGATCAGGAGCAAAACTCGCATCTCATCGCGCTCGACAAAAACACGGGAAAAGAGCTGTGGCGCGTGGAGCGCTCGGAGCCCAGTTCCTGGTCGCCGCCGCTGATGGTGACCCGCAACGGCAAGAAGCAATTGATTGTCGCCGGCACGCGCGTGCGGTCGTACGATCCGGCTACCGGCAAGGTGAATTGGGAGTGCGCCGGCCTGGGACTCAATTCGATTCCGGCTCCGGTGGAAGCCAACGGTGTGGTCTATGTAATGACCGGATTCCAGAATCCGAACATGATGGCGATCCGCATCGATGGCGAGGGCGACCTGACCGGCACGAATGCCGTGCTCTGGTCCACCAACCGCGGCACACCGTACAATCCCTCGCCGGTGCTGAAGGACGACATCCTGTACTTTATTTCCGACACGGCCATGCTCAGTGTGTTCAAAGCCAGCACCGGCGAGCCGTACTACAAACAGACGCGTCTGCCGGGCGCCTACAGTCTGAAATCGTCGCCGGTGGCTGTAAATGGAAAGCTGTATGTGGCCACCGAACAGGGCGATGTCGTGGTGGTGAAGATGGGCGAGAAGTTCGAGGTGCTGGCGACCAACAGCATGGGCGACGACATGTTTATCGCCACGCCAGCGGTGGCAGGCAACAGCATGTACCTGCGTGGGAAGAATACCTTGTATTGCATTCGGCAGATGCCGTAGTGCCCGACCGGAAATAATTCGAGGCCGCGATGAGATCCCGATCCGCTCTGATGGTCATCCCGATTCTGCTTTTCGCCCGGAGCGCTGTTTTCGCGCAGGGACCACCCAGGATTCCTAATGCGACTCCCGAACAGATGGCGGCGCTCGCCCGGATGAACTCCGAACTCACCCCACAGGTGCAGCGATTGGCCGATGTACGCTCGGGCCTGGTCGCGGTATCGCTCTCGATTCCGCGAAACGCTGCGGCGATCCGGGCGAAGGCAGCGGACGTCCGCGCGGCGGAGCTGGAATTGGCAAACGCCCGCGCCGACGCGTTCGCGAAATTGCAGGCTTCTGCCAACCGGTTTGCATCGAACCAAATTCCAGCTCTGGCAGCAGCAACTGGAGCGCCTGCTCGCGGCGGCGGGGGGCGGGGCGCCGCGCGCACCAGCATGCCGCACGTGGCCAAACTGCAGGCCATCGCGCTCACCGAGATAAGTTCCAACCTGGCGCCGCAATCGCAGTCGCTGGAGATGGCACGCCGCGAGGTTACGACGGCGTCGCTGGCCGTGCCGAAGAATGCGGATACCATCAGGGCGGCGGTGGATGCCGTCGCGTCGGCCGAACTGGCGCTTGCGAATGCCCGCGCTTCCGCCCTGGCGGCAATGCAAGCCACCGCGGACAAACTCGATACCGAACAGCTCGCTTGGCTGGTGGCGGCGGGCGGAGTCTACCCCGGAGCCGGGTTCACCGAGCCCGAGCGCATGGACTTCAACGACCGCCGAGGGTACGTCTCCTTATTCGACGGCGTCAGCTTGAAGGGCTGGGATGGCAACCCGAAGTTCTGGCGCGTGGAAGGCGGCGCCATTGTAGGCGAATCGACAGCGGACAATCCCAGCGGCAATACCTACATAGCCTACCGCGGAGTAGAAGCGAAAGACTTCACGCTCAAGTTCGAGATCAAGATCGAAGGGGACGGGGGCAGCGGCGTCCAGTACCGCAGCCAGACCGGAATTCCGTGGACGCGGCCTATCCCCGCCAATGTGACCGCCAACGTCGGGCCGGTGAATCTCAACTGGATGATGACCGGACCCCAGGCGGATTTCTGGCCAAGCCGGATCTACACCGGCCAGTTCTATTCGGAGAACACGCCGATGGGGATCATGGCGTGGCGCGGCCAGGTGGTGGAAGGCGCGGGCCTGGCCGCCAGGCGGCTGATGGGCACGATCGGCGACCGCGCGGCGCTGGGCAATCTGGTAAAGGCGAACGACTGGAACGAGTACACGGTGATCGCGCGCGGCGGCACCTTCATCCACATCGTAAACGGCCAACTGATGGCGGTGATGGTGGACGACGATCCGGAGTCGAGCAATAACCAGCCGGGGATTTTCGGCATAGAAATTGAAGCCACCACCAAGGTTTCGGTGCGCAACATCTGGCTGAAGAAGCTGAACTGAAGAAAAGGAGAATCGCAGGATGCCGACCGGAACTCTGAAACTCAGCAGCCTCGGCGCACTGCTTGTGCTGGCGCCCTTGGCCATCCCACAGCAGACGCCTCCACCTGCCGGCCCTCCGGCTGAAGGACGCGCGCCCGGCGCCCAAGCCGCCGGCCGGGGCGGAGGCACATTTGGACGCGGCGGACAGCCTTTCGATTATGCGGACAACGAAGGCTGGATCTCACTCTTCGACGGCCAGACGTTAAACGGATGGGATGGAGACACGCGATTCTGGAGTGTCAAGGACGGCGCGATCTACGTCGAGCCCACCTGCGAAAAGCCCACAGGCACGATCTACCTGGTGTGGAAAGGCGGCGAGCCCGGCGACTTCATGCTGAAATTCGAGAGCAAGGGAACCGGCAACGTGAATGGGGGCGTGCAGTACCGCAGCTACCTGACCGCCGACAACAATGTGGTCCTGAAGTACCCGGGCCGCGGAGGCGGCGGGATGATGGCGAATGCCGGACCCCCGCGCGGCGGTCCTGGCGGGCCGGGAGGCCGCGGGCCGGGAGGTCCAGGCACCCGAGGAGGCGGGCGTGGAGGCCGGGGTCCGCAGTGCGCCAATCCCGGCACGCCCCCCTCGGCCGAAGAACGGGCCCGGTGGGACATGGCCGGTCCGCAATTCGATTTCGACGCGAACAACACGTTCAGCGGCCAATATTACGAACAGTTGGGCCGGGGGATCGCCGCCCCTCCGGGCACGATCGTTCTGGCCGATCCCGGGCAGCGGCGAATTCTGGCGACCATCGCCGACAAGGAGACGCGCGACTCGTGGTTCAGGAAGGACGACTACAACCAGTTCCTGCTCATCGTGAAAGGCAACGTCAGTACGATGGTCATGAATGGCCACCTGACTTCGGAATTCATCGACAACGATCCGGCGTACTTCCGAGCGAGCGGCAAAATCGGAATCGAGGTGGAAGGAACGGGCGGATACTACACGCGCAACATCTGGCTGAAGAGAATGTAGGCCGCACCTCAGCGCCGGCACCCCAGGCAGTAGACAGCCTACCGCCCCAAGATGTAGAATTTCTACATCCATGGCGAAACGCGAAAAATACCAGAATCGCATCGAGCTGATTCAGGGAACGCTCGACATGCTGATTCTCCAGACTCTGCGGTGGGCCCCGCAGCACGGATACGGCATCGGCCAGGCGATCCGCACCGGCTCCGGAGAGGTCCTGCAGGTCGAGACGGGGTCGCTTTATCCGGCCCTGCACCGCCTGGAAAAGCAAGGCTGGATCAAATCCGAATGGAGAAACTCCGAGCATAACCAGCGGGCCAAGTATTACCAGCTCACCCCGGCGGGGCGCAAACAACTCAATTCGGAATTCAGCCGCTGGAGCCAGATCAGCGCCGCGATTGCGAGCCTCATGAATCCGGGCGCCAGCGAAGGCCAGGCGTGACGGTAACGGACAGGTCCGCCGGCAATCTCGTGAACCACCCTAAAAGCGCCGCTGGCCCGAATCGGCGCGTCTTCGCACGAAGACTCTACGGTGAGATGGATTACCAGCGAGGTAAGACGCGTCTCCAGTTCGGATCCACATGTTTGCGCATTTCAGCCTCGTCGTCGCGCTTGCGGTAGGGAATGCGGGCGTAGCGCTCACGGCCGCGGGCGAGTTGGTCGTAGTCGATGTCAACTCCAAGGCCGGGCTTGTCCGGAATCTGGACACACCCGCCCACAAACTGTACACGCCCGCCGGCCACGACCTCGTCATCGGCGGTCTGCCAGGGATAGTGGGTGTCACAGGCGTAAGTCAGGTTCGGGCAGGCGGCGGCCACGTGAGTCATAGCCATGAGGCTGACCCCTAAATGGCTGTTGGAGTGCATGGAGAGTCCCATACCGAGAACGCCGGTCAGGTGAGATAGATATTGAACGTTGCGCATGCCTCCCCAGTAATGGGGGTCCGACAGAACGATCTGAACGGCGTCGAGTTCTTTGGCACGCGGCACGTCGGCGAAACAGGTGACGGCAACGTTGCTGCCCTGCGGGGTGGAGTTGCCTTCGGCGAGCAGGCGCCGGCGGACTTCGCTCATGCCTTCCAGGGTGGCGCAGGGGTCCTCGAGGTACCCGCCGTTCGATAGCTCGGACTGAAGCTCGCACCCGACGCGAACGGAGGTATCGATGCTCCAGGCGCAATTGGGGTCGATGCGCAGGGGATATTCCGGCCCAAACGTGTCACGCAGCGCACGAAGTGTCAAAATTTCCACGTCCGGTTCGAGGACGCCGCCTTTGAGCTTGATCTCTCGAAAGCCGTACTGCGAGACCATCTGGCGACACTCGCGGACACACGCCTGGGGGTCCAGAACCTCGCCATATTCATCATCCGAGCCGTCGAAGGGGCCGTGCTTATAGAAGAGGTAAGCGGAGAAACTCACCTGGTCGCGGACGCGTCCGCCGAGGATATCGCAGACGGGTTTGCCGACAGCCTTTCCGATCAGGTCGAGGCACGCGATTTCGATGGCCGCGAAGGTGCGGGCATGCCGGTCGAGCGGGTTTTCTCCTGGCACCAGGTAGGTTTGCGAGCGCCCGCCCGGCGTAGCGGCCCTTTCGTCCGCGGCAAGGGCGTTCAGGTCGCGGGAAAGGCCGGCCAGTTGAAACGGGTCCATCCCGGTGACACGTTGCCGCACCCCTTCCAGTCCGGCAAGGGGTCCATCGCCGCCGTAGGTTTCACTGATGCCGGTCAGGCCGGAATCGGTTTTGAGTTCGATGATGGTGCGTAGAGCGAAGGGCGCGTGCAATCCATAAGAACTGCGCAATGGGGGATCGGAAATGGCGATGGGATGAAGCACCAGGTCGGTAATCAGCATGGCAAGTAAATTGCTCTTAGAAAAAGTGGAAAGGGATTGGGACCATGGACGCCTTCGTGATTGCCTCGACGCTGGTTGGAAGTTTTGTGGGAGCCTTTGTCATTCAGAAGGCGGCGCTCGAAGGTCTCTTCCGCATCATGAATGCGGACCGGCGCAATCACCAGCGTTAAACCGCGATTATTTGCGCGATCCGCGCTGCGGGTTCTTGAGTTGCGACTGGCGCGTTTTAATTTTTTTGCGCTTGGGTTTGCTGATCACGAACGTACCGCTGCCCAGATATTCTGCTTTATAAGTCTTGTCGTCTGCCAAAAGAATTCTCCTGAGTTTCGCTGGAAAATCGATTTCCCATTGTAGCGCCTTCGCGGCGGCACATGCAGGCGACTCCCCTGCGGTTTCGTGGCCGATTCGTCATTTGCCGCAGCATCGGGGGCTAGTACAATCGTCTGTATGCAACCTGCACTGAGATCTGCGAGCATGCGGGTGGTTCTGGCCGTCGCGTTTGTCTGCCTGGCGGCGCTGCTCGGCTCACAACCCGCACCCAGGGAACAAGTAGGGCCGCTACCGAACGGCGCGTTCCTGCTCAACAGCGGCTGGCGTCTGGAACCGGCCGGGAAACAGGTGCCGCTCGACACTTTGCCGATGTCGAGTGCGCTCTCCCCCGATGGGAAGTTTCTTCTGGTGCTCAATGCCGGCTATCGCCCGCCGAGCGTCAGTGTGATCGACACCGCTTCCGGACGCGTCGTCAGCAACGTGAAGGCGCCGGACGGCTGGCTGGGGCTGACCTTCGTACCCAAGAGCGACAAGGTCTATGTCGGCGGAGGATCGCGCGCATCGGTCTTCGAGTACACCTTTGCGAACGGGACCCTGCAACCGGCCCGCACCTTTGAAGTCACGCCATCAGCCAAAAAGACGGATCGCGATTTTGTCGGGGATGTGGCGGCGTCTCCGGACGGCCGGCTTCTGTACGTTGCGGAGTTGTACCAGGACGATGTGGCAGTGGTCAATCCCCAGTCGGGAATGGTCATCAACCGTTTCAAGACCGGCAGGCGGCCGTATCGCATTCTGTTCCATCCGGACGGCAAGTCGTTCTTTGTGAGCCATTGGGCCGACGGGTCGATTGGCCACTACGACACCAATACGGGCAGCCAGATGGCAATTGTGCGGGTGGGCGCCCATCCTACCGATATCGTGTGGCGCGAAGGCGGCCCGGGTGAAGTTCCTCCGGGTGAGCCGACGTGGGTGGCCCGCCTCTTCGTGGCGGCGGCCAACACCAATAGCGTTTATGCCGTGTCGGTAAACGCTGGCAAAGAGTTGAGCGTGGTGGAGAATATCAATCTGGCCATGACGCCGCGGCAGCCGCTCGGAATGACGCCTTCGGGCCTGGCTCTCAGCCCGGATTTGAAGAAGCTCTTCGTGGCCTGCTCCGACGGCAACGTAGCCGCGGTAGTGGATGTATCGAGCGACCGTAGTGTGGTGGAGGGTTTCATTCCGACCGGCTGGTACCCGACCGCGGTGCGCGTGCTGCCCTCGGGCACGCTGGTGGTGTTGAATGGCAAGGGCCTGCGGTCGTATCCGAATCCGGACGGGCCGAACCCCACCAAGCGGCCCGCGGGCGTGCATGCCGAGCCCGGCATCCGGCCCGGATACGTCGGTTACATGCAGACCGGCACCGCATCGTGGATCGAGCCGTTCACCGCCGAGCAACTCGAGGCCTGGTCGAATAAGGCGCTGGCCAACTCGGCCTACAACGATGCCAAACTCGATGCGGCCAATCCCCTGCCCTCGATCGAGCACGTGATCTACATCGTGCGGGAAAACCGTACCTACGACCAGGTGCTGGGCGACATCAAGGAAGGTAATGGTGATCCGTCACTGGTGCTTTTCGGGGAGAATATCACGCCGAATCTCCACAAGTTGGCGCGCGAGTTTGTCCTGCTGGATAACTTTTATGTGAACGCAGACGTGAGCGCCGACGGCCACAACTGGTCGACGGCCGGGATCGCTCCCGACTACGTGCAGAAGATGTGGCCGAACGAGTATTCCGGCCGCCGGCGAACCTACGATTTCGAGGAGCAGGATCCGGCATCTCTACCCCCCGCCGGCTACATTTGGACGAATGCCGCGGCGGCCGGTCTTTCGATCCGGAATTTCGGCTACATGGTAAACAACAAGAGGGAGATCGCCGAGGCCGGAACGGAACAGATCGCGAGCGTCCGCGACCCGGTGCTTGCCAAGGTAACCAACCCCCTCTACCGCGGGTTCGACCTGGCGTATCCCGACGTGGAGCGCGCCAGGGTCTTTATCGCCGAGTTGGCCGAGCATGAGAAGCGAAACGACATGCCGCGGCTGACGGTGATGCGGATGGGCAACGATCACACCAATGGAACCACCGCGGGCCGGATCGCGCCGCTCTCCTCGGCGGCGGACAACGATTTGGCGATTGGGATGGTGGTGGAGGCGGTTTCGAAGTCGCGTTTGTGGACCAGCACGGCAATCTTCATCCTGGAGGACGATGCCCAGAACGGTCCGGATCACGTGGACTCCCACCGCTCGCCTGCGTTCGTGATTTCGTCGTTCTCGAAGCGCCACTTTGTGGACGGCACCATGTACAACACTACGTCGATGCTCAGGACCATGGAGGCACTGCTGGGACTGCACCCTATGACACAGTTCGACGCCAGCGCGCGGATTATGGCCGCGTCCTTCCGGAGCACACCCGACCCGGCCCCTTACACCGCCGAGAAGCCGCGAACGTCCATGGAGGAGCGGAATCCGCCGACGGCTGCAGGAGCGGCGGCATCGAACCGCATGAGATTCGACGAGGCGGACCAGAACGACGACAACGAGCTGAACGATATCCTGTGGCGGGCGATTCGGGGCAACGAGCCCCCGCCGCCGGTGCGGAGCTACTTCGGAAAATAGGGCTTCCGAGTGCGGCGCCGCGTTTAGCGGGGCGATCGGGCCTCGCGTACCATTTCCACGAACACCTTTCGCGCCTCGTCGGTACTGGTCACTTCGCGAGGAAAGGCGACGCGGCATCCGTGGGCCCGGTCGCCGGTCTGCATTCGGAGATGGAAGCCGAGGCGGTCTACCGCGGTCAGCACGGCCCGATCGGGAGACTCGCCGGCAAACCGGCGCGCGATCAGCACCAGCGCCTCCGCATGGTCGGCGTTCATGTGCTGGATGATTCCGGGAGCAGCTTTCGCCAACGGGTCCGGCCGGGCGCCGGCGTACTCACCGGCGGCGACCCATCCCATGACGCCGAAGCCTCCAATGAAGTACAGTCCCGATACTTCCAACCGGAAGTAAGCGAAATCGGGATAATTCTCCCACTGCCTGGCGTGCTCGTAGTGCGCGAGGTACAACTCGCGCACCTCGGCGCCGGGAACCTCCGCGACTTCACCAACCAACGTCAGCCGGGCCGCGCCCAGAGGATCGCCGGAAACATCCGGCTGGGTGATCAGCAAGCTGGCGCGGGGATCCTGCCGCAGGTTCTGGGTGTGCATCGCCATGCTGCTGATGAGGAAGATCGGCCGCCCTGGTTCGTCGCAGGCATAGGGCATCATCGAGCCGAAGGGAAATCCCGGGAACTTCCGGGAATGCGTCGACAGGCTGCCGATTCGAGCGAGCGAGGCCAGGGTGCGGGCGCGTTCGGCCAGTGACGGCTCCGGGATTTCGGGACTGGCGGGTGCGGGACCGGCATGCTGAGTTGGGGGTTCTGACGGTCGGGGCATACCACGGCGTACCAGTCGAGCGTTAGGGTTCATTCGAAGTTTACCACTTTGAGACCGGCACCCGAATTGGGAAGGGCAAGGCGGCGGAAACGAATCCGGGTGGGCGGACCGAACGGCCGCCCTACCCGGCGCCTGAAGCCGCATCATTCCCGTGCGTCACCCGCAGTTGGCGGCCGCGCGGGCGATGGAGGAGGACCGTTGGGCCGGAACGAACCCGGCTGCACGGCCTCCCGCCTTTCCTGGCCCGGCTTCAGCATCTACGAAATGCGGCACCATATGACCGGGGACAAAGAAGTAACTTCGCCCCCGGCGCCAAGGCCATTTCGAGGCATCTCGTTACGGGGTATGGAATCTCTAACTCTGAAAAACGGGGGGAAATCAAGCCCGATCAAGCCGTAACGGGCTCTGCATGGGCCAGCTCGGTCCGCTTTTGACCAGCCTTCCGGGCGCCGGCGGCCGGTTTGTGCGCCGTCTCTTTCGCGTGCGGCACGCGGGCTTCGTGGGCGTGTTGTCCGGGCCGGACCACGTCCAACAGGGCCTTCTGCGCAGTCACGAAAGCGTCTACACTCTGGCGGGTCAGATCCGTCAGCACTTCCGATTGCCACGGATTGATCACTTCGAAAGCCTTCCCGGCAGCCTTGAACTCAATGGCCATCTGTTGCGAAGCGACATCCAGCAGTTTCTTCTGCGCATCGATGAAGGCTTCGGCTCCCTGGCGCGCGAGTTCGGTGAGTTCGGTCTTCTTCGCCGGCTTCTTCGCCTCGCCGCCCGGCTCACCGGTGGCCACAGCGGTCTGTTCGGCCAGCACGTCCAGGAATTTCTTCTGGCTGCGGACGAAGGTGTCCATCGCGTCCCGCGCCATCTCGGCCATGCCTTTGCCGTCGAAGGGCTTGCCTTCCTTGGCGGCATCGATCCACTCGTCGGCCTGGCGGGCGGCAATGGTCAGGAAGTGCTGCTGCATGTCGATGAAGTTATCCAGACCGCGGCTGATGAGATCGGTGACGGCGGCAACCGGCGGGAAGCCACCTCTTCGCTCTTTCACCCCGGTCATGACAATCTCGTTCTGTCTCTGCCACAGGTGCAGCAGGACCCGCTGCGCGGCAATGAAGTTGGAAATCCCTTCGCCAGCCATCTCGGGCAGGATCTCACCCGGAGCGGCGCGAACGTTCGCGAACTGTTCGCGAACGGCTTGCATAGTGTTGGCGTTCTGGCGCATCACGAGATCCAAAAGGATCCGCTGCGTAGCGAAGAAACTCTCGGTCCCCTGCCGCACCCAATCCGATAGTATGGATACCGGGGACAACTCCCGGGCACGCCCTTCGGTGTGCTCGGATTTCGTTCTGGCTGGCATGTCTCGACTCCTTTTTGCTGCATTGCAGCATCTATAAACAATATAAAGCTGGCGGGGTTTTGTGTCAAGATAAGAGGGAAAGATTTTCGCAACGCAGCAAGGAGCTGCCATGGCGATTCCCCCATACGCGGTCATCAAGAAGTACCCAAACCGCAGACTCTACGACACTTCCGCCGGGCGCTATATCAACCTGGAGGATGTTGCGGCGATGATCCGGCAGGGCACGGAAGTCCAGGTGGTGGATGCCCGGACCGGGGAGGACCTGACCCGTGTCGTGTTGACGCAGGTCATCGTGGAAGATGCCAAGGGCCAACCTACCGGACTTCCTCTGGAGTTGCTCCGGCAACTGATTGTGGCTTCCGACCACGTGGGGAAGGATTTTCTCATGTGGTATCTCAAGGCGGCCTTTGACGCTTACGGAAAAGTCCAGGAATCGGTGGAGAGCCGGTTGAGCGACGTGCGGTCGGCTGCCCTGAGCCCGTTGAACCTGGTGAAGAATTTTCTGACGCCTGCTTCGGCCGCGGCGGCCTCGGATAGCGAAGTGGAACAGCTCCGCCGCCGGGTGGCCGAGTTGGAAGCGAGGCTGGAAAAGCGTCCCCCGCCAGGCAAGCGCAAACCGAAAGGAGGGCGCCGATGAAATGATGGGGTTCGATCCTTCCAAAGTAGCGTCGTTGCTGTCAGGCATGCCGGCGGATGATCTCCGCGCCGTTGCCGTCGCGTTCACCGGCAGCGCTTCCACGGGCGAACGAGCCGCGGTGCTGGAGAGCGCCTTGCGGAGATGCGGGGCTGCCTGGCGGGAACGGATCGGCGAATGGATCACGCAACTGGTCCCGGTCGAAAGCCTGGTACCCGAGAAGAACCGGGATCTGCGCCCGCTGGTTCAGGACGCATTCCAGTTCGTCTTTTCACGGCTGTCGGAGCATCGCCTGGCTTCCAAACTGGTCGAGCAGGTCGAACTGCCTGCCGGCACGCCGCCCGAATCGCGGCTTCTGCACCTGATTTCCAAGATGCCCGGGTTACAGAAGCTGGGACAGGTATTGGCACGGAACCGACGCCTGTCGCCTGCGCTGAGGACAGCCCTATCGGAGTTGGAGAACGGGATGGCCGACGTGCAGCCCGGGGAAATGACCGACCTGATTGCGGGGGAACTGGGCGACCGGCTGCTGCGGACCTACGCGGTGGAGATGGCTTGCGAGATTTTCAAGGAAGGCAGTGCCAGCGCGATTCTGCGATTCACCTGGGCGAATCCCGGCCAGGAGCGCGGCGCTGGGGTTTTCAAGGTTCTGAAGCCGTACGTGGCCGGCTACTTTGCGGAAGACATGACGCTGCTTCAGCAGCTTGCCGACTTCCTTGCCGACCGTGATCGAGCTTACGGATTCGCGGTGCGCGATCTCAAAGAAATGCTGCTGGAGGTGCGCCTGCTGCTGGAGCATGAGCTGGACTTTCCCCTGGAGCAGCGCACGCTGGTGGAGGCACGCGGCATCTTTCGCTCCAGCATCGGCATTCGGGTGCCCAGGCTGATCGCGCCGCTCTGTACTTCGCAAGTCACCGCCATGACGGAAGAGAAAGGTGTAAAGGTCACCGAGGCATTTCCGCGGTCACCGGTTCGGCGGCAGGGGATTGCCGCGCAGTTGATCGAGGCGCTGGTGGCGGTGCCGCTTTTCTCGCGGCGGGACCCGGCAGTCTTTCATGCGGACCCGCATGCCGGGAACCTGCTCTACGACGAGCCCAATCGTGAACTGGTGGTAATCGATTGGGCACTGGCCGACCGGTTGACGGTCGAGGTAAGGCGCCAGGTGTTGATGTTGGTCCTGATGATGAGCCTGCGGAACCGCAGTGGCGTACGCGAGGCTATTTGCGCTCTGAGCGCATCGGACCGGTGGCCGCGACGTGAGCGCGAACAGTTGATCGACCAGGCCGTGGAGCAATTCTTCAACAGCCATCCTCCCGATCGTTCGCCAGGCACATTGGACGCGATGCGCCTTCTGGACAGGATTGCGCTGGACGGAGTCCACTTCCCGCCCGCGCTCTTCCTGTTCCGGAAGGTTCTGTTCACGCTGGATGGGGTTCTGCTCGACGTTGCGGGGCCCGATGTGCGTATTGACCATGTAATCGCGCGGGAATTTGTGACGCGAGGGATCGCCAGCTTCGGTCTCTTCCTGGCTCCGCTGTCGATGAAGGATCTGGCGGCCCTCGAGTGGAACGCCCTGTTATACCCCGTACGCGCCTGTACGCAGGGGCTTCTCAACGCCTCCTGGGGGGACAGACGATCGTTGCGATGGCCTGTCCCGCTGAAGTAACTGACTTAGCACTGAGGCTGAGGCTGAGACTGAGCGGTTTCTTGCGGCTCCATGGAGTTCGCGGCGGAGACGATTCCGGCTTCCGCATTCCTGGTCACTTTTGACCAGACAACGCCCCGCTCCGACCGTTAATCTGAGCTTCGGAACCCGTTTCCCTGACGAGACACGGATATTGCCCGGTACGGAGGTTCACATGACAGGAAAGACAAACTGGCAGCTTGCCGCGATCTTGACTGTGTTACTGACAACCAGCGTGGCAACAGCAATGGCGGCAGATACCGTTAAGACGCCAGGCGGATCGAAAGAAGCGGAATACCGTTTGGGCCCGGAGGACGTCATTGAGGTGTTTGTGTGGAAAGAGCCGGAGTTGTCCACGACCGTTACTGTCCGCCCGGACGGCCGCATTTCCCTGCCTCTGGTCGCCGATCTCGATGCGAGCGGTAAAACGGGAGCAGAACTGGGGCAGGAAATCACCGCGAGATTGAGCAAATACATCGTCCAGCCGGTGGTGAACGTGATGGTCAAGCAGGTCAACAGCCTCAAGATCTCGGTGTTGGGGGAAGTGCGCAGGCCCGACGTATACAAAATCAAGAACCGGGTGACCGTGCTCGATGCGATTGCCATGGCCGGCGGGTTTACCGACCTGGCAAGGCCTAACCGGGTAGTGGTTATCCGAACCACACCTTCCGGTCCGCAACGGATCAAGGTCGATATCAAGCGCCTGGTCGCGGACGAGTCCGGGGCGCCCCTCTGTCTTCAGGCGCTGGACACGGTCTACGTGGATTAGGACAGGCATCCGTTTCGAACAGCAAATACACCAACGTAGACAGGCCGCCCGGAGGCGCAAGCCAAAAGTGTGAGATTTATGAGAAACCGGTCAAGACTGTTATCCGGCATTGGATTGCCGCTGGTTTTCGTGTTGGCGGGATCCGCGCAGGAAAGGCCCAATGGGTTCTTTCTGACCTCGCCGCTGGGGCTCAGTTCAGGTTACGACGACCATTTCCTGACATCTTCGCGAACCCTCGACGACAATGTGTCGTTCCTTACGACTCCGACATTAGCGTGGTTCACCAGCACACACCGGACGCTCTTTTCGGTGGACTACCAGGCGGAATTCGAAATCTTTTCGCACTATACCAACCTGGACGCCTGGAATCACAACGCCAATCTCCACTTCCGCCATCAGATCACCAGCCGTCTCAGCGTGGATGGGGCCGATTCCTTTCTCTTCACGAATGATCCGACCCGCAAACTGAACAACAGCCTTCTGCTGCTGCCGGCGGGCCGTTACCAGGAGAACGACTTTTACACGCGGCTGGCTTACCGGCTTGATCACAAGACGGTCCTCAGCGCCCGGATCGACAGTGCCTACACATCGATGGATCTGCCGGCCTATGTGCAGGCCCGCCTGAATCGCGTGGGATTCGCCGAGACATTTACCGTAGACCGCACCATCAACAGCCACCACGCGCTTTCCGGAAGCTACTCGTACCTGTACGTCCACCCGCTGGAGAGCGGATTTGGACAGATCAACACCGGTGCGCATAATGTCAACCTCGGGTATGTCTACACGGTGAACCCGGGGTTGACGCTTCGGGCCACCGGAGGTGTGACACGCTCGGTGCAGTCGTCATTCACCGGCGCCGCCGCGGTGGACAAGAAGGTGGGTGACGTCTGGCTTTCGGCGGGCTATCAACGGTACCTGGCGTTCTTTTCCGGCTTGACCCCCACGCCGATTCCCGTCAGCCCCGTGCCTATTGGCGTGGGGTTTGCGCCAAATTCCATTTACCAGGTTGTGGCGTTGCGAGCCTGGGGCAAGATCACCCGGCGGGTCGGCGTGGAAGGCAACGCGCAGCGGGCGCTGAACGGAACCACTACCGATAATCGCGGTATCAAGAGCATCATGTTGCAGCTTC
The DNA here is from genome assembly GCA_035501495.1 of Bryobacteraceae bacterium. Lineage (GTDB taxonomy): Bacteria > Acidobacteriota > Terriglobia > Bryobacterales > Bryobacteraceae > JAIQFL01. The sequence continues at coordinate 55,430 of DATJWB010000121.1, read as the reverse complement.
GCCTGGACTACAAGCTGAATGACCGGGTGACGCTGTTCACGCGGACGGAATTCTACGGTCAGAACTTCAGCGAGTTCACGCCCTTTCCGATGTCCCGGAGGCGCTATTTCGCGGGCGTAGAGTACACCTTGTCGCGCGCGCCGGAACTGGCCGACGATCCGCACCGTCACAAGCCGCTGCCGCCCAACTCGGACCAGCCGCCGGCAGGCGATTCACATCCCCAGGAGGATCGATAGAGCATGGATTCCCGTCATGAGCCCGGCCAGCGTTCAGCATACGCGATTCTCAAGGCGCTCAAACGCCGGATCTTCTTTCTGCTCGTACCGGTGATTTTGATTACGGGTGCCATGGCCTACTATACGGGCAGGCTGCCGGTCCGCTATCGCGCACAGGCATTGGTTGCCTCGGAGACCGCGGCACCGGACCCGTATCTGGGCAACCGCAGCGAAGCAGCCGTAGCCCTCAACGTCCAGGAACACTTGAGAACCATCCGCGAGGTGCTGTTCAGCCCATCGGTGTTGGAGACGGTGGTCCGCGAGTTCAAGCTGTACGATACGGCTGGGCAGCACGCCATGGAGCGGGCAACCGAACTCACGAAGCAGCGGATCCAGATCCAGGTTGACAGCCCCACGGCATTCTATGTCGGATTCGACGGCGATCAGCCGCAGCAGGTGGCCCAGGTGGCCAACCGGCTGGCGGCATTGTTCGTAGAGCGGACGTCCGACATTCGAGGCGAACACGTGGCCCAGGTAGACAGTCTTCTCGATCAGGAAGTAGAGCGGCTGCGCACCCAACTCAAGCAACAGGAAGAGAGCCTGAAGAACTACAAGGACAGCGTCGCGCAGGCGCTGCCCGATCGCCTCAATACCAATCTCAAGCTGCTGGAAGACCTGCAGGAACAGGCACAGATCAAGACCGACAAGATCGCCGAGGCTCAGGCGCAGCGTGCCGCAATCGTCAATGAAATGCTGTCGATGGAGAGCCAGGGGGCGCTCGAAGCTGCGCCGCGGCAGAAGACTGCCAATGAAGCGCGGCTCGACGACCTCCGGCTGAAATTGCGCCAACTGCAGACACGGTATACCGCCGAGAACCCGGAAATTCAACAAACCATCAAAGAGATTCACGACCTGGAGGCGCTGGGGACGCCGCTGGGAACCCGCCAGGAGCCCTCGGCGTTCCACATGAGGTACAACGATCTGCAGGCGGAACTGACCTCCATCGACCAGCGCATCAAGAGCTACCAGCAGGAGCGGGCCTCGCTTTCCTCGCGCATGTCGGGTTACGAGAAACGGATCAACTCGTCTCCCGGCCTGGAGACTACCCTGGCCGAGCGCATGAAAGACGCGTCGCTGACTCGTGCCCAATACGAAGCCATGCTCGCCAAGCAGCAGGCGGAGAAGCTCGACCAGAAGGTGGAGAAGACCAGCAAGCAGAACGGATTTAAGGTGATCGAAGCGGCTCAGGTGCCCGCGGCGCCGTACAGTCCGCAACGCCAGCGCATGATCCTGCTGGCCTTCCTGGCGAGCCTGGGACTTGGATTCGGCCTGGTGCTGCTGCTGGAACATATGGACAGCACGTTTCAGACAATCGAGGAGGTCCAACAGTTCACCACGATACCGGTGTTGTCGTCGATCCCGAGCATTAACGGCAGCCTGCCCAGGATCTATAGATCGCGCAACGGGAACAACAGCAGAGGCACGATCGGGCTGGATGAACCCCGCCGGAGGGGCAATGGAATCACGCTGGAGGAGCGCCGGCGTTTTCACGCGCATCACCTGACGGTCTTGAGCGACCCCCAGTCCATTGCCTCGCAGCAATACAGCATCCTTTCGCTGAAGGTTCAACGATGGCAGGAGAAGACACAAGGCGGAGTTCTGGTCGTGACCAGCGCGGCGGGCGGGGAAGGCAAATCGCTGACTGCCCTGAATCTCAGCATGGCGCTTGCGTCTTCGGCGGAAGGCCGCGTCCTGCTGATGGACTGCGATTTGAGGCGTCCGCAGGTACATACCCGGCTGGGTATCGCGGAATCCCCCGGGCTCAGCGATGCTTTGAATGCCGACCGCGGCGATCTCTCTCCGTACATCTCCAAGGTAGCGGACCTCTACGTGATGACTGGCGGCGACCAGGGAGGCGAGTCGGCTGCAATCCTGTCGCGCAGACGCACGCGGGAGATCATCGACACGCTTCGCAAGGAATTCCAGTGGATCGTGCTGGACAGCCCGCCGATCGTGCCGATCGCGGACAGCCACTTCCTGGCCGGCCTGGCCGATGGCGTGATCCTGGTGATCCGCGCGCGGCAGACGCGGCGCGAGCTTTTGCAGCGGGCTGTCGAGAGCCTTGGTCCCACCGACCTGCTGGGTGTGGTCCTCAACGACGTGGAATATGGAGACACCCGTTACGCGTACGCATACCGGTATTACCAGCGGCACTACATGCGAGGGCGTTGAGGAATCACATGGCACATCCAATCGCGGCGAGCAGCCTGGTGCGGGGCTGGTGGGACCCACACGTTCCTGGTGCGGATTTCCTGATTGCGGAACGCCCGCAGGATGTCGCATGACCACGGCGACGTACCCGAAGACGAACGCGGCTGCGCCCTCCGTTATGGTGGAGACCGTCTCCAGCGTGCGGCAGTTCGAAGCACTCGGCGATGAGTGGAATGACCTGCTGCGGGCGAGCGACTCCGATTGTCTGTTTCTCACGTGGGAATGGCTGTATACCTGGTGGAAGCACCTGGCGGAGGACCGTGAGCTGTCGATTCTCGCCGCCCGCCACGAGGGAAAACTGGTGGCGCTCGCGCCGGTGGCGCTCAGACCGGCGAATCTGCTGCGGCGCCGCCCGCTTCCCGCGATGGAGTTTCTGGGAAGCGGATATGTGGGCTCCGACTATCTGGATTTGATTGTCCGGAGGGGATACGAAGCATCGGCGCAGCAGGCGTTCGCGGGGGCATTTTCGCGGGCGGGCGTGGTGCTCGAGTGGACGCAGCTTCGGCTGGAAAACTGCTTTGCACCCGCTGTCGCCTCATGCCTTGCCGGCAAAGGCTGGAGCTTTACGGAGACCCCCACCAATACCTGCCCCTTCATCACGATTTCCGGGATGTCCTGGGAGGAGTACCTGGCGACGCTGGGCGCCGAGCATCGGTACAATTTCCACCGTAAATGGAGGCGGATCAATCGCGACTATCGCGTGGTGTTCGAGCGGGTGGAACGCGGGGACCAGTGCCGGGAGTCGATCGACATGTTGATCGGCCTGCATAACTTGCGTTGGAGGGAGCGGGGCGGCTCGGACGCTTTCCACGCCGAGGGCCTGATCGCGTTTCATCGCGAGTTCAGCCGGATCGCCTGCGAACGAGGATGGCTGCGGCTCTATGTGTTACGGCTGAATGACACGCCGGTGGCGTCTTTGTACGGATTCCGGTACGGGCGAACTTTCTATTTCTACCAATCGGGTTTCGATCCGGCGTATCGCAAGCTGAGCGCGGGCCTGGTCACCATGGGACTAGGGATCCGGAGCGCCATCGAGGAGGGCGCAGACGAATACGACCTGCTGCACGGCGATGAGGACTATAAGGCGCATTGGAGCAGCGAGAGCCGCGAACTGAACCGGTTGGAAGTATACCCGCCGGGCGCGGCCGGGCGCATCTGCCAGCGGGCGGCGCACTTGGAGCGTTCGGCACGGAAACTGGCCCGGCGTGCGCTCACGAGGATCGCGGAGTGATTCGAAGCTGGATCAAGACCGGGGCCGCGGGAGTGCTGAGCCGGACCGGCATGGACAGGGCTGTGGGCACTCTGGCCGGATCGAATCATCAGGCCGTGGTGATTGGGTACCACCGCGTGGTGGAAGACTTCGCAAGCGCCGCTCGAACCTCGATTCCTTCGATGCTGGTCAGCCGGCAAATGCTGGAGCGGCACCTGGACTGGATCGGCCGCCGTTTCCGTTTCGTCTCGCTGGATGAGTTGGGAGCGCGTCTGGACGGGACCGATACCTCGATCGCCCCCATTGCAGCCATCACCTTTGACGACGGATATCGCGATTTTTACGATCACGCATTTCCGGTTCTCAAACGAAAGGGCATCCCAGCGGCGGTGTTCATCGTCACGGGGCTGGTGGGCACCACCGAAATTCAGGTCCACGACAAGCTGTACCTTCTGCTCGCACGGCGTGCGGCCAGGTTTGCTGGTTTGGAGAACTTCGAGCACCTGTTGCGAGATCTCGGCGTGCCGGTCCAAAGCGTGGGGGGCGCCGGTACATACGAGGTCACCAGGACGCTGATCGAAATGCTGTCGCAGGAGGAATTGCGCCGCGTGCTTGCCGTGCTGGAGTCCGAGTCGCCGATTCCCGAAAGCACGTGGAAACCGTTCTACTCGATGACTTGGGAGATGCTCGCGAGCGCTTGTCGCGGCGGCGTGACCGTGGGGTCGCACACCCGAACGCACGTCCTCATCACCAACGAAAGCGCAGCCCGGACGGCGGCCGAGCTACGCGAATCGCGGCATGAAATCGAGGCGCGACTGGGAACGGAGGCGCGGCACTTTGCCTACCCGAGCGGGCAGTTCAATACTCGCGCCGTGAAGGCCGTGGCGGATGCGGGATACCGGTTCGGGTACACGGTCTGCTCCCACCGCGACCCCGCCTTTCCGCGCCTCACTGTGTCTCGGACTCTGCTATGGCAGAACTCCTGCGGCGATTACCGCGGCAGATTTTCGGGCAGCATTCTGAGCTGTCAAATCCATCGTGCGTTCGAGGCGGTGAGTGGATGCCGGCAGCGCCACCGCGGCGGAGGGGAGCGCACCTATGGCTAGCGGCAACGGATCGCATGTAGCATCACAATTCTATACTCCGGGCGTACCGCAACTGCGCTTCCGGACGCGTAGCGCCATGGCGAGCGCCACGCCGGTCTCGTACTGGCTCCTGCTGCTGTTCATTTTCCTGTTGTACGCAAACCTTCCGTTCGTGCTGCCTGCAACTGAGGTCGCGCGGCCGGCCGCCGTGGTCGGGGCATCCGCGCTGGCCATGCTGGTGGTGGAAACCATCGCCGGGCGCCGCAAGTTGACGTTCGCGTGGCCCGAGGGCGCGCTTCTATTGGCCTTCGTGGGCGCTGCCGCGGTCTCCTGCCTGACCGCCTTGTGGCCTCACCAGGCAGTGGACTCCCTGTCCGACTTGCTCAAAATGGGGCTCGTCTTTTTCTTCATTGCGAATTGCGCGAACACCGTACGAAGGCTGCGCGGCTTGATGTGGACGGTGGTGCTCGGCGGATTGATCCCTGCTGCCGGCACATTGCGGAATTACTGGGCAGGAAACCTGTTCGAAGGCAGGGCATCGTGGCTGGGAATTTTTGCGAATCCGAATGAGATGGCATACAGCCTGATCATCCTGCTGCCGATCGCCGCGTTCCTGGCCGAGGGGCTTCGCCTGTTGCCGCGGCTGTTACTTCTGGGGATCGGAGTCATCTTCCTGGCGGCAATCTTCGTGACCTTTTCGCGCGGCGGTCTTGTGGGATTGGGAGTCGTCGTGGCGCTCTATGCCTGGCGAAAGCGGAATTCCTGGTTGCAGGCCGCCCTGGTGGCGTTGGTGGTAGTAGCGCTGCCGTACGGCGGCAAGTACTGGTCGCGAGACGAGGACTTCTCCAGCTTGAATGGCGACGTCAGCTTCCAGCAGCGTCTGGCCACCTCCGAAGCGGGACTCCGGATGTTTGACGACAATCCGTTCGCCGGCGTGGGACTGGGGTGCTCGGTGATTGCCTGGCCGCTGTACGCGCCCCACGATTTGTATACGCGCGGCGCTCTTGTGACTCACAACACAGTCATTCAGCCGCTGGCGGAGACCGGCCTGCTGGGATTCGTTCCGTTCGCGCTGTTGATCGGTTGTGGCATCTATCATGCGCGCAAACTGGCGCTGAATCGGCGGCAGAGTAGCGCCAACCTGGGGGCCGGGCTGGAGATCGCCCTCTGGGGTTTTGTGATTTGCGGCCTTTCGGGAGGTTACGTTTTGACGTGGTTCCCATACATCCTGCTGGGCATGGTGTCGGCAGGCTGGCAGATTCGGGGAGAGAAGTGATGGCCGCCGCGCCGCCCGTTGTCTCGGCGGAGGCCGCCGGCCAGCCGCCTTCGGTCTTCAAGCCCGCGCTGCTGCTGATGTGCGGACGGACCGTGGCGTTCGCCGCGACCTTCTTCATCCCCATGGTGCTCACCCGGATCTTCCATCCGGCACAGTTCGGCACCTACAAGCAGCTTTTCCTGATTTGGGCCACGGTGTTTTCGATCGGCCAACTGGGAATGGCGCAAAGCCTGTACTATTTCCTGCCCAGGTCGCCGGATCGCGCAGGCGCGTATGCCGCGAACTCCCTGCTGTTCATGCTGGCGGCAGGGTCGTGCTGCCTCGGTGCGCTGGTGGTTGGCGCACTGCAAGTGAGCCGCTGGTTGAGTAACCCCGACCTGGCCCCGTACCTGCTTTGGATGGGCTGCTACATCCTGCTAACGATGTTCGCTATGGCTCTCGAGATCGTTCTGATCTCGCGCGGCCGGTACCTGTGGGCATCGGTATCGTATGCGGGCTCGGACCTCCTGCGCGCGGCGGCGTTCATCCTGCCGGCGCTGCTGTTTCGCGATCTGGGGCCGCTGCTGAAGTGCGGTGTATTGCTCGCGGGACTCCGTGCTTTGGTTACGGTAACGTACTTCCGGAGCGCGTTCCGCGGGAGTTTCCGGCCCGACCGGGCGCTGTTCCTCGAACAACTGGCGTACGCGCTGCCCTTTGGACTGGCCGTTCTGGTCGAGATCGTGCAGACCAGCCTGCCGCAATACGTGGTGTCCCATCTCTTCGATCCCGCGACGTTCGCGATTTTCGCGGTCGGCTGCCTGCAGATTCCACTGGTGGAATTCGCAGCCGGACCAACCAGCGACGTGATGATGGTCAAGATGCAGGAGTGCCTGGCGGCCGGGCGGAATCGGGCGGTTCTCGAAATCTGGCACGACAGCACCTGGAAGCTGGCGCTCCTGTTCCTTCCGTTGACGGTTTTCCTGATCGTGGACGCGCACGAGGTGATCGTCTTCCTGTTTACGGCCCGCTACGCGGCGAGCGCCCCGATATTCATGGTGTGGTCCGGCATGATCGTCCTCACCACCCTGCAGGTGGATGGCGTGATGCGCGTCTTTGCGCAAACACGGTTCCTGCTGCTCCTGAATTTGATGCGGCTGGCGATCATCGCGGGGCTGATCCGGCTTTGTCTGGGGCATTTTCATCTCGCCGGGGCTGCTCTGGTCACGGTGCTGGCCACGCTGGCGTTCAAGGCTGGCGCGATGTTGCGGATGAAGCGGCTGCTTGGCGTGGGGGCCGCCGATCTGCTGCCGTGGCGAAGCCTGGGACCACTGGCTGGCGCCGCCTGCGGCTCGGGTTTGGCGGTGGCCGCGATTAAGTCGCTGATCCATGCAACGCCGCTGCTGACGATCGTGGCGGCGTTCGCCATGTACTCGATTACCTATACCGGCCTGGTCTGGCGCTTCGATCTGCTGCAGGAAAACGAAAGGCTGGCGATTGCAAACTGGCTGCGGAAAGCGCGGAGCGGCGTGCGCTGGACGTGGAGCTACGAAAGGGCATAGCGCAATCATGTGTGGAATTGCCGGCATTCTGAGCATCGACGGCCAGCCGGTTCTCGAACAGGAAGTGCGGGAGATGTGCGGCGCGATCGCGCACCGTGGCCCGGACGATCATGGCTATTACGTCGCTCCCGGCGTGGGCCTGGGTATGCGGCGCCTCAGCATCATCGACGTGGCTTCCGGCCACCAGCCGGTTCGCAATGAAGACGGAACCGTGTGGGTGGTGTTCAACGGCGAGATCTACAACTTCCAGGAATTGCGGCAGAGGCTGGAAGGCCGGGGGCATGTCTTCCAGACGAATACGGACACCGAGACCATCGTCCACCTCTATGAAGAATACGGGAAGCGCCTGGTCGATCACTTGCGCGGAATGTTCGCCTTCGCCCTGTGGGACGAGCGCGCCAGGCAACTCCTGATCGCGCGCGACCGGTTAGGGATCAAACCCCTCTATTATGCCGAGGCGGGCGGCAGGCTGCTCTTCGCGTCCGAACTCAAATCCATCCTGCAACTGCCCGATGTGGAGCGGAAGCTCAGCTGGCCGGCAGTGTCGCATCTCTTCAGTTTTCTCTCCACTCCGCCTGCGGAGGCAATCGTCGAAGGCGTACGCAAGCTCGAACCCGGGCAATGGTTGACCGCGACGCCCGGCCGCACGCCCGTTGTCGAGTCGTATTGGGACCTCGAGTTCGTACCAGATGAAGGCCGCAATCTTACCTACTTCATCAATCGCACTCGCGAACTTCTGGACGAATCGGTCCGGCTGCACATGGTGAGCGATGTTCCGATAGGGGCATTCCTGAGCGGCGGAATCGATTCCAGCACCGTCGTGGCGTCGGCGGCGCGTCTGACTCCGGCTCCGCTCGAGACTTTCTCGATCGGTTTCCGGGAGGCGGACTACAACGAACTGGAATACGCTCGCGTGGTAGCGAACCGATTCGGGACCGATCACCACGATCTGACGCTCGGGCCCGACGGCCTGGAAGAACTGGAGAAGCTCGCGTGGCACCTCGACGAGCCGTTCGGTGACTCTTCCGCGATTCCCACCTACATGGTTTCCCGGCTGGCATCGAAATACGTGAAGGTCGTTCTGTCGGGCGATGGCGGCGACGAGTTGTTTGCGGGATACGACAAGTACCTGGTAGAGCGCCGTGAGCGCGGATACCCGCCGTTGCCGGCGCTGGTGCGAAGCATGTTGGGCCGTGTCAGCCGGACAATGCCGGATGGAATACGGGGACGCAACTTCCTGCGGCATATGTCGCTTGCGGGTCCGGAGCGCTATTTGGACGCCTGCACTCTGTTCCGCCGGGACGAGATGAAGAAGTTGTTCCGGCCGGAGGTCTTCGAGCTGCTCTCGCCCCACGAACCCTGGCGGGCGAAAGCTGCCGAACTGGAGCCGGGCAGCGGCAACTGGCTGTCGGCCCTGCAGCGCCTGGATGTGAAGGGCTACCTGCCGCTCGACATCCTTACGAAAGTGGACCGCATGAGCATGGCACACTCCATTGAGACCCGCGTGCCGCTGCTCGACCACAAGCTGGTGGAGTTCGCGGCCACGATTCCTCCCGAAATGAACCTGCGGGGCGGGACGACGAAGTACGTGCTCAAACAGGCCATGCGCGGGATTCTGCCGGATTCGGTCATCGACCGCCCGAAGCACGGCTTTGCGATTCCCCTGGGTTACTGGTTTCGCGGCAAACTCGGCAGCTATGTCCGGGACCTGCTGCTGGGCGGAAGCGCCCGGGGCCGCGGACTGTTCCGCGGCGAATACATCGAAGAACTGGTGGCGCGGCACGAGCGCGGCCGGAATCTCGATTTGCAGCTTTGGACGCTGATCTCCTTCGAGCTTTGGGCGCGCGTTTTCCTGGATCGGGCGGCCGGAAGGCGGGCGTGCGAGGCAGCGTGATGGGCCGAGGGATCGAGAGCAGGCGAATCCGGCTGCTGCAAATGCTGACCAACTTCCATATTGGCGGTACGGAGAGGCAAGTCGCGAATCTCGCGCTCGGAATCGACTCGTCACATTTCGACCTGCACATTGCCTGCCTGCGGAACTCCGGCGAACTGCTGGCAGAACTCGAGACGCTCGAGGTGCCGCGCCCGGAATTCCGCATCGGGCCGCTCTACAGCCCGAAGACGTTCTGGCAGGGCATCCGGCTCGCCCGCTATGTGAGAAGGAACCTCATCCAGATCGTCCATAGTTACGGCTTCTACCCCAACGTCTTCACGGTGCCGGTCGCGCGGATTGCGGGAGCCTCTATCGTTGTCGCTTCGATACGCGACACGGGCGACTTGCTGACACCTCTGCAGAGGCGGCTGCTGAAGATGGTCTGCCGCCTGGCCGATTGTGTTCTGGTGAACGCCGAGGCCATCCGCGAAAGCCTGATCCGGCAGGGGTATGATCCCAACCACATTGTCGTGATCCGAAACGGCATCACGGTGCCGCGGTCGGAGAGGAAGCGGCGCGGAGCGTTGCTCCGGCGGGAACTGGGCCTCCCGCTCTCGGCGCGACTGGTCGGAGTGTTCTCGCGCCTCAATCGGATGAAGGGAGTTGATTACTTCCTGGATGCCGCGGCGATGGTCGCGGCGGAGTCTCCGGATGTTTGTTTCCTGGTGGTCGGCGACGGAGTTATCCGGACGGAACTCGAGGACCAGGCTCGCCGCCTCGGTCTCGACCGCCGGATCGGATTTGCCGGATTCCGCAATGATGTTCCGGATCTGCTGTCCGAAGCGGCGGTCTCGGTGCTTCCCTCGTTGAGCGAGGGCATCTCGAACACCCTGTTAGAGTCGATGGCAGCAGGCACTCCGGTGATCGCCACGAGGGTGGGAGGAAACCCCGAGGTCGTCGAGGACGAGGTCAGCGGCTTGCTGGTTCCCCCGCGCGATTCGGCCGCGCTTGCCGCCGCCATGAGCCGATTGCTCGCGGACCGGGAGCTGGCCATCCGTCTCGGACGAGCGGGCGCACAGAGGGTCTCCGATCTGTTCTCCATCGAGCACTCGGTACATCAGACCGAAGAACTCTATCAGCAACTAATCGATGCCAAGGGTCACCTATGAAGGTACTGCTGATCGGGCCATATCCGCCTCCACATGGGGGAATCTCGGTGCACGTGGCCGGGATTCATCAGCAGTTGACCGCGTCTGGCGTCCCATGCCGCGTCCTCGACACAGGTGCGGTTCGTCCCGGGTTGCGTTTTTTCCTTTCGATCATGCGTCATTCGTTCCAGGGCTGGACGCCGCACCTGCATACCAACGGTCACAACGTGAGGAGCTGGATCCTGGCGATGGGATGCGGTCTGGCCGCACAATGCGGCCCCGGCTCGGTCCTCACGCTGCACTCCGGCATGCTCCCCGGTTATCTCGAGATAGCGCCGGCCTGGCGGCGGAGACTGGCCGCTGATGCGTGCTCGCTTTTTTCGCAGGTGATTTGCGTGAATTCTGACATACGCAGCTCACTTCTGTCGCTTGGGCTGGATTCCCGGCACATGGAAGTTTTGCCGGCCTATTTGGGGTCGTCGCCACAATTGGTTGACCACCCCCCGATGAGTCGGGGCGTGGCAGCCTCGAAAACCCTTCGCCCGCACTGGCACTATACACGCCCGACAAGCGTCCCCATGAGTGGGGCCGCGGCAGGCAGGAGTGCCTGCGCCACAAGCTGCTACCGGCCGCTGTTTTCTACGGTGCTTTTCTTTCGGCGGGAGTATGGGTTCGATCTGCTGGTGGATGCTCTCGCCAAGCTGAAGCAGTTGTTTCCCTCGTTAGGCTGCCTGGTAATGGGCAGCGGCGACCAGCGCCCCGCCGCCGAGCTGCGAGTCCGCGAGGCCGGCCTCCAGGAAGACGTGCTCTTCCTCGGAGATGTCGATCACGATACCTGCCTTTCCTGGATCTCTAACTCCGACGTCTTTCTACGCCCCACCCTCGAGGACGGCGACTCGATCTCCGTGCGCGAAGCAATATCGCTCGGCGTCCCGGTAGTAGCCAGCCGTGTCGGCACGCGCCCTCCCGGCGCGATCCTGTTTCAACCAGGAGACGTCGAGGACATGATTGCCAAGGTGGAACTGGCGCTTTCGACCAGGCGGGAAGAGCGCCGTCCAGAAACGGGTTGCGCCGATCGATTACTGGAGATCTACCGGCAGGTGGATGGCTCCGAGGTGGCGTATGCCTGAATTGGTCCGCAAGCTTCGCAGGCTGTCCGCTATGGGGCCCGGCGAATTGGCACACCGGGTGCGCGAGAAGGTCCATTCGGAGTTGGACCGTGTTTCCGGCAGCCGCCCCCGGCCGTCCTTGGTGATCCCGTTTAAGGCGTACCTCGCCGGCGCGCCTGGGGAGCGCTTTTACGGCAGCCACCGGCAGGACCTGCTGCCCTTCGTCGGGGAGCATTTTCCGCAGTGGATCGATCGTGCCGTCGAGGAAGCGGAGCAACTTTGCCGGCACCAGGTTTCGCTGCTCGGATATGGCACAGTTGACTTGGGGCCAGCGATTGACTGGCATCGCGACCCGGTCACTGGCCGCAGGTGGGAACGCCGCTTCTGGACCGGCTACCGGTTCGGCGACGGGTGCGGGCAGGATCCCAAAATCATTCACGAACTGAACCGGCACCAGCATTTGCCGCGCCTGGCCAAGGCATATCGATGGACCGGCGACGAACGCTACGCCGCCGAGGCCGTCGCTCAACTCTTAAGCTGGATCGATCAGAATCCCCCGGGCCGCGGCATCAATTGGCAGTCCAGCCTGGAGATTGCAATCCGGGCGATCTCCTGGATGTGGACGATCTTCCTGCTGCTCCCGTCCCGTTCGTTGGACGAAGCTTCAGCCCAGCGGATCGGCGGCGCGCTCTTCGAGCAACTCGAGCACGTCCACCGTTATCCCTCGGTGTTCAGCAGCCCCAACACGCACCTGATCGGCGAGGCGGCGGCGCTGTTCCTTGCCGGACTGGTGTTCCAGGACCAGAACCGCCCCGCCGTGTGGCTGCAACACGGGGCATCGCTGCTCACCGAAGCCGTGGAGAGTCAGGTCCTGGATGATGGCGTCTATGGCGAACTCTCGGCCTGCTATCACTGCTACGCCCTCGACTTCTTCCTGCAAGCCATGGCTCTTGGGGAGCACAATCGTTACCACTTCCCGGCAGCCGTTCCGATTCGTGTGCGGCGCATGCTGCAATTTCTGATGCACCTGACCAGGCCCGACGGAACCTTGCCCGCACTGGGGGACGACGATAGCGGCCGGGCGCTCGCTCTCGATCAACGCAACTACCGGTCGTACCGCGATGGGCTGTGTACCGGCGCAATCCTGTTCCGCCGCGGTGACTTCCAATACGTGTCCGGCAGCTTTCACGAGGAAACGCTTTGGATGCTCGGCCTGGGGGCGTGGGAGGCGTACAACGCTTCGCCAGGCCACAAACCGGCGGACACGCAGGCATTCTTCCCATCGGCCGGATACGCGATTCAACGCTCCGGATGGGATCCTCTGGCAAGCCACCTGGTCTTCGACTGCGGCGGGCTCGGCATGCTTACGGGTGCGCACGCGCATGCCGATGCTCTTTCCATCACGTTGTTCCGCAATGGGCATGAAGTCCTGGTAGACGCGGGAACCTACGTCTACAACTGCGCTCCGGAGTGGCGCGGCTACTTCCGCTCCACGCGAGCCCACAATACGGTCACCATCGATGGCCGGGATCAGGTCGAACAGGCAGGTACTTTCTGCTGGAAGACGAGTCTTCTCGTGCGCGCCGGTGTGATCGAGCCCGGTTACCTGGAAGGCGAACACGATGGCTATCTTCGCCCGCTGGGCGTCGTCCATCGGCGGCGCGTGGTATCCCCGGCGTCCGGGTATTGGATTGTAGTGGACGACTTTCGCGGAACCGGGAAGCACTCGTTCGATCTCCATTTCCACGTGGCGCACGGTATGGCTTGCCCCCCCATTCCGGCAGAGTGGATGTCGCGTTCTTATGGCAGGAAGGAGCCGTGTCTCGCCGTGCGCGCTTCGGCACACGGCTGTCCGCCACTCGCGGTCATGACTTTTCTCGTTCCGGAATCCGGCCACGAGGTGCGACGGCTCGAACTCGAAACAGGCGCTGGATTGGGTTACTCGTATCGTCACGACGGCTTTGAAGATATCGCCGCCATCTCCCTCGCCGATTCCGAAATTTCGCTCCGGGATTTCCGCATGCGAGGAGAATTCTTCTGGCTCCGTTTGGAGAGCGGAGTGCTGAAGGAAGTCCTGGCAATTCGGGCTCGCGAATTGATTCACAGGGGCACGACTGTTTTCCGGCGGCTCGAGCCGGAGGGCTATCTCAAACTCACGGACATCGATTCGAAAGTGCACAGCTTATGTGTGGAATTTGCGGAGTCCTGAACTTTATCGACAGCGAGCCTGTGGACCGGCTTGCGATCCAGCGGATGACTGCGGCGCTGGCCCATCGCGGCCCCGACGATAGCGGGTATTTTGTCGAGGGCCATGTGGGGCTCGGCCACCGGCGCCTCAGCATCATCGATTTGAGCGCAGGGCACCAGCCCATTTATAACGAAGATCGGTCGGCCGTCATCATCTTCAACGGCGAGGTCTACAACTATCGCGACCTGGCAGCCACCCTGACCTCCGCAGGCCACACCTTCCGTACCCGGTCCGACACCGAGACCATTCTCCACGCTTACGAAGAGTACGGCGACGACTGTGTCCATCATCTCCGCGGGATGTTCGCCTTTGCCATCTGGGACCGGCGTAAACGACGGCTGCTGCTGGCGCGTGACCGCCTGGGGATCAAGCCGCTTTACTATTACAGCGACGGACGCTCCATCGCTTTTGCGTCGGAGATCAAGTCGCTGCTCGAGATCCCTTCGTTGTCGCGCGAAGTCGATCCCGACGCTCTCGACCTTTACCTTTCCCTGCGCTATGTTCCGGGGCCGCGAACGGCATTCCGGAACATCTTCCGGCTGCAGCCTGGACATCTTCTGGTGGCCGACGAGCACGGATTGCAAGACAGAGAATATTGGGATATCGCGTACCAGGATCCGGCGCCAGCCTCCGACAGGGCTCTGTTGGATCAATTCCGCGATCTGCTCGAAGAGAGCGTACGGCTGCGGCTGATCGCGGAGGTTCCTCTTGGGGTCTTTCTGAGCGGCGGTCTGGATTCCAGCGCGATCCTGGCCACCATGAGCAGGCTTGCCGGCGGCGGCCGGGTCAAGACCTTCAGCGTGGGATACGAAGCCTCATCGCCGGAGGAGGAAGCCGCAAACGAGTTCGAGTACGCGCGTCTGGCCGCTGAGGCGTTCCATGCCGACCACTTGGAGTACCGTTTGGACTCGACGCACTTCGCCGAATTCGTCCCCGACCTGGTGAGGTATCTCGATGAGCCGCTGGCGGATCCCAGCTGCATACCGCTGTACTTCATTTCCAAACTGGCACGCGAGCAGATCACCGTGGTGTTGAGCGGCGAAGGCGCCGACGAGCTTCTTGCCGGTTACGGAATCTATCGCCGGATGTTGGCGCTCGAACGGATACGCCGCGGAGCGGGCCCACTGGCGCACCTCGCGCCATGGATCGCCCGCCTCACACCCCACGAGAAATTACGCCGCTATGTGCAGATGTGCGGGCAGCCTCTGGAAACGCGCTACCGAGGCGTGTCCCGCGGCTTCAGCAATGCAGACCTGCCGCGGTTGGTCGGCTCCGCGCGGCGGGCGAGGTCTGATGAAGCGCTGCAAGCGATCTTCGGCGGGCATTTCGATGCCGTGAGAGGCGCCTCACCGCTGGACCGGATGCTGTACGCGGACGCCAAGGTATGGCTGCCTGACGACCTCCTGATCAAGGCGGATAAGATGACCATGGCTAATGGCCTGGAATTGCGGGTTCCTTTCCTGGATCACCGGCTCGTGGAATTCGCCGCCACCCTGCCGCGGTCGTCCAAGATCAGAGGCAATAGCGGGAAGGCCCTGCTGCGAACCGCGATGACCGGGGTCTTGCCCGATCAGATCATCCATCGCCCGAAGAAGGGCTTCCCCATCCCGATCGGGTCGTGGTTCCGGACGTCTTTGCGGCAGTTCACGCGCGAGCATCTTCTGGCACGCGATTCGGCGTGCCATGCGTACGTCGATCGCACAGAGGTGGCCCGCCTGGTGGACGACCACGAATGCGGCGCCGCCGACCGATCACAAGAAATCTGGTCATTGCTGGTGCTTGAATTCTGGCACCGCCAATTCATTCAAGGCCGGCCTGGATTCGCCGTCGCCCAGACTCTGGCCGAGTCGCGGCCTGCCGCGTGTGGAGAGCCGTCATGTTAGAAGGAAACGACATCATCTGCTTCAGCAACGATTGGGATGGCGATCCCCTGAGCAAGAAGCACATCGCCTTGCGGCTCGCCCGAAAGAATCGCGTGCTCTGGGTAAACTCCACCGGCAACCGGAACCCTACGGCTTCCGTTCGCGATATGCGGCGCGCCTGGAAAAAGCTCCGGCAGTTTCTTCGGGGATGCCGTCCGGTATCCGAAAACATCTCGGTGTTCTCGCCGCTGGTGATCCCATTTCACGGCAACCGTGCGGCCCGGTGGGTCAACAGAAGGCTGCTGCGCTGGAGCCTGCGCCGCGCCTGCCGCAAGCTCGGCTTCGATCATCCCATCACCTGGTCCTTCGTACCGAGTTCGGGCGAGGTGGCCGGCTCGTTATCTGAGCGCATGGTGATCTATCATTGCGTGGACGAATACTCGAAGTTCGCCGGCACCGATGAGAACGCCATCCTCGAGATGGAGCGCCGCCTGATCGAGAAAGCCGATGTGGTGGTGGTTTCGTCCAGCCGCCTCTACGAGACGAAACACGCTTACAACCCCAACACCTTCCTGGTAACTCACGGGGCCGATGTCGCCCATTTCCGAAGCGCCTGCCACGATACCGTGGCGATCCCGCCCGATGTTCCGACGCTGCAATCCCCCGTGATCGGCTTCTTCGGCCTGGTGGCCGACTGGGTCGATCTCGAGGTGATGCGGTTCCTGGCCACCTCGCGGCCCGAATGGTCGCTCCTGGTGATCGGAGATATTCAGGCGGACGTGTCGGCGCTCCGGGATCTGCACAACGTCCACCTGCTCGGGAGGCGGAGTTACGCGACGCTTCCGGCGTATTGCAAAGCTTTCGATGTCGCCATCCTGCCATTCGTCGTGAACGAACTCACCGTCGCGGCCAATCCCCTAAAGTTGCGGGAGTACCTGGCGGCGGGCCTCCCCGTGGTGGCAACGCCGCTCCCCGAAGTGCTCAAGTTGAGCGGACTCGTGCGCACGGCGCAGGCCCCTCCAGACTTTCTCCATCAGATTGAGCGGCTTCTGAAGGAAGGCAGGCGCGGGCCGGACCCTGCGGTTTCTGCCCTCATGGAACGGGAGTCCTGGGATCAGAAGGTGGAGGAACTGAGCGCCATCGTTACCCGCTTTCGGGCACTGCCGAGGGCCTACGCGCGCGGCTCGGTTCCAAGCCACGACCGTGAGGGAGTGGTGTCTACCTAACCCGGGGGTTCTATGTGGTTCCGTGCCGCTCGCATTCTGTCGATCATCGCAGTTGCCGCCATGGGTGCGTCGGCGGCGCCTTCCTTCATCTGGTGGACCACCCATCCACTGGCGAAGGTAAAGCCGCTCGACCCCATCCCTCGCGAGCCTGCCAAGACCGCGGACCTCCGGGCCGGCCGCAACGAATTCGAACCATTCCAACTGGTATTGCGTTCGCCGAGCCATGATGTGGCTGGTGTGGACATCGATTTTTCGGATTTTCGCGGCTCCGAGGGCGCCGAGATTTCCAGCCGGAATGTGACCGTTTATCTGGAAGCCTTTGTCGACCTGCAGCGCCCCTCTTCCATCGAAGGCGGCGAGGGGCTGTGGCCCGATCCTCTGATTCCACGAGTCGATCGATATGCCCATGAGCGCCGGAATGCGTTTCCGTTCACGGTGCGGCGCGGGCGGAATCAGCCGCTGTGGGTCGAGGTCTTCGTTCCGGCCACCGCGCAGCCGGGCCAGTATACCGGGTCGGCCCGCATTTCGCTGAGCGGAGTCGTTCAGTTTACGGTGCCCATTCACCTCACCGTGTGGCGGTTCGTCCTGCCGGCCACCTCTACCCTTAAATCATCGTTCGGCCTCAGCGGGCTGAAAGCCCTGAAGCAGCACCGCGGGCGTTACACCAGTGATGAAGACCTCCAGTCGATTACGCGCCTGTACACCCAGGCCGCGCTGCTTCACCGCATCAGCACCAATGGTGGAAGCATGCAACCGCCGAAGTACACCTTCGACGGCAAGATGCACCTGGATTGGAAAGCCTACGATGCCGAAGTCGGACCCTTTTTGGACGGAACCGTCATTCCCAAGGGGGAGCCTCTGCGCGGCGCACGGGCGACTTCGGCGGAGGTCCGCTCGCCCGGTTCCTTCCCCAGCGAGGATCAGGAAAGGATGTACTGGGCGGAGTGGACCCGGCACTTCCAGCGCAAGGGGTGGGGCGACCGGCTGTTCCTCTACCTTTGGGACGAGCCGGCGGTTCGCGACTTTCCCAAGATCCTCGAACGCGGCAGGGTGGCCACGCAGGTCGAGCCAAAGCTCCGCAGCCTGATTACTCTGCCTTACACCCGGAAACTCGCAGAAGTGGTCGGCATCTGGGCCCCCCTGGTGAATTGCCTGGAGCCCAAGCCGGGATTTCCAGACTTCTGTGAAGCTACTCCGCCGCTCAGCGACTATTCCCGCGATGCTGCGCGCGCCAACTTATGGTTCTATCAGTCTTGCGCCAGCCACGGATGCAACATCGTCGGAGGCTCATACTTTACCGGCTGGCCCAGTTACGTGATCGACATATCCGGAGCCGCCAATCGCGTAATGCAATGGGTGGCCTGGAAATTCGCCATCGCAGGCGAGCTCTACTACAGCATGGACGAGGCGTTTGGGCCTGAAAAAGACCCGTGGATCGACGTACGACTCTCTGGAGGAAACGGCGACGGAACGTTGTTCTACCCGGGGCGCCCCGACCACATCGGCGGGCGAAGTGATATTCCCATCGAAAGCATCCGGCTCAAACTGATCCGGGAAGGCATGGAAGATTATGAGTACCTGGCCCTGCTTGCCAGGCTGAAAGGCCGGCAAGCCGCGAGCCAATACGTGGACCGCATCGTGCAACAGCCCTATCTCTGGGAATCGCGGCCAGACGTCTTTCTTCAAGTACGCCAGGAATTGGGCGATTGTTTGGATCGCGCGGCGGCGAGGTCCGGCGAGATGATGTGATGGACAACGACGCCATCAGGCGGTTGGCCTTGGAGGTCAGAGAGCCGCTGCTCCCGGCGGTAGACGCGTTGTCCCCGCATGCCTCGAAGATCGCCCGTTCCTGGCGCGTGCTTCTCGGGCGCCACAAGGTGTGCCGGAAACATGTGCCGCTGCTCTCCGGCTTACACCCCAGCCCAGCGAGCTGCGAGCTTTTGTTCAGCGATCCGCAATCGTTTCGCGAGAAATCCGAGCGCCAGGGAGAAGAGTTGGCGCGGCGCGAAGTGCCGCCCGAGTGCGCCGCGGTAGCGGTGGATCTCTATGTCGAAAGCTGCCTGCCCTACCTGTCCGGGGAAGCTGCCATCGCGGATTGGACCCGGGCACTTTTCCGGTGGGCTTCCATCTACCGGTTCTTTCTTCTGGCAGGCTACGCCCGATTTGGACTAAACGAGCGGCAATACCTCGAGGAAAGAGTCAGCCAGGTCGAGCGCCGCTCACAGGAGTTCTCCGTTCAGCTCGCCGAGGCCTACGAGAAGGAGCGGCGCCACCTGGCACAGGATCTTCATGATGAGATCGGGCACGACTTGATCGTCCTGAAGCTTTATACTGAAGTGATTGCACTCGACCTGAAAAAGGGCGATATCAGCCAGCTCCGGCGCAAGTTGAAAGAATCGGTCACGTTGATCCAGCGCGCCCTGAAGAGCGTGAGGCACCTGACGTTTGATTTGGGCCCGGCGGTTTGGAACGAGCAGGGATTCATTCCGGCGGTTCGGCTTTATGCCAGGCAGTTCGCCAAGCGAACCGGGATCAAAGTCCGGCTGGACGCCGCCAGAATGCGAGCGCACCTCCCCACGCGTTGTGAAACGGCGTTATACAAGGTGCTGCAGGGAGCGCTCTCGAATGTGGTCGCCCATGCCGATGCCCAAAGCGTGAAAATTACTCTGGCGAGTGCGCAGGATTTTGTGACCATGAGAATCGAGGACGATGGAAGGGGATTCGACGTGGGCCGCAAGCTGGGAGTGCCCCGCCAGTCGTATGGCCTGCGCGCCATGCGCGAACGGGTGGAGCTTCTGGGAGGAGCGATTCACTTTACGTCCCGGCCGGCGCGACGCAGCGAAGCATCGCGCGGCACTACGATTGAGGCCCATTTACCTCTCCAGAACGGCGAGATGGCGTGAAACAGAGAATCACAGTTCTGCTCTGCGACGATCACACCCTGTTCCGTGAGGGGATCAAGGCCATCCTCAGGGACGAGCCTTCGATCGACATCGTCGGGGAGGCCTCGGACGGGCGCCAGGCCGTCGCGCAAGCGCGCCAATTGAACCCGGACGTGGTGCTCATGGACATCGCGATGCCCGACCTGAGCGGATTTGACGCCACCCGTCGCATTCTGCAGTCGAATTCCAAGGTCAAAGTGATCATCCTCACGATGTATGAGGAAGAGGAGGTCATTGACCGCTGCCTCAAGGCAGGTGCTTCCGGATACGTCTTGAAAGATGCGCCCCGCTCACACCTGATTCACGCGATTGATGTCGTGCACAAGGGCGGCCAGTACATGAGCTCCCGTGCCCTCAGAAAAGTGGTCAAGCAATACGTCAAGGGCGTCAGGAGTTCCGGAACGGGTTACGAGCGTTTGAGCGATCGTGAGCGCGAAGTCCTGAAACTGCTGGCGGATGGGCTGGCACTCAAAGACATTGCGGCTCAGTTGGTGCTGAGCGTCAAAACCGTGGATGCCCACAAGACCAATCTGATGCGGAAGCTGGATCTGCATGACCGGGCGGAATTGATCAAGTATGCGATTCAGCGGAAGCTGATCCGCCTGCCGTCCATCAAGGCGCCGTCGGAATCGGTTTCGTAAAACGCCGCGGCGGGCTCGAAGCCAGCCCCCGCGTGCGAGTTGCTCGCAGGCATATGAGGCACCCGACATGCTGAGCAGCCGGCATTTCGAAGCATAGCAGATTCCGTCGCAGGCATGCCGCTCCCCTGCACGGGCACTTACGCCGGCCTGGCTCTGGTGCCGACAGTGCACGGTTCGTCAAGTCGGGGCGGGTTGGACTCCGGCCTCTCAGCCAAAGACACAGGTTGCGCTATCCCAATCCGCGCGAGGCCGTCCAACAACCATGCTCGACTGCCTGGGGCGTGATCTGCGCTTTGCTTTACGCCAGCTCCGCAGCACGCCGGGATTCACCGTCACGTCGATACTGGTGCTGGCCCTTGGGATGTGCGCCAGCTTGGCCATTTTCGCTTTTGTGGACGCCGCGCTCATCAAACCACTACCCTATCGCGAGCCGGCGCGCCTGGTGGGCGTATACGAGACCAACGGGATGTTCCCCAGAAGCAATCTCTCCTATCCCGACTACCTCGACTGGAAGAAGCGCAATACCGTCTTCGGCTCGCTCGACGTTTATCAGGCCAACGGCTTCAAGCTGACCACCCCGGCCGGCGGTGAACCGGTGCGCGGCGTGCGCGTTTCCGATGGATTCTTTCACACTTTGGGGGTCAATCCGATCCTGGGCCGCGATTTCCGTGATGGCGAAGACCTGGTATCAGCCGCGCGGGTTGGCCTCATCAGCTATTCGGCGTGGCAGCAGCGCTACGGCGGAAAGCGCGATGTGCTGGGCCAGGTGGCGATCCTCGATGACAATCCGACCATGATCATTGGAGTGCTGCCGCGGGAATTCCATTTCGCCCCCACCGGCGCCGCGGAATACTATGTCGGCTTTCACCCGGCCGGCTCGTGCGACATTCGCCGGAGCTGTCATGGCATTTTCGGCGTCGCCCGCCTGAAGGACGGCGTCGCGATCCAGGCTGCGTTTGCCAATGTGGTGGCGATCGCGAAGGAGTTGGAGCGTCAGTACCCCGATAGCAATCGTTCGCAGGGCGCGGCGCTGGCGCCCCTGGCCGACGTGATCGTGGGCGATGTCCGCGGTATCCTGCTGGCTCTGTTCGCCGGCGCGGGGCTCCTGCTGCTGATCGCCGCCGTGAACGTCACCGGGCTGGTGCTTCTGCGTTCGGAAGGCCGCAAACGCGAGATCGCGGTGCGCACCGCGCTGGGCGCATCGTCGGCGCGATTGACCGGTCAGTTCGCGACCGAGGCCGTGGTGCTGGCGGCCGCCGGCGGGGGTCTTGGCTTGGCCTGCGCGCGTTGGGCGATACAACTCTTGCAGGGGCTGATTTCTCCAGCCATGATGGCGCGCACGCCGTTCCTGCGCGATCTCGGGTTGAACGGCCGGGTTTTGGGCACGACCGGCGCCATAGCGCTGGGAGCAGCACTGCTCCTGGCTTTTCCGCCAAGCCTGCGGATCTGGTCTGCGGAATCGAGGACCGGGCTTGCGGAGGCCAGCCGCGGCTCCTCGGGAACCGCCTGGCGCAGGCTCGGTTCGAAGCTGGTGGTAGTGGAACTGGCGATGGCTGTGGTCTTACTGTCGGGCGCGGGTCTGTTCGGCAAGAGCCTGTACCGGTTGCTGCACGTCTCGCTCGGAATCCGCCCCGACCACCTCGTCACCATCGACGTCTCCGCACCCGACGCCGGCTACGGAAAGGCCCCGCAGGCGCTGGCGCTGGCGGAACTGGTCACCCGCCGCGCGCAAGGCCTGCCAGGCGTCACTTCCGCAGGGGTGGTGGAGAACGGTGCGCCAGTGAGCGGCAACGGCAATACCGCCTGGATCCGCGTGCTCGGCCACCCGTGGCACGGCGAACATTATGACGTCGCGCACCGCTACGTCAGCACCAACTATTTCGCCACCATCGGGGCGAGCCTCGAGCGCGGCCGGCAGTTCCAGGAGTCCGACGACCCGTCCCACCCGCACGTGGCGATCGTCAATCAGGCCTTCGTGAAGCAGCATTTCCCGGGGGAAGACCCGCTCGGCAGGCAACTGGCTTACGTTTCGCTTGACGGGCCTCGTTTTGAGATCGTAGGCGTGGTGGAGAACATCCGCGAAGGGCCGCTGGATGCCCCTATCCCGCCGGTGCTCTACACTCCGTTCAAACAAGGCCCGGACGATTTCTTCACGGTGGTGGTGCGCACGACGGAATCCGAGGGAGCGCTGGTGCCGGCGCTCGCCGCGCTTGTCCGTCAGATCGACCCCGCCATCGTGACCATGCGCGGCGCCACCATGAAGGAGCGCCTCAACGACTCGCAATCTGCCTATCTGCACCGCTCGCTGGCATGGTTTGTTGGCGGATTCGCAATGATGGCGCTGGTCATGGGCCTGATCGGGCTCTATGGGGTGATTGCGTATTCGGTCAGCCAGCGCTCCCGCGAAATCGGCATCCGCATGGCGCTCGGCGCCGAGCCGCGTTCGGTTAGGCGGCTGATTCTGCGGGAAGGAGCACGGCTCGCGCTGCTGGGAACCGTGATCGGCCTTGCGGGCGCGGTGGCCGCGGCGCAGGCTATGCGCGGGCTCCTGTTCGGGGTGCGCTCCTGGGATGCGGCGACGCTGGCTCCTGTGGCCGGAATCCTCGCAATCGCCGCACTAGCCGCTACCTTCCTTCCCGCGCAGCGCGCCGCCGCTGTAGATCCCGTGGATGCTTTGCGCGCTGAGTGAGCGCCAGACGCTCGCCGACGTCCGCTGGACCGGGCTCCTCACTACACGCCGTGCATTCATCTCCCTTACCGGCGGGCTAACCGCACTGTTGAGCGACGAGCGGTTCGACCCCGGCTCCACACCCCGACTGGATAAAGATGCTACCCCCCCGATCACGATCATGAGGGATGCTGAGTCAAGTCAATGAGGGTGATAGGGGCGGATGGACTGACGCCAAAGTGACAACTGATGGGTCCACAGCCACATTATTTCACGGTAAACGGGACCGATGCCGCCACGTTCTCCCACGCGATTTCCAGCTTGCCATGAGTTTCGTCAGTGCGCACAAGCGCGATCTTGAGCGTTTCCACCGGAGCTGCCGGTTTTCCCATCGTCAAGGCGGTGCGGCCCAGTTCCTTGGCGGGGTCATCCGTCGTGTCGCCCTTGGAGTTCACGATGCCCCACTGCGGCCGCGTGCCGCGCGCGTTCGTGAATGTGAGCTGCTTGTTGACGATCAGCTTCCAATTGCCCTTGTCGAGATCGACGTAGAGCGTGTAATCGCCCTTTGGCACCGCCAGTCCTCCGATGTCCAGATCGGCGTCGGAGTGCAGGACAGTCGCGTAATCCGCTCCCAAACGCCAGATGGTGCCATCGGCTTGGAGAGCGCCGGGCCCGTTGAAAATGTGGCGGGGCTGGTGAGTTTGCGGATCTCTCACGGAAGGCGCGTGATAGAAAATCCAGATCAGCTTGCCCTCGGCGCCGTAATGTATGGCGGCGATCATCTCCGGGCTGGTCTGGTTCCCTGTGATCAGCTTCGACAAGTCAACCTGGGCGACCGCGCTGTGCAGCGCGCCAATCACGAGTAGACCTGCCTTCACAGTTTGCTTCACGAAAGCGTCGAGCTCCTTGCTTGTCGAGTATACACCGCCCTGCGCGACTATCTACGCCAGGCAAACGGCTCCCGGCAACTCAGGCCCCGCGGCGCATTCCCGAGGAAAACGAAGAACGAAAATCCGGCGCTACGCTCGACACCGGCCGCCGCCGGGGATTCCGCCCATTGGATCGGCCTGCGGCTTGCTCCTGCACTTCGCCGCGCAAGACCTCTTTGATCTTGCTCACCAGGGCGGAGGGCACGAACGGCTTTTCGATGTAATGCCAGCCGTACTCGAGGACCAACAAATCGCCGCCTGGATAGCCGGACATGAGCATCACGCGCATCTGCGGACGCTTCTCCTTAAGTCGTTGCGCCAGGGTTGGGCCCGACATCCCCCTCATCCTCACGTCGCTGAGCAGCAGATCGATGGTTCCCGGATATTCGGCCTCGAGCCGAAGGGCTTGTTTCGCGGTGGTGGCTGGAATTACCGTAAACCCGGCGTCTTCGAGAATCTGCTTGACGAGTCTGAGGAGCGCCGAATGATCTTCCACCACGAGGATGGTTTCGAACGACAAAGCCATATTGGATTAGACCCTGTGGCTACTTCCTAGTATATGTGTAATGGCGGCATGCCGGATGTATACAATTGCTCACCGCAAACCCGGTGCTTTGATGACAGTACCGCGCTATGTGTTTCAGTAAAGATTCTTACGGTTCCCGTTGACTGACAGGGTCGTGCAAAATGCGCAGTGCAAAGTTTGGCGTGAGGGCAGTTTTGGTTCGGCTGGCTCGAAAGACCCGCTCTGAGTTGAGTGTAAATCTGGGATTGCCGAAGGTGCTTTCGGGCCCAACTCTACCGGGCACGCAAGTTCTCTCTATCAGGAACCTCCTGACCGTGGGGAGATGACGCAGGTACCGTCCGGCGTCCGATTCGTATCGAACGCGACCAAGGCGGATGCATCATCGTGACCGCTGGCACGGGCTTCCGGCTCCTGAAATGAGCCATGGGTTTCTCGTCACCAACGCCCCTCTCCTTGTGACTCTCCGAGGCTGCCTTGGCTGCTTGCGTGCATTCTCTCCACCCGCGATGCCAGTTCAACTGATCACCACCAAAAGCAGTGTCCCGCAGTCGGATCCCCTCATGTGTCTGGCGAAAAGCGGCGTGGGGAGGAGGATCATCCAGTATTCCAAGGGTGAGACCATCTTCTCGCAAGCCGCGTCCGCCGACGCTGTGTTCTATATTCTCGAAGGCAGCGTTGTTCTGAAGGTGGTATCGACCTGGGGCAAGGAAGCGATTGTAGCCATTCTCGGAGTAGGAGACTTTTTTGGCGAAGGATGTCTGTCGGGCCAGGCCTTGCGAAGCTCCACTGCCAAGGCGATGAACGATTGCACCGCGGTGCGGGTAGAGAAATCGAGCGCCCAACGCCTCATCCAGGAAGTTCCCGCGGTGTCAGAACTGCTTCTCCACAATCTGCTCTCCCGGAATCTGAAGATGGAAGAGGACCTTGTGGACCAGCTCTTTAACACCAGCGAGAAGCGCCTTGCACGCTTGCTGATCCAGTTGGGAAAGGTCGATGAAGAGCACAGACCCGAGGCGGTAATCCCCAAGATCAATCAGGAGATGTTGGCGGAGATCGTGGGCACGACCCGCTCGCGGGTCAGTTTCTTCATGAACAAGTTTCGGCGGCTCGGCTTTGTTGACTATCTCGACCACACCGACGTTCTGAAGGTACGAAGCTCTCTGCTGAGCGTCGTACAAGGGGAAGAAGCCGTGTCGTTGCCCCGAATTGGCCCAAAGTCCGCCGGCGCTGCGAAAGTCCGTTCGGCGAGCGCGCACTTGCCGTTCTGACGGGGCAGACGCCGCCTCTGGCTGTGCGCAAGGAGCGCCGGCTTCGCTGCGCCTTGCGGACGCGCGCGGCCCCAAATCAGAGAAACGGCTGAACTGATGAGATGGTGTACTTAGGCAATTACTTAGGCAGGCCAACTCCAGGAAGATCCGGCTGCCATCGGTGGATGGCTGGGGCGTCCCTCCCGGAGAACTCCTCTGACTTTTTCCACGAGGGCCGCCGGTCCGAAGGGTTTCTGAATGTAGTGCCACCTTAAACGATGGACGGTAGAGGCGCCCGCCGGATACCCCGACATCAGCACAACCCCCATGTCCGGGCGCCGCTCTTTCAGCTTTTTCGCCAGTTCCAGGCCGGACTTTCCTCTCATCCTGACGTCGCTCAGCAACAGATCGATAGCTCCCTGGTGTTGGGCCTCCAGCCGAAGTGCCTCGCGCGCGCTCTTCGCCGGAATCACGCAAAAATCGGCGTCCTCGAGAATTTGCCTTATCACTTTCAGAAGCGCCAAGTGGTCTTCCACCAGCAGGATGGTTTCGCGAACACCCTCCGGCAGGTGAGCCGCATGCGCCATAGAGCCTCCCATCAGTGCCCTTTCTTCCAGTATAGGCTCGCGTTCCCGGATGCGGCTGTATCGGAACGTTCACCTGGCTGTGCAGTCCCGGGGATGCCGGGAGCCCTGTCATCCTTGCCCGGTATGAAACAGGACTCCGGCAGCAGCCGGCGTGGACTACGGGGTGACGTCGAATGCGTCTACCCAGACCCAGCTTCCTCCCGACACGGAATCGTGCGACCCGGCAACCTCAACCGCGAGAGTGTGGACCCCGCTGACCAGTCCGCTCGCGGTGTACAGGACGGCTTGCCCTTGAGCCGGCGACGCATAGGTATCGACGGTTGCCACCAGGACTCCATCCACATAGACGCGGGCGATGCCTGACCATTGGTCCCGGTAGCCGATCCACTTCACGCCGCTGCCCGTGAAGGTGAGGGTCGCGCGGGCGTTGGTATCCATCGCAAGAACGCAGGATCCCCCACTGCAGGGTGCGGTCTTGTTCGTGTACCAGTTGCCTCCCGTCAACGCTACCGCGGAGGCATTTTGCTCGATTCGTGTGGGTGTGGCTGTCGTCGCGCTGCTGGTTGAGCTGGGAGCCTGCGACGTCGTGGCGCCGGCGGTAGTCGATTGGACCGTCACATCGAAGGCATCTACCCACACCCATTCGCCCGCGGAAGCCGAGTCCATCGTCCCCGTCACCGCGATTTTGAAGGTGTGAGTAGTGTTGGCGAGATTGTTCACCGAATAAACCACGGTCTGGGCAAGCTCCGTTGGGGAATACGTGTCCACCGTTCCCTTCAACACCCCATCCACGTAAACTTGAGCGATGCCCGACCACTGGTCGCGATAGCCGATCCAGTTGACGCCGGTGCCCGTGAAGGTGAATGTCGCTGTGGTGCTCGGGTCCATCGCCAGGATCGCGGATCCGCCGCTGTTAAAGGCCCCGCTATTCGGGTACCACGTCCCCGTCGTCTGGACCGCCGGATTGTTCTGCTCGTATCGGACCACCGTGGTGGTAGGAGCAGGCGTGGGGGCAGGAGCCGGAGTTGGAGTTGGCGCCTGAGGGACTGGAGACGTTGAAGTGGAGCCGCTGCCGACCACCAGCAAGTACGCGTCGCTGTACTGGGTCGTGTAGCTGTCGATCATCTGCAGATCGTAGTCGCTGCTGTACACCACACGGCTTCCGTCGCGGCTCGCGGACATCTTTGGCTGCCAGTTGTAAGTGTTGCTTTGATAGGGGCGGCTTCGATGATGCGCCAGACGGAGCACCTGTGAGCCATCGAGCTTGATCTGCAGCAGCTCGTTGGTGTACGCTACCCAGCCGCTGGTCGTGCTGGGATTGGCCGGAGCGTAGGTTTCCACGTAAACGAATCCGCTGTTGTCCGGGGCGGAGATGTGAACCGCCAGGCTCCAGTCGAATGTCGCGAGGCAGGTCTGTGTTCCGTCCGCCAGCCGGATCTTGACGATACCGTTGTTGCAGATCGGCTGGGGGTCGTTGGAGTTCGTCCAGACCAGAACTTCATCGCCGTTAGTGTCCAAGGTGACATCCTTGTGGCCGTCGGCGCGCCCCACCTGCCGCAGGAAGTTCATGTTGCTGTCGAACAACTCCTGCCCCGTATAACGGACCGTGCCGCTCTGCTCCCACGCCACAATCACGTTGTTTCTGGGAGTGATGTATACGCTGTCGAAGCCGTGTTCGCCGGCGTCGAGGGCCGCCGACTTTGTGCCGGTACTGATCTGGTACGTGAAAACGTAGCGGCTGTCGCCGGCGAAGACAAAATGATCTCCATCATAAGAGATGTCGGACTCGCCCATGCCGCTGATGGCGGAGTATTCACTGAAGGTGTGCACGATGGTGATCGCGCCCGAGTTAAGATCGTATGACTTTAATTGATTGCCATGCAAGTAGTAGACCGTGTGGTTGTCCGCCCGCGACCACCTCGGTTCGCTCGAAGCACTGATCTCCAGCGGGAGATCGCGAATATAGAAGCCCGACCCGTCATAAAGGCCGAAGTAACTTTGGTGCACCAGGAGAATCTTGGAGTTGTCGCTGTTGAACGGCGACATGGTCGAGTATTCGTCTTCAATCCACGTCAACATTCCGCCGGCGTCGGCGTTCGACGTGGCCAAAGCGTTGGAGATCCGCTTGATCGTAGAACCGAAGACCGGGTCTACGTATGATCCCCCTACCGAAGGCGGTTGAAAAGTATTGTAATTCGGAGGCACCTCCACGCCACCTGCAGTCAGTTGCGCCCATGCCGGGGCGGCCCAACCTGTCAGTAAAATAATCCCTGCTAAAAAGCCAGTATGAATAATTAGTTGTTTAGACACACTTCTCCTTTGGGTTCTGAAACACGGCTTTTGGTGGATGATTTGAGAACCGGGAGGCGCAGCGGGGATGCTGCCTAATCCCCTGCGTTCACAAGCCTCCGCTGCTCCCTTAACGAACGGGCCGTCCGCACCAGATGGCCCGTCAGCCTCGCATCGCTCAAACAGGCATCGGCGCCGCATTGGCGGGCCGCCCGGGCAAGATCTCCGACTGGACAGATCAAGATCAACTTGGATATCGGACTGAACCGCTTGATGGACGCGACCGCCCTACTAATCCTGATGCTCACTGGCTTCACGTCGGCAACGATCAGTTCCGGCAGGAGCCGTCCGGCCTGCTGCCCGAGGCACTCGAAACTGCTCAGGGTGCCTACCACTTCAAACTCTGACCGGCCGCGAAAGAGATGCATGATGATCCGAGAGAGCGCGGGGGTACTGACGATCAGGATCGTGGTTTTGCGCAATTAACCCTTTCTGATGACTAACGATAATGTCTCCTGACTGGGGCCGCCCCCAAGATGCCTGCGGCATTGTTCCAAAGTAATGTCGGGCGCCATTTGACTCAATTAGGATCGCACCCTAGGGTCGGTGTATTCGCACCCTAAGGGAGGGGTTCTTGATCTGTGCAGCCGGCCGGTTTCACAGAAGAAGAGATATAGGCCTGCAAATCTTGAATTTGGCGGTCCGCCAGCGTATAATCGGCCCTGGAGAGGCCCTATGCGCGATTCCGGGCAGGGTGCCGGATGCCGGCTGACGGTATGTGCGTTGCTCGCGATCGGCATTCTCAGCCTTCCGGTGCCCGGTGCCAACGCGAGGATCCAACGGGCAGGTGCTGCGCGAAGCATCCCCACCAATCCCGGCATGACCGTCGAAGATGTGATCAAGCTCGTCCGGGCCGGCATCAGCGAAGACATCATCATCCAACAGATCCGTAAGCGCCCCGGCGGTTTTGACCTATCCACCGATCAGCTCATCCAGCTCAAGTCTGCGTCGGTAAGCGACCGCATCATCCAGGTGATGCTCGATCCCTCGCGGGCCGAAACGCCTGCTTCGTCGCCGCCTGAACTCGCGAGTCCAGCCCCTCCCATTGCGGCGGCGCATGCCCCGCCTGCCCCTTTAACCAAGCACGAGATCTCCGCGCCAACCGAGGTCGGCGTCTACGTCAGGAAAGCCGATCAATGGGCCGAGCTGGCACCCGAAGTTGTGTATTGGAAGAGCGCAGGGGTGGCTAAGTCCGTGGCGACTCTGGGGGTCATTAAGGGTAATCTCAACGGGCACGTGATCGGGCCTAAGAGTCCCAACGTCCACGCCACGCCGCTCGAGGTTTTGATTGTGGCGCCGGAAGGTGTAGCCATTACCGAGTACCAGCTTGTCCGCCTCCACGTGAGCAAAGAGAATCGCGATTTCCGCAGCGTGACCGGCGGGGTATTTCACGCCCAAAGCGGCGCCGCCAGAGACCTGGTCCGCTTTGAGGGAACTAAAATCGCTCCGCGTCTGTTCCGCGTGAGCTTCCAATCGGGTTTGGAACCGGGAGAGTACGGCTTTCTTCCGCCGGGCTCTACCGGCGCTTCGGGAAAAATCTATTCGTTTCACCTCACCGAGTAAGCATCTGAGGAGCACGTGGGCGTATGAAGCTCTCCTTCTTGCGATTCGCTCTGCTGACAGTTGCGGCAATTTCCGGCGTGTTGGCGCTGTGTGCTCGGGAGGCACCGGGGCCAGGCAACGCCAAGGGCGGTGTCACCGTGGACGACGTGATCCGGCTGTCGAAAGCCGGCGTCGGCGAAGAGATTATCATCCAGCAGATCAGGCGCAAAGGCCCGCCCGCCGACCTCACCGCCGATCAGATCATCGAGCTGAAGAATGCATCCGTCAGCGAGCGGATCATTCGGGTGATGCTGGAAGCTCCGGCCACGCCTGCGGCCGTGCCGGCGCAAGTGCCGCTAGCACCCACGGCGCCTCCAGCGAGTCATTCAGACTCGAAGGCTGCGGCGGCGGGCGGCGCCCGAAAACTGGCGGCCTCTCCCAAAGTCGCATCCGCCCGACCGGGAGAATCCTTGCCGCCGGTGCCCGGCCGCCCCGCGGCGGGTTCCCCGCCTGCGCCAGGGGCCGCCGGATGGACGAATCACAGCGACCCCATGGGCTTCTCGCTGAGTCACCCTGCCGCATGGAAGGTAGACACGGATCCCAAGCTTGGCAGGCTCAGCCTGCAGGGCGACCGTGGCGAACGTGTCATCATCTGGCCCATGTTCCTCGAGAAGCGTCAGCTTGACGACCGTCAGGCCGGTATCCTCGTACGGCAACTCGCCGTGAAGCTCGACGCCCAGATGCCCTGGAGCGCTCCGCGGGTGTCGGGACGATTTGTGGTCACCGGCGCGCGGACCACCCAACGCAAGAACGCGGTCATGATGACTTGGGCCAACTCCCAAAATGGCGTTTCCATTCTGCTCTACAGCGTAGCGGCGCCGGCCGATTCTTACGGGTCCGAGACGCCCGCTTTCGCCGGAGTGCTGCAGAGCTTCCGGATCGCCAATGCACCCGCAGGGGCAGGCGGCGCGCCGGCGAAAAGAGCACCACTGGGAGCCGTCCAATATGTACGCTGGGCCGACCCCATGGAGAACGCCTTCAGCCTCTCCGTGCCGCAGGGCTGGAAAGTGATCGGAGGAATGTACCGCTTCTCCACCACGGATATCCGCCCCGAGATGGTCATGCTCGCACCCGGCGGCGGAATCCTGATCAAGCTGGGGCAGAAAGATTTCGGGACTTACATGGAGCCCATCTACACACCCATGGGCAACATGACGTCAGGTTCTCTTCCACAGCATGACGGATCGAAGATCCAGATTCAGGCCTACCTTTCCGGCCAGCAGTTCGCCCGCTACTACGTCGAGCACGTCCGCCAGGAGTGCGGCGGCGTGCGCGTAGTCACGGGCAATAACCGTGCGGATCTGGTTCCCATGGTCACCCGGTCGGCGCAGGAGGACGGCGTGCCGCAGCCCCAGGTTACCGTCGGCGACGTTACCTTCACCTGTAACGCCCAAGGAACCGAATTGCGCGGATACTACCTGGCTGCCACGGTGCGATCTCCGACCGACGCCACCCGTCGCGGACAGGGCGGAGCCATGTGGTTCGTGTATCGCCTGGGCGGCTATCTGGCGGTGCCGGAGTGGCAGCAGAGCGCCGAAAGCATTGCTCAGGAGGTAGTGCGCTCGGTGCAAGTCAACTCGGTGTGGCGTGCGAGAAACAAGGAAGCCAGCAATCAGCTTGTCGCCGAGGACATCCAGCACTCCCAGGAGCTGCAGCGACGCGCCTTTGCCGCCATTGCCGAAAACCAGCGCCAAACCTCGGACCTGATTTCCCGCTCCTACTGGGAACAGCAGGCCCGCTACGACGAGATTTCACGCAAGCGGGAGAACGGGATTCTCGGAACTGTGGACGTAATCAACCCGACCACCGGCGAATCGTACAAAGTCCAATACAATTCCAACTACTACTGGATGAACGATCCTGGATACATGGCGGGCACGCTCACGCACGATGCGCCCGCCGTCGGCTGGCAGGAAGCCATCCAGTTGCCCTGATCGGCCCCGGCCGTCCTCACTCGGGTATAATCGCAGTTCGGAACAGAATAAAGGAGCGCATTGTGCCTCAAATCGGATTCATTGGTCTTGGCATCATGGGGAAACCCATGTCTAAGAATTTGCTCAAGGCGGGTTACAGCCTGGTGGTTTTCGATGTCTTCCCAGCCCCGCTCGCTGAGGTGGCGGAGGCGGGCGCGGAACGCGGCACATCGTGCGCCGACACCGCCGCGCGGGCGGACGTGATCATTACCATGCTGCCCGACGGGCCGGACGTGGAGACGGCGGTCCTCGGGTCCGGCGGTGTCCTCGAGGGCGCTCGCCCCGGATCGATCGTCGTGGACATGAGTTCCATCAGCCCGATCGTGTCGCAGAAAGTCGGCACCGCCTGCGCCGCCAGGGGCGTCGAGTTCATCGACGCGCCGGTGAGCGGCGGCGAGCCAAAAGCCGTCGATGGGACGCTCGCCATCATGGTGGGAGGCAAGCAGGAAGCCTTCGACAAGGTTCAGCCCATCCTGCAGAAAATGGGGTCCAGCGTCACCTTGACGGGTCCCGTGGGCGCCGGCAACGTCACCAAGCTCGCCAACCAGATCATGGTGGCCTGCAACATCGCCGCCATGGGCGAAGCACTGGTGCTGGCAACCCGCGCCGGGCTCGATCCGGAAGTCGTCTTCAACGCGGTGAAGGGCGGACTCGCCGGCAGCACGGTACTCAACGCCAAGGCGCCCATGGTGATCTCCCGCAACTTCAAGCCGGGTTTCCGCATCAAGCTGCACCAGAAGGACCTGCGGAACGCCCTGCTGGCCGCCGAATCGATGAAAGTCTCGCTGCCCCTCACCAGCCTCGTACAGCAGATGATCATGGCGCTCATGAACGAAGGTAAGGGAGACCTTGACCACTCGGCGATCGCGACGTTCATCGAACAGATGGCCGGGATCGAAGTGAAGAAGGGAACCGCCGCCGGAGCATAATGGGGCGCAGGCACTCCTGCCTGTACCCACGGGCCCCGCCGGCCCACCGAAACCCATGAAAACCCTTGTACCGGCGATGTGGCGCAGGCACTCCTGCCTGCCGCATCCCGACTCATCGGGACGCTTTTTGGGCGTGCGCAGTGTCGCTGGCGGCGAAGGGGCTTTTGAGGCTGCCGCGTCTCGATTCATCGCGACGCTTTTCGGGCGGGCGACAATTTCCGGTCTAAGAAGAAGGCTTCTCACGTTCCTCTTCCTGGGTGCGCCAGCCCTCGCCCTCGATCTCAGATCCGCAGTGGTAGTCGCGCCGCCCGCTCTCGCCGGCCCCGAAAGGAAGGCCGCCTCGATGTTGGTAGACGAGATCCGGAGCCGCACGCGCATCCGCCTGCCGATCGTCGAAACCTGGCAAGGATCGAGCCCCGCGATTCTGGTAGGCCGCCAGCCCGGCCGATTTGCGAGCCGCCTCATTCCACCAGCCCCTGGCGCTGACGGATACCGCCTGCAAGTTATCGATGGCGTGGTCGTAGTGGCCGGTAACGATGCACGCGGCACCCTCTTCGGAGTTGGGGCCTTGCTCCGCCGCCTGCAGATGGAGCGGGATGTCCTCGAGGTGCCCGACGATCTAGCCATCGCTAGCGCGCCCAAATATGCTCTGCGCGGCCACCAGCTCGGCTATCGTCCGAAGACCAACTCCTACGACGGCTGGGACGTGCCGGTCTGGGAGCAGTACCTGCGCGACCTCGCGGTCTTCGGCACCAACGCCGTGGAGTTGATCCCGCCGCGATCCGACGACGATGCCGACAGCCCGCACTTCCCGCTGCCGCCGATGCAGATGATGGTCGAAATGTCCCGCCTGGCCGATTCCTACGGACTCGATGTCTGGATCTGGTATCCGGCGATGGACAAGGACTACTCCGACCCAAAGACTGTCGAATTCGCGCTCCACGAATGGGGAGAGGTCTTCCGGCAGCTTCCGCGCATCGACGCAGTCTTCGTCCCGGGCGGCGATCCGGGCCACACCGAGCCCAAATACCTGCTGGCGTTGCTCGAAAAAGAGACCGAGGTGCTGCACCGCTATCATCCGAAGGCGCAGATGTGGGTCTCGCCGCAGAGCTTCAATCGCGAGTGGATGGATCAGTTCCTCGACATCCTCAAAACCCGTCAGCCAGCCTGGCTCGGCGGCGTGGTCTTCGGTCCGCAGGTGCGCATGAGCCTGCCCGAACTGCGCGCCGCCGTGCCGCAGCGGTACCCCATCCGCCACTACCCGGACATCACCCACAGCCGCCAGTCGCAGTACCCGGTGCCAGACTGGGACGTGGCCTACGCGCTCACCGAGGCTCGCGAGACCATCAATCCGAGGCCCGTTGACGAGGCCAATATCTTCCGCCTGCTCCAGCCGTACACCATCGGCTTCCTGACTTACTCGGAAGGCTGCAACGACGATGTGAACAAGATGATTTGGAGCGCGTTGGGCTGGAACCCGGACGCGAAGATCATCGATATCCTGCGCGACTACTCGCGATATTTCATCGGCCGGCGCTATGCCGACAGCTTCGCGCAGGGACTCCTGGCGCTGGAGCGGAACTGGCGTGGGCCGCTGGCTGCCAATTCCGGGGTCGAGACTACACTCGAACAGTTCCAGGAAATGGAACAATCGGCATCACCCCAAGTGCTCGCCAACTGGCGCTTCCAGCAGGCGCTCTATCGTGCCTATTACGACGCATACACCCGCAGCCGGCTGCTATACGAGCAAGGCCTCGAAGAAAGGGCTGTGTTCGAACTGCGAAACTCCCGAACTTCGGGAGCCGTCACAGCCATGGAGCGGGCGGAGGAGATCCTCAATCGCGCGGCCATCGAGCACGCGGCGCCGATCCGGCGTGCCCGCATCTACGAACTCGCCGAGGCGTTGTTCCAGAGCATCCGGATGCAGTTGAGTGTCGCCCGTTACAAGGCCATCTCGACGGATCGAGGCGCCAACCTCGACACCCTCGACGTCCCCCTCAACAGCCGCACCTGGCTCAAGCAGCAGTTCGCCGACATCCGAAAGATGAGCGACGAGAAGGAGCAACTCAAAGCGCTCGACCAGATCGTCAACTGGACCGATCCGGGCCCAGGCGGATTCTATGACGATCTCGGCAATCTCTCGCAACAGCCGCACCTGGTGCGCGGCCTCGGGTACGAGAAGGATCCTGCATTTCTTCAATCTTCTCTTGTAGGATTCTCCGGCCGCGCCGCCTGGCGCAGTTCCTGGTGGACTCATGCGGAGTCGCTGGTCGACGCTCCCTTGCGGATGCACTACGACAACCTCGACCCCAATGCCGAATACAAGCTCCGGGTCGTCTACGCCGGTGATAGCCTCTCGGTGAAGATCCGCCTGGTGGCCGGCGGAGGAATGGAAATCCACCCGCTCCTGCAGAAGCCCAATCCGGTAACGCCGCTCGAATTCGATATTCCCCGCGAGGCAACCGCCAAAGGAGAGTTGGACCTGAATTGGACGCGCGAGCCGGGCCTCGGGGGTAATGGCCGGGGCGTCCAGGTTGCAGAGGTCTGGCTGATCAGAAAATGAACGAAACACAGTGGGAGAGTCCCGTCAAACGGAAGCTGAGGGAAGGAAGGCCCGTGTTCGCCGCCACCATCATGGTCAACAGCGTGGATGTTGCCGCGCACATGGCCACCCTCGGATTCGATTTTCTCTGGATCGAGATGGAGCATTCGCCGATCACTCTAGAGACCCTTCGGAATATGGTGCTGGCGACCCGCGGTCTGCCCGCCCTACCTTTTGCGCGCGTGCCGGTAAACGAGTTATGGACCGCGAAACGCGTGCTCGATGCCGGTGTCTTCGGCGTGATCTTCCCTTTCAGCAGCACTCCAGAGTTGGCCCAACAGGCAGCCGCCGCGTGCCGGTATCCGCCGCTGGGACGCCGTGGATCCGGTCCGACTCTGGCTCGCTTCCGCTGGCCGGATGAGCATCGCTACCACGACTCCGCGGATCACAACATCACCGTGATCGCGATTATCGAGGAGGCGCGCGCCGTGGAGCACATCGACGAAATCGCCGCCACACCCGGCATCGACGTGATGTTCATCGGCACCAGCGATCTCTCGTTCTCGCTCGGATTGCGCGGCAACCAAAATGATCCCCGCCTGCACGAGGCCATCGCCAGGGTCGTGGATGCCGGCAAGCGCCACGGCAAGGCGCTGGGACGTCCCGCGGGGACTCCCGAACAGGTCGAAGAATACGTGCGGCAAGGCTTCCAACTCTTTCAGGCCCCCACCGAGATCGGCTTCATGACCGCCGGCGCACGGAAGTACCTCGGACCGCTGCTGAGCTCATAACGGATCATGGGGGACCCCGCCGACTCTCAGCGCCTTGTGTTGCCGTTTGCGGACTACTGTGTGCGCGTTCAGAAGCACCTCGAGCAGCACTACCGCATCCCGGTGGTCACCCGCGACATCCCCGACCCGCTCAGCGGCGATCTCGACGGCGCGGAGATCCACATCGACCACGCCGTAACTTCCGAACAGCGCCTCTTTCTGCTGGGCCACCTGTTCGGCCACACGGTGCAGTGGAACGTAAGCCTGCGCGCATTTGAGATCGGCCGGCCGCAGAAGCCGCCGGTGGCCGAAGACCTGCTGCCGGAACTCCTGGAATACGAGCGCGAAGCCGCCTGCTACGGGCTCGAACTGTTCCACCAGATTGGCATTACCGCCGCCGACCAGTGGTATTGCGACTATACGGCGTGCGACCGCGCCTACCTGTTTCACTACTACCGCACCGGAGAAAAATGGGATCCGCTGCGCTTCTGGTGCGATCAGACTACATTGCTCCAGCCCAAGGCGATCCCGCCCTTCACGCCGGTCAAGCGCCTCTTCCGCATGGACGGAATCGTAATATAAGGGAAGGAACCCGCTTGCTCGAAGTTCTCCAGAACGAAATCGTGAACTGCGGCCTCTGCCCGCGCCTCCGGGAGCATTGCACCAACGTGGCGCGCGTGAAGCGGCGGGCCTACCGTGACTGGGATTATTGGGGCAAGCCGGTGCCGGGCTTCGGCGATCCGCGAGCCCGCGTCCTGATCCTGGGATTGGCGCCTGGCGCTCATGGTTCCAACCGCACCGGGCGCATGTTTACCGGCGACCGCTCCGGCGAAGTGCTGTTCCGCGCGCTCCACCAGACGGGCTTCGCGTCCCAGCCCGACAGCTTTTCCCGCGATGACGGCCTGACGCTTCGGGACATCTTCATCACGGCCTCGGCTCGCTGCGCGCCGCCCGGCAACAAGCCCACACCCGAAGAGATTCGCAATTGCCGCCCTTTCCTCGAGCGGGAGTTGGAGTTGCTGGGCGACGTCAAAGTCGTGGTGGCTCTCGGCAAGATCGCCTTCGATACGTATCTCGACGTCTTGAAGTCACGCTCCGTGATCGGCAGTCGATCGGCTTTTGTGTTCGGCCACAATCGGGAGTTCGAAACTGCGCCCGGCCATCCGATTCTGATTAGTTCCTACCACCCCAGCCAGCAGAACACATCGACTGGAAAGCTCACGGAGAAGATGCTCCGGGACGTCTTTCGGAAGGCCCGCCGCAGGGCGGAAAAGTAGGTGGCGCGGGCACTCGTGCCGCGTCCCCACTCATGGGGACGCTTGTCCGTCTCCGAACTCTGCGGAGACCTCCCGAATTGGGCACCAGTGCGGTGGGGACTCAAAAGCGTCCCGAAGAGTCGGGACGCGGCAGGCAGGAGTGCCGGCGCCACATCCGCCTGCTTACCGATTGAAAGGCAGTTCGTTGATCCAGTGGTATCCGCGACTCAACAGCCGGAACGACATCGGGTCGATCCGGCGAAGTCTCATCGATACTTCGCCGTTCGCCAGGGCTCCCTGCAAGGTAAGATGGTCGGCGTCGGGACGCGTCCAGGCAAGCGTATACTTGTGGCTCTTATCGCTGCCGGCCGTCAGACTCACGGTGCCTTTCGCAGTGTCGTATTCGGCGCCGAAGTTGGTGATCGAGTCGTCCATCATCTTCACGTTAATGGCGGCTGAAGATTGTGCCACCATCTTGCGCCACCGCGTCGAGTCGGTAATCAGCGGCGGCAGTTCCTGGCCGTTCCGCGCGAAGCTTTCCACTTCGTACAGCCCATAGAGCGGCGGACGTTGCGGATTGATGTACCGGTCCTTGTACGCCTGCCAGCCGCCGTGGACCTGGCCGTACAGACAGTAGCCCACGAACAACACCTGAAAAGCGGTGGCGCCAATCCGCATCCACCGCCGCGGAAGGCGCGGAGCCGTCAGGTCTGCGGCCGCGGTGGGACGATTCAGCAGAAAGAAATCGAACAGCCGCCTGGCGTCCCGCGCCGCCAGGAAAATCGCCATCAGCACCAGATTGCTGGAATAGAGCTTGACGGGCACGTCATAGCAGTAATTGAGCGCCGCGACGTTGAGCATCACACCGAAAGAAACCAGCGCGCCCAGCATGGCCGTGCGGCGGAACACCAGCAGCAGCCCGCCCAGCACCTCGGCCGCTCCCGAAAAAATGATGTACGGAATCGACGCACCCATGAACCACCATAACGATCCCATCGGGGAGAAGTCGCCGTACGGCTCGATCAGCCTCAGAAACCCTGGCGTGCCGAATTGCAGCGGAAAGACCTTCGCGAAGCCGTAGCCGAAGAGCGTGAACGCCAGCGTGTAGCGCACCAGCAGACGCAGCCAGGCATGCAGCGTCTCGTAGTTCGGACGCCGGTAATCGGCCAGCGACCACACCAGCGTAGCGGCCATTGCGAAAACTACAAACAACAGGTTCTGAACATAGCCGAGAGTCGTGTCGCCGCTGCCGGTCGGAAAGTAGGTAACCGCCTGGCCGCTCAAGTGAAACACGTGTATCGCCACCCAAGGGCATATCGAGTGCCACAGCGCGGTATACCGTTTGGAGACCAGATTGAAGGCACCGGGAATGTAGTTGACGAGACTCACCCGGCCGGAATCGGGGAGCGCATACAGCACGAAATAGCAGAACAAGAAGCGAAAAAAGATCCGATGCGCGAAAGACCAGCGCACTGAAGCCGGCCGCTCGGAAAGAGCCTCACCCGCGGCCTCGGGCGCAACTGCAGTGTCCGCCATAATCCCTCCCGGTTCGCACGGAGCCATGTAATGAGATTCTACAGGGGGAACTCGGCTTGTACCAGCGCGAGCGCTTCTCCCGAGGTTCGAATGCGCCCCTCCAACTGGGCATCCTCGACGGCGGACAGGATCTCGGCGAACCGCGGCCCGGGCACATAGCCTTCCGCAATCAGGTCGGTCCCGGTCAGCAGGGGCGCGGGCTTCAACTGCTCCGCAGTCATCTCTTCCAGGCGGCGCCTGGCCACCTCGTAGCTCTCCAGACGCTTGCTGCCTGACATGCAATCCAGACGATGGAGTTCCAGATGTTCCTCGATCGCGGGCATCCGCAGAAAGCGCTTGAGTGTGCTCTGCTTCATGCGCCCCACGTCGATGAAGCGCATGTGATTGGCCACCAGTGCCTCCACCTGCTCCATTTCGTCGCGCGAAAATCGCAGGCGGTTCATGATGTCGTGAGCCATCCTGACGCCTACTTCGGCGTGGCTATCGAAGCGGATCCGGTCGGCCACACGGAACGTGGGAGGCTTGCCCACATCGTGCAGCAGTGCCGCCAGCGCAAGCGTGGGGGTCGGATGGTCTAACTGTTCCAGAAGCAGCAGCGTATGCACCCACACATCGCCCTCGGGGTGAAACTCCGGGGGCTGCGGGACGCCTTTCAGGGCGGCCACTTCCGGCAGGATCACGGCCAGCAACCCGGTGACATCCAGCATCTCGAAGCCGCGACGCGCGCCCCCCTCGGTCAGGATGCGCACCAGTTCGTCGCGAATCCTCTCCGCCGAGATCCTCGCGATCCGCTCGTGTTGGCGGCCGATCGCCTCGAAAGTCGCGGGATCGATCGCGAATTGGAACCGGGCAGCAAAGCGGATCGCGCGCAGAAGCCGAAGATGATCCTCCTCGAATCGCGCATCGGGATCGCCGATCGCGCGAATCACGCGCCGCCCCAAATCGGCCTGGCCGCCCACGTAGTCCAGGATTTCCCCGGACTCGGGATCCATCATCAGCCCGTTGATCGTGAAGTCGCGCCGCAGAACGTCTTCGCGAGGATCGTGTTCGAAGTGCACACTGGAGGGGCGGCGGCCATCTTCATACTCGTGGTCGCTGCGGAAGGTCGCAACCTCTACCTGGCAGAACACGTCCCGCACCAGCACCACGCCGAAGTGCGCCCCCACGCGGCCGGAATTGGGGAACAAGTCCATGATGCGATCGGGCCGGGCATCGGTAGCGACATCGAAATCCTTGGGCGTGAACCCCAGCAGCAAATCGCGCACGCAGCCGCCCACCAGGTATGCCTGGTGGCCTCCGCTTCGCAGCTTTGCAATCACCGCCCTCGCCAGTGCCTCAGCCTCCATATCCGCGGTCCACCTGCCTCCTACCTCTATGCTAATATGTGTAGGCCGAACTCCACCTGGAGGCGGGGGACCCGCGTTTTCGGGGCGCAGTCCGAAGGACGGAGTACTTTCAAGCTCTAGCCCGTCAGCTAACCTCGCAGGCATATTTGAGAGCACCAACGGTGATGGTGATCGAGGTGATACTTCCGTGACATCCGAGCAGCGGCCGGCAGCGGTCAAAGTGGTTGTGGCCACTACCGTCATGCTGTCGTTCATTTCCTTCTGGCGGGCGGCCGCCATCGTATTAAGCGACCTGGGATCTTCGGCATACTACGTGGGCGGTATTGCCGAGCACGCCATCGGCAAGTCTGCGCCCTGGTTCATCCTGGCGATCATGCTGTTCTCGTACGCGGTCCGCTCCATCTACATCGAGAGTTGCTCGATGTTCGTGCGCGGCGGCGTGTACAGAGTGGTGCTTGAAGCGATGGGCGGCACCCTGGCGAAATTCTCGGTCTCGGCCCTGATGTTCGACTACGTGCTCACCGGACCGATCAGCGGCGTCAGCGCGGGCCTCTACCTGGGCGGCCTGATCAACGAGATTGGCGAGCACCTGAAAATCCCCAGCCTTCACGTGCATCCGCCGTACTTCGCGGCGGTGTTCGCTGCCGCCGTGACGGTGTACTTCTGGCGCAAGAACATCATCGGAATCCACGAGTCGAGCGAAAAGGCGCTGCGCATCATGCAGATCACTACCGTGATGGTGGTCATGCTGATCGTCTGGTGCGTGGTGACGATGCTCAAGAACGGGTACCAGCCGGTTCCGCTTCCGGTTCGAGCAAACCTGAAGTTCGATCCCGAGGCGCTGGGATGGTTGAAAGGCACGATTGCGCCCTCGATCACCGCCATCGCCATTCTCATCGGACTGGGCCACTCGC
This sequence comes from Bryobacteraceae bacterium, assembly GCA_035501495.1. Classification (GTDB taxonomy): domain Bacteria; phylum Acidobacteriota; class Terriglobia; order Bryobacterales; family Bryobacteraceae; genus JAIQFL01. The sequence continues at coordinate 13,612 of DATJWB010000121.1, read as the reverse complement.
TGCTGGCCATGAGCGGCGAAGAGAGCCTGGCACAGGTGAACCGGGAAATCGCGCATCCCAAGCTCAAGAACCTGGAGCGCGCCGGCTTCGTGATCTTTGTCTACAGCCTTCTGTTCACATCGCTGGTCTCCTTCTTCGCGGTATGGATCATCCCGGACGATGCGCGCCAGGGGGTCCTCGACAACCTGATCGGCGGGCTGGCGATGTACCTGATCGGGCCGATTTCGGTCCGCCTGCTGTTCCACGGTTTCGTGGTTTTGGTGGGGACCTTGATCCTGGCGGGCGCGGTGAACACCGCGATTATCGGGTCGAATGGCGTGCTCAACCGTGTGGCGGAGGACGGCGTGCTGCCCGACTGGTTCCGCCGGCCGCACCACAAGTTCGGCACCACCTACCGGCTGATCAACCTCGTCGTCATCCTGCAAATGCTCACCATCATCGTGAGCCGCGGCGATATGGTGATGCTCGGCGAGGCATATGCTTTTGGCGTGGTGTGGAGCTTCGCCATGAAGGCGCTCTCCGTGCTGATGCTCCGCTACAAACAGCCGCATGGCCGCGAATGGAAGGTGCCGCTGAATTTCTACATCGGCAAGACCGAGATCCCGCTGGGCCTGATCATCATCACATCGGCCCTCTTCGCCTTGGCTGTCATCAACGTACTCACCAAGAAGGTGGCTACGATTTCCGGCGTGACCTTCAGCATTGCCTTCTTCATCGTGTTCGAGTTGTCCGACATCTACAACCGGAAGCGCAAGGCAACTCATGAGCAGGAGATGGAAAAGTTCCGCCTGGACACCCGCGCCGATATCGCCGCCGACCCCATCAACGTAAGGCCCGGCAGTGTACTGGTAGCCGTGCGTAATCCCCATCGGCTGCAACACCTGCAGCGCATCCTGCAGAAGACTGACACGCGCAGGATGGATATCGTGGTCCTTTCCGTTCGCCAGGTGACGCAGGCGGCTTCGGGGGAACACGCCCTCGAAACCAACCAGATCTTCTCCGAGGACGAAACTATGGTGTTTTCACGCGTGGTGTCGCTGGCGGAGAAGGCCGGCAAACACGTCGAGCTGATGGTTGTCCCGGGGTCCGACCCATACGAGGCGGTGGTCCAGATGGCCGCCCGCCTGCAATCTTCGCGCATCGTCATGGGGCTTTCCCCTAAACTCACGCCATCCGAGCAGGGCGCGCAGGTCGGATATTATTGGGAGAAGCTTCCCGAGCCGCGTCCTTCACTGTCGCTTGAGATTGTTCTGGAAAACCAGATCGACACGGTGTTCTTCAATCTCGGTCCTCACCCTCCCCGCTTGTGGCCCGAGGATATCGAGTTGGCGCACCAGCTCTGGCTGGAACTGAGCGCTCGCGGGCCCGGGTCGAAGCTGCATCATCGGGACGTCATCGGTGTTGCCTTGCGCCGGATGAACGCGGAACTCCGGTCGGACCGCTCCGTCGAAGTGATTGCGGATGTGATGCGGGAGATTTCCGGAACGAATGGGCACGCGCAGGACCGCTAGACTAGTGCGCCCCCCTCGCCCGTCTGAACGGCCCGCGACCCGTCATACTGCCGTCCACACCGTTCATTCTTCGCTAATATCGTAGTGGGCATGCCTCCGGAAATACCTCGTTCCACGACAGCCAAGGTGGTCGTGGCAACGACCGTAGCTCTTTCATTTATCTCGTTCTGGCGCGCGGCGGCCGTGGTGCTCAGCGACCTCGCCTCCTCCGCATTTTATGCCGGTGGCATCGCGGAACACGCTATTGGCAAGAGCGCCCCGTGGTTCATCCTCGGGGTCATGCTCTTCAGCTTCGCCGTCCGCTCCGTCTACATGGAATCGAGCAGCATGTTCGTACGGGGCGGCGTTTACGTCGTGGTGCGTGATTCCATGGGCCCGTTCGTCGCCCGCCTCTCCGTCTCGTCGCTGATCTTCGATTACATCCTCACCGGCCCCATCAGCGTGGTTAGCGCGGGACAGTACCTGGCGCACCTGCTCAACGAGGTCTCCGGATTGAGTCATCTGGGGATCCCGCACGTGGACCCCGATACCTTCGCCGCGGGCTTCGCCATCCTGGTGACGGTCTACTTCTGGAGAAGCAACATCAAGGGGATCCACGAATCCAGCGGAAAGGCGCTGCGCATCATGCAAATTACCACGGTGATGGTGGTGGCGTTTCTGATCTGGTGTCCCATCACGCTGCTGCTTGCGCACAAGGTCGAATTGCCTCCCGCTCCCACCCCCGCTAATCTGCAATTCGCACCCGAAGCGCTGGGATGGTTTCAAGGCACGATCTGGCCCCATATCGGTGTGGTGGCCATCATCATTGCCTTCGGCCACTCGCTGCTGTCGATGAGCGGATTTGAAACCCTGGCGCAGGTGTATCGCGAAATCGCCTACCCCAAGCTGAAGAACCTGCGCTACACAGGCAACCTGGTGTGCATGTACGCGGTGGTCTCGACAGGCATCATCACGCTGTTTGCCGGCATGATCATTCCCGACAATTTCCGCAGTCAGTACGTGGATAACCTGTTGGGGGGGCTGGCCATGCATCTGGCGGGGCCGCCCCTGCTGCGCTTGATCTTCCACGTGTTCGTGGTCATCGTCGGCGTGCTGATTCTGTCGGGCGCGGTCAACACCGCGATCATCGGGGCCAACGGCGTGATGAACCGGATCGCCGAGGACGGCGTGCTGCTCGACTGGTTCCGGAAGCCGCAGCGCCGGTTCGGCACCACCTATCGCATCATCAACCTGATTGCCCTTTTGCAGATCGGGACGATCGCCCTGAGCCGCGGCAACGTCTACCTGCTGGGCGAAGCGTATGCGTTCGGCGTGGTTTGGAGTTTCTTCCTCAAGTCCATAGGCGTGTTGGTGCTCCGCTACCATCGTCACGACCAGGAATACAAGGTTCCGGGGAACCTGCGGATTGCCGGCAGGGAATGGCCGGTTGGCCTGGTGGCGACCACGCTGGTGCTCGGCCTGGTGGCGGTTGCCAACCTCTTCTCCAAACAGATTGCCACCATCTACGGTGTCAGCTTCACCGCCGTGTTCTTCGTGATCTTCACCTTTTCAGAGCGGGTCAACGCCCGGAAACTCGCGCACCGGAAGGCCCCTCTGGAGGAGTTCAACCTGGAAATGCGGCCCGAGATTACGGCCGCCACCGTCCATGCCCGCCCGGGGGCTGTGCTGGTAGCCGTACGCGACTACCATCATATGGCGCATTTGCAGGCCGTGCTCGAAAAGACCAATGTGCGCCGGCACGATATCGTCGTGATGACCGTCCGTCCCGTCTCTGCCGGTGCGGGCGAGTACGAACTGTCCGATCAGCAGCTCTTCTCGGATTACGAAAAGGAGCTGCTTTCCGCGGTGGTCTCGATGGCCGAAAAGCAGGGCAAGACCGTGGATCTGCTGGTCGTACCGGGCGTCGATCCGTTCGATGCTATGGCGCAGACCGCCGCCAGGCTGAAGGCATCACGCCTGGTCACGGGCGTTTCGGCGAAGATGGACTCGGAGGAACTGGCGCGGCGCATCGGACTGGCCTGGGAAAGGCTGCCCGAACCAAGGCATGCGTTTTCGCTCGAAATCATCAGGCCGGAGCGGCCTTCCGTCTACGTCAACCTCGGACCCCATCCTCCCCGGCTCTGGCCGGAAGATCTGGATCGTGCGCACGAGCTCTGGCTCCGGCTCACCGAACATTTCGGCTCCCGCCTGCATCATCGCGACGTCATCGGCGTTGCGCTGCGCCGGTTGCAGAGAGACCTCAACAGCGAGCGCAAGGCTGAGGTCCTCAGCGACCTGGAGCGGGAACTGAGGAAGTGATCTGCCGCCTGGCGGTCGAGTGGTAATCTGAGACTTTTGGGAAAACTGTAATAGGCAAGCGAGGAAACGTGCAAGTAGTCGCAGGAATCGATCTGGGCGGTAACGCCATCAACTACACCCTGGTCAACCGACAGGAGGAGTTTCTCATCGAAGGGTTGTGCGAGCATCCTGCATTGACGAAGCAGGGGCCGGCGGTCTGCCTGCAGCAGATTGAGGACGGCCTCCGGTTCGCGGTCGAAAAGGCCGGAGTTCCGCTTTCCGCGTTGGTGGCCGTAGGACTCGACACGCCTGGTCCGGCAAGCGCCGAAGGGGTGCTCAGCGCCCGCGGTTCCACCAACTTCGCCCACCCCGACTGGGCGGGGTTCGATATCCCGACGAACCTGTCGCGGAAACTCGGCAAGCCGGTCACCTACCTGAACGATGGAAACGCCGGCGCCCTCTGGGGCCACTTCACTATCTTCGGCGCCAACAGCCGGGCCACCTCCATCACGGCGATCATCGGAACCGGCCTCGGCGGCGGCGTGATCCTGGAGGGCAGCGTTGTGAAAGGCAGGATGGGTTTCGGCGGCGAACTGGGGCATGTGCTGATTCCCTACCAGACGATCGCCGGAATCGACGGGCTGAAACCGGTATGCAACTGCGGGCGGGTGGGCGACCTGGAAGCTCTCTGCTCCCTCACCGCCATCGAAAAATCGCTGCTGCCTTTTCTCCTGCCGAGGTATCCCGGCCATGAGCTCGCGAGGCTCGGCGACCTTCACCAGGCAGCCAAACTGGTGCGCGGCATGGCGGAGCGCGGCGATCCCCTGTGCCGCGAGATCTTCCGCGTCCAGGCCCATGCCATGGGACTTTTCCTCGACGAGATGGTCAATACCTTCGACCCCGACGCCTTCCTGATTGGCGGCGGCGCGCTCGAGACCGGAGAGGAATTCCAGCAATGGTTTCTCGCCGAAACCCGGGCTGGCATGCCCGCACAGCGCCGCGAGCAGGCCGACATCCCGATCTACGTAATGCCCAACGGCGACACCGCGGGCGCTCGCGGCGCCGCCATCGAAGCGCTCAAACTGGCCCGTGAAAACAGCCTTCTCGTCTAAAACGCAAAAACTTGGTCCGCAGACGTGGCGCAGGCACTCCTGCCTGCCGCGTCGACACTCGTGCCGACGCTTTTGATGGCCACCCCGTTCTTGGTCGCCACCCCGGTGAGTCGGGGCACGGCAGCCTCGAAAACCCTTCGCGCCAGCGACACGGTACACGCCCGACAAGCGTCCCCATGAGTGGGGACGCTTGCAGGCACGAGTGCCCGCGCCACAGCGGCGGCATGGCTTTTCATGAATTTCGGTGGGCCGGCGGGGCCCATGGGTACAGGCACTCCTGCCCGGCCGCCTCGAGATCCCGGAGTCTGGCCTTAGAACGTCAGGCGTAAGCCCAACTGCACCTGCCGTGTCGCTCCGGCAGTCCGGATAGTGCCGAAAGCGGCGGAACTCAGCGTCGCCGTCGGCGCGCTCAGATTCACCAGATTGAACGCGTTGGTCAGCTCTCCGCGCGCCTGCAGCACATAGTGCTCGCGGAAAGTGAAGTTGCGGAAAAGGCCGAGGTCCACGTTGCGGACGCCGGGGGCGTCCAGCACGTTGCGCCCCAGATTGCCGTCGGTGCCGGTCGCCGGAGCGGCGAATGCGGCGGTATTGAACCACGCGTTGCTCACGTCGGAGCGCGAGCGGTGCGGATCCAGGTACGGATTGCCCACAACGTTGACACGGTCGTTGTTGTTGCCGTCCAAATTGACGTCACTGCCCCGGGTGACACCGAATGGCAAACCGCTCTCCAGGGTAACGATGGCCGAGAGTTCCCAACCGTTGATGACACTGCGCACCACCGGGCTGGTCTTCCCGAAATAATTCAGATCCCAGATCAGCGATGAGACCATGACGTGCCGCCGGTCGTTATCCGAGCGGCCGCGATCGAGCGCCAGGTTCCGGTAATCCTCGGCGCCGCCGTTGGTCGTGTTGTTATCCAATTGGACGTCTTCCAGGTCCTTGGCAAACGTGTAGAAGCCCTTCACCAGGAAATGGTGCGACATGCGCTTCTCGGCGGTGATCTGCAAGCCGTGGTACGCCGTGTTCATCACCGACTCGACCGAATAGATGTTCGACAGGATACCCGCCTCGATGGGCCGGCGGTTATTCACGTTGCTGGTGGTGGCCGTGCTGTTGTAGTAGGGGTAATTCAGGTCGATGGCGAACGGCAGGCGCCGGCCCAGTGAACCCACATATGCGGCGGTAAGGCTGAAGTCCTTGCCGATCTGCCGCTGCACCGAGAAGTTGAATTGGTAGGTGTACGGCCACTTGAAATCGGGAGCCATTCCGTAAATCGCCGCGGGGAAGATGAACCCGGGATTGGTGGGATTGTAACTGTACGGGAAGGGCGAGACGCCGCCCGGCAGCAGTCCGTACGGGTTGGTCAGCGACTGAACCGTGTTGAACTGCTCCCGCACCGCGAAAGGCTGGTAGTTGGACGTGGAGTTCCACTCGTTGCCCGAAATGCTGCCGTAAAAGATGCCGGCGCCGGCACGCACCGAAGTCTTACCATCTCCAAACGGATCCCAGGCCAGCCCGAGGCGGGGCGAGAAGTGAAGCTTCTGCAAGCTGACAATCCCCCGGGTGATGCCAGGATCGCCGACCACCAGCAGCCCGGTGGGCACGTTCGCGCCCTTCAGCACCTGCGACTGTACCCCCTGCTCGAAGGTGGCTTCCCGGTTGAACGGATCGGTAGGCGGAGTCTGCAACTCGTAACGAAGCCCCAGGTTCAGGGTGAGCCGCGGATGAATGCGGTAGTCGTCTTGCACGAACAGGGCCGAGGTCCAGAAATTGTCCAGCGCCGTGATGGGCGCGTCCTGATTCATCGTGACCGGCAGCCCGAGCACGAAATCCGCCAGCGCGTTCCCTACAAATGCGGCGCCCAGCTTGGTGTTGGCCGTCTTGGTGCCGGTAAACGAGAATACACCGTAATTGTTGAGCAGCGTCTGCTGGATGTCCTTGTTGAGAGACAACTCGCCGCCGAATTTCAACGAGTGACGCCCGCGCGTGTAGCTGACCTGGTCCCGGACCGAATAGAAATTCGTGCCGGCAACCGGTCCGGAAATGGCCTGCGACAGCGTGAAGTATCCCGTTACCGTGATCTGCGGCAGCGACGGCTGACCCTGAATGTGGAAGCTGGACCCGAGATCTCCCAGCGACATCTCGGGAGTGCTCAGACGGCCTCCGAAGTTGCGGGAGTATGTGGTCCAGAACTGGTTCACCGCGCTGGCGCTCAGGCTGACCGTGTCGCTGATGTTGATATTCTGCTGGCGCCAGTCGAAATTCTGGGTGGACCAGGGGATGTTCCCTCCGGGCGACTGTGCATTGTGGCCTTGCGTGATGTAATAGCTGCCGGTCAGGCGGTTCCGCTCGCTGATCGAATGGTCGATCTTGACCAGGTATTCGCTCGTATTGTAGGGATTCGGAATAGTGCCCTGCCAGAAGTTGCCGGGGAGATTCGCGGCCGGGATGTACTGGTTGAGAATGTTCTGTGCGGTGGGGTCGAGCCGGCTCTTGGGAATCGCATTGCCGGGAAACAGCGCGCCGCTTAGCGGATCCACCGGCAGCACCTTGGACTGCGAGAAATCGCCCGCGCGCTCGAGCGCCGTGGGCACGATCGCGGAGTTCAGGAAGGAACTGGTGATCTGGCGCAGTCCCGAATACGTGCCGAAGACGAACGTCTTGTTTTTGCGGATCGGGCCGCCCAACGTGCCGCCGTACTGATTGCGATGCAGCGGCGTTGCCGAGATGGCGCCCCAATTATAAGCATTGAGGTCGTTGTTGCGGAAGAACTCGAACAGCGAGCCATGGAACTGGTTGGTTCCCGACTTGGTCAGAATGTTGATCACGCCGCCCGCGAAGCGCCCGTATTCCGCGCTGTAGCTGTTGGTGACCACGCGGAACTCCTCCACCGCGTCCGGATTGGGCGCGATGTTGCCCGTATTGCGCAGTCCCGTCATGTTGGTGCCGCCGTCCAGGTAGTAATTCACCGACCCGGTGCCGCCGTCCACGCCGCCATTGATCATGGTGCGCTGCTCGGGGTAACCGAGGACGATGCTGTTGGCCGTCGATTCCACGCCCGGGGTCAGGTTCAGCAGCGTATAGACGTTGCGTCCCACGATCGGCAGGGTGGTGATCTCCGAGTTCTCCACCGAGCGGCCGATCTGCGAGTTATCGGTGTTGACCAGCGGGACGGTGGCGGTCACGTCTACTTCCTCGGTCAGCGTGCCAACATCCAGCGCCGCATCCGCACGCGCGTTTACGTTGATCTCGAGCGTGACGCCTTTTTGCAGGAACTTCTTGAAACCGGCGGCGGTGATCTCGATCGAATAGCTGCCGATGGGCATGAACTCCATGCGGTATTGGCCCTCCGCGTTGGTCTGCGCGGTGCGCGCGAGGTTGGTGCCCAGGTTCGTGGCGGTAACCTGCGCGTTGGGAATCACAGCCCCGGTGCGGTCCGTGACCGTGCCATACAGCGTCGTGGTGGTCTGCGCGGAAAGGAACGGCACTGCCAGGAGAAACAGCGCAAGGACGGACAAATACACGGCAAACTTCTTGGTCATGGTTCACCCCCGGCGCGTCACGGCGCCGAATGCTCAATTTAGACCCCTAATTCTGAAATTGAGTCTATATCGAGAGCCGCCTGCCTGTCAAGAAAATGTTACTTACAGTGAACTATGGCGTATCGCATCGTGGAACGAATAGCGAACATCCGGCTCCCGGAACTGCCCCTCCTTCGTGCCGGAATCTCCTTTTTTAATTCGACAGCGGACTCAGAAATTGATAACCTGTTATCCGTCAGCGAAATTCAAGGGGGGACGATGACTGCTCTGTTAACTGCTGAACAGAAACGCGATTTTGTGAGACGCGGCTTTTCGCGCCGGACTTTCGGCCGGATTGCCACCATGTTGACCGCCGGCGCTGCCTTGCCGTTTTACAACGAGAGCGCTCTGGCACAGCTATCCAGAGTGGAAGCTCCGGCCGATTCGGTTTGGATCAATTCCAACGAGAATCCGCTGGGCCCCAGCCCGGAAGCCCGGGAAGCCGCCAAGAAAATGGTCGATCAGGGGGGGCGCTACCTGTTTGCCGAAGCCGGCAAGGTAAAGACGCTTCTGGCCGAACAGGAGGGCGTGAAACCGAGTTACGTCGAGATTCATGCCGGGTCGAGCGCCCCGCTTCACCAGGCGGTTCTGGCGTTCTGCTCGCCCACCAAGTCGTTCGTGGTTGCCGACCCCGGATACGAAGCGGGCGCCCGGGCCGCGCGATTTATCGGCGCCAAAGTAGTCAACGTGCCTCTGGCCAAGGACTACTCGCACGACGTCAAGGCCATGCTGGCGGCCGGTCCCGATGCCGGACTGTTCTACATCTGCAATCCCAACAACCCCACCGGCACGCTGACCAGGCGCTCGGATATCGAATGGCTCGTGGCCAATAAGCCCGCCGGCTCGGTCGTCATGATCGATGAGGCCTACACGCACATCGCCGGCTCCGACCTGTTCAACACCAACCTCGTGGCGGCGGATAAGGATGTCATCATCCTGCGCACCTTCTCGAAGATTTACGGCATGGCGGGTCTGCGCGCCGGCGCGGCGATCGCACGGCCCGATATTCTCCAGAAGATCGTCGGCTTCAGCCCCAACGGCATGATGCCCATCACCGCGATGGTGGCGGCTTACGCCAGTCTGAGCTCGAAGACCCTCGTTCCAGAGCGCCGCAAGCTGATCGGCGACGTTCGCGAGGACACCCTGAGCTTCCTCGACAAGCACAACTTCAAGGTCGTCCCCTCGGTATCGAACTGCTTCATGGTGGACGTGAAGCGCCCCGGCGGCCAGGTCCAAAGCGCCCTGGTAAGGGAGAAGGTCGTGATCGGCCGGGTTTGGCAGGCTTGGCCCACCTACGTTCGCGTGACCGTCGGGACCCAGGACGAGATGAATAAGTTCAAGGCCGCATTCCTCAAGGTGATGGCTTGAATCTTCGGGGTATTCTGCACGGCAGAGCCCCGGAACTCGCACATTACGGCGGACGGCAATTCCTGGGGGATTGCTCGGGCGGCGTGATCGCAGCCTTGATCGCGCTGCCCTACGGCCTTGCCATGGCCTCGCTGATGGGCCTGCCGCCGGTCCTGGGCATCTATACTTCCGTACTCACCGCGCCGGTGATTGCGCTGCTGGGCCGTAACCCGGTACTGATCGGCGGAACTGCCAGCGCTACCGTTCCTTTCATCGCCCTGGCCGCCCGCAATCACGGAATCGGCGGCGCCGCTCTTCTTTGCGTAATGGCCTCCGGCATCATGGTCGGGTTCTATGGCCTGCGATTGGGACGCTATATCACCCGCGTTCCCCACGCCGTGGTGACGGGCTTCTCCTGCGGCATCGGCGGCATGATGCTGGTTTCGCAGTTGGACACGATCTTAGGTGTCGCCTCCCCGTTCACCCGGTCGGCCGGGTCCACCCTCGGACAGTTGGCGGCTGTGATCGATCACCTGTCCGACAGCCGCATCGTGCCCATCGTTTTGGGCCTCACCGTGGTTGTGGCGGCGACTGTCGCCGCCCGCCTTTCCCACCATGCGCCGGCTCCCCTGATCGGCGTAGCGCTGGCCATCGTGGTGGCCCGTGTTTTCAATCTGCGGGAGAAGGAAGTCGGGACGTTACCCTCCATGATGCCCTCCCTCGCCACGGTTCCGTGGAATCTCAAAACGGTCTTCGAGATGCTGCCCTCGGCGGGCGCCTTGGCCTTCGTTTCGTCGGTGAACATTCTCATCACCTCGCGCGTGGTGGAGCACTTCCGCGGGCGCCACGAGCGGATGAAGTCTTCCGACGCGGACGCCGAACTGGGCGCCTATGGAATCGCCAATCTCTTCGCCGGGATGTTCGGCGCCCCGATGAGCGTCGGGATTCCGGCGCGCAGCTTGGCGGTGGTCCGCTGCGGCGGCGCCACGCCGATTGCGAATCTCTTGCATGCGGCGTTCCTGGTCGTAATTCTGTGGATCGGCTCCGGATTTGTCTCGCGCATTCCGATACCGGCGCTCGCGGGCGTCACCGCATGGATGGGGCTGTGCCTGCTGGATTGGAGCGCGTGGCGGCGCCTGCCGAAGATGTCCCGCGTGGATGCCGCGGCCTTCCTGGCTACCGCGGCCTCGGTGCTCTGCATCAATGCGGTGCTGGCTGTCGCGGTGGGCTGTTCGTTCTACCTGGCGCAGGCGGCCTATCAGCGCTGGGTCCGACCGGCGCGCGTGCCGGACTTGCAAGTGCCGTAATTCGCGGACGATTCATTCTCGCGTCCGCGGTTCCTACGCGATCTCCAGTTCGATCTTCTTGGTTGCGGGGTCCAGCTTCACGATGCGGAAGCTGCGAATCTGGCCGGAGCGAGCGGCCTCGCGACGCGGTTCGCCGCCCTGCCCGCCCTTCCACCGGTTTTGCAGCATGCTGGACATCGACGACAGATTCGCGGAGGGTTCCGCCTGGCGCTCTTCCCTTTCCGGTCCTTCTCCGCTCAACCGGCAGCTCCCCATCACCCCTTCGCCAAGCTCCACCTTCGCCCGGCCTCCCGACACATCCGTCATGCGCCCGGTCACAACGTCGCCTTCCTTGTGCTCGGCGATGTATTCGTCCAGGCTGGTGGGCACCAGTTGCTTCATACCCAGACGCAGCCGCCGTTTTTCGGCGTCGATTTCGAGCACCTGCGCCTTGACCACCTGGCCCATTTTCAGCACATCCTGCGGGTGGTTGATGCGCTTGTCCGCGCTGATGTCGCCGACGTGAATCATCCCTTCCACGCCTTCGGCGAGTTGCACGAACGCGCCGAACTTCTGCAGGCTGGTGACTGGACCTTCCACCACCGACCCCATTGGAAACTTCTGCGCTATGTCGGCCCACGGATCGCCAAGCGCCTGCTTGAGCCCCAACGAAATGCGCCGGTCTGCCTGATTGACACCGAGGATGACTACTTCCACCTGGTCGCCAGGCTTGACCACGTCTGCCGGCTTGCGTACCTTCTTCGACCAGGACATCTCGCTGAGATGAATGAGCCCCTCGACACCCTTCTCCAACTCTACGAAGGCGCCGAAGTCAGCCACGCGGGTGACCGAGCCCTTCACCCGGTCGCCGACCTTGTATTTCTCGTTGGCCAGGTCCCAGGGATGTGGTAGAAGCTGCTTCATGCCCAGGGAAATGCGCCGCTTGGCGGGGTCCACTTTCAATACTTTGGCCTCGACGGGCTGCCCTACGGTCAACACGTCAGAAGGCTTGTTCACGCGCCCCCAGGAAATGTCCGCGACGTGCAACAGGGCGTCTACGCCGCCAATGTCCACGAATGCGCCGTAGTCGGTCAGGCTGCGAACCGTGCCGTGGATCGTCTCGCCCTCTTTGACCTCGGTATAGCGGCGGTCCTTGGCGGCTCGCTCGTCTTCTTCCAGGATCACGCGGCGATCCACCACGACGTCTTCATCCGCTACATCGAGCTTGATGATCCGGCACCGAATTTCCTGCCCGACCAGCTTTTCCATCTCGGGAACGTCTTTGGCCCCGCTGCGCGACGCCGGCATGAACGCGCGCACTCCCACATCCACGCTCAACCCGCCCTTGACGACCCCGGTCACCATGCCGGCGATCGGCGTCTTGTCGGCGAATGCCTTCTCCAGAGACGACCAGTCTTTGGGGCGCTCCACCTTGATGCGCGACAGCTCATAGTAGCCCTCTGCATCGCGTCCCTTTATCGAGACCGGCATCCTGTCGCCGCGTTTTACCGTTTCGCCCGTCTTCTGGAACTCCGCCAGCGGGATGATCCCTTCGGTCTTCAGGCCGATATCCAGGAAGACCGATTCTCCGGACACCGCTACCACAGTGCCCTCGAGGCCCGATCCGCCCTCTTCCGGCTTATGCGAATGAGACTGTTCGTACTCGGAGAGAATGTCGCCGAAGGACTCGCCGGTTTCGTTGTTGGTCTGGGATGACGCGCCGGTAGAACGATCGCGATCCAGCATACTTGAATTGGGCATGGGATCTTACTGTTTTATTGTGGCATAATCGCGACAGGCGGCGCAGGGTGCTTTCCAGCGTAGTCCGGCCGCTTTTCCCCATCAGGCTCCTAAAGTGCAGAACATGGCCACCGAGGCCACGCTCATGACTCCCGCGGCTGTCCACCCCAGGACACGAAGCCCGAGGGAATTCACATGTTTGCCCATGACTACGGGGTCGGAAGCCATGAGGACGATCAGCACGATCAGCGGCGCCGCCAACACGCCGTTGATCACCGCGGACCAGAACAACATATTGACCACTCCGAACCCGGCGTAGTTCAGGGCCAGGCCGATCAAAAACGCCGCTGCGAGGAACAGATAAAAGTGAGGAGCCTTCCGAGGCGGGTATTTCAGAGAATCTCGCCAGCGGGCGGCTTCGGCGATGGCATAGGCCGTAGACCCGGCAAGTACGGGGATGCTCAGCATGCCGGTGCCGATAATGCCAAGCGTGAAAATCAGGTACGCCCCCTTGCCGGCGAGTGGGCGCAGTGCCTCCGCTGCCTGGCTGGTGGTCGCGATGTGGGTTTGGCCGTGCAGGTTTAGCGTGGCGCCGGTAGTCAGGATGATGAAGTACATGATCAGGTTGGAATAGAACGCACCGGTGAGCACGTCCAGGCGCGAGTCGCTCTTCTCTTGTTCGCTCGCTCCTTGGCGCTGCGCGAGCGTTGTCTTGCCGTGAGCCACATCCTCCTCCACCTGCTGATTCGCCTGCCAGA
>DATJWB010000120.1:0-99977 GCA_035501495.1 Bryobacteraceae bacterium | reverse complement strand
CGTTCTTGTCCACAACGGCGGAACTGCCCCTACCAGCGGCACGGTCTTCGTGACGGACTTCCTCCCACCAGGACTCACGGCGTCAATAGCCAGCGGCCCCGGCTGGGCATGCAACACCCAGCCGATCTGCTCCCGATCAGATGCGCTGCCTGCGGGTGGGAGCTACCCTCTTATTACTGTCACCGTCAGTGTGGCTCCGTTTGCATCATCGCAGGTAAGCAACCAGGTGACCGTGTCAGGTGGTGGTTCCGCAACAGCCACAGCCAGCGACCCAACGACGATCCTGCCCGCCTTTACCGACGTCATGCCGTCGGACTCGTTTCTCCCGGCCATCGACCTCCTCAAGGAGTTTGGGATAACATCTGGCTGTTCGGCCCAGCCGCCGCTGTACTGCGAAACGAGCAACATCACCGAAGCGCAGATGGCAGTGTTCATTGTGCGGTCGGTGATCGGTGGCGACAATTTTACGTACACCCAAACGCCATACTTCAGCGACGTTCCTGCGAGCTATTTGTACTTCCCGTGGATTCAAAAAATGCAGGACCTCGGCATCGCGGTGTCGTGCGGGGTCAATCAATTCTGCCCGGAGACCCCGGTGACCCGCGGGATCATGGCAGTCCTGATCATTCGCGGGCGGTACGGCACGTCAATACCGACAAGCTACCCCACAACGGCCTACTTTACCGATGTGACGCCGGCATACCCGTTCTTCCCGTGGATTCAGAAGATGAAGGAACAAGGGATCACGACTGGGTGCACTCCGACGACGTATTGCCCGGACACCCCAGTGACTCGCGGGCAAATGGCCGTTTTCATAATACGCGGCATGTTCAACCTGCTATTGCCCTCACCGGTCATTTCCTCCGGACTCACGTTTGGGGCTGGACAGTACCTAATCGGAAAAGACATCCCTGCCGGGCGCTATTACACGGTGCCAGCGGTCGCGGGTGGATGTTACTGGGAACGATTGTCTGGGCTGGGCGGTTCGCTTGGAGAAATCATCGCGAATGACTTCATTGAGGCAGGTTTTGCACAAGCAATCGTAGATATTGCAGCGTCCGATCTCGCATTCTCTACGAACGCTAATTGCGGCACTTGGTATAACACCCCGCGCCTAGGCGCCCAGTCCTCCATTCCCTCAGGTACGTGGCTCGTCGGTGCACAAATCGCCCCTGGTACTTATCAGGCGAGTGCGCAGTCCGGTTGCTATTGGGAGCGCCTTCGCGACTTTAGCGGGAGCCTTTCAGCGATTATCACAAACGACTTTGTCTCCAGTGCTGGAAATCAACTGGTCTCGATCGCCGCGAGCGATGTTGGATTTTCGTCAACGGCTGAATGCGGCGTCTGGACACGAGTGTCAAGCCAGTTACTCTCGTCCCAATCAGCAGAGAGCCCTGCTGAGGTGAAAAACAGAAACTGGCTGATGAAACGTTCTAAAGGAGTTCGCATTCAGACACCGCTTGGCGAACGCTAGATGTGCAAGTCAATCGACCATAGCGGACGCCACGGCCCCAACCGTGCGGAAGGCGCCCAATTCTGTGCCCATCCCGCATGGAAACGTGCTCTTTGTCGCGTGAGCGCCGAAAAGGTTGCTGCCCGATATTCTCTTGGAATGACGACCCGAAGCTTGATCCCATCGTTCGGCGCGTGGACCAAATCCTGCTTCGTGCCGAGATACCGCTCGGTCGTCTGGAAGGTCCGCCTGGAGATTGTGAGAATCCCTGAATTCGAGAGCAACTACCGGACGTACTCGGCCCGCCGAGATGTTCGCGGCTGTCCCGCATGGCACTTCGGGCTTAATGGATGGCGCAGTGCCGCTGGTGCTGCCCAACCCGGGCTTGCGTTTCCGATAACACCGGCGCGCAACAGGTGGTGGATGAACTGTCCGCCGATTTGTACCCGCCCGGCGACATCGTAAATAATGGACGAATGGCACCGGGTGAAGAACAGATCGCGCACGTCAGCGATACGGCTCTGTTGGTCGCAGCCTGCCGAGCGATGGAGACCGCCATCCCGCACGGGATCATTCACGATCCCTTTGCGGAACGGTTGGCCGGCGCTCGCGGAATGGCGATCGCAAAGGCCTTTCCGGCGGTGGAGATTATGCGCTTCGGCGTGGGCGTGCGCAGCCGGTTCCTGGATGCGCTGATCGTGGAAGCCATCGGCACATATTCTCTGCGCACCGTCCTGATTCTCGGATGCGGGCTGGATTCGCGGCCCTGGAGGCTGGACCTGCCGCCGGACCTGCGGTGGATCGAGGTCGATTTTCCCGAGATGCTCGACTACAAAGGCGCGGTGATGGCCGGGGAACAGCCGAAATGCCGTCTCGAGAGGATCGCGGCGGATCTGAGCGATTCTTCCCAGCGCCATGCCGTGTTCGCCGATGCCGGAGATGCGCCCGGCCTGATGATCACCGAAGGGCTCCTGATGTACCTGCCGGCGGACACCGTGACGGCCCTCGCCACCGAGTCTCACGGGCGTAGCGGGATTCGCTACTGGATGATGGACATGGCGTCGCCGGAGTTGGATCGCCGGCTGGGCATGAGTTCCCGCGAGGCGATTCAGAATGTGCGGGCCGAGAATCACCTGAACGGAATCGAGATTATGGAACTGCAGCAGCGCCATGGCTGGGTCCCGCTTCGCCACCGCAGCTATACCAGGCATTCCATGGAGGTGGCGGCGGAGCGGATCCGGGAAATGATGGCGTCGCGGCCGGCAAATACGCAGGTGGAGCCGCCGCCCGCTGACGATCCGAGCGGTGTTTATCTGATGGGCAGGGGATAGCACATCCGCAGCTGCCGAGAAGCTGAGAGCAATCTGTCGCAACTGATCGAAGGCGGCCATGACGGCAGGGCCCAACCCTGTTTACTTTCGCAGGACAGCCAGGTTTGGGCACTCATGCCGACACTTTGTCGCCCCGGACTCCTGTGCCCGCGAGGGGTTTTCGAGGCTGTGCCACAACTACCCGACCACCGCTTCCGCGAGATGAGGCTGATAGACGCAGCGGGGATCTTCCGCCAGATAGTCGCCCGTCAGCGCGTAGGCCCGTGACCGCGATCCGCCGCAGATCTTCTGGTATTCGCAGATCCCGCACTTGCCGTCGCGAAGGGTGGTATCGCGCAGCGTGCGGAAGAGGCCGGAGTTCTGATAGACGTCCACCAGGGAATCGTCCAGCACGTTGCCGCCGCTGATGGGCAGGAACCCGCTGGGGAAGATCTCGCCCTGGTGGGACACGAACACGAATCCCTTCCCATCGCTCACCCCCGCCGTACGCCAGGCCACGCCCTTGGCATTCTCGTTCTCGGTAACGCCGTGTTCGGCCTTGATGCGTTGCGCCACGTACCGGCGGTAGTGCATCGCCTCGGTGGTCTTCACTCCGAATGGAGCGGTCTTCGAGAGCTCGTACATGAACTCGAAGACCTGCTCATATTCGGGGGCCGTGAGGTCGTCACCCTCGCCTGCACGGCCCGTCACGATCAGAAAGAACAGACTCCACATCTTGGTCCGGACCGCCTTGGCGATCTCGGCCATCTCGGGCAGCCGCGCCCGGTTTCGCTGCGTAACCGTGGTCTGTAGCTGCGTATCCACGCCGATCTGTTTGGCATACTCCAGGGCGAACATGGCGCGGTCGAAGGTTCCGGGAATGCCGCGGAAATCGTCGTGGCTGGCGGCATCCGGCCCATCCAGGCTGATTGCCATCCGCGAAATGCCGGCTTTCTGGAATCCTTCGATGGCCTCCGCGGTCAAAAGCGGCGTGGCGCTCGGCGTCACGTTGGTTCGCAGGCCGATCTTTACCGAGTAGCGGATCAGGTCGAACAGGTCCGGCCGCTTCAGGGGATCGCCCCCGGTAAACACCATCAGCGGCTCGCCAAAACTGCGGATCTCGTCGAGCAGGCGATACCCCTGCTCCGTGGTCAACTCCTTCGGGTTCCGCTCGGGCTGGGCGGACGCCCGGCAATGTACGCACGCCAGATCGCAAGCCTGGGTGACTTCCCAGATCACCAGCATGGGGGCTTGATCGAAGTTCATTGGTTCTCCTCCTCCATTTCCAGAAGCAAATGAATTGCATTTCACGGTCCACAAAAAACTGATGGGAAATACAACACTTGAGGCTCCGAATCTCTCTTGTTGCGTGAAATGCCCCAAGCCGCCGCCCGGATGCCCCACCCAATCGCGCCGGGATTCCCATGAAACCGGGGGATCCCACCCGCTACAATGTGGTTTCACGTGAAACCTCGCGGCCTCTTCATCACCTTCGAAGGCATGGACGGCTCCGGCAAGACGACCCAGATGCACCGCCTGGCGGCGCGCCTTCGCGCTCAGGGACGCACCATCCTCGAAACCACGGAGCCCGGTGGTCCGCCCATCGCCATGAAGATCCGCCGCATCCTGCTCGACTCCGCGAACCAGGAGCTTTGTCCTCCGGCCGAAGTCCTGCTCTATTTCGCCTCCCGCGCGCAGAACGTCGATGAGTGGATCCTGCCTGCTCTCGGCCGCGGCGAAATCGTACTCAGCGACCGATTCACGGACTCCTCGCTGGTCTACCAGGGCTACGGCCGCGGCTTGGGTGCGGAAGCCGTGCAGGCCCTGGAGCGGATCGCCTGCCGCGGTCTCAAGCCGGACTTGACCGTGCTGGTGGACGTCGATGCCGAAGCCGGACTGGCGCGCGCCCGGGCCCGCAATGCCGCCCAGCCACACTGCGAGACCCGCATGGACGACCAGGCCCTGGAGTTCCACCGCAAGGTCTACGACGCCTACCACGCGCTCGCCGCGCGCGAGCCGGAGCGCGTCAAACTGGTGGATGGGCGCGCCGACGTCGATACCATCGAACGCGACGTCTGGAGCATCGTGAGCGGGCTGCTGGAAATGGCACCATTGGAAAACGGGCATGTTTGACGACTTTTGGGGCAACCCGGGCGTTGTCGAGGCGTTGGAGCAGATGATCGCCAACGGCCGGCTGGCGCAGACGCTGCTGTTCTCCGGACCCGAAGGACTCGGCAAAGCTACGCTCGCCCGCCGGGTTGGAGGCCGGCTGCTGGGTCACCCCGAACTCATCGAGCAGGACGACCTCAGCCTGCCGCACAACGTCGCCACCGTGGCCGATCGCGAGAAGTGGCCTTCGGCAAAACGCAACGAAGAGCCGCTCCAGTTCGCCAGCCACCCCGACTTCGTGACGTTCGCGCCCGACGGCCCGCTGCGCTTCATCACCATCGAGCAGTCGCGCCTGCTGAAAGAGCAGGCCCAATTCTTTCCTCACAAGGGCAACCGGCGTATTTTTCTGATCGATCACGTGGACCGCGCCAACGATCAGGCTGCCAACTCGCTGCTCAAGACGCTCGAGGAGCCGCCCCCGCACCTCATCCTGATCCTGACGGCCGAGAACCCGTACGACCTGCTGCCCACCATCCGGTCCCGCGCCGTACCCTTCCACTTTGCGCGACTTGCGGCGGGGGAGATGCGGAGTTTCGCCGCCGCCCGCGGTCTGGATCAGCCGGAACGCCGTATGGCACTGGCGGCGGGCAGCCCGGGTATCGCTGTTTCGATCGATCTGGAGGCCTACGACAAGCGCCGTTCCGCGATGCTGGCGCTGCTGAGGGTGGCGGCCGGCGCAGCGCCTTTCGAATCGTGGATTCCGGTCTCCGAAGGCATTGGCAGGAGCAGGGCCGACAAGCTGGATCTCTACCTGAAGGTGCTCTACGATCTGTTGCGGGACTTGCTCCTTCTGCGGGAAGGCGGTCCGGAGATCCGCAATCAGGACATCCGCGGCGAACTGGAGAAGCTGGCGCAAAGGGTAGAGTTCGGATGGCTCCGCCGTGCGGTGGTGAGGGTGGACGAGCTCGTAGAGTTCCTTCGCCGGAACATTCAGAAGACCATTGCGCTGGATTCGCTGGCGATCGAACTGCGTGGATAGATTCGGGGACTTTGCTGTCCCCACGGGTCCCGCGTCTGCGCCGGGAGACGGGGGCCACATGCGTACTGAGCACGAGTGCAGCGGCACATCTGCCATACTGATGTTTGCCGCCCCTCTACCAGATCTCCTGCTATCTTGCGTTCGCCTCCGCCGTCGCAATCCTGCTGAACCTCACGGCCTCCGAGACGCTGCTGGCGCTGTCGCTGCTGGCACTGGTAGCGTCGCGCGCGCGGCTCCGGCTTCCGCGCGTCTGGGTCCCGCTGTCCCTGTTTCTTGCGGGCACCGTCCTCTCTCTGATCTTCTCGCCCGCCCCCCGCGACGGGCTGGTCCAGCTCAAGAAGATCCTCGTCTACTCGGCGCTCCTCGTGATCTTCTCCACCATTCGCGACCCGGCCACAGCCCGTCGGCTGTTCCAGTCCTGGAACGCCGTCGCCGCGGCCGTCGCGGTGCTCGGCGTGGTGCAATTTGCGCGGCGTTGGCATGAGGCGCACGTCCTGCACGTGGACTTCTATCAGTTCTACGTCACCGACCGCGTCACCGGAACCATGCGCCACTGGATGACCTTCGCCGGCCAGGAGATGATCGTGCTGCTGATGCTCCTGTCTCTTCTCTTTTTTGCGCAATTGGACCGGAAGTCCGTCTGGTTGTGGCTGGCCTGCGCCGCACTCCTGGGGACCGTCCTGCTTTTGAACGAAACTCGAACCGTATGGTTCGGAACCGGCGTGGCAGCCGCCTGGCTGCTGTGGCGGTGGAAGCCTTGGGCCGCGGCTGTCGGGCCAGCCGCCATCATGCTGGTGATCTGGCTCGTGCCCGGACCGGCGCACGACCGCTTCGTTTCCATCTTTCGTCCCCAGAAGGATATCGACTCGAATGAATTTCGGCGCATCGCCTTTCGAACCGGCCTGCGCATGATCGAGGCGCACCCCATTCTGGGCATCGGGTTGGATGAAACCAAGTACCATTTCCTGGACTACCTGCCCCCCGATACCCCGCGTCCCCTGCCTTCGGGCTTCTACCAGCACCTGCACAACTTCTACCTGCAGTTCGCCGCGGAGCGCGGCATTCCCACCATGCTGATGATGATCTGGATGCTCCTCATGATCGTCTGCGACTTCCTGCGCGCCCTGCACAAACTCCCCGGCGGCCGGTCCGACGCGCGCTTTTTGCTGCATGGAGGGATTGCCGCAGTCATCGGAATCATGATCAGCGGCATCTTCGAAGTGAACCTCAACGACAGCGCCGTTCTCACCGTGTTTTTGATCGTGGTGGCCTGCGGCTATGTTGCCGCCGAGGAGCCTGCCCGCCCCGGACCGGCCGAACCGCTGAGCGCCCGTTTGTAAACCCAATTCTGAGGTGATACTCTTTACAATCCTGGAGGTGTGCCTTGTTACAAGTCAATCGATGGAAACAGATCTGGATTCCAGTAGTCTTTTGCCTCGGATTCACGGCTTTGGTCTCGGCTGCCCAGCCCAACCGAATCACTCGCCCGATCGATGTCACCCGGAGTCGAGTCATTACCGGGAACGTCCGGCGGCAGGCACAGCCCCAGTTCGATCGCGGCGAGGTGGATCCGGCCATGCGCCTGGATTATGCCGTGCTGATTTACAAGCCGTCCGCCGCGCAGCAGACAGACCTGGAAAGCCTCCTCACCGATCAGCAGAACCCGTCTTCGCCGCGGTACCGGCAATGGCTCAAGCCCGAAGAGTTCGCCGACCGCTTCGGTCTCAGCCTTTCCGATCATTCCAAGGTGGTTGCGTGGCTCAATTCCCAAGGCCTCCATGTGGAGCGGTCTGCCCGCGGCCGCAACTGGGTTGCCTTCAGCGGAACGGCCGCACAGGTGTCGGTCGCTCTGCATACCTCCATTCATCGCTTCGAGATTAATGGGGAATCGCACTTCGCGATCGCCACCGACCCGTCTGTCCCGGAAGCGTTGGCCGATGTCACCGGCGGCTTTCTGGGGCTCGACGATTTCAAGCTGAAAAGCCAGGCCATCCGGGTGTCGCCCGAATACAACTCCGGCACTTCTCACTTCCTCGTACCGGAAGACTACGCCACCATCTACGACATCGCGCCTCTCTATAAGGCGGGGATTGACGGCACCGGTCAGAGTATCGCCGTGATCGGCGATTCCGACGTGGCACTCAGCGACTTGCGTGCTTTCCGCACGCGCTATAACTTACCTCCCAACGACCCCAAACTGGTACCATACAGTTCGACAGACCCGGGCTCCGGGGACCAACTCGAGGCGGACCTCGACCTGGAATGGTCCGGCGCCATTGCGCCCAATGCCACCATTTATTATGTCTATGGGCCGAGCGCCTTCACCGCCTTGATTCTGGCGATTGACCTCAACCTTGCTCCGGTAATCAGCAGCAGCTTTGGCGCCTGCGAGGTCGAAGTCCCGGTGGGGCCGTATCGTTCCCTGGCCCAGCAGGCCAACGCACAAGGCATCACGATTCTCAATGCGTCCGGCGATTCCGGGGCAGCCGCGTGCGATCCGCAAGGCTTCTTCCAGTTTGCGACTCAGGGGCAGGCCGTGCTGTGGCCGGCCGTCTTGCCCGAAGTGACTGCCGTGGGAGGAACGCAGTTCGTCGAAGGCAGTGGCACCTACTGGGCCACTACCAACTCGCCGAACTTCGGGTCGGCACTCTCCTACATTCCGGAGGCCGCCTGGAACGAGACCAACGTCACCGGGCTTGGCTCGACCGGAGGGGGCGCCAGTGCCTATTACCCGCGTCCTTCCTGGCAGAACGGTCCCGGCGTGCCCAGTGACAGCGCCCGCCACGTGCCGGATATCGCCCTCAGCGCGGCCGGCCACGATGCCTATGAGGTCAATTACAGCGGCACGATCGTTGGCATCGGCGGCACCTCCGCCTCCACGCCCTCGATGGCCGGCATTATTGCGCTGCTCAATCATTACCAGGTCAGCAAAGGCTTTCAAAAGCAGGCGGGACTCGGCAATATCAACCCCCAACTCTATCGTCTGGCCCAGAGCGCGCCGTCGGCATTCCACGACGTCACCTCCGGCAGCAACGTAGTGCCGTGCCTGCAGGGCAGCCAGGACTGCCTCACCGGTTCCTACGGCTATTCCGCCGGCACCGCCTATGACATGACCACCGGATTGGGATCCATCGACGTCAACAATTTCGTGACGCTCTGGAATACTCAGACCCAAGCCGTCACCGTAGTGCTTTCCCTGGGTGCTACGCGCGTCGGGCCTAACGATACGGTGGCGCTGACCGCCGGCGTCTATCCTGTGAGCGGAAACGGCATGCCGACGGGGACGGTCAGCTTCAGTTTCGGGTCCGGCGGTGTCGCACTCGGGTCCGCCAATCTGGTCACCCGGAACGGCCAGCAGGTGGCGGATCTTTACTTCCCGGCCTATCTTCTGCAAGGCACGGGGACGCTCCTGCTGACTGCGGAGTATTCCGGCGATGTCGCGTTCAGCAGTGGAGGGACCAGCCGGAGCATTCAGGTGGTTCCTCCGGCAGGCGCCGCGGCTATCATTGCCACCTGGCCCGACACCGTGCTTCCCAACCCGCCCGACGCGAAAGGACTGAGTTGGACCACGACGATCACCTTGCGGGAAGCCGCCGGAGTTGCCGCGCGCGTGACCGGTTTCTTCATCGATGGCGCGGCGCAGCCCCTGTCTCAGTACTTTCCGTCGCCCGAAATTGCGCCCGTGAGTACGAACAGCTACACGGTGGTTCTGCGCAATCTGGCAGCACCCACCACACGCACCTTCTTAATCAACGGAGTCGATGCCGCCGGACAGACCTGGTCCCGGCAGTTCGGTGTGACTTATAACCCTCCCGCGCCCGGGGTGAACTTCGTCATCACTCCCACGCCTCTGGTCATCACTCAGAACACGGCCGCCGACGCCTCCTGCCAATGGCCTGTGCACGTGACGATTGACGAGTTGGGAGGCTTTCCATTGGCAATTACCGGCCTGTTCCAGGGCAGCGTAGATATCAGTGCCAAAGCCTCCGCGATCTTCGGCACCGAGCGACTGTACCCGTACGGTTCGCTCCAGGGGACGATCTGCTATGGAGGGATCACGCCTCCCGCGACTGACTCGATCGCGGTGATACTCAGCAATGCGATTTTCTCCAACGTAGCAGTTTCGTTCACCGGCGCGCCGCAAAACCCCGCGACGATCACTGCCACTCCCGCCACCGTGAAGCTTTCGGCGGCCGACGCGACCAAGCCCGCATCCGCGTCCCTGGCGGTCAACATTTCCGACAAGACGCAGCAGTGGACCGCATCGATCTTCCCCACCAGTCGGACCACCTCGTGGCTTACCCTCTCGCAATATTCCGGCACCGGGCCCGGACAGATCTCACTCTCCGCATCGGGCACCGGGTTCGAGCCCGGCGTGTACCGCGCTACCGTCGTGCTCCAGTCGCAAAATGCCATCCCGCAGTGGATCAATGTGCCGGTGATGTTCGTGCTGGGCAACAGCACCTCGCCGACCAGCATCGCCGCGGTGGTGAATGCCGCTTCCAGCAGCCCGATTGGCAGTCCCGGAGCGTTGATGGCGATCTATGGAAGCAACCTGTCGAGTATCACCAGGACGCTCGGGACCACCTTCTCGAGCGGAGGCGTCTCCGTCTCGGTGAACGGAATTGCGGCGGAAATGACCTACATTTCGCCGGGCCAGATCAACATCGAAATTCCGTTCGAGGTGGGCACTGGCGCGGGCATGATCGGGGTCAACAACAACGGCCAGATTGCGGCATACCAGATCGATATCCAACCAGCGGCGCCGGCGATCTTTACGGATGACAATGGATTCCTCTCGTCGCAGACCACGGTGGCGCCTGGAGGCACGGCCACGATGTACATCTCCGGCGCGGGAGAGGTCTCCCCTGCCCTCCCCGACGGCTTTTTGCCCGGCCCGAACGCCCTGGGAGCGTTCAAGCCGGTCCTGCCCCTGACTGTAACCGTCGGTGGCGTGGCGGCGTTCCTCAAGACCACAGGCATTGCGCCGCTGCAAATCGGAACCATGCGGGTGGATTTCACCGTGCCGCCGTCGGTGCCACCCGGCGATCAGCCGGTGATCGTCACCGTAAACGGAGTGGCCAGCGCTCCGGCCAAGGTCACCGTTCAGTCGGGACAGTAGCCTGTCATTTACTTCTGTTATGAGCCTTACAGTACCGTTCAACGGGGCTTGAATTCGATGAACTTGTGAGATGATCTGGCTAGTGAATCTACCGCCAGGATCTGTGCCCAGTGAAGTGACCGTGACGTTCGGGCCGGGCCTCTACGTGAGAGGCGTTGTTCTCTCGATCAGCAACGCGCGCTTGCGGATTGCCATGCCGGATTGGGAGGATGCGGCCGAATTTCAGTTGCATCAAGGCAAATGGTTCCTCGAGAATCGCGATCCCGTCGACATCGTCTGGAGGCAGTCCCTGCATGCCGCCAGTGAAAGCCTCAAGTTGGGCAGAACCCGTGTTGACCCCGGCCTCCCTTGTTCAGCCTGGGTGAATTGAGCGGTGAACCACCTGGCTCGGCCCAAACGACGCCATACGTTCGCTGAATCTTTACGGCCCTGAAACAAACCCGAGCGAACCTGAATGGTGCGAACGATATCGGTGTGGTTGTTGGCGGTGTGCCTGCGGGCCTCGGCACAGGAGCCAACGCCGGAAGCACTCATCGAGGCCGGCCATTGGAAGCGCGCACGCGATCTGGTGGAGCGGCGCCTCCGCGAAGCCCCGGACGATCCCAACGCGGTATTTCTGTCGTCACAGGTGCGCAACGCGTTCGGAGACCACAATTCTCCCTTCGGGCTCGCCGAACGCGCGGTTCGCCTGGATGGATCGGTAGCGCGATATCACAGGCAACTGGCGGAGGCGGCGGGAGTCATGGCGCAGCATGCCAATCCCTTCCAGCAACTCATCCTGGCTCATCGCTTCCGGAAGGAGATCGATGTTGCCATCATGCTGGATCCGGGTGACACGCAGGCCCGCCGCGACCTGGTCGAATACTATCTCCTGGCTCCCGGCATCGCCGGAGGCGACGTAAAGAAAGCGGAGCTGGCCGCTCGTCAGCTCGAAGCAATCGACGAATGCGCGGCTGCTCTTGCCAAGGCGCGCATCGCGGAATTTCGAAAGGATCCGGCACAGCAGGAGGCTTTTCTGAAAAGCGCCGCGGCGGCACGTCCGCCTCGATACAAGGCATTCATGGCGCTGGCCGAATTCTACATGACCCGCGGTGGCCAGTCCGCCGCCGAAACGGTGGCGCAGAATGCCCTGGCAATCGATCCCACCCGCGTCGGTGCGTATTGTGTGCTGGCCGTGATTTATGCCGGCAGGGCGGACTGGGCGGCCCTGGACGAGCTGTTGTCGAAGGCCGAACAATCCGTACCCGACGACCTGGCGCCGTATTACTCCGCGGGCGAACGGCTCCTCGCCGACGGCCGGGACCCTGCTCGCGCGGTGCGTTATTTCCGCATGTATCTCTCCCGCGAGCCGGAGGGTAATCAGCCATCGCTCGATACCGCTCGTTCGAAGCTCGCCCTGGCCCGCGGGCGGTGAGACATCGACAACTTACTGTCGGTCCACCGACACCCGGCAGTCGCGGCCTCTATAACTCCACTCATTCCAATATTCAGGGATGGTGCGTGCATTGCCCTCCGGAGGCCGGAGGGTTTGATGCCAGAAACGCGAGCCACGCGCAAAACCATGATCGTCACAGGCGCGTCCAAGGGAATCGGCGCGGGCGCCACGAAAGCGTTTATCGAGCGGGGTTACAATGTGGTCGCCACTTCGCGCAGGATTTCGGATTCCGGGTTTGCTCCCTCGGAACGGCTGGCACTCGTAGAAGGAAACATCGGGGAAGCTTCAACCGCCGCCAAGGTCGCCGCCACCGCCATGAGCAAATTCGGCTCGATCGACGGCGTCGTGAACAATGCCGGCATCTTCTTCACCAAGCCCTTCACGGACTACACGGCGCACGACTTCGAATTGCTCACCGAAACCAATCTGTGCGGTTTCATCTACATCACGCAACTTGCCGTGAAGCAGATGCTCGCTCAGAAGACCGGCGGCAGCGTCACCACCATCACCGCGGCGCTGGCCGATAACCCGATTGCGGGGGTCAACGGCTCTCTGCCGATGATCACCAAAGGCGGACTCGATGCGGTTACCCGCAATCTCGCGATGGAGTATGCCCAGGACGGCATCCGCTTCAACGCCGTCGCTCCCGGGGTCGTGGACACCCCGATGCACGCCAAGGATCCGAAGGATCTTCTGAAGAAGCTGACGCCGATGGGAGAGATCTCGGACGTGGACGACGTGGTAGAAGCAATCCTGTATCTGACCGAAGCGCGTCACGTGACTGGGGAAATCCTGCACGTGGACGCAGGGGCGCACAACGGCAAGTGGTAAAGACGAACATGAACCACAACTCCAAGGGGACAGCTCTGATCACTGGCGCTTCGCTGGGAATTGGGGCGGTGTATGCCGAGCGGCTGTCGCGGCTCGGACATGATCTGATCCTGGTGGCACCCGATCGGGAGCGGCTCGAGACGCTGGCGGCGCAGATCAGCGGCGCCACCGGCCGCTCCGTAAGGGTGATGGCGGCCGACCTGAACGACAAGGCCGACCTCTCACGGGTGGAACAGGTTCTGCGCACCGACGCGGGCATCACCGTGCTGGTCAACAGCGCCGGAATCGGAGATATCGCACCGCTGGTGGATTCCGATCTCCAAAAGATGGACCGGATGGTGGACCTCAATGTAACGGTGGTCGTACATTTGACCCATGCGGCCGTACCCGCTTTCCTGAAACGAGGCGGCGGCACGATCATCAACATCGCATCGACGGCCGGCATTGCGCCGGAACTGCTGAACGGAGTCTATGGAGGCACAGGGGCGTTTGTCGTAGCCTTCACCCAATCGCTCCACAACGAGCTGTCGAAGAGCAAGGTACGCGTGCAAGCGGTATTGCCCGGTGCGACTGCCACTGGTGAAATCGTCATGCAGGCGGAAGATGTCGTCGATGCGGCAATCGCCGGCCTCGACCAGGGTGAGGTGGTGACCATCCCCTCGCTGCCGGACATCGGCGATTGGGAGGCGTACGAGGCGGCGCGTCAGAAGATGCGCCCGCAGCTATCGCTCCGTTCCCCGGCGCCGCGCTATGGTCCCGCCGGCGGGCGCCCACAGCCCATAGCGAAGAGCGCCGAAGAACGCCTCGCGGCCTCGGGCCACGAATTGCCTCCCGCGGTTACTCCTTTTGGCGCTTACGTGCCTGCCGTTCGAACCGGAAATCTGTTGTTCCTGAGCGGAATGCTTCCCACCGTAGGACACAAACCGAAGTTCGTGGGCCGCCTTGGCAAGGAGTTGAACGTCGAGCAGGGCCGATGCGCCGCGATTGCCGCCGCTCTGAACGTGCTGGCCGTGGCGCGCCAGCACCTCGGGTCGTTGGATCGAATCTCCAGAGTCGTGAGGCTGGGTGTCTCGATCGCCACGGATGGGGAGTTCCGAGACGAGGTGACGGTTGCGGATGCGGCTTCGGAGGTACTGCGCGAGGTTTTCGGGGAAGACAAGATGTCGTCGCGCCTGGTGCTCGGTATGAAGAGCCTCCCATTCGGCGTGCCGGTCGAACTGGAAACGATCTTCGAAGTGGCCGCCTGACCGCCTGCCGTTGTTCGAGATCGCACGTCGCAGCTTCCACCGGAATACTGACGGTGCAGACTGGAGCAGGCTAGCCGCATCCAAATAGTTCGGAACTTCCTATGCGAGCCGATATTGTGCCAGGCGCTGTTTTTCCCGATTACGAGCTTTCCGACCACACCGCAAAGCGGCGAAAACTCTCCGAACTGCAAGGACCGCATCCCATGGTTCTCGTCCTGAGCCGCGGCGGTTTCTGCCCCAAGGACCGCCGGCAGGCCGAAGGGCTGGTGCAACTCCATCGCGAGCTCGAAGTTGCGTATTGCCGTCTGGTCACCATCAGCACCGACAATCTCACCGCGACCAATGAATACCGCACCGGCGTCGGCGCCCACTGGCCATTCCTCTCCGACGCCGGGCGAATCGTTCAAAAGGATCTCGACATCGCCGAATACACCGACCCCATAAACAACCCCATGATTCCCCATGTGATTGTCCTCGAGCCCGGTCTCGTAGTCTATAAGATCTACAATGGCTACTGGTTCGTTGGCCGGCCCACGATGGAGGAACTCCGGCAGGATCTGCGTGCCGTCACGAAGAAGTGCCGGCCGGACTGGGACATCACCACGCCCGAACTCCGCGCAGCATGGCAGCAAGGGCGCAAGGAACTGTTCTATCCTTACGGCAAAACATACGCCCAGACTCTCGGCGAACAGGATTAGCGGGGGCAAGGCAAGTCCTGATGCCGCGTCGCCTCGTTTCCCGAGCTACACTACTGAACGATGGACGCCTTAACGCCGTTGGCATCGAGCTTAGGTCTGGGGCTCTTAGCCGGGGCACGGCTTTATGCAACCGTGTTTGCCCTTGGTCTGCTGCTCCGCTTCCATTGGATGGCGCTGCCTGCCGCGTGGCAGCACGCCGCTGTCCTGTCGGATACCCGGGTTCTGATCCTGTCGGGCATCGCCTGCGTGATCGAGTTCTTCGCGGACAAGATCCCCTGGGTGGATAGCGCCTGGGATGCCGTCCATACTTTCATCCGCCCCATCGGGGCGGCCCTGCTGGCCTCATCGCTTTTCTCAAACGTACAACCTGTTTATCAGGTGATGCTATTCCTGCTGGCGGGCGGCGTGGCCTTATCCGGCCATTCCGCCAAAGCGGCGACGCGTCTGGCCGTGAATCACAGCCCGGAGCCGTTCAGCAACATCGCGCTGAGCCTGGGCGAGGACGTCTCCGTGGCCGCCGGTCTCTACCTGCTGGCGAAGCATCCCTGGACCCTGGCGGGTATCACGATTGGCTTCCTCGGGCTGTCAGCGTGGCTCGCGCCCCGCATCTGCCGCGCCCTGCGCGCGGAACGGGCCGCGTTCGGAGCCTTTCTGAGGAAGTGGGCCGGCGACGTGCGAAGACCCCAGCTCACCTCCGGCGAGGAACGATGGTTAGTGGACCATTCCTTCGACCGGGTGCCGCGGAAGCTCTTCGCCGTGATTGCGACCGCGGACATCAAGGGGCTGCGGAACGCGCTGGGGAAAGTCTGCCTGACCGGGCGCCAGGCGGTTTTCTTTTCGCGAAAGTGGCGGGGTCTCGTGGAACGGAGCATCGGGCCGGTGGTTGCCATCGAAGCGAAGAAGGGGTTTCTCGTGGACCACTTCGTGCTCATAGACGCCGAAGGACGGCGGATCCGCTTTGCCTTGCTCGCCGGCCAAATGGATGGCGCCCGTGATGAGATGGTTCACTACGCCAACTCATCGGGCGATCGTTGATCCGCCGATTTAGTTAGTCAGTTAGCAGGCCGATCGCATGGGAACTCGCCGGGGACTCAGTCCGCGGGTAGGTCGAGGGATGGACGCCGGGAGCAAGCGTGGAGGATCTGCCCCCGGGTCCGAGGGTGTTTGGGGGGTGATGGAAGCGGCCCTATCATCGGATGTTAGGGGCAGCGGCTACCTCCTCCGATTGGTCGCCGCCTAGCCAAGCATCGGTCTGCTTCGCCCCGGTGACAATACGCATTTTGTTAGCTTTTTGGAATTTGCTTCGTGTATGAGCGTACTAGGTCTCATAGTGAGCCCATGGCATCCGGCTTCCGGCCACAGCGGTGGAACCCGGTCACCACAGGAACTTCAGACTCATTTGTCCAATCCGGCCCGCGCCCGCACTGGTGACCCTGCCGAAACTGCCACTCGTGAAGCTGCCGCTCGGATTGCTGAAGTTCGCGTGATTGAAGGCATTGAAGAACTCCGCGCGGAACTGAACCGACATGCTCTCCCGCACCTTGGTCACTTTTTGCAGGCCCAGATCGAAGTTTTCCAGGCCCGGCCCGTGGAAGAAGCGAGGTGCGGCCGTGCCTTGGCCGCCCAGCGCTTCCTGAGTGAAGGCGGCCTTGTTGAAGTAGGTGTGATTCGGCGTATTCCTCACATCGGAGGTGATGACCAGCCCGCCCACATAGTTCGGACGATCGACGCCCGAGCCGCCCGTGAGGGAGCGGTCGCCGCTCTCCGATAGTGAGATCGGCAAGCCCGTGGAGAGCCGCGTGATCCCGTTGATGCTCCAGCCTTGAGTGAGCCGCCGGGGAGCGCCCTGAAAAAGGCGATCGAACGGTATGGAATAAAGGTAGCTCGCCACGAAGTTGTGAGTGGCGTCGAAGGTGGAAAGAGCCCTCCCCAGCTTGAAATTGTAAAAGTCGAGGTACGCTCCATAGCTCGATGCGTCATCCAGTGACTTACTGAAGGTATAAGCTCCCAGGAAAGTAAAATCGCCGGCCCGCCGCTCCACCGTGACCTGCAATGAATTGTAGACCGAGTTGGCCACCGTCGCCAGAAAACTGTCTTCCGAGTAGTACAGCGAGCCCAGTGGGCTCCTGGTGCCGACTATCTGAGTGCCATCCGGGAGGGTAAAGGTGGAGTCTTCCAGGTTCGGGCCGCACTGCGTAGTCCCCTTCGCGACGCCGGAACCGCGCAAACTCAGGCACAAGGCCGCATTCCCCGGGTTGGCTTCATAGTGCGAGAACAGCTTGTGGCCTTCGGTACCCACGTAGGCCAGCGTCAGCAGCGTCTTGGCGGTCAATTCACGCTGAATCGAGAAGTTGTAGTGTTCGGCGTAGGGAAGCTTGTTGGTGGTTTTGTAGCCCGGAGAACTGGCGATCGGAAAGAACTGCGACCAATTGATGTTCTGGATGGCGGGCGAACCCGGAACCGGAAGGACAAACGGGAAGCGCTGCTCTTGCGAACTTCCGTCCGCGCGGGTGAGGAACGGCTGGTCGAACAGCGGCGGCGAGATGTTCACCCAAAAGAGCCCGTACGGTGCATCGGCAACCTCCTCAAACAGGCCGGCATCCTGAATGGCGGTGTAATAGATGCCGAACGCCGCGCGAATACTGGTCTTGCCCGGACCGCCCAGCACCTTCCGCAGGAACCCCGAGGCATTCGGCGCCCACGCAATCCCTACGCGGGGCGCGAAGTTGTCCCAGGTAGTAGGCGCCAGCGTGGATGGAATGCCCTTGTCGCCTGGAAAGACCCATCCCGGCGGCGCACCCGGGAACACCGTCGATTGCTGCCCCGGAACAATCGTCTCGATCTTGTTTTGCGTGTCGTACCACGGCATGCTGACTTCCCAACGGACCCCGAGATTCAGAGTGAGATTCGGCTTAATCCGCCAGGAGTCCTGAGCAAACGCGGCGCCGTAGCGGGTGCGCGAGTCGAGCACCTGGAAAGATGCCTGGATGTAGCTCGCGGGAGCGCCCAACAGGAAATCGGCGATGTCGCTGCCGGTTTCCGAGCCGTCAAACGAGAAGTTGCCGTTGGGCGCATAGATGTTCCGCTCGTTAACCTGCATGTAAAGGAACGAGCCGCCGAATTTGAAGGCGTGCTGTTTCCACGTCTTCGAAAACGTATCGGAGACGCGGTAGGTGTTTTCATATTTACCCTGCGCCTGGTTGCTTCTGCCGAAGCTGAAATCGTTCAACGAAATGGGCGGCACCGACTGCCAGTTGGACGGCCCGGAATTGATAATGCCGAGGGTCCCGACGCCGGTCACAAATCCCAAACTCGACAGCGTCACCTCGGGGTCGGTGGGCTCGCCGCTCAAGCCGGCGTTTCGCGTGAAATCGAGCCGCGCCTCGTTCACGGCGGTCGGGCCGAAGACCCGGGTGTTGGTGGCCACGGCCTGTTGCACGCGAGTGTTCGTCAGCGAATTGAAGTTCCCGTAAGCCGCTCCGAAGCCGCTGGGATTGAAGTTGGCCGTATCGTCAAAGTGATAATACACAGACCAGTTGCCGGTTTTCTTATTGACAAAATCGACGCGCTGGCCGGCCTTGTCATCCCGGACCCTGCTGACCTGGCTGGGAGTGAGGAACTGGTTCGTCCCCAGGTTGGGCAAGGGAACGTAATTCTTCAGCAGGTTCACCGAAATCGGCGACATCGCAGCGGCCGGAATCACACCGTTGGGAAATACGCATTGGGCGGTATTGGTGCAATTCGGGAGGCTGTATGGTTCGTTGTTGGTGACCGTGTAGCCCAGCCTCTTGGACAGCACCTGCGCCCAATAGGGACCGGTGACCGTGCCGCTCAAATCGTTCGGATCGAACGCACCGCTTCGTTGCGCAACCGTGGGAAGTATGGTGATGCTGCTGGAGGAGCCCTGGCTCTGGCGGGTGCCCTGGTAGTCGGTGAACCAGAACAGCTTGTTCTTGATCGCCGGGCCGCCCACCGCATATCCGAACTGGTTGCGCTTCAACACCGCCACCGAAGCATTGAAAAAGCTGCGCGAATCCATGTCGCTGTTTCTCAGGAACTCGAAGGCGGTACCGTGGAACCCGTTGGTTCCGGACTTGGTGATGGCGTTCATCACCGCGCCGCTGAAGCGCCCGTACTCGGCATCGAAGCTGTTCGTGATCAGGCGGAACTCCGCCACCGAATCGAGGTTGGGAATCACGGACGTGCCAAAGTTGACCCCCTCGTCCACATCGCCGCCGTTCACCATGAAGGAATTCGATGAGCCGCGTTGCCCGTTCACCGAGACATTGCCGGTGGAAGACTGTTGGGGCGCGACTCCCGCCTGAATGGTCAACAGGTCCAGGAAGCTGCGGCCGTTCAACGGCAGGTTCAACATCTGCTTGTCGTCGATGACTTGCCCCAGTTGGGTGGAACTGGTTTCGACCTGCACGGCGCTGGCAACCACGTCCACCGCCTGCGTCAGGTTCCCCACCTCGAGCGTAATATCCACGCGCCTCTGCTGATCGACGGTAAGCCCCACCCGGTCCGCTGCGAACTTCTGAAACCCCGGCAACTCGGCCACCACCCGGTAGGTGCCGACCGGGAGCGACAGAAAGCGATACTCACCCGCGGCGTCGCTGAGGACCGATTGCGCGAGGTTCGTGTTGATCTCGGACACCGTGACTCTGACATTCGCCACGGCAGCCCCGGTGCTGTCGCGAACATTGCCGAAGATGACTCCCGTGACGTCGGCGCGCAGGCACGGCGGCAGCGCCGAAAGGCAGGCCAATATCATCGCCAGGAAGCCAACGCAGTTACGGATTCTTGCGGTAGACATCGGATCCCCTCCAAAACGAACCGGTGAAAACTCGAGATCGCCCGGTCTCACCCGATTTGTAGATGGCCGCTAGTATAACGGAAAAAAGCGATACCCGGATGCTTAATTGCCGCCCGAGTTGGACGGGCTTACCAGGGTTTCGCCGAGCGGCCCCCGATCCACGCCTTCCCGATCGATCAGGTGCAGCGAAACCCGCACCGTCTCTGGCGGAGCAGGCACGCCCTGCTGCAGGTCAACGAGGTCCAGAGGAGTCACTTCCTGAAGCTTGCGTACGTCCAGCCTCGCACCGCCTGCGCCGTACAACCGAAGCTCCAGGTGCCCTGGAAAGAAGACCCCGAACTTGCCCGTCACCGCGATACCATCGGCGCCCTTCCACGCGGTTAGCGCCCTGCCGACCACGCCTGCGTAGGTAGCCGATTTGAACTCGCTGCCCATGCGGGTGGGATACCATTGTGTATCCATGGCGTAGCTCTCGCCGGGCTCCAGTTTCACCATCGGACTGTTCACTTCCGCTTCCATGTAATGGATCGCGGGCCGTCCGGAGTTATCCGAGCCTGGCGGCGGAGCAGCGCGGCGGTTCTGGCCGGTCGTGTAGAAAATGACGGTCGCCTGGCCGGGATATTCGGCCGTGCGGTCGTACCGGAAGCGCTCCACCATGGTGTACTCGGACGCTCCATCGACTACCGCCAGCCATTCACCCGGGCTGTCGATCCACACCTCGCCGCCGGCATTGCCGGCGTGCACTGCGAAAAGGCCGTCGCGCACCGAGTATCCGGGAGTGGACGCCGAACCCGTGTGGATATGATACGAGTTGAGATAGACGCTTCTCGGGTTCACCGGCGTGAATCCCCAGATGTCCGGATTCGGTTGAGAGGGGTTCCGCGCGTCGGCGGTATTGTACTGTGAGACCGATTGCTCGGACCACGTCTGTGGATAACCGCTCACGTTCCGCATCACCGCGTGAAAAGAGATTACTGGCGACGCGGACCCGATCGAGATATCACGGACGTATTGCTGCCCGATGGCGGCATCCGGCGGCCCGGTGAGCCTCACCGCACAGGTGGAATCCTGTTGGAGCACCTGCCAGCGAAAGGGCCCGCTGTCCAGCGGTTCGCCTTCCGCGCCAGGCCAGTGGCGCTCGTCATCGATCCCTTCCGGCATCGGCCAGATCTTGTCTCCACCGTAGTTGAACCAACGCCTTTGGGCAGCCGATTCCTCGGGCGAATGAGTCTGCCCCTTGAGTTGCTGGTTGACGAACAGGTAGTCGTGGCCCCCGAAGGTCACCTGCATGAGGCGTCCACCGAGCTGCGGCACAATCGTGAGAGTGACCCACGGGTTCGACATTTCGACCGCTTGCCACCCGCTGTACTCGGTGTTCGCGATCTTGCAGCCCGCAGGAGCGCTCTGCCCGAACGCACGGAACAGAAGCAGCCCCGCAACCAGCATCGTCCGCATGCCCAAACGCCTCCGCTCGGTGCAATCATACCAGCACTCCCCGGCCTCGCAGCTCGGCCCGATTTGAAGGTATCGTAAAGACTGCGTATGGCGACGACTCGGATTACAGGGCTAGCCCTGTGCGCTGTCTTATTCTGGGGCCTTGGCAGCGCGCAGACTTCAGACCATGGGAAGCGCCAGTATGAGGCGCGGTGCGTGGGCTGCCATGGCGCGGACGGCACCGGCGGCGGCCACGGTCCCGGTATTGTGGACGTGCGGCGGCCGCGCGCCACTTCCCGCGACGCGGTGCGCGACCTGATCGTGAAAGGTATTCCCGAAGCCGGCATGCCTGCCTTCCCCATCCCGGAAGACGAGGCTTCGGCGATTGCCGCATATGTGATTACGCTGAAAACGCCGCCGCCCGGCGCCAGGACGAGCGAAGCCGTGCCCGGCAATGCCTCGGCAGGTGAACAGTTCTTCAATGGCAAGGGGAA
Organism: Bryobacteraceae bacterium; assembly: GCA_035501495.1. GTDB lineage: Bacteria > Acidobacteriota > Terriglobia > Bryobacterales > Bryobacteraceae > JAIQFL01. Next base: position 77,989 of record DATJWB010000120.1, on the reverse strand, counting down.
CTGCACGAGCTGCCACATGGTGCGCGGCCGCGGAGGCGTGTTAGGCCCGGACCTCTCGGCGATCGGAAGGGACCGCCGGCCTGCGCAGATCGAACAGGCGCTCCGCGATCCCGGAGCGGCCCCGTCTCAGCCGGGACGCGGGGGACGTGGAGGGCGCGGCGGCCCGGTCTATCGCGCCGTGACGGTGAAACTCCGCGTCGGCCGGACGATCCGGGGCATCGCCAAGAACGAGGATGCCTTCGAGATCCAATTGCTGGGCACGGATGGAACGCTGCACCTGCTCCACAAGGAATCGATTGCCGAAATCGTGCGCGAAAAGAGCCTGATGCCCAAGCTGGAAGCATCGCCCGAAGAGTTTCGCGACCTCCTGGCTTATCTAAGCCGCTTGAATCCCGAAATGAATGCCGGAGCGGCGCTCGCCACTGGTGCAATGGGCGCTGGAGTGCCGTTCTCGAACGTGGCGCATCCCCAGCCGGGCTCCTGGCCAACTTACGACGGAAATCTCAGCGGCAATCGATTCAGCCCGCTCGACCAGATTAATGCCGGCAACGTGGAGCACCTGGCTCCCGCGTGGATGTTCACGCTTGCCGGAGCGCCGCGGTCCCTCGAAGTCACTCCCGTGGTGGCGGACGGCGTGATGTACGTCACTTCGGTCAACGAGGCCTACGCGTTGGATGCCCGCAGCGGACGCGAAATCTGGCACTACAGCCGGCCCCGGTCGCAGGGCCTGGCCGGCGATGCCGCCAGCGGCATCAATCGCGGCGTCGCGATTCTGGGCGATCGCGTTTTCATGGTCAGCGACAACGCCCACGTGTTCGCCTTGCACCGTTTCACAGGGCAACTGCTTTGGGACGTCCAGATGGCCGACTCGAAGCAGAACTACGGTTCCACCAGCGCGCCGCTGGTTGTGGATGATCTCGTGATCGCCGGGGTGTCGGGCGGTGACGAAGGCGTTCGCGGCTTTCTGGATGCATACCGGGCGTCGAACGGCGAACACGTCTGGCGCTTCTGGACTATCCCCGCGGCGGGCGAACCCGGCTCGGAGACCTGGACCGGCCGCGCCCTGGAACACGGTTGCGGCTCTACCTGGCTCACCGGCACGTACGACCCGGAATCGCGCCTCCTGTATTGGCCTACCGGAAATCCGTGCCCCGACTACAACGGCGATCAACGCCGGGGCGACAATCTCTACACGGCATCCGTGCTCGCGCTCGACCCGGCGGCGGGGAAGCTGAAATGGTATTACCAGTTCACGCCGCACGATCTGCACGATTGGGACGCCACCGAAACGCCGGTGCTGGTGAATACGCGGTTCCATGGAGAAGATCGTAAGCTGCTTCTGCAGGGCAACCGAAACGGATTCTTCTACGTCTTGGACCGGCTCACCGGCAAAATATTGCTGGCGGAGCCGTTCGTCAAGCGGATTACCTGGGCGAGCGGAATCGGACCGGATGGGCGGCCGAAGCTGCTGCCGGGCAACGAGCCGACGGCCGAAGGTCAGCTCGTCTGTCCCGCTGTGGCCGGCGCCGCGAATTGGCCCTCCAGCGCGTTCGACCCGGCCACGGGACTCTTCTACATGTTCGCCGAGGAGTCCTGCAACATCTACAGCAAGAACGACGAGTGGTGGGAAGCCGGGAAGTCCTTTTATGGCGGCGGGACTCGCCGCGCGCCAGGCGAGAACAGCGGCAAGTTCCTCAAGGCGATCGATATTCAGAACGGAAAGGTCGCCTGGGAGGTCTCCGATATCGGTGGCGGCATTCTGGGCAGCGGCCTGATGGCCACCGCGGGCGGCCTGATCTTCTACGGCGATGGAAACGGTGCGTTCGTGGCAGCCGCCTCCAGGACCGGGAAGCTCCTGTGGCATTTCAATACCGGCCAAAGCTGGAAAGCCGGGCCGATGACCTATGTGGCCGATGGCAAGCAGTACGTCGCCGTAGCGGCGGGAAATACGATTCTGGCGTTCGCTCTACATTAGGAGGGCGGAGGATGCGCAAAACACGACTTGCTCTGGCGCTTTTGGCTGCGGCTGGATTTGCACAGAACCGGGGCGGCCCGCCGCGACAGTTCGAACTCAAAGCCGACTCCCCCAAATTCTGGGAGCTCTTCGCCGAGGATAGCAAGCTGGAGAAGGTGGCCACTGGCTTCGGGTTCACTGAGGGACCGGTTTGGGACCCGCACGGATTCCTGTATGTCAGCGACGAGGAGAAGAACCGGATTTCGCGTGTGTTCCCCGATGGCCGCGTGGAAACCGTCCTCGAGATCGGCGATCCCGACGGCAGCACGCTCGATTCGCAAGGCAACCTCGTCACCACGGCCAGCGTGCTCCGCGCGATTATTCAGGTCGGCGAGGCGGGGAAATACAAAGTTCTCGCCGAAAAATACGAGGGCCGGCGATTCAACAGCCCCAACGACATTGTGGTCGGACCCGATGGCGCGTTTTATTTTACCGACCCCACCCTCGACCTGCCCAAAGATCAGAAGCAGGAGATCCCGTATCAAGGCGTCTACCGGCTCGGAACGGATGGTGCGGTCCGACTGCTGACCAGGGAATTGGTTGCGCCCAACGGGCTGGCCTTCTCGCCCGATGGCAAGCGCCTCTACATCGACGACACCAACGCGCGGGAGATCCGGGTTTACGATGTGGGCGAAGGTATGACGCTGCGAAACGGGCGCATATTCGGGAAGGAAGAAGGGCGCGGCGGCGTACCGGATGGAATGCGCGTTGACCTCAACGGCAACGTCTATTGCACCGGCCCCGGCGGAGTCTGGGTTTGGGACCCGGACGGTAATCACATCGGCACGGTAATGCTTCCCGAATCCACCGCGAACTTCAATTGGGGGGATGCGGATTACCGGACGATTTACTTTTCTTCCCGCACTTCGATCTACAGGCTGAAGACCAAGGTCCGCGGGTTCGTGCCCACGGCCAAACCGGCGAAGTAAACCGCCGTCACTCCACCTTGCCGCGAAGCACGGTGATCGAGGCCCTGGGAAGCGTGAAGACTGCCTGCGGTCCGCCCGGAACGGTAGCGCCTGTCGGCGGGCCATCCGGATCGGCATGGCTGTTGGCGCCGTCGTCCTTCCACACATATTGCTCGCTTCCGAACGTCACCAGCCGCACCGGTCCCGCGAATGTTCTGGTGCGCCCTCCTTCCTGGAATGCCACCTTCACCGAATGCGCGTTCGCTTCATCCCGATTGACCAGCATCAACGACCACGTGCTGTCGGGCCTCCGGACGGCATACGACGTCACCAGGGAATTTCCTTCGCCGTCCTTGATCTCCACCGATGAAGGGAACATCTGATGCACTCCGGAACGGTGCGACACCCATTCCAGGTTGATCATGTGGGCCGCATAGTAAAAGCCGGTGTATCCCGAGATGTTGTAGTCCCGGTCAGCCTCGAAGTTCGACCACGATCCGAATCCCTGGCAGGTGCTTTGCGTTCCCTGTGGCTGAATCGGCGAGTGGTAGTAGGCCGAGCCGCCGCCCTCAAAGAATGCCCCGATACTGTCCGCCAGCCAGAGAGCGCCGAAGATCGTGCTCATGTGGCCATTGAGGCCGGCTGCCAGGCTGCTCTCGGTCACCATGAGCGGGACATCCTTGGGCACGCCATCTTCGCGCCACACATCCAGAATGTGCTTCATGAGCTGGGGCTCGCGGTAGAGGTCCTTCCAGACAATGCCGCAGCGGCGATACGGATAGTGCTCGAAGGAGACAAAGGCAAGGTCGGAGAGGCGGCCGTGGGACTTCAGATAGTCGACGAACCGGCCCATCCAGGAGGTCCGGCCGTTCGCGTCGGGCCACACTCGAATATCTTCGTTGACGCCTTCGAATACCGGACCGCCCAATTTGAGCTTCGGATCCACCTTGTGAATCGCGGCCGCCCACTGAAGGTAGAGAGCGCCGTAGTCCTCGGGAAGGGCGTGCTTGCCATCCGGCTCTTCCCCCATTTCAATCCACCCGATGGGATAGCCGCGCTTCTCGAGATAGGCGATTTGCGCGGCGGCATCATCGGGTGTCCCGTAGAGCAGCGTCACGGGAATCATGGCAGGCAGGTTGTTGGTCAGGCCGCTGGTGAAGAACAGATCGAACCCGGTGTGCTGCCCGCCGCCGGCATTCGCATCCGCGGCCGAGTGCCAGGGATCGATGGACGAACTGCAGAACGTGGGCGCGTCCCGGCCGGCCGCGCCGGCAGTGGCATCGGCAAAGGTCCCGGCATTGTCGAAAGTTCCGGCTTGAATCCGCCGTATGGCGTACCCCACGCAGTTCCGTACGTCCTCCGATGAGTGCTCGTCGCAGGTGTTTGAAGATTCCGTCATCCAGATGCGCAAATAGCGTGCCGTTACCGGGAGGTCGGCAAGTCTCAGCACCGCGGTCCCGCCTTGGGCTTCCTTTTGCGATCCGCGCGGGAAGAGTTTCCATTCGCCTTGCGGTCCGCCATCGAAATCCAGCGGGTCCTTGCCCACCCAGTACTCCACGTCATAGGTCCTTGCGTACGGGCTGGCCCATTCGATGCGGACGCTGCTCACAGGCTTCGCCGCGCGCAGATCCATCACTACCCACTGCGGATGCAGACGGTCGCTTTCCCCGGTGAATCTACTCGCGAGGTACGGGTTGCTCTTCCAATAGGTCAAATTCGGCCCGGCGACGGGCCGGTCGCCCGAGGTCGAAAAGCCGCGGTGGGGAAGGGCGTACTCCAGGATCGATCGGGTCGGCTCCTTCAGTTCGCTGCTTCCCGTGAAATAGCCGCTCTTGTGCGCTGCATCGCTCCACGATCCGTTTTCCGTCCAGTGCCAGGCAGCCATGCGGAGCTCGCTGTTGTTGCGATACGTGATCGGCCCCCATCCCGCCGACAGGGACTCCTGGAGAATATGCGGCGTGAAGACCTTGGCGATTCCGCTCGCGGAGAGGACATCGAGGGAGCTGCCCAGTGCGGAGTCGGGGTCAAAAGAATTGAGGATCCGGCCCTGAGCGATATCCACCCGAACGGTCGCCGGCGGTTGCCCGCACAAGCCAGCCGCCAGAGAGAGCGCGGCCGCAACGTACCCCACGAGTCTCCACCTGCGCACAACGCGGACTGATGGGCGGGGCTGCTCCGGTGTTCGAGCAGGGAGTCGGGCCTCCAATCGAATCTTCACCCCGGTTTCCTTCCCCCGTCAGGCTGATCGCAGGATTGCCTTCCGTCTGGTTCAGTCCGAATAATAGCGCAGTCCGATGAACGCCGAGGCCATGGTGTTTTTCACGAAGAACTCGGCCTGGGTCGATGTCTTGAAGTGAAAAGCCTTGGCGCCGACCCGCACTTCCACGTGGCCAAAGCGGAAGTTCGCCGATGCATCGGTGTCCCACGTCGTGCTGTGGTGCGGGATGGCGAAGCCGGAGGCATTGGCCTCCAACCGGAAGTTGCGGGTCACGTACTTCGCCACGCCGACCCCGAACGTCGGCAGGATAAAGGAGCGCGTGCCATCGGCCGCGTAGCTGATCGGATTGCCGCTGGAGTCCACCAGGGGTGCGCCGGTGCTGTCCACCAGCGGAAGCAACGGCAGGTCGAACGCCGTCCGGACTGTGGTGTACTGGACGCCGTACAAAGTCTTCAGACGGAATGTGCGGCTCTCCACGGGGTAGGGATACGTCAGGTATTCAAATTGAAGCTTGAAGTTTTGCAACCGGTAATTCGTGGAGACGAGATTGCCCGCCGTGTAAAGCTGGCCCCACAACTCCAGGTCGTTGCCGTTGGTGTAGGAGCCGGCTGCCCGCGACTCAAAAAACGACAGGCGAAGGGAATTGTGCAGCCCGAGGGCAAGCCCGATATCGACCCCTTCCGAGACGTTCGGCTTCCCCTGGAATTTCACCAGGGACGACTGAGTGAAAGCGGCTCCCCTGCCCTTGTCGATGGTGGGGGTCTGGGTCGGAAACCAGCCGGACACGCTGATCCAGTATCCCGTCTCGCCCGGCTGCCGGATGTCCGGAACCTTGGGAAGGGGCGGGGGTGCCTGGCGGATACCGGTGCGCGGCTGCGGGGAGAGCGGTGTCTGGTCGGGCGGGGTGGTTGTTGGCGGAGTCTGGGGCGGCTGGCCGGGAGTGCCGGCCGGCGGCGTCTGATCGGTGCTCGAATCCGCGGATTGCGGTGTGGACGATGGCGGCTGCTCCTGAGCCGTGCCAAGGGAAACCAGGGCCAGGAAAGAAATTGTGAATAAAGCCGTTGGAGAAATCTTCACGTACGCCTCGTTGAATTTCGGACGAAGTTCTTGCACGCCACCTGCCCGATTTGTTTCCATAGGGGCAGGCGGACGAGGGGAGATGAACCAAATCCTGTCCTATACATTGTATTGTGCCTCAAGCCGGTATGCCGGCGCACGCGTAAGTTCCGAATTTTATTGTGGTTGGCAGACCACAGGTGTGGCTCGCCGGCTCGCTGCCGCTCATCGGCTCGCGGGGTTGGGGTAAGGGGTTGGGGGCGAGCAGCTAACCTGACCTCCATCCCCAACCCCTAACCCCCAATTCCTGCTTTGCGGTAACCTTTTTCCTGTTCGCCAGTATTTCATTACGTAAAACGGAGGCACGTGGGCGACGAAGAAATCATGAAGGACGTCCGGGCCGGAAACGTCGGAAGGCTCGAACTGCTTTTCGACCGTCACAGCCGCCCGCTGTTCCGCTACTTCATGCACCTGACCGGCAATCGCGCCGTGAGCGAAGACCTGGTACAGGAAGTCTTTTTTCGGATCCTGAAATACCGCCACACGTATCAGGCGGACACCACATTTCGCGCCTGGCTATACCAGATCGGGCGCAACGTCTGCATGGATCATGCAGGCCGGCGGAAGGGCGAGGTCGCTCTTCCCGAGAACGCGGGCGAGTTCAGCAGCGCCGAGATGCCGCCGGACCGCCAGTATCAAAACAAGGAGGAGACCGCGCTCCTGCATCGGGCGCTCGCGGCCATGCCGCGCGAAAAGCGCGAGGTGCTGGTAATGAGCCGGTTTCTGGATTTGAAATACGACGAGATCGCCTCCATCCTCAAGTGCGAGGTGGGGACGGTCAAAGTGCGAGTCTACCGTGCATTGCGCGACCTGGGCGACCGGTTTTTCGCGCTCGGTGGAGAACGGGCATCATGATTTGCGACCGAATGCGGGAACAGATTCCGGAGTGTCTGGCGGGCCGTCTGGACGCCGCGACGCGAGAGAAGTTAATCGACCACCTGGACACCTGTTCGGCCTGCCGGGCCGACATGGCGGAGTTGGGGGTGGTGTGGAGAGGTATCGATTCCATGTCCGAACCAGAGCCTAGCCCGGCAATGCGCGCGCGGTTCCTGGAAACGCTCAACGCCTACCAGGAGGGATACCAGGAAGCGCAGCGGCGGCAGGCTTACAACATTCCGCAAAGGAGCTTTTGGGCCGGTCTGTGGCCGTCGCGCCCGGCCTGGCAGGTGGCATTCTCGGCCGCCCTGTTGCTCGCCGGTGTGCTGGGCGGCCGCTACTTCGCGGACGCGCGTGCCACGCGAAATCCCGAGATGGCGCAATTGCAGGCTCAGGTGGAGAATCTGCGGCAACTGGTGACCCTGTCGCTGTTGCAGGAGCAGTCCCCCAGTTCGCGGCTGCGGGGCGTGACGTACAGCTACCAGATGACCCAGCCCGATCCGCAGGTGGAGCAGGAACTCCTCCACACGGTGAATCACGATTCCAACGTGAATGTGCGGCTCTCCGCCGTGGAGGCGATCGGGGCGAAGTTCGGCAGGAATGTGCAGGTGCAGCGGGCCCTGGTGGACGCGATTGCGGTGCAGGAGTCGCCGCTGGTGCAGTTGGCCTTGATCGACCTGCTGGTGCAGTTGAACGACAAGGATGCCCTGCCGGCATTGCGCAGGCTGGTGCAGGATAAGGACACCGATGACGAAGTCCGGCAGCGCGCCGGATTGGCGGTGCAGAGATTGGAGAGCACGCGATGACACGGATCCACTGGTTGACAGCTCTTTTGCTGCCGGTTGCTGCCTTCGCCCAACACCGCGGCAATCGGGACTGGCGAGTTGAGGATCACGAGACCATCACCCGCTCGTTCGATGTTTCGGGCTCGTCCGGCCCGCAGAAGCTCCTGGTGGACAATATCAGCGGCTTCATTCATGTCACGGGATATGCCGGCAAAGCGATCCAGGTGAAGGCGGAGAAGTCCATCGGCGCCGATTCGAACGAAGGCATCCAGGAAGCCAAACGCGACGTCAAGCTGGACATGTCGCAGCAAGGCAACTTCGTCCGCCTGTACGTGGACGGCCCCTTCCGCGGGAACAACGGCGTCAACTATCGGGGCGATGACTACTACGGCTACCGGGTCTACTTCGACTACGAGATTCAGGTGCCGTTCGCCACGGAGCTGATTCTGAAAACGATCAACGCGGGCGAAATCGAGGTGCGCAAGACCACTGGCGATTTCGAGGTCAGCGGCCTGAACGGGGGCATCGACATGGAAGAGGTGTCGGGCTCCGGCACGGTGCGCACGTTGAACGGCCCGGTGAAGGTTTCGTTCAGCAAAAACCCGGCGAAGAATAGCGAGTTTCGGACTCTGAACGGCAAGATGGATATCTACTTCCAGCCCCCACTGGATGCGGAGCTGAACTTCCATACGTTGAACGGCGGCATCTACGCCGATTTCGATATCACCACCCGCCCGGCGAAGGTCGTGGGCGGCGACAACGGAGCTGGGAAGTTCGTGTACCGGTCGGATGGGCGAAACATGGAAGGGCGTGCCGGAAAAGGCGGACCGGAGTTGAGTTTTCACGGCTTGAACGGCCCCATCCGCCTGCACTCCAAGACTTTATAAGGGACAGCCCCAGACGCGTCCCGCATGCATTGAAAAGGATACGGCGATGAAACGAACGTTGGCCCTCATGGGCCTGACTCTAACCCTCTGCGCGCTGGCTTGCGCCCAGGAGAACACGGGCGACCGAGTGGTGGTGCCCGCGCGGAATAGTACCCACCCACGGGTCGTGAATGCCTCCCTGACCAACGGGTCGATTACGGTGAAGACGTACAACGGCCGGGACGTCATTGTGGAGGTGGGCAACTCCGGCTCCACTTCGCGGCGGCAGCCGGATCGCAGCTTGGATGGGATGCACCGCGTCGACATGCCCATCCGGGGCTTGTCGGTGGAGGAAGAGGACAACGTGATCCATATCCGGACCAACTCTCCCGAGGTGGGCAACCTGGTGATCACCGTTCCTCCCGACACCTCACTGCAACTCCGGTCCACGCACGGAAGCGTGAACGCGGATGGCATCCGCGGCGAGATCGAAGCCCACAGCACCAATGGCGCGATTCACCTGACGAACATTTCGGGAACCGTCGTGGCGGATACCACCAACGGCTCTGTCACGGTGAGTATGGACAGGGTGGATCCCGGCAAGCCGCTGGCATTCAGCACGACTAACGGCAGTTTGGACGTCACCCTTCCATCCGATGTGAAGGCCAACCTGAGGCTCCGTTCCTTCCGCGGCGAGATCTGGAGCGACTTCGATATGAAGCTTACCGGCGGCCAGCCTACCACCACCGCGGACGGTGGAAAGTTCAGGGTGGAATACGACCGCACCATCTACGCCACGGTCAATGGCGGCGGCACCGAGATCAGCCTGCGCTCGATGAACGGGCGGATCATGGTGCGAAAGAAGTAGGAAAGAGCGGCTATCCCCTAGCCGCTCTCACTGTCGATCCGCACACCGTTTCAAACGGATCCCCCAACAAATCGACAAACGCGATGTGGCGCGGACACTGCTCTGTCTGCCGTCTCTCGCCTTGCGAGCACGCTACTCATGCCGGAACATTGCGCTGGCGCACCATGATATTCTTACGCTACCGCCAGGGAGGGCCCCGAAGATGACGCTTTATGTGAGAGCCCTGGTCGCGTTCGGTGCGTGTCTTCCGCCGGCCGCCGCGTCAGTGGCGTGTCAGAGCCTCGTCTCCTTGCGGCTGACGGAGGCCACCGTCACGGCCGCTGAATCCGTGGGGGCAGGCAATTTCACCCCTCCCGGGGGAAGGCAGCCCATCCGCGATCTGCCCGCTCTATGCCGCGTCGCTCTAACCCTTACTCCGAGCAAGGATTCGGAAATCAAGGTTGAGGTCTGGATGCCCGCGGCGGGCTGGAATCAAAAGCTCCAGTCCGTCGGGAATGGCGGCTGGAGCGGTGCCATCAACTACGGCGGGTTGGTCAGCGCTGTGAGACGCGGTTATGCTTCGGCGTCCACCGATACGGGGCACACTGGCGGAAGCGCCGAGTTTGCCTTCGGACATCCCGAGAAGCTGATCGACTTCGGCTACCGGTCCGAGCACGAAATGACCGTGAAGGCCAAGGCCGTCCTCGCGGCTTTCTACGGCAACGGCCCCAAGCTCTCGTATTGGAATGGCTGTTCGTCCGGGGGCAAACAGGGACTCAAAGAAGCCCAGCAATATCCGGACGACTACGACGGCATCATTGCCGGAGCCCCGGCCAACAATTGGGTCGCATTGCTTTCCTCGGACATGATGAACAGCGTGGCCCTGCTGAAGAATTCCGCCAGCCGCATTCCGCCCGCGAAACTGGCCACACTCCATAAGGCGTCAATCGAGGCCTGCGATGCTCTGGACGGGCTGAAAGACGGCCTCATCAACGATCCGACCAGGTGTCATTTCGATCCCGCCGTCCTCCTGTGCAAGGAATCCGACACGGAAACGTGTCTCACCGCCGCGCAGGTTTCCGCCGCACAAGCCGTCTATGGCCCCTTCGTGAGCCCCGCGACCCGGAAGGAGATCTATCCTGGTCTGCAGCCGGGCAGCGAACCGGGCTGGGTTGCGTTTGCCGGCAATGACCCCTTCCCCATCTCCAACGATTACTTTCGCTTTGTGGTCCACAAGAATCCGAACTGGGACTTCCGCACATTCGATACGGACCAGGACGTTGCTCTGGCCGAGAAACTCGACCACGATAACGTACTCAAGGCGGTGGATCCCAACCTCCGGAAGTTCATTTCCCACGGGGGAAAACTGATTCTGTACCACGGCTGGTCGGACAACCTGATCTCCCCCTTGAACAGCATCAACTACTTCCATACCGTCGTCTCGAAACTGGGAGGGCTGGAGAAGACCGGGGCATCGGTCCGCCTCTTCATGGCGCCGGGCATGGGCCATTGCGCGGGTGGGGAAGGGCCGAATGCATTCGACATGATCCCGCCTTTGGAGGAATGGGTCGAGCAGGGAAAGGCTCCGGACCGCGTGATTGCCTCCCACGGAAGGGGTGGTCAGGTGGATCGCACTCGTCCCCTGTGTCCCTATCCGCAAGTGGCCAAATACAAGGGAAGCGGGAGCATGGACGATGCCGTGAATTTCGTATGCGCGCAACCATAGCCGTCTGGGCGAGCCAGGGTAGGCTGGCCATCCTGTAGCGAGCTAAAATGCGGGTGGCCCGCCGACGCCTTCACGGGCCTGTCGCCATACCAGGAGAACCAAATGCGAGCTTCACGTCTTCCCGGACTCTTCGCCCTCGCGGCGGGTCTGCTTCCCGCCCAGAATTCGGTGCCTGCCAGGCCTCCGATTATCGATATTCACGTACATGCCGCGATGAGCATGGCCGGACAGCCGGCTTGCGCCAACACCCCAGCCTTTCTGGCCTCCGATCCCAAGCAGAAGGAATCCAATTTCGGCTGGAAGCCCGTTGGCTGCGCCAACCCGCTGCTGCCGGCCAAAACTCCCGATTCGTACGAGAAGGAGGTGATGGCCGAGATGGAGCGCCTGAACGTCACGGCGGTAGTGATGGGCACCGAGAAGGTCGTCAACCAATGGAAGGCCGATGCTCCCAACCGCGTCATCCGCGGCACCGCTTTCGATGTCACGGCGCTGAGCGGACCGAAGAAAGAGGCAGAGCTCAAACGCCTGCGCGACGACTTCACCAACGGCGGATTTCAGGTGATGGGCGAAATCGGCCTGCAGTATCAGGGCATGTCGCCGAGCGATCCGGCCGTAGACGAGTATTTCGCGCTGGCCGAGGAGTTGGATATCCCGGTGGGCATCCACATGGGGACCGGCGGCTCCGGACGCGCCAACCTGACGATGCCGAAATTCCGCGGGTCGATGGGCGACCCGCTGCTGCTGGAAGGCCTGCTGGCAAAACACCCGAAGCTTCGCCTCTGGATCATGCACGCGGGATATCCCATGATCGACAACCTGCTCACGCTGTTGCAGGCAAACTCGCACGTCTATGTGGATGTGGCCGGCCTGATCTGGAGCTATCCGATCAAGGAAGTGAATCGCTACATCCAACGGATCGTAGAAGCCGGGTTCGAAGACCGCGTGATGTTCGGTACCGATCAACTGCTCTGGCCGAACCTGATGGCGCAGTCCATCAACATCATCGACACGGCCGAGTATCTCACTCCGGAAGAGAAGCGCGACATCCTGTACAACAACGCCGCCCGGTTCCTGCGATTGGATCAGGAACGCAAATAACTAATTGCCCGGTCTTCCCTGCAGCTTCCGGTAATCCCAAATCATGATTCGATCGCCCGGAGTGTCTTCCCGCACCGCCGCCGCCAGCGGACTCCCGCCCAGCATCGCCGCCATCTGATTCTGCATGTCGTGCATCGATATGTCCACCATGCACAATAGCGAACCATCGGCCGATAGGGTGATCCGCTGAATCAGATTTCCACCCGGCACCGTGAGCACCGTGCTGACAGCGCCCGACGCCAGGTCCATCCGGCGCAACACGCCATCGCCGCAGCCCAGCAACACGCCATTCGCCTCTGCGTCATAAGCCAATGCTCCGACTCCCGCCGGGAAGTTCGTCGGCATCAGGAAGGCCATTGGCATTTCCGACGCCTTCGATTCCGTTCGGTACCGGAACAACGGCGGCGGCGCCTCGACGCCCGATACCAACAGCGTCCGCCACCGGAACACCCAGGCCGACTTGCGGGTGCCGCATATCAAATACTGCCCGTCCGCGCTGAATAGAAATGCCGCCGGGTCTTCCGCTGTCAACGGCTCTTCGAACTCCTCCGCGGACGCCGCGCGCCCCAGTTTCCGGTTCGCGTCGCGGCGCGCTTTCCCCATCGCCGCGGTCACCAGCGCCATTTGCATCTTCTCCATGAATCCCAAGTCGCGCTGGCTGTCCAGGAAGAAGCGGCGCACCACTTGCCCTGTGTCCAGATCCACCACTTGCACGGTCGCACGGCTCGACAGCACCACCAGCAGCGATCCCGCCGGATGCTGCGCCATCGCATGGCCGGCACTCACTTCGATCGTCCGCGCCAGCTTGCCATCCGGCAACGAGAACACTTCCAGACGCCGGCCCCCCACCACCAGCCCCTTCTCATTCGCCAGGAATTGAACGGCATGGATCGGCGGCTCCGAGTCCATCGTCACAACCCGGATGCCCGTCTCCCGGTCCCACACGTCGATCTGCTCCTGCCGGCTCACCGCCAGCAATCGGCCCGAAGGACTGAGAACCACGCCGCGGTTGTCGGCGGCGGCCACGACCCCCAAGGGCTTGGGGCCGGCCTCAAACGGCGGGGCGATCCGGTATATCGGGCGCTCCGTCGCGCGAAACATCATGTCGCGATCGATCGTAACGAATCCATTCCCGGCAGGGTCCGCAACCGGCGCGAGCGGGCTGGGCGACTGTTCGAACAACAGCACCCCCTCGGCGCGCATCCGGTCGATCTCGGCGCACCGCGAATGGCGCGCCGACGAACGCGCCGCCTTCTCCGGCTCCAGATCGGGAATGTGTACGAACTCCTCGCGCCGCTCGATGGCTTCGTCCTCTTCGTCCCCCATCAGGTAGTCGTATGAGGTCGCGCAGTTCGGCAACCCCAGCAGTTCTCCAAACTGCACCAACTGCGAGTTGGCATGGAAAGGGTCGCCACGCGGGTCGGAGTGCAGGATGCTCTCCAGTTCCGCCAGGTCTGATGGAGCCTGCAGTAATGGCATGAGCAGCTCCGGCCTGCCCGCCTGTTCCCGACGCTTCTGCGCGGAGACCTTCCCGAAGTAGTCGGGCCGCGAGTTGTATTCGTCCACTAACTTCCCATCGCGGTGGTATTCGTAACAGAAGATGTCGCCATCGTGGACCAGGGTAAACAGAACTTCGGTCTGCAACCGCCTGTGCAGGGCCTTGGCCACCTTCCCGTCCTGCCCGCGGCTCGAGTAAATCGCCGTCCATCCGTCGATTTCCGGCGCCATTAAGAAGCAGCAATTCAACTCGCGAGCGGCTTCGCCGAGTTGCTGGGGGAGGGTCTCCGTATCGATCCCACGGGTGTAGATTGCATCGAAGAATTCGCCCATCGGAGGAATTTTACGCGCACGGGGTCCGGAAAACCACCTTCGCTTTCGGAGTACGACCGGAGCACCACCGCAGGCGGAGGTGATCCCTTCGTGATATCATAAGAAGTCCAACAATCTCTGAGGTATCGTGGCTAGAATCACCAGAAAAGAGCTTAAGACCGATCGGTTTGCCCTTGAAGTCGAACACTCCTTAACGTTCTTCGAAGAGCACCAGAAGGAGGTCATCCGCTACGGTGTTGCCGGAGTCGGCGTCATCCTGCTGATTGTCGGCGGAATTTGGTATTCGCGTCATCAGCACACGTTGCGCGAAGAGGTGCTGGCGCGAGCGATCCAGATCCAGGAATCGCCGGTTGGGCCGCCAACTCCCGGTCAAAACCAGAATTTCCCCACTCAGGACGCCAAGGACGAGGTCGCGCTGAAAGCGTTCGGCGATCTCGCGAGCAAGTACTCCGGCAGCGACGAGGGAGAAATCGCACTTTATTATCTGGGCTCGATCAAGGCCGATCAAGGCAAACTGGCGGAAGCCGAAAAGAACTTCAAAGAGGTTGCCGACAAAGGAAATGCGAAGTACGCCTCGCTCGCGAAATACGCTCTCGCGCAGATTTATTTTGCCGATGGCCGCGACGATCAAGGCGAGAGCACCTTGCGCGATCTGATCGCCCATCCCACCATCTACGTTTCCAAAGAGATGGCCACGATCACACTGGCCCGCGCGATCAGCCGCAAGAAGCCTGCCGAAGCCCGCAAGCTGCTCGATCCGCTCCGCTCGCAGCAGGGCGCCGTGGGACAGGCCGCGCTTTCGGCATACGCTGATCTGCCTCCCCAGTAGGCCCTCCCGTCTTGACATGCTGGCGGGCCTGCGTTTTCATGTGGAGCGCAGCCGGGGGCGCTCTTACCCCGAGCCGGATCATCCTTACCGCAACGCGTTTCAACGCGACCGCGACCGCGTGGTCCATTCGCGCGCCTTCCGCCGGCTGGAAGCCAAGACCCAGGTCTTCGCGCCGGACCTGTCGGACCACTTCCGCAATCGCCTGACCCACACCATCGAAGTCGCCCAGATCTCCCGCACCCTGGCCAACGTTCTGTCTCTCGATGAGGACTTGACTGAAGCGCTCGCGCTCGCCCACGACATCGGCCATCCGCCATTCGCGCATGCCGGCGAGGAGGAATTGAACCGCCAGATGGAACGCTTTGGAGAGCGCTTCGAACACAACCTTCATGCCCTCCGAATCGTGGAGAGTTTCGAGCAGCGCTACGCACGCTTTCCCGGCCTGAACCTCACCTTCGAGGTCCGCGAGGGCATCGTCAAACATTCGCGCGACTATGAGCCCGGCGATCGGCAGGAGGCCGATCCGTATCTGCCCGGCCTGCGGCCGCCGCTCGAAGCTCAGTTAATCGATCTTGCCGACGAAGTGGCCTACAATACCGCGGACCTCGACGACGCTTTGTCGGCCGGCATGCTCGTCCCCGAAGACGTGGCCGACTGCGTGCCTGCCTACCGTAAGATCCACGAGTCGGTGGAGACCCAGTATCCGGGAGCCACCGCCCGCGAGCGTTTTCACGAATCCCTCCGCCAGTTGATCGATGCCCTGGTTTCCGGTTTGATCGAGGGTACCGTCGGCCGTGCCCGCGAGGCATCTGTCTCCAACGTGGACGAGATCCGCCAGTATCCCCGGCGCCTGGCAGCTTTCACTTCCGAAATGGCCGAGACCAGCGCTCTCCTCAAGCGCGTCCTCTACTCGCAGGTGTATGCTTCGGAGGCCCTCTGCAGCCACCGGCAGCGCTCCATGGCCATGATCTCGGAACTGTTCCAGTTCTTCCTCGACCACCCCGGCGGGTTACCCCAATCCTACCGGGACCAGACTCAGGGTGAGCCGCTCCATCGGGCGGTATGCGATTACATCGCCGGTATGACCGACGTGTTTTTCCGCCGCACATACGAACAGGCCATCGGCCCCGTCTGACTTCTGCCCAGGTGATACACTGGGCAGCGTTATGACCCGCCGCAAAGCGCTTACATCCACGCTGCTCGGAGCGCCTGCAGCGCTCCTGGCGGACACGCCTCAGGGCGACCGCCCATCCGCCGCGAGAGCCGGCAAAATCACCAAAGTCGAGGTCTTGTCCTTGGAGAAGCCGCTCCAGGAGCGGTTCTGGATGGCCAACTCGCCGATTGGCGGATATCAGCCCAAGGCCTCGCGCCTGATCGTCACGCTCCACACCGATGCCGGCGCCACCGGACATGGCGAAGGCACCGGCGGAGCGGACCTCTTCCGCAAGGGATTTGCCGACCTCCTCATCGGCGAAGATCCGTTCATGGTGGGCAAGATCTGGGAGAAGATGTTTGCCGCCACCTATGGCCGCGAGCCTTCCACGCGCGGCTGGTCGCAAACCGGCGTGATTGCCGCCATGGCGCCCGTCGATGCCGCCATCTACGACATCATGTCCAAAGCGTGCGCACTGCCGGTATACAAATTCCTCGGCGGCTATCGCGACACCGTTCCCGTGTATGTCACCGGCGGCTACTATCGCGAGGGCAAAGGGATCACGGACTTGATTGAAGAGGTTCGCGGCTACATCAGCCAGGGATTCAACGCCATCAAGCTCAAAGTCGGCGGCATCAGCGGCGGCTTCTCCATCGATGACGATTACCAGCGCGTCAAGGCCGTGCGCGAGGCCGTCGGAGGGAACGTGCGCCTCATGCTCGATGCCAACCAGGGGTGGGATGTGCCCACCGCCATCCGCGCTTCCAACAAGATGTACGATCTCGATATCGTGTGGCTGGAAGAGCCTCTGCACTGGTACGACGACGTGGAGCCGCTCAAGCAGGTGAAGCTCAATACCCGCATCCCGCTGGCATCCGGCGAGCACGAGCTTACCCGTTGGGGCGCGCGCCGCCTGATGGAAACCGGCGCCATCGACGTGATGCAGTTCGATTGCAACGCTCACGCCGGCATCACCGAATGGCGCAAGGTGGCCGGCATGGCCGGCATGATGTACATCAAGATGGCCCCGCACCACGAGCCCGTGCTTCACGGCCACCTGCTGGCGTCCATCCCAAACGGGTACATCCTCGAATCGTTCGCGAATCCCGATCGCGACCCGTTCTGGTTCGAACTCTACGACCGCAAGCCGCGCATCGAAAAGAGCATGCTCTATCTTGATGACACCCCAGGCTTCGGCATCGAATTCAATCAGAAGGCCCTGCAGAAGTACGGGACGAAAGTGCTGTAGTGGCGCAGGCACTCCTGCCTGCCGCGTCCCGACTCATCGGGACGCTTTTTGACCTTACATGACACCCAAGCTCTCCGCATTCCCGAAATGCTACCTCGATCGCATCGCCGGAGATCGCACCATGTCAGTCTTCGAGTGGATCGAGATGGCCCGCTCGCTCGATGCCGACGGCCTCGAAATGTACGAAGGCTTCTTCACCTCGTTCGACGACGCGTACCTCGACCGTGTCGGCGAGGCCCTCCATCGCGCCGGCTTCGCCATGCCCATGCTGTGCTGCTCGCCCGATTTCACCAATCCCGATGCCGATGCGCGGCGCCGGGCCATTGACCGCGAAGCCCTCATGATCCGCATCTGCCGCCGTTTGGGCGGACCGCGCAGCGTCTGCCGCGTTCTCAGCGGCCAGCGCTATCCCGAGGTCAGCCGCGTCCAAGGCATCCGGTGGGTGGCCGAATGCATCGAGAGCCTGATTCCCGTGGCCCGCGAACGCGACGTGGTGTTGGGCCTCGAAAACCACTACAAGGACGGCTTCTGGCACTATCCCGAATTTGCACAAAAGCGCGACGTCTTTCTGGAACTGCTCGCCGCGATTCCCGAGCGCGAGTACTTCGGCGTGCAGTACGACCCCTCGAACGCCATCGTGGCCGGAGACGACCCGGTCGCTCTGCTCGAAGCCGTCGCCCCTCGCGTAGTCAGCATGCATGCCAGCGACCGCTACCTGGAACCCGGAGCGAGCCTCGCCGACCTGCGCCAGAGCGATGGCACGCTCGGTTACTCGCCGCACCTTCGCCACGGCGTCACCGGAAAGGGCCTCAACGACTACCACGCGATCTTTCGCATCCTCAGCGAGCACCGCTACAGCGGCTGGATCAGCATCGAAGACGGCATGAACGGCATGCAGGAGATGGCCGAATCGCTGGCCTTCCTGCGCCGCATGTGCGCCACGTATTACCCGGAGCCAAGCTGATGCGCCGCGTCCGTACCGCCCTGATCGGATGCGGCAAAGTGGGCCAGATTCACGCCCTCGCGCTGGCCGGGCTCGAGGAATCCGAACTGGTGGCTGTGTGCGACACGCAAGGGGAGCGCGCACGGTCCTTTACCGCTCAGTACGGCGCGCGGTCCTTCGACGACTCCGCCGCCATGTTCGCCCATGCCGGCGTGGAGGCGGTGTGCATTTGCACGCCGCATCCCCGGCACCGCGCCGCGGCCGTCGAGGCGGCGCGCGCCGGAGTTCATGTGCTGGTCGAAAAGCCCATGGCCGCCAGCCTGGAGGATTGCGATGCCATGATCGCGGCGGCCCGGGAGGCCGGCGTCAAGCTGGGAGTCGTCAGCCAGCGCCGCTTCTACGAGCCGGTCCTGCGCCTCAAGGCAGCTATCGATGCCGGCAAGATCGGCACGCCGGTGTTGGGCACGGTCCACATGTTAAGCTGGCGCGACGAAGCGTATTACCGTTCCGATCCCTGGCGCGGGCGGCTCGATTCCGAAGGCGGCGGCGTGCTGGTGAACCAGGCGCCTCACCACCTCGACCTGCTGCGCTGGTTCATGGGTCCGGTACGGCAGGTCTCGGGCTCCTGCGCCAATCTGAACCACCCCTATATCGAGGTCGAAGACACCGCCCTGGCCATTCTGCACTTCCATAACGGCGCCTTAGGCTCCATCCTCACCAGCCTCAGCCAGCGCCCCGGCATCTACACCAGGCTGCACGTACACGGAGCCAGCGGGGCATCGGTCGGCGTGGAGACCGATACCGGAGCGACCTTCGTGGCCGGCATGACCGGCGTCACCGATCCGCCGTTCAACGATCTGTGGACCATTCCCGGCGAAGAGTCCCTGTTGCCTGCGTTCCAGGCGCAGGACCGCGGCCACTTCAGCTCGGTGGACCCGGCTTATCATTACCACGCGCTCCAGGTCCGCGATTTCCTGCACGCCGTTCGTGAGAACCGCGAGCCCGCCGTGACCGCGGCCGACGGGCGCGCCGTGGTGGAACTCTTCACGGCCATCTATCGCTCGAGCCAGACCGGCCTCCCGGTCCGCCTGCCGCTGTGAGGTTCAGCCGAAAGCTACAACTCTCGGGAACTTCCAGCCTTTCGGCGGACAATACAGTCGAACCGCTGATGCAGGAGCCCGAACGCAGATCCGATCGCATCCTCTTGGAACAGTTCCGGGCCGGCGACCGCGAGGCGTTCGGGGCGTTGTACCGTGCTCACTATCCCGCTGTCTACCGGTTCGCTTTTTATATGACGGCCGACCCGATCCGGGCCGGAGAGGTCACGCAGGACGTGTTCGTCTGGCTGATCCACCACCCCGGCGATTTCGATGCCGAACGCGGCGACCTCGGCGCGTTCCTGGGCGGCGTGGCGCGCAAGTTTCTCCTGCGTGACCAGCGCGCCGGGCGGCGCTGGCTACCCTTTGACGAATCGGAGCCGGCGTTCCATGACCGCGAAAGCGACGATTTCGCATGCGCCATTGAGCGCGAGCAGGAGGCCGCGCAATTGAGAGAGGCCATCGCGGCGCTGCCCGGACCGTATCGGGAAGCCGTAGTCCTGTGCGATTTGGAGTCCAGAAGTTATGAGGAGGCCGCCGGAGTATTGGGCTGTCCGACGGGGACGGTGCGGTCGCGCCTGCATCGTGCGCGCGAATTGCTGGCGCGCAAATTTCAACGGAAGAGAGAAGGCCAGAAATGTCTATGAAGTGCCGCGAGTACCGGAGCGGCTTGATGGAATTAGCACGCGGCGGCGATTTGGAATCCGCGGAACGGCAGTCCCTGCTGCTGCATCTCGACCGGTGCGCCGAGTGCGCTCGCCTGCTGGACGAGCAGCGTACCTTGCAAACCGGGCTCGATTCGCTGGCTGCCGAAGCGCTGCCCGTTGACGTGACCATCGAGTCCCGCGTGTTGGCGGAATTCGACAGGTCAGCCGCCTTGCGAAAGCGAACGCGGCCATCCGCCCGTCGGTGGGTCTTTGCCGCGGCGTTGGCCGCCTCCATCTTCCTTGGCGCCGTTTGGATCCTGCGGCCTTCTCCCGTGCACCCGGTGGCCGCGGCATCGAGTTCGGAATCGCCGTTTCTGACCATCCCGTACACCATTCCGCTGGCCCCGGAGGAGCGCGCCGAGGTAGTCCGCATGCGGATCCCGGTCACCGTCCTGCTCGCGGCAGGATTCCACGTAGAGGCAGCCGACCCGTCTACCTCGATCGATGCCGACGTGCTGGTGAGCCAGGACGGTCGGGCCCGGGCGATCCGCCCACTGAC
Source organism: Bryobacteraceae bacterium (assembly GCA_035501495.1). GTDB lineage: Bacteria > Acidobacteriota > Terriglobia > Bryobacterales > Bryobacteraceae > JAIQFL01. The sequence continues at coordinate 57,228 of DATJWB010000120.1, read as the reverse complement.
AGTATCGATACCGGATTGAGTTCGAGGTTTTCAAGAGGAGGATTAATAGCCATGACGATGAACATCTGGAGATTCGCGGCCGCCGCGGCCGTGACACTTGGCGGATTGGCGGCGCAGCCCTTCCAGCAGGCCAGCCAAATGGGCCAGCCGGCCAGCCTTGGCCAGCCAGGCACCGATTGGGTGAGACTGCCCGACAGAGGAGGCGCCGCCGGCCAGCCGGTTGTCGGCAAGCCTTTCTCAGCCACGGAGGAACGGAAAACCATGCAGACCCTCGCCGACGGGACACTGATTGAGAACACCAACACCAGCCTGTTGTACCGCGACAGCCAGGGCCGCATCCGCACGGAGCAGACCGCGAACGGCAGGACCCGGATCGTCATTGCCGACCCCGTGGCTCATACCACCATAGTGCTGGATCCCGCCGCGAAGACGGCCCGCAAAACCCCGGCGAACGGTCTAGTCCCGGCGCAGCCCGCGGGCGCCGGAGTCATGCGCGGAGGGCGATCGGGCGGCGGCGCCAACGCAAGCGCCTCATACGCCGAAGGGTACATCGCGGGACAGGCCGCCGCTCTTCGCGATTTGAACCGCAACACCGAAGACCTTGGCGTGCAGACCGTGAACGGAGTGGCCGCCGAAGGCACCCGCCTGACGCAGATTGTCCAGGCCGGCAAGATCGGCAACAATCGCGACATCCACATCACGAACGAGCGCTGGTATTCCCGCGATCTCGACACTCTGGTGAAGACCGTGAACTCCGACCCTCGCTTCGGCGTCACCACTTATCAGCTCACCAATATCGTGCAGGGAACACTCGACCCCGCCCTGTTCCAGATCCCACCGGACTACACCGTTACGGAACTCGGCCGCTAAGAGATCAACGCTCCTGGACAGTCGCGGCCCGGAATCGGTTTCCGAGCCGCGACCGTGAGTGTGAGAAGCCGTGAAGAAATCGCACCCGAGCCACAGCGGCAGACCGCTCAGTTCCCCACGCACCGCACCCCGAGATTGCTGAAGCGGTACGACGTCCTGCTGCTGCTCCGGAACGACGCGCGGGAATACCGCTGCGGCGTATCCCAAGAGCCTCCGCGCCGCACTCGCGTCGCACCCATTCCGGGGCCGGTCGGGTCGGTCTGGTCGATTGGCAAGTATTGGTCTGCATACCAGTCGGATACCCACTCCCAAACGTTCCCCAGCATGTCGTACAGTAGCCACGCGTTCGGCTGCTTCAGCGCGACTTCGTGGGTCTTGGCCTGGCTGTTGCCGCTGTGCCAGGCAACCGAATCGACATCGCTGTAACGGCTCGCCGTGCTGCCGGCGCGCGCCGCGTACTCCCATTCCGCCTCTGTCGGCAGACGCATTCCCACCGCCTGGCAGTAGTGCTGCGCGTCATCCCAGGTGATGTTCTCCACCGGCCGCTTGTCGCCTTTGAAGTTGCTCGGCGCCGTCCCCATCACCCGCTGCCACGCCTCCTGCGTCACTTCGGTTTGCCCCATCCAAAACCCGCGGGAAATCGTCACCTGGTGCGCCGGACCTTCCGGGCCAAAGCACTCGGCGTCGCCCGCCGAGCAGCCCATCCCGAAAGTCCCCGGAGGAATCCAAACGTACGTGAGCCCGTCCTTCGGGTTCAGCTTAGTGGTCCCGGGGCGCGCCATGGCCGCCGTCCTCGCTGACGGCTCCGTCTGGCCCGCCAGCAGCACACCCGTGGCCCACAGAATCGCAGAGTAGCGCAGCACTTGATCCATCACCCCGACCAGTGTAACCCGCGCGCCTCAGGAATTGAGAATCGCAGCGATTCGCTGCGTGAGGACTTCCGGATCGAAGGGCTTCTGAATAAACTCGAACGGTCCGGACAAAGCGTCCTGCCCCAGCACGTTTTCGCCGTAACCGGACATGAACATGACCTTCAGATCCCGATGCCTGGCAAACAGCTTCCTGGCCAGTTCCGGCCCGCTCCCCCCCGGCATCGAGATGTCGCTCAATAACAGGTCGATTTTCCCGGCGTGCATTTCGGCGACCACGAGCGCCTGCTCCATGTTGGAAGCTTCGAGCACGTTGTAACCCGAATCGCTCACAATCTGATTCACCATTGCAAGAAGGTAAGGCTGATCTTCCACCACCAGAACCGTCTTCAGCGCCGGATTGCTTCTTTGTATGGCCGGCTCGTTCTGCACCGGATCATGAGGTGCTGTCTGCCTGGGAAAATACATGCGAAACATGATTCCCTCTCCCGGCCCGCTCTCCGCGCGGATCTGCGCGCCGTTCACACCGGTGATCTTCTCCGTCTCATCCCGAATCGGAGCGGCGCTGTCGCCCGGCAACCGCAGCAAGGTATCGATGGAAGTGCCTAAGGTCTCGAGCGCGGTTCGACCGGCCATGATCTCGGCCGCCGGATTCATGAAAGTGATCCGTCCGGCCGTGTCGGCCGGTGTCTGGTAGCGCTCGCGGATCGCCTGCGCAGCTCCAATGCCGTCCATGTCGCCCTTCAGCTTGGTATCCATCAACACGATGACGGGCGGGTATTCATCCGCGAGCGGCCGCGCGCCATGCGCCGAGCCTGGGGTGCCGGTATGCCGGTAACCACGCGACAGGCTTTCGCCGACGTCCTCCGCCGGGTTCACCGAAATTCGCACGGCTCTGGAAACGGCACCGTCAGAATGCATCTCACGGGTTAGCGCGTCTGGGTCCACAAAATCAATACTCACGGATCGCGTGACTGTTACCGCCTTTCATGAATCAGCGTCATGGAGTGGGTGCGCGCCGCGCTGTAGATCTCCAGGCCCGCGCTCCTGCCGCGTACCCGTGATCGGCCACGAAATTCGCGCTGTACGCATGGCGGCGGCGATACCACCACGATCGCATCGGGAGCGGTTTCAAAATGCGCACTACCCTCGATCGTCTCCGTCAGATTCATCTTAGGTCATTCTACCTTTTGCGGTCTAGTACCCATCCAGTACTTATGAGTCGCTGTAGTGTTCATTACTCAAAACCGTCCAGACGCAGCCGGCGATCGGCCAATATGCTGATGACGAGTGCATTATGCCAGCGTTACGCTTGCAAACAGCCCCTGCACCTGGGTCGATGGAGCCGTACTATGAATTCTGCAATCGAACGAGAACGAGGTTATGACGATCCGCTAACGTACCTGACACGCAAGCCTATCCAGGAGTTCCCCAAGCGTCGTGTGATCTACGACCGGCAACGGCCCTGCGGCGGCCTCTATCTGGTCATGCTGGGCCGGGTAAAGATTACTTCGATGGCTGATGATGGTTTTGTAACGGTACGCCGCATTGTCTGCGCCGAGGGTCTCTTCGGCGAATTCTCGCTGGTGGGGGCCGAAAACCGCATGGAGTCCGCTGTAACTTTGGACGACTCCACCATCATGAGCTGGACACGGGCGGAAATCGAGGCCCAGATCGAACGCGAGCCCAGCCTGGGAATCGCGCTCTCTCAATTTCTGGTCCGCCAATGCATTGCTCTTCAGGACCGCATCGAGAGCATGGCGTTGTACAAGACCTCCGAGAGGGTCATGCTGGCGCTGTTACAACTCGCCGATTCGGTGGGTTCGAGGAATGCCGACGGATCGATGCGTATCGGCTCGCTTACGCACCACACCATTTCTGAGTACGTGGGGACTTCGCGGGAGATCGTGACTTTTCAGATGAACCGGCTGCGGCGCATGGGGCTGCTTCGCTATTCGCGGCAGTACATCGACATTTACAGTCAGGCGATCAAACGGGAGCTTCGGGAAAAGGGCGCGCCTTACCCGGAGCGGCATATGGTAGCTGCCCACGGGATGGCCGGCGCGGCGCTGTTCTAGACCAAGCCCGTTCGGATGGCCTCGCGGACAGCGGATGCGGTCTCGTGAACCTCGAGTTTGCTGAGAATACTGGCCCGATGGGTCACAGCGGTCTTGAACCTGATTCCCAGTTCCGCGGCAATCTCCTTGCTGGTTTTGCCCTCCACCATGAGCTTTAGAACTTGAAGTTCCCGTTGGGAGAGGCTAGTCCTCACTTGAAGTGTTGTGCCCACCAGGTTCCCGTTCACCTGGGCGCTGGCGTTCGGGTGTTGGAAGATCACCAGGAGCAAACTATGAAGAACCGTTTCCAGATCCCGACTGCGAGAGGTCAGTTTTTCCAGCGCAGACTGCTGTTCCCCGATCACGGACTGCAGGAAATCAAGGTCGGCAGACAGCTTGCCTGGATTTGCGTTATCAATCACTCTCAGACCCTTGTTTGTGTTTTACATCTACCAATTAATTCTCTCATAGACGGAAGCGGCTGGAACGGAATCAATCATACACAAAATGGAGGACCCTCTTCAGGTCCTCCCAGGCTTCCCGCTTGGCGTTCTGGTTGTAGGCACGCAGCAGAAACGAGGGGTGATACGTTACGATTACCGGGATTTCGTTCCATTTGAACCACTTACCACGCATCTTGGTGACCCCCTCCTTGTGCCCGGTAAGGGCCCGGGCCGCCGTACCGCCCAACGCGCAGATGGCCTTGGGCCGGATCGCCAGTAACTGGCGATACAGAAACTGCCCGCAGATTTCCATTTCGTCTGCCTCAGGAGTTCGATTTCCAGGCGGGCGGCACTTGACCACGTTGCAGATATAAACCTGCTCGCGAAGCAGCGGGATGCCCTCCTTTTTCGCGGTGTTCTCGATCATCTGGGTGAGCAACTGTCCAGCCCGCCCCACAAAGGGTATGCCTTGCTCGTCTTCATCGGCGCCCGGGCCTTCCCCCACGAACACCAGAGGGGAGTGCTCATTGCCCACGCCGAAGACCAGCTTGTTCCGCCCCTCGTGGAGGCGGCAGCGCCGGCAATCGCCAATATCGGTGAGGATTTGAAATAAAGTGTCGCCCGCCGGAGCCAGGGGCGGCAACTCTACCGGCTGGACTTTAGGAGCTTGAGTTCGAGGTGGGGGCATCGGCGCGTCGATCTCCGGAATCACTGCGGCGGGAATCGTCGAGACGACCGGCTGATAGACGGTCTTAATCCCCAGGTCCTGATAGAACTCCAGGTATTTCCGCAGAAGGTCAGTGTCCATTGGCGGCATGCAGGGCGAGGCGCAATTTCAGGACTTCATCGAAAATCTGGTCGGCGATCTCGCGCTTGGGCGCGCGGGGTAGCGAGATGGTTTCTCCCGTCCGCATGACCAGAATCACTTCGTTGGAATCCGATTCAAAACCGGTATCGGCCGCTCCCACGAGATTTCCGACCACCATGTCGCAATTTTTGGATTCCAGCTTGCGCCGCGCCTCCTGCTGCAGGTTCTGGGTTTCCGCGGCGAAGCCGATTAACAGCCGGTCCCCTTTCTTGCCGCCCAGTTCGGCCAGGATATCGGGAGTCGGATCGAGTTCCAGTGAGATCCGCGCTGCCGTCTTCTTGACTTTCTGGTCGGGCACGCGGCTCAAATGAAAATCCGCCACGGCCGCTGCCTTGATCACGATATCGGCCGAGCCCAGACGATCGAAGACCTGCTGCCGCATCTCCACCGCCGTACGGACCGGAACCACCTCCACGCCGATGGGCGGCGGAAGATGGACCGGGCCGGAGATCAGAATGACGCGGGCACCCCTCGCGGCGCCCGCTTCCGCCAGGGCAAATCCCATCTTGCCACTCGAGCGGTTGGAAATATAGCGCACCGGATCGAGAGGTTCCTGCGTCGGGCCGGCAGTAATCAGCACCGTCTCGCCTTCCAGATCGCGGCGCTTCTGACTCTCCTGGGCGACGGCGGCCCGAATCACTTCCGGATCCGCCAGGCGTCCCGGACCCGTCATCCCACACGCCAGGTAGCCGCTGTCCGGCTCCACGATGCGGTGGCCGCGCAACCGCAGCGTGTGGAGGTTCGCCTGCGTGGCCGGATGCTGCCACATATTCACGTTCATCGCGGGCGCCAACACCACCGGGCCCGTGAAAGCAAGGTAAAGAGTGGTCAGAAAGTCGTTGGCCAGCCCGTTGGCCATCCGGCCGATCAAGTCGGCCGTGGCCGGCGCGATCACCAGCAGCTCATGTTCCTGGCCAACCGAGATGTGCTCGATGGCGCTATCGATGGCAAACGGGCTGGTGAGCACCTTGCGGCCGGTAAGAGCGGCGAACGTCAGGGGCCGGACAAACTTCTTGGCGGCCGGAGTCATCACCACCTGGATTTCGTGGCCGTCCTGCATGAGCAGCCGCGCCAGTTCGGCCGCCTTGTAAGCCGCGATGCCGCCGGACACGCCCAGGATGATCTTCATAAGCAAAGGGGCCGCGTGCTGGAAGGCAGGGCCTGGGGGTTGGGGGTTAGGGGTTGGGGATTAGCCAGCACGCATATGCCGTCGGCTAGTCCCCAACCCCCAACCCCTAGTCCCCAACCCCTACTTCTCATATAGCCGGTTCCGGCAACGGCTGTTCCTGCACGGGGCCGGTCAGGCTATACTTCACCAGGCCGCGCCGCACTTCCTCCATCGCGATGACGGTGGGCTTCTTCGATGAGGTGGGCAAGACGGGCCGGGCGCCGCCCTGCAATTGCCGGGCGCGCTTGGCGGAAACAATAATGAACCGGTACGTGCTCTGATCCGGGTCGTCCGGGATGGTGCAGTGTGCGTTGTTGCGGGGAGCTTTGTCACCCATGCTTTTTCAATACCTCTCAAACTCGAAACGTGTCCAGAATGGGCCGGATCTGATCCTCGATTCGGGATCTCCTCAGGCGCTCGCCACGCACGATGGCGCTCAATCCGGCGCCCGATTCGTCCAGGTCGCGGTTGATCAACACATAATCGTACGCCTGGTAATTCCGGATCTCCTCGGCTGCTTTCCGAAGCCGCCGCTCAATTACTTCATCGCGATCCTCGCCCCGCGCGCGCAGCCTCTGTTCCAGGATTTGCCGTGACGGGGGCAGGATAAAAACCGTAACCGCTTCGGGAATCTGTTTCTTCAATTGTCTCGCACCTTGGACATCGATGTCGAGTACCAGGTCGCACCCCCGATCCCGGGCGGACTCCAGGATCCCGCGATGGGTGCCGTAATAGTCGGTGCCGAAGACTTCCGCCCACTCCAGAAACTCGTTGCGGGCCAACATTGCCTGAAACTCCGCCCGGGTCACAAAGTGGTAGCTCTCCCCGTCCACCTCGTGCCCCCGCGGCTGCCGCGTCGTATAAGAAACCGAGAACATCAGCCCCGGAACGGTCTCCAGCAGACGCGCCACGAGCGTAGACTTGCCCGATCCGGAAGGCGCGGAGATGATGAAAACGGTGGTCATAAGAACCGGGGCCAGGGGCCCTGTGTTGGCCGCATCAGCCCCATCGCTCACTCGAGATTCAGCGACTGCTCGCGAATCTTGTCGATTTCCGACTTGGCGGCCAGCGCGAGGTCGGTGATCGTCAGGCCCAGATCTCCGATCCCACCAGTCTTCGACAGGATCGTGTTGGACTCGCGGTTCATTTCCTGGAGCAGGAAATCCAGACGCTTCCCTACCTCGCCATCGCCCCCGAGCAAGTCGTTCAGCTGGGCCGCGTGAGTCCGCAGGCGTACCAGTTCCTCGGCGATATCGCTCCGGTCGGCCAGCAGCGCGGCTTCCTGGGCAAGGCGCTGGGGATCCAGATTCGTCCCATGCAGCAGGTCGGTCAGCTTGTCACGCAGCCGTTTCTGAAAAGCCGGCACCGCGCTTTCCCGGATCTGCTCCATGCGGGTCACCATCCCGCAGATCTTCTGGCAGCGCTCGCGCATCTCCTCCGCGGTCGCCGCACCTTCCCGCTCGCGGAACACATTCAGGACCAGCACCGCCTCGCGCGTCACCTCCAGAACGGCCCGGCCGACAGTTTCCCCAAGCTCCGCATCCGTGCTGTTGCCGAGGATGCCGGGGATCCGCAGAGCCGAGTTGACGTCCGGCCTGGCATCCAGGTGATAGATCTCGCAAGCCTCGCGAAATGCCCGCATATAGGCGTCCAGCAGCGCGCGATTGACCGACTCGCCTCCGCCCGGAGCAGCCCGGTTGAACGAGAGGTGAATCTGCAGATGCCCGCGCGTCACCCCGCCGCGGATGATGCCGCGAATGTCGTTTTCCAGGCAGTCCAATTCCGGCGGCATGTGGAAATGCAGGTCCAGCCCCCGATGGTTTACGCTCTTCACGCTAAGGACAATCTCGCCCTCTTCGATGGTTCGCTTCACCCGGGCGAAGCCGGTCATGCTGCGCACGCTCACCGGTCCACCACCGATGGACCCATGGGAACCTCCTCTTCGAACTGCAGCTCGTGGAGCCTCTGATAGATGCCGCCGTGATTCACCAGTTCCTCATGCGTACCGGTCTCGCGGATCCGTCCCTTCTCGATTACCACGATCTTGTCCGCCCGGCGAATGGTAGACAGCCGGTGCGCGATGACGATCACCGTGCGGTGCTCCATCAGGTTGGCCAATGCCTTTTGTACCAGCATTTCGGACTCGGTGTCGAGATGCGAGGTGGCCTCATCCAGGATCAGGAGAGGCGCATTCTTCAGCAGGGCACGGGCGATGGCGATGCGCTGCCGCTGGCCGCCGCTCAGACGGATGCCCCGGTCTCCGATGATGGTGTGGTACCCCTCCGGAAGCCGCTCGATGAATTCGTGCGCCAGGGCCGTCTCCGCGGCCCGCCGCAGTTCCTCCATCGGAACTCCCGGGCGGCCGTAGGCGATATTATTGGCCACGCTGTCGTTGAACAGGAAGGTATCCTGCGCCACGATGCCGATCTGGGAGCGCAGGGAAGCCAGGTCCAGGTCGCGCACGTCCCGCCCGTCCACTTTCACCGCGCCGCTCACCACGTCGTAGAACCGCGGCGCCAGGTTGGCGAGCGTGGTCTTCCCGCCGCCGCTCGGCCCTACCAGCGCCACCACCTCCCCGGCCTTCACTTCGAGACTGAGCCCGGAAATCCGGAAGCCGTCCGGCGAGCCGGGATAGTGGAATCCGATGTCGTCGAACACGATGCGCTCGTGAAAACCGTCCAGCCTGGGAGCATTCGGCTTCTCCACGATCTCCTCGGTGTGGCCCAGGTATTCGAACACTTTCTGCGAGGCCCCGAGAGCCTGCTCGAAGATGTTGTGAATACCCACCAGGCGTTTCACGGGCTCGTAGAGCAGCAGCAGAGCGAAGACGAAGCTGACGAAATCGCCGGCCGTGAGCGTGCCGGTTTTGATGCGGGTCACGGCATAACTCATCAGCATGACAATCGTCATGGCGCCGAAGATCTCGATCAGCGGCGAAGCAATCGCTTGTTGCAACACGTACCGCACATTGCTGCGCAGCAGATTGCGCCCCGCCTCGCGGAAGCGGCGCGATTCGTAAGCCTCGCCGCCAAACGCCTTCACCACCATGTGCCCGCTGAGCGTCTCCTGGAGGATCTGGTTCAACTCGGCCTGGCGGTCCTGGGTGCGGCGGCTGGTGCGCCGGATGCGCCGGCCGATCGAGCGCGTCGGCAGCATCACGAACGGCAGCACTGTCAGGCTCACCACCGCCAGTTTCCAGTCGTTGCCGATCACCACGATGGCCAGCGCGAGCACGCTGAAGATCTGGCGGAGGAAGTCCGCCAGCATCTGCGACACCGCCAGTTGGACCTTGTCCACGTCGTTCATGATCGAAGACATCAACTGGCCGGTGGAGTGCGCCTCAAAAAACTGCGCACCCTGCCGGAGCACCTTGTCGAACACCGCGTTCCGCAGGTCGGTGATCGAGGAAAATCCCGCGTAGCTGATCAGATAATTGCCCAGGTAGTCGCAGATCCCCTTGGTCAGGAAAACTGCGATGATCGCCACGGCCACCAGGGTCCACGGTGTCCGATTGTGCAGCGGAACGATCTGCTCCAGATAAAGCTGGTGGTGGAGGATGGGATGGGTGAACAGCGGCGTCATCCCGCCGTCGCGAACCGACCCCAGCACGCGGTCGAAGATCGGCTTGATGAGCAGCGCCATGAGGCCCTGCGCTCCGCCGGCAGCCGCCATCAGAGCGACCGACCCCAGAAGGTGTGCCCAGTACCGGCGCGCGTAGGAGAGCAGGCGCGGCACGCCTCTCATGCAGGCACCCGCAGGCGCGACAGGGCGCCGATTACCTGCTCCACTTCCACCCGTGCAATGCTTCCGCCCGATGTCACCACCGCCGACGCCGTGCGCCAGGGACCCCAGATCGCGGGATCCGAGTCCCCGAAGATCACCACCACCGGCAAACCGAAAGCCGCCGCCATGTGCGCCGGTCCGGAATCGTTGCCGACGAACAGGGAGGCGGCCTTCAGCAGACGCTTGGTCTCCGAAAGCGTCCCCGAGGCCGTGCGATAAGACGAGAACGGCGAGAGGTCGTCCCCCGCCGCGCCGATGAAGACGGGTTCCAGCCCCGACTGTTTCCAGTGTTCCGCAATCGCCAGAAATCGCTCGCGAGGCCAGGTCTTCTGCGGGGTCGCCGCAAAGGGATGCAGGATCGCCAGCGGCCTGGGGGGCGCATCGCCGCCCGGCTCGCTGAACAGCTTCGCTCGCGGAATCTCGCCCAACGGCACGCCCAGATGAAACATCGCCGAGGCCAGGTGTTCGGCAGTGTGCACCACGCGCTCCATACCGAGAATCTCCTGCGCCCGCGGAATCCTCAGGTTGTACACGAAACGCCGGCGAAAATGCGCGAATCCGGCCCGATGCCGCGCGCCCGAAAGAGCCGTCAACCAGGCGCTTCGGCTGCCGCCGTGAAGATTCAGGCAAAGCCGCGGACGCCACGTTCGAAGCGCCGCCGGTTCCGGCCGGAGAATCCGGTCGAGATCGGGATTACCTTCAAAGACGGCGCGGAAGCGGTCCTCCACCACCACCGCCAGGCGCAGGTCGGGGCGGAAGCGCTTGAGAATGTCGATGGCCGGGGTCGTCAGAACGCAATCCCCCAGCGACCGAAGCCGGAGGATGGCCACCCGGCAGTCCTGCGGCAGGCATTCGAGAACGCTTCCCACGGCCTATTCTTCGATCTTCGCCTCGTCAACCAGCATCACGGGGATATCGTCGCGAATGGGGTAGACACGATGACACTCGACGCACTTCAAACCGCTTTGGTCCGGCGTGATGTTCACCACGGCCTTGCAGACCGGGCACACCAGGATTTCCAGAAGCTCCTTGCTGACAGGCATAGCGAATCTTCAGTTTAGCAAGCAAGGCGCAGGCCCGTTGGAGTCGATATTCCTGAGAGAACCCGGGGCCGATCCGATACCCATAGAACGGAGGCAGGAGTCTTTCCATGGACGAAAAGGGCGAACCCATGAGGTTCAAAGAGGAAATGGTCGGCCATGGTGGCATGGGCGAAAGAGCGGGACGCGGCGGCGAAAGAGCAGGAGGCGAGATTCAACCGGGAGATGGAGAGGCTCAGAGAGCGGCATGAGGCTTTGGCCAAGACAGTCGAACTCAACCAGCACCAATTCGCCGAAGTCCGGGAGGAGTTCCGCAAGATCGGCCTGCGCTTTCAGGACACCCGCGAGTTAATCGAGCGCCTAGCGGTCATAGCCGGAGTCCATCAAGACCGCCTCGACAGCCACGAAAAGCGCCTCAAGAACCTCGAGCACCAGCGGGCGTCAAGCGGTGGCCGCGGCCTTCATTTCCGACCGCGCCTTCGCAATTGCCGCCAGATATTGCCGCGCCCGGTCCTCGATCACATCGAATCGTCCGTCCCGGATCGATTTGGGATCCACCAGTTCGCCGCCCACTGCCACGGCACAGGCCCCCGCTTTCAGAAAGTCCCCGGTGGTTTCCAGATTCACGCCGCCCGTAGGAATCATTTCGATCTGCGGGAACGGCCCTTTGAGCGCTTTGATGTACTTCGGCCCGCCCACGTTCCCGGCGGGAAAGATCTTCACCACATCCGCGCCGGCTTCCCAGGCCGTCAGCACCTCTGTGGGTGTCAGAGCACCCGGGCAAACCACCTTGGAATAGCGCTTCACCATTTCGATGGTGGCCACCTTCAAGCTCGGTGTGACGAAGAACTGCGCCCCCGCCAGCATGCACACACGCGCCGTTTCCGGATCGAGCACCGTGCCGGCGCCGAGCATGAGCGTGCTGCCGAACCGGTCAGCCACCTTCTCCAGCGCCCGCACCGCGCCAGGCACCGTCATGGTGATCTCGGCGGCGCGCACGCCGCCCTGGTACATGGCTTCCACCGCCTGGATGGCCGCTTCCGCGCTCGAAGTGCGCACCACGGGAACAATGCCGATTTCCGTGATGGACGCGAGAATCTCGTTAGCCTTCATCAGCCTCTACGCTATCACGTAGCGCTCCGAAGTTGTGGTGGAGACTCCGCGCCTGCACAACGGTTTGATACATTTCGTGGGGCGCGGGAAAAGACACTAAGGCTGGGAGGTAGAAGGCCAAGTGCGGACGTTGCCGGCGGCCGGCCGCTGGGAAGATATCTCCACATTTGAAGATATGCGTTCCCCGTACCGGCCGCCCAGATGTTTTTTGGACCGTTTGGCGGCCCTCTCTGACTACCCGATCTCTTGCGAGCAAAGGTAATCCGATGGGTTCGAACCCAAGGTCTCCCGCCGGCCTTTTGAAGGGGCCTACCGGGAGATCAGATGCCACCTGAAGAGCAACGCATCCTGGCCAGGATTGAAGTGGTTGCGGCTGGCGCGGTGGGGCGCAAGCCCTGTACAAGTTCCACAGTAACAGGCGGGGTCAAGCGGACGAGGGTGGTGGAGGGGCTTGGGGGAGCGAGGCGGTTGTTTGGATTGAGGGATTTACAAGGGAAGAAAAAATTTCAAAAGTTTGGTGACCGGGGCGGCAAAGAACTCCATTTGCCTGAATCCCTCGCGCAGCTTAAAACCTGCGCCACTTGTATGCGCTATTCTAAAGTCCGTTGAACATTTCCCGAAGACAATCGCTGACAGGGCTCGTAACCGCAGCCGCTCTTCCGTCCAGCGCATCGGCTGCACGGGCCAGGCCCGTCTCAGGCATCCGGCTCGTGGTGCTCGACGTGGGGGGCACGATCGTCGAAGACCGCGGAGATGTTCCCCAAGTGCTGAGCAGCGCGCTGGCGCATTACGAAATTCAATCCAGCGCCGAGGAGATCAGGCGGCGGCGGGGCGCGTCGAAGCGCGAGATCATCCGCTACTTCGTGGAGAAGCAAACCCTGCCGCCAGGCGCCGACCGCGACCAGCTGATTGCGCGCATCTATGACGAGGTCTCCTCCCACTTGACGGAGGTCTACCGCTCTGTGCCCCCGATCTCCGGCGCGGAGAAGGCCTTTCAACAGATGCGCCGCGACGGTTACCTGCTCGCCACGACCACCGGCTTCGATCGCGCCATCACGACCTCGATCTTCGCGCGTCTCGGCTGGGAAGGATACTTCGCCGCAACGATCTGCAGCGACGACGTCGTCCAGGGACGGCCTGCGCCCTTCATGCTTTTTCATGCCATGGAGGCAGCCCGCACCGGCAGCGTCGCCGAGGTGATGGCCGTCGGCGACACTCCTCTCGACCTGCTGGCGGGAACCAACGCCGGACTGCGTGCCGTGGTAGGTGTGCTCTCAGGCGCTTCGAATGAAGAGACGTTGCGCCGCGAGCCGCACACCCACATCCTCGGGAGTGTGGCGGAGTTGCCCGAGCTGCTGAGACCGCGAATCTGAGTGTCGTCTCGTGCAGCCTCGAAAACGGCTGGCGGCCAGCGAAACTACGGGCGCCGATGAGCGTCCCGATGAGTCGGTACGCGGCAGGCAGGAGTGCCCGCGCCACGTCGTCCGGCGGGGGGCTTTGTGGACGGTAGTGCCAGGGTCGTCCTGGCCCACAAGCCCTACACCGCCAGATGCCGCGCCAGGAACGGAAGCCCGCGCTTGCCCCAGAAGCTGTGGGGACCGTCGAAGGTCTCCTGGTCCGTGGCGTTGGCCGCCTCGAATACCTCGTAGATCTTCTTCACTCGCGCGAAACTCGCGCGGCTGGCCCCGATGGGGAAAATGTTGTCGCGCTCGCCCGACTCGAAGAACGCCGGACGCGGCGCGATCAATCCTGCCACATCGTACATCTCGCACCAGTTGAGAATCCCGGGAACATAGTTGTCGATGCAGTGCGAAATGCTCATGATGCTGTCGCGGAACGTGTTCAGGTAGCCGCTCACCATCGCCGCGCGAATCCGCGGCTCGAGCGCCGCGGAAAATGTCGTGCACGTGCCGCCGCCCGAGATCCCCATGCATCCCACGTGGTGCGCGTCCAGTTCCGGACGCGTCTCGATCCAGTCGATGGTGCGCATGACGTCGTAAACCCGCCAGCCGATCATGGTCTGGCCCATCAGCAGCGCGGCTCCCGCCGCGGGTTGGCAGGCCGAAGCCGTCAGATTGTGCGCCTTGGTCAGCGGATCGCGCCGGCACCCGAAAGCCATCGGCTCGATGGCCAGAGCCGCCATGCCGTGCTCCACCGCCTGAATGGCGAAGTCATACTGATAGGCTTCCTTCACCGTGCGATCCTGGCCCTTGTCGTCGACCCCCACGATGTCGTCCACGCCGCGCCCGTGGCCCGGCACGCAAATGACTACCGGCTGCGGCGTCTGCGGCGGCTTGGGTGTGAGCAGATACCCCAGGACCCAGGCATCCGGCCGGCTCTGGAAGACGAATTTCTCGCGGCGGTACCCCGCAAAGTCGCGGACCTCCAAGGTCTGCGACAAGAGCGGCACCCGCCTGGCGGGAAAACCGCCCAGCAGTTCCGTGATCTTGGCCCGCAGATTCTTCTGCCATTGTTCCGCATCCCGCCGGTTCTGCGCCTGAAACGACAACCGCAGAGCCGACGCCTCATACAGCTTGTGGCTGAAAATGACCGGATCGAATCCGGCCCCATTGACTTTGTCCAGGTACCCGTCGAGGGCGCCCGTGTACTTGGGAGCTTCGGTGGCGATCGCCTGTTTCTGCAATAATGCCGTAGCACCCGCCAGTTTCGCCAGATCGCGTCGCGTCATGTAATACGTATACAACGGACCGTGCGCGCGCGCCATACTTTATAATGAGAGTTTTCAATCTGAAAGATTTCTGCATTCCTCCAAAGGAGCATTCATGGCTGCAAAGCGTATTGGGATCCTCACGGGCGGCGGCGACGTTCCGGGTCTGAATTCCGTGATCAAAGCGGTGGTGTACCGCGGAAGTGAAATTGGCTGCGAGATCATCGGTATCCGCCGCGGGTGGGAGGGTCTGACGCACGTCGATCTCCGCGACCCGGGCAGCCGGGCGCGCTACATTCAGCCGCTCAACCGCGAGAACACCCGCACCATCGATCGCACGGGCGGCACCTATCTGCACAGTTCGCGTACCAGCCCCTCCAAGATGAAGAAGCTTCCCCCTGTCCTCGAAGGACAGGATTTTCCCAAGAACGAAACCACCAAGAAGGGCGTCACCGCCACCACCTACGACGTCACCAGGGCGGTCAAGAAGAATATCGAGACCTTGTGCCTCGATTACATCGTCGCCATCGGCGGCGACGACACACTGAGCTACGCGGCGCACCTCGACGCCGATGGCGTGAAGGTGATCGCCGTGCCGAAGACCATGGACAACGATGTGCGGAATACGGAATACTGTATCGGTTTTTCAACCGCCATCACGCGCGCCATGGATGCCATCGAGCGCCAGCGCACTACCGTAGGGTCGCACGAGCGCATCGGAATCTTCCGCGTTTTCGGACGCGACGCGGGCTATACCGCGCTCTACACCGCCTACGTCACCTCGGTCCGCTGCTGCATCCCGGAGTACAAGGTGGATCTCAAGAAGCTGATCGAGCTTCTGATGACCGACAAGCGCAACAACCCCAGCAACTACGCGCTGGTGATCCTCTCCGAAGGCGCCGAGTGGGAGGGCTACACGGTGAAGGAGTACGGCGACGCGGACGCCTATGGGCACCGCAAGAAGATGAGCGTCGCCGAAGACCTCAGCAATGAAATCAAGGCGGCGACCGGCGAAGAGACGATCGTCAGCGACCTCACCTACGACCTGCGCTCGGGCAGCCCGGACTTCGTGGACCGCATGGTGGCGGGCACCTTCGCCGGCATGGCCATGGATGCGATCGAAGCCGGCAAGCACGGGCTGATGACCGCGATCCAGGGCGGCTGTTACGTTCTGTCCGCCATTCCCGATCCCAAGCTCGGCCCGCGTCACGTCGAGATCGGCACCATGTACAACACCGAGCGCTATCGTCCCACCTACGATCAGAAGCTCGGGTTGCCGATCTTCCTCACGCGGGCGTGAACTCCGGAAAGGCGGCGGATTGGACTGGAAGCGCCTTTTGGGAATGCGCGCGGGGGCGCCGGGAGGCGCGAACGTTCCGCTCACACCGGAGTTGCGCGCGCGCATTCAAGCCTCCTTCGATGAGTCCGCAAAGGACGAGGAGCACTTTCCCTCAACCATCGATGCGCGCATTTACCATGTCAAGCTCATCCGCGACCACCTCGGCGATCTTCGCGGAAAACGCGTCCTGGACGTAGGCTGCGGGAAGGGCCGCTTCGCCCGCATCTTCATCGAGCAGGAGCCCGCCGCGGAGATCTGGGGGCTCGACATTTCCGAGGAGATGCTGAGGTTTGTTCCGCAACCGATTCGCACCCGCCAGGGGTCAATGACCGATCTGCCGTTTGCCGATGGCTTCTTCGATGGCGCCTACGCTACCGAATCCCTCGAGCATGCGGTGGAGATCGACAAGGCCGTGAGCGAAATCTGCCGTGTGGTGAAGCCCGGCGGCCGAATCGCGATCATCGACAAGAATGCGGAACAATGGGGCCGCCTGGAGACACCGGAGTGGGAGACGTGGTTCGGCCGTAAAGAACTGGAACGGCTGCTGGGCCAGCATTGCCGCAAAGTGAACAGCCGCTTCATTTCCTACTGGGAGGATGTGGAGCCCGACGGCCTGTTCCTGGCCTGGCTTGCCGAGAAATAAGCCGGTGAAGTCTGGCATGAGCCCCGGATACTGGTATGGATGGACCTCTCCGCCCCGTTACCAAAACCGCCAGTTCCGCTGATTCAGTTCGCCTTCGTCTGACGTTGTGCTCAGCGGTGTCCGATAACCGCGCTGGGACTGGCGCGCCGGCCGGTAGGGCAAACCGCCGGGAAAATGCCCCCGTACCAGGTTACGCTGGCGTTCACCGAGTTCGCCGCCGGCGAAACCGGCGCGGCCCGCCAAACCGTCAGCCGGGCGCTGGCAGGCTATCGGACCATCGCCGCCACTTTGGCTCCAGTGCTGGAGATTCCACGTTATCCGGAAGCGGCCGCCGCGTTTCGGGAGTGGCGCCGGTAACTGGATCGGATCCCCGAGCCATAACAGCACCCCGCTGGTTGCGGCAGGGCGCGTTGCGCCTACGCCGTCACCGGCCGGAAGTGGAGCGCTTCCAGCAGTCCCTTCCACTTGCGCAGCACCAGTTCCGCGAGATTGAGCGCAACCGCCAACGCCAGCAGCCCAGGCCAGAGTTCCATCGTGGAACGGATGCTCCGCCCCGCCGCATCGAACACGGCCTTCGCGGGAGGATTGAAATGGCCACCGGTCGCGCCGGCAATCTGCCGCAGCAGGGGCTCGTTGTTGCCGTACTCCAGCATCTCATCCTCCTGCCGGTAGAATCCGACTTCGGGAAACGCTGCCGATTCGGCCAGAGGACGAACCCGGAACAGCCCCTGATTCTGCCCGATGGAAAGCCGCCCGCGGTAGTGGCCCGCGGCCACCTTGTTGACCTTCAGGGGCGCCTGGAATCCGTTCGGCCCAAACGCAAAGATGTCGGGGATCGCCTCCGGCTCCGGCACGTTGCGCGATAGGTGATAGTCCACCACCAGCTCGCTCGACGCCCGGTCGAAGTCCGCGGCCGTCTCGCTCTGCGGCGCGTGCGGCAGCAGGTCGCGGAAGACGTTCGCCCAAAAGCGGTCGAAGCCGTTCCAGGTCACCCAGTTCATCGCCCAGCGGTTCTTGGCATCCGACGTGAAGACGGCCGACCGCCCCAATCCGTATTGCCAGCGCACCAGCAGCGGGTCGTCGCGGTCGGCGCTGAGGATGACGTCGGAAGTCGGACGCGACTGGAAACGCACGTAGCCGCGTAGTGGTGGCGCGCTTTCGATGCCGACGCCGTCCAGGATCTCCGCCTGCTTCACCACTTTGGGTTGGATCGGTTTTTCGATCGCGGTCACCCCGGTGTGCTCCTCCACGTCGCGCAGCAGGATCTGCTCGAGCCCCGAAGGGTCGTTCAGAAAATACGACTTGCCTTCC
Organism: Bryobacteraceae bacterium; assembly: GCA_035501495.1. Classification (GTDB taxonomy): domain Bacteria; phylum Acidobacteriota; class Terriglobia; order Bryobacterales; family Bryobacteraceae; genus JAIQFL01. The sequence continues at coordinate 39,056 of DATJWB010000120.1, read as the reverse complement.
GCCGCCGTGGCCACCTTTTCCAGGAACGCGCGGTTGACGTCCTGCCCCAGCCCCACGGTCGAAATCGTGACGTGGTTGGCCAGCGCTTCCCGCGACAGCGTCATGCTGTCGCCTTCCTCGGAAATTCCGTCCGTCAACAGCACGATATGCTTGAAGATCGCGGTCTGCGGCAGAATGCGCTGGTACGCTTCGGTCAGCGCGGGCGCGATCTGCGTACCACCATCCGGCGTGATGCCGGAGATCAGCTTCTTGATCCCGGCGCGGTCTTCCGCCTTGCGGATTGGAACCGCCCACTGAAACGAGTTGTCGAAGATCAGGACGCCGACACTGTCGATCGGCCGCAGGTTTTCCACCACCCCGATGGCCGCCAGGCGGGCCAGCTCGATTTTGCGCCCTTCCATCGACGAAGACTTGTCGATGATCAACACTACCGCGGTGCCTTCGGGAGAGCGCGGCGGCGCCAGCTTCGCCGGCAACGAGCGCTCCAGCGGGTCTTCCTCCTGCCCCTTCTTGTCCACGTACACGTTGTGCTCGCCGGCTACCCACACCAGGCCGCCGCCCTTCTTCACGTACTCTTCGAGGGAAGCCTTGCGCGGAGCGGGAATGGATTCCATGTCCCAGTTGTTGATCACGATCAACTGGTAATCGTCGAGCTTTTCGGGGACTCCGCCGGTATCGTGGGTAACTTCAAATTGATTGGCCTCGAAGGTCCGAACCAGGTGCTCCTCGCTCTGCACCGGGTCGTGCGAAACGAACAGGACGCGCGGGCGCCTCAGCGTCAACGCATCTTCGAAGCGCGCCTCACCCAGATCGCCGGCCGCAATCTTGCCTGCCAGCGCCACGGCTCCCACCGAATTGACGCTCGCCTGAAGCCGCAGATGATTCACCCCGGGCATCAACTCCACCGGGCCGTTGCCAATGGCTTTCCCCTCGGCGGTCATTTCCACGGTGCCGCGCGCGGCGCGCGGCGATTCCAGCGTAATCTCAATCGGAAACCGCTCGCCGCTGAAGACCTGCCCGGGAAGGGCAATCGATTCCAGCCGCAGGGTGGGTTTGGGACGCCCCGCCAGCGGGACGGTATCGATGGGGATGCCCAGTTGCTGCGCCTGCCAGATAGCGCGCGAGACGCTTCCCAGGTTCTCGTTGCCGTCCGATACCAGCACCAGGCGAGTGACCATTCCGGCGGGGAGAGCGGCCGCCCCGTCGCGAATGGCGGCTTCCAGATTGGTACCGTGCCCCGCGCTCCCGGCAGTGTGATGCAGTTGCCATCCGTCCTTGGTGTGCTCTTCGCGCGCCGTGCCGCGGGTCGCGCGCGCGAACGGGATGATGTGCGTCCAGTGGCGCCCGCGCGAGCGCTCCACGCGATCGGCCAGCGCCGACTCGGTCTTGAGATCCTCGGCGGAAATGCTCGCCGAAGTGTCCGCCAGGATCGCTACCGCCATCTTGGTCTCGTACACGGTGATCCGCGGCTGGGCCAGTGCCAGTGCGATGGCAGCGAACGCTCCCCCTTTGAGCAGCAGAGCGGTGCGCCGCGCGGACGTACGCCATTCCCAAACGGCCCACGCCACAGGCAGAAGCAGCGACAGCAGCAACCATGGATGGTCGAAACTCATTTCCGGGCCTCCATCGCGGCCGGCGCTTTCCGGCGCAGCAGCACCGGCCGCCCCACCGCGTATCGCCGGAACCGCCCGAACAGGATCCATTCTGCCAGCAGCCCCGCGCCGCCCAGGACCGCGAGCCATGGCCACAAATCGCTCGCCGAGTCGAAGACCGGTGCAAACCGAGGGATGGTTTTCTGCGCGTCGGCCGGCGGGTCCCACTTGGAATCCCAGAGCTGCGGAAGCGTGAGCGAGTACAGATACTCGCGGTCTCCGGCGGACACGCGCACTGCCCCGGGCGTCCCCGAGAAGAAGCTCAGCGCGCGGTCGTGCAAGGAGAAGGGCAGCGCAGACCCGTCTTGCGCGGTAACCTTGATCTCTTTCTCAGGCACATCCTGATCCATCACGAGCTTGACACTTCCAACGCTGCCGCCGGCCACCTCCGAGTGGCGGAAGATTTCCGGCGACACCCAACGCAGCAGGTTCGCAAACAGCAGCGGCGTGGCCAGTTCGTAGCGCATCCCCGAAAGCACCGGGTGGAATCCGAGAACCACGATCTTCGGCTGCCCCGGGCGCGCCACAATCACCGGGCCCTGCTGCACCACGCCAATCCGGCCATCGGTCGGTGCGGGCTCGAACACCGAGGCCCGATCGAGCTTGAAATCCTTGGTGCGCAGGCCGGCAGCCGCCGGGTGCGTGGGATCCCATCCCTGGAATGCTTCGTTCTCCACCACCGTCCGGACAGGCACCGGCGAGCCCTTGGGAGGCGGGTCGATCCAGATGGAATCGGCGGCGGGCCGACGGGGCGGAACAAAGCGATCGAGAATCACCAGGCCCTTGTCGTTGGGCTGGTATTCCGTCGGCTTCCGGTAAACCGCGGCGACCCGCTGCGTGGCCGACAAAACCGGACGCAGCAAATCCCCCTCGTTGGTGTAGACCACCACCGGCAGCATGGGTTGGGCGGGCAATTCCAGTTCGGCGTAGTCGTCGGCGGGGAAGGCGTCATGCGGCGTCAGATTCACGCGCAGCAGCCCGGCGGAGCCGGTTCGGTACTCGAAGCTGGTCTCCTTATCGGCGCCCGCTGGAATGTTGAGGCGCTGCGAGCCTGCCGGAATCCGCCCGTTGGTGCCCAACGGCCCGAAATCGATCGCCAGGTTTACGTCGCGCGGCCGCGTTCCATAGTTATGCGTCGAAATGTAGATCTCCCAGAGGTCCGGTTCGGTCGCGGAGCGGCGTGTCCCGATTTTGCGCAGCCCGGTGTTCTCGATGGGGTCGGAGACCAGCAGGACGCGCAGATTGCGCGGCGCGGCGCCGGCATTTTCGGGATCTCGTTCGACCGTGCGGCCCGATCCGACAAAGACGATCTCGCCGGCGCGCCCGCTGTCCTGGGACTGAACATGGCGCGCGAAAGCCAGCGCCTGGTCGAGATTCAACGCCGTGGCTCCCGGTTCCGAAGCCTGTATCGCCGCCTCGACCTTGCGGCGATCGGGCTCGAAAGCCGTGGCGGGAGTGGCCAGGGCATCGGCGCGCACCAGCATGACGCGGTCACGGGCCGGCAGGGCGTGCAGATAGCGCAGGGCCCGCTCGCGGGCAAGGTCCATCAGGGTCTTGGCGGAGCGCGCTGTCCCGGTGCGGGCCGACATCCAGGCGGAAGTTTCCAGAATGACCACGTGGTCGCGCCCGGCGCGCGCGGGCGTTCCGAGACGCAATTGCGCGATCGCCAGCAGCAGCAACGCCATGCTCACCAGTTGCAGGATCAGCGACCACGGCTGCTGAATGTGTTTTCTCCGCGCGGCCACCGCCGGATGCTCGGCCGCCACCCAGAATTTCAGGGTCGAAACTACCTGCCGCCTCCGCGACCGGTCGAGCAAATACAACGCGACGCTGATCGCCGAGATCGACCCGAACACAGCGATGAACTGGAGCAGCGAGAGGTTCAGGAAATACATAAGAGCGGGGGTTGGGGGCTGAGAAACAGGGGTTGGGGGTTGGGGGTCAGGGGTTGGGGTTTAGCCGCCGCGGGGACGGCCCAGTGCTCGGACTTCAGGGCGGGAAGTAGCGCCAGGATCCGGGTGGACATCGAGGGGGCACCGGCTAATCCCCAACCCCGAACCCCTAATCCAGAACCCCTTCCTTTCATGCTATGCCCCTCACCCTAATCAGATCGCCGAAGATCACCGATTCCAGCGACTGCGACGAGGAGACTCCGGCGTAACGGCCGCCGCTGCGCATCGCCAGGGTCTGGATCGCGGAGCAATATTCCTCGAACGCGCGAGTGTAGCGGTCGCGGGCCATGTCGTCAAAATCCAGCTTCAGGCCGGCGCCGGTCTCCGCGTCGCGCAGCTCCAATTCACCGGTCCACGGCGGCCGGCGGTCTTCATCGGCCCACACCTGCACCAAGAGCAACTCGTGGCCGAAATCGGTGAGATATTGAAGCGCGCGCTCACAGCCGTTGTCGTCCAGGAAGTCGGAGATGATGATCACCAGACCGCGCTGCGCGTAAGACCCGATGAATTCGCGCACCATCGAGAGATAGTTGGTGGGGCCGCCCGCGGTCAACGCCTTCAGCGAATCCATTACGCCCGGAAAACGGTGCCGCCCGCCCGAGGAGAAAATGCGCGGGGAGAGCCTGTCCGTGAAGCCGTGCACCTCGATGCTGTCGAGCCGCACCAGCCCGACATAACACAGCGACGCCGCCAGCTTCCGCGCATAGTCGAACTTCTGCCCGCCGTAGGCCATCATGGAGTCGCTGATGTCGAGCAGCATGCGGACCGGAACCCGAGGCTCCACCTGGAACATTTTCAGGAACAGCTTCTCCAGCCGCAGAAACGCGCGCCAGTTTACGGCGCGGAGGTCGTCTCCATGATGGAAATTTCGATGGTCGAGAAACTCCTGCCCGGCGCCCGCGAAGCGCGACATGTTATGACCGCCCACCAGTCCGGCAAACGATTTCTGCCATTGAATGGTGAGCCGCTCGAGTTTCTCCAGAAACTCGCGGTCCAGCAGGGGGGTGGATGGCATACCTTACCTACGCGACGGAGGTCTGTGCGGTTGCAGACTTGATCAGGGTTTGCAGAATCGTCTCGGGCGTCTGCCCGTCGTGATGCGCGTCGAAATTGAGAATGATGCGATGCCGCAGCACCGCCGCGGCCACCGACTGCACGTCTTCGATGGCGAGATGGAAGCGTCCGCGGATGAGCGCCGCCACGCGCCCGCACTCCACCAGCGCCTGGGCGCCGCGCGGCGAGCTGCCGTAGCGAATGTACTTCTTCGAGAGCTCGTGGGCCTCTTTCTGCTCGGGCTGGGTGGCCATCACCAGGTGGATCGCATACTCCTGCACATGCGGAGCCACCATTATCTCGCGGCATACCGAGCGGACTTCCAGAATGGCGTCCCGATCGAGGACCGGCACCGGCACCTGCTCTTCCCGCTGAATGGTGCGCTCGACAATCCGGTGGAGTTCGTCGCGGGTAGGATAGGTGACCAGGATTTTCATCAGGAAGCGGTCGAGCTGCGCTTCCGGAAGCGGATAGGTCCCCTCCATTTCGATGGGGTTCTGCGTGGCCATCACCAGGAACGGCGCTTCCAGTTCGTGCGTGGTGGTGCCGCTCGTGACGGTACGCTCCTGCATGGCCTCGAGGAGCGCCGACTGCGTCTTCGGCGTGGCACGGTTGATCTCGTCGGCGAGCACCAGGTGGGCGAAGATCGGGCCGGGCTGGAAGCGCAAGGTCTTGCCGTGACCTTCGGTGTCGATGATCATACTGCCCACGATGTCGGCAGGCATCAGGTCGGGCGTGAACTGGATGCGTGAGTACTTCAACTGCAGAGTACGCGCCAGCGTGCGAAGAAGGGTGGTCTTGCCCAAGCCGGGAACGCCCTCCAGGAGGACGTGTCCTCCGGCGAGCAGGCAGATGAGCACACCTTCGACGACATCATCCTGGCCTACGATGATTTTGGCGATTTCGCGACGAACAGATTTGAGCCGGTCAACGGCGAGTTGGAGAGTCGCTTCGGAACCCACGTTCTTCATTGTAGAGCACGCGGAGCGCCAAAAAAGGGAAGAGTGAAAAAGAGATCGTGGGCGCCGGCCAATCGTGTGCCGGCGTGGTTACGCCTCGGTACGGACCGCGGCGCGCTGATCGATCTTGCCGATCAGGATGCCGAGTACCGCAGCCATCTCCGTAACGGCCGCTCGCGCCTGGACGGGAAAGGCAGTCTTGATCAGGCAGTACCACAAATGCATCACGCGATAATCCAAGACCAGGAGGCGGTCTTCGAAGGCCTCCAGTTCCAGTCCGGCCGCATGATCCAGCAGGTACGAAAGAACCTGGTAGTCACGTTGCAAAGACGCATAGAGAGCATCCAACGGCTCGCCGGTTTGTAACCCCGCCTGCACCTCGCCCACGTTAAAACGGTTGTCCGTGGACGCGCACGATGCCTCGGCCAGTTCTTGCTGGTTCCGCATCAGGAGAATACAGCTATACCGGAACCAGTAAGCCAGCAGTGCAAGCGAAAACGCAATGATTAATATGCTCGCCAGCATGGATGTATTCCAATAACCCTGTACCTGGCCACTAGTACTAGACCAGCCATGACGAGTCTAGCACTCGAAGATGGCCGAGTGCAACCTTTTTTCCGCTGATTTTTCCCCCTAAGCATTTTTCGTGCTCTGTATAAGATACGGTGACTGGCGTCCATCGGATGTTCGCCTGAATCAAACCTGCGACCCAAAATGCCGTTCGAGCTCTGGTACCCTTCGAAAAGCCATTCGGGCACATCGTACAGTCCTGCCAGATCGAAACTGTAGTTCCCATTGCCGATATTGAAAACAAGCCATTTACCAAGGAAAACGCCACCTCTTCCGGAACTGCAGTTCGGCTTTTCGAGGGTACCCCGGCTTTGCTCCACCCGATGGTCCGAACCTGCGCGTGTTATTGCCTTGCCCCGAGTCAGCGTTCGTTTACATCTGATAACGCCGAACCGTCCTCGCAAATCATCGTTTTGACACATAAGTGTCTTTTAGTACTTTAGTTCTGTAGGGATTGCGGCAATCGGGATCCGCTAGTCTTATTTCTTTTTGGGAGGCGGGGGTGGGGTGTCTGTATCGAAGCGGATGGATGTCTCGGCCACATACTCCCGGCAGCCGGCAAATTCGATGACGTTCCTGCCGCGCCAGCCGTCGGTATTGACTACCAGGGTCTCAGCCGTTCGGGGAAGAAGTACGTCCGAGGAGCCGATCCGCACCTTGGCGTAGTCCACCGTGGTCGAGGTCTCCTGAAAATTCAATCCCGCGGGAATATCCACCGCATGCTCTTCGATGCGCAGCAGTTGCAGGGTCTCCGCGTCCGCCCAGAAAAATCCCTCGAGGCCGACCAGTCCGGATCCGGCGCTCGAGTTCAGTGTGTAGCCGGACTGATTCACCGGAATCACGAAATGGAATTTCAGAGCCGGACGATCCAGAACCCTGTCCTCCTCCATGCCGGTCGTCCGGCCGTTATCGTTTACAAAGAGGTTGCGCGCCACTGCCGAGAAGACTCCCGTTCCCATCACGCCGCCATACGTGAAACGCCGCAGGTCTATGTCCTGAAATCCCACCGTCCCTCCCGGGGGTGCGACCAGTTCTTGGTTCCCGACGAACGCCACCTCCAGCCGGATCGTATCCACAGGCTTGAAAACCGAGGTGTTGGGCCGCATCTGGAAGCGGTTGATGGTCTCGATGCAAGCGAAGTCCGGGAGGCGCTCAAACTCCGCCCTGGCCTGGCGTTTCACGCGGGAGAGCTGCAGCACCCATTGAGGAAGGTCCTGCCCGTAAAGCAGGCCGCCGCCCAGCAGAAGCCCGACAGTAATGGCCAGCGGCCTCACTTCTTCTTACCCGCGATCTGCCAGTCCGTGAACGGCGAGCGCACGCCCGCGATCCTCACGTTGAGGCAGTACGGCGAGCGCGACACCATCGCGCGCTCGACCGCAGGCTTCACCTGATCGAGCTGTTCGATGGTCTCGCCCTCACCGCCGAACGCTTTCATCATAAGGTCGTATCGGGCCGGCCGCAACTCGCACCCTACCGTGACGCCGCCCGGATTCGCGGCCGACTGGAGTTCGCGCTCGAGCCCCCAGCCTGCGTCGTTGCCCACGATCAGAATGATAGGCAAGCGGTGCCGTACGGCGGTATCCATCTCGGCAAGGTAAAACCCCAAAGCGCCATCCCCACTGATGGCCACCACCCGCCTCGCGGGATGCGCCAGTTGGAGCGCCAGGCTGTTCGGCAGGGCCGACCCGATGGTGCCCAAGGGCCCCAGGCGGAGCCATCCGCCGCCCTCGCGGGCCGGCAGGATGGTGCGGCCCCAATGCGTGAAATCCCCGCCGTCCCAGGAGTACAAGGCATCCGGCGGCAGAGCTTCGCGCAATTCGCGGAAGAACGCCGCGGGATGAATCCCGCCGGATTCCTGGCAGGCGAAATGCGCGAGCCGGGCCTGCCAGCTCCGGCGCAGCTCACGCACCCGCTCGAGCCACGGAAGCGGCTCCCACCGATCCGGGCCGGCCGCCTCCACCACGGCTTCCAGGACTGCGCGCGCGTCGGCGCAAATCGCCAGGTCCAGTCGGCGATTGAGGCCCAGTTCTTCTTCGTGGATATCGATCTGCACAAAGCGGGCACCGGGCGGGAACAGCCTCGGCCCGCCCATCGCCAGACGGTAGTCGATCCGCTTGCCGATCACCAGAAACAGGTCGGCTTCCCGAAAGGCATCGTGGACGGCGTAATTGAGGGCCGGGTCGGCATAGCCCATTGACAGAGGATGATCGTCGGGGACGGTTCCGCGGCCCATGGTGATGGTGTAGAGCGGAATCGATGTCAGCTCCACGAATCGCCGCAAGGCATCTTCCGCGCGCGACCACCAGACGCCGCTTCCGGCAATCGCCACGGGACGCCGCGCCGCGCGCAACAGTTGAAGCAGGGGTTGCGGGGCAAGAAGCGGGGGTTGGGGATTAGGGGTCGGGGGTTGGGGATTTGGCGGCAAGGACTGGGCGGGGCCGGTGAACAGGTTTACGGGAATGGTCAGATGAACCGCGCCTTTTCGGCCGGCGTTCGCTACTGTATACGCGCGCTCCAGGTAAAACGGGATCTCCGATGCGGTGGGCGGTTCGGCCGCCCATTTCACCACCGGCCGCGCCATCGCCACCTGGTCGATATCCTGAAACGCCTGCCGGTGCGCCATGGTGCCGGGGCGGCCGCCGCTCACGGCGATCAGCGGACTCCCGGCCAGGTTCGCCGTCGCGACCCCCGTCAGCGAATTGGTGTGGCCCGGACCGCCCGTCACCAGCGAAAGGGCCGGCTTGCGATGGATCCGCGCCCAGGCGTCGGCAGCATGGGTGACGCCCGACTCATGCCGCATATCCACGACCCGGATCCCGCTGCGCGCGGCCGCCACCAGGACCTCGTTCAGATGATCGCCCACCAGCGTGAAGACCGTGTCGATCCCCAGCCGCGCGATGGTCTGCACAAACAGCTCCGCGCCATTTGGCATAGAACCGCCATGCTACTACAATCGGACGGTGAGCTCTCGTAGAATTCTGGTGACCGGCGGCGCGGGTTATATCGGTTCCCACACCGTCCGGTTGTTGCTCGAGCAGGGATACGACGTCGCGGTGGTCGATGATCTGTCCAAGGGGTTCCGCCACAATGTTCCACCAGGCCGGCTCTACCGCTTGAGCCTGCAGGAGACCAACGCGCTCGCGGAGCTGATGCGGCAGACCGCGTGCGAAGCGGTGATCCATTTTGCGGCGTTCATCAGCGTGGGAGAGTCGATGCGCGAGCCGCAGCAGTACTTCGCCAACAATGTGGGCGGATCGCTCTCGTTGCTCACCGCCATGCGGCAGACCGGAGTGAAGCACATCGTCTTCTCATCTACCGCGGCGGTGTACGGCAATCCGCACGCCGTGCCGATTCTCGAGAGCTTTCCCATCCAGCCGGTGAACCCCTACGGCGAATCGAAGGTGATGGTGGAGACCATGCTGCGGTGGTTCGACCAGATCCATCACGTGACCAGCGTCGCGTTGCGCTATTTCAATGCCGCCGGAGCCGATCCGGAAGGCCGCCTCGGAGAGGAGCACGAGCCTGAGACGCACCTGATTCCGCTGGTGCTCGACGCCGTGATCACGGGCAAGCCGGTCACGGTTTTCGGCAACGATTACGACACACCCGACGGCACCTGCGTCCGCGACTACGTTCACGTGGACGATCTGGCGCAGGCCCACATCCTCGCGGTGGAGTACCTGCTCGCGGGCGGCGCCTCGGACCGCTTCAACGTAGGCACCGGCACGGGCAACTCCGTCCTGGAACTGATCCACGCCGCCGAAGAAGTCACCGGAAAGAAGGTGCCGTACGTGTTCGGAGTGAGGCGGGACGGCGACCCGGCCAGCCTGGTCGCGGCTCCCGACAGGCTGAAGAGCAAGTTGGGCTGGAAGCCTGCGTATGCGGACCTGAAGACCATCGTGGCCCACGCCTGGAATTTCGCGCAGAAGAAAGGGCATTGAGTTCAGACGGGCCCGGGTCCGACTCGGGGACCGATTTCTACCCCCCACTATCCGAATCGTATTACACTCGGTGAAATCAGGAGACTTCCAACCTTGCCTATTCGTCGTGTACGCGTACGCTGCCTGACTCTCATTGGCCTGCTGGCCCTGCCCTTGCTGTCATCGGCCCAAACGCTCGATTCCCGGCTGTACTCCGAAATGCACTGGCGCTCCATCGGACCTCCCCGGGCGGGGCGCGCACGGGCGCTTTCGGGAGTGCCCAGCCAGCCCAACGTCTTCTACATCGGCTTCGACAACGGCGGCGTCTGGCGCTCCACCGACTTCGGCTCCACCTGGGTGCCTCTCTTCGATAGCCAGAGCACCGGCTCCATCGGCGCGATCGCGGTTGCGCCTTCCAATCCCGACATCATCTACGTGGGCTCGGGCGCGGGAATCATCCGCCCCGACCTCGCCACCGGCGACGGTGTGTACAAGTCCACCGATGGCGGCAAGACCTGGACGCACCTCGGCCTCCGCGATTCGCTGATGATCGCAAACATCGAGGTAGATCCCCGCGACCCCAATCGCCTGTTCGTCGCGGCCCTCGGCCATCCCTACGGGCCTAATCCCGAGCGCGGCATCTTCCGCTCCACCGATGGCGGCGCCACCTTCCAGAAGGTGCTCTACAAAGACGAATACGTCAGCGGCAACGATGTGCGCATCGACCCCACCAATCCCAACACCATCTACGCCGCGCTCTGGCAGCAACAGCAGGGCTTCATGGAGAACGGCGCATTTGGCGGCACCGATGGCGGCATCTTCAAATCCACCGACGGAGGCACCACCTGGAAGCAACTGACCGGCGGTCTGCCGCCCATCATCGAAGCTAACCTCGCCATCGCGCCGAGCAATCCGCGGGTCATCTATGCCACCGTGGCGGTGGGCACGCCGCCGGGCGGCGCTCGCGGCGGCGGAGAGGCCGCGCCTGCGGGCGGAGGCCGCGGAGGGCGCGGAGGCCGTGGCGGAGGCGGCGCGATTGCCTTCTACAAAACCACCGACGGCGGCGACCACTGGAGCCTCGCCACTGACGATCCCCGCGTAGCCGAGACCGGCTCGCAGCGCCATCCGCCCGATGCCCGGCCTTTGGGCCGCATCGGCGGAGGCGACCTGCCCACCATCACGGTCGATCCCAAGGACGAAAAAGTCGTCTATAGCTGCTCGACCGTCTTCTGGCGCACCGAAGACGGCGGATTGACCTGGAGTGCCGTGCGCGGGGCGCCGGGCGGCGACGACTATCAGAAGAGCTGGGTCAATCCCAACCTCCCCGACATTATCCTGCTGGTGAGCGACCAGGGCGGGGTGGTCTCGGCCAACCGCGGCGAGTCGTGGAGCAACTGGTACACCCAGCCGACTGCCGCCATGTACCACGTCACGGCCGACAATGCCTTCCCGTATCGCCTCTGCGGCGGGCAGCAGGACTCCGGCTCCGCCTGTGTGGACAGCCGCGGGATGGATGGCGAGATCACCTTCCACGACTGGCACCCCGTAGGCATCGAAGAATACGGCGAAGCCGCTCCCGACCCCAAGAATCCGGACCTCGTCTACGGCGGAAAGGTCAGCGTCTATAACCGCCTCACTGCCCAAAAGGCCGCGGTTGGTCCGACCGCCGGTGGCCGAGGCGGGCGTGGGGGACGAGGTGGCGCGGCCGCGTCCGAAGGGCCGCCCGCGCGCACCGTACGCACCCAGCCGCTCATCTGGTCTCCCAAGGATCCCAACGTCCTGTTCTTCGCCACTGCCGGCGTCTGGAAGACTACCAACGGCGGCCATAGCTGGACCGCGATCAGCGGCGACCTGACCCGCCAGACCTGGGACGTTCCCGCCAACGCCGGCAAATACGCCTCCGGCGTGACCCCGTCGCCGGCCGGTTCCATCACCGCGCTGGGACCGTCGCCTCTCGACGTCAATGTGCTCTGGGCGGGCACCGGCGATGGGCTGGTGCAGGTGACCGCCGATGGCGGCGAGAAGTGGACCGACGTCACCCCTCCGCAGATCAAACCCTGGACCCGCATCTTCAACATGGAGGCCGGCCACTTCGACACCAAGACCGCCTACATCGCCGCCAACACCCTGCGCCTGGACGACATGAACCCGCATTTCTGGCGGACCCACGATGGCGGCAAGACCTGGACCGAGATCAATCACGGCATTGCGGGCGGCGCCCCCGCCAACTCCATCCGCGAAGATCCCCGCAAGAAGGGCCTGCTCTATGCCGCCACCGATACCCAGGTCTGGGTCTCGTTCGACGATGGCGACAACTGGCAGTCGCTGCGCCTCAACATGCCCGCCATCTCCGTGCGCGACATCCAGGTGAAAGACGATGCTTCGTGCATGTGCTCCGACCTCGTGGCCGGCACGCACGGCCGGGGCTTCTGGATTCTGGACGATGTGACGCCATTGCGCCAGGCTGCCGAGGCCGCCGCGGCATCCAACGCCTACCTGTTCAAGCCTGCCATCGGCATCCGCATCCGCTTCGGCACGAACGACCCGACACCCTGGCCGCCCGAGTTGCCGGCGGGCGAGAATCCCCCGCCCGGCGCCATCATCGACTATTACCTGACAGCCTCCACCAGCGAAGTAAAGCTGGAGTTCCTTGACGCGCAGGGGAAGGTGGTCCGCACCTACTCCAGCAACGATCCGGTGCGGAGCCCGGATCCCGCAACCAATCCAGCGGCATACAACAAGGTTTGCCAGGCCAACCCGCAGGCGCCCGATTGCGGCCTTCCGCTCTATTGGCCTGCGCCTCCGCAGGTTCTGAAAACCTCGGCCGGCATGCACCGCTTCACCTGGGACCTCCACTACGATCCACTGCCGGGCGGCGGAGCGGCCGGTGGACGAGGCGGCGGTGGAGGCGGCGGCGCGGTTCCGCATCGCACCTATCCGCCGATCGCCGCCCCCTGGGTGGCCCCCGGTGCGTACACGGTACGGCTCACCGTAAATGGCCAGAGCCAGTCGCAGCCTATCACCGTGAAGATGGATCCGCGTGTGAAGATCACGCCCGAGGTGCAGCAGATTTTCACCCTGACCTCCCAGGCGGAGAATCGCGCCCGGGCCGCCTCCGGGGCATATAAGGATGCTCGCGACTTGCTGGCGAAACTCAAATCGCGGGCGCAGTCCGCGGCTAACGATGCGCTCGTCAAGCAGGTTGAAGACCTCGCTCCCGCGGAAGTCGCCGGGGCAGGCGGCGGTGGACGCGGCGGACGCGGCGGCGGTGGTGGAGGCTTTGGCGCGCCCCCTGAACCTCCCCCGGCTCCGAATCTCGGCAACATCGGCGCTTTGATGGTCGGCGCGGTGCAAGGCATGCAGGGTTCCGAGTTGCCGCCGACTAAGGCGCAACTGGATGCCTGTGCGCAGCAGGAAACCGCCTACGCGTCTCTGATGGCCAGGTGGGCAGGTGTGAAGGCGAAGGCCAGCGGCACCGCGCCTGCGCCCGCGCGGGGAGGCGCCGCCAACAACCAGTAGCAGCATGATCACCCGCCGTCAAATCCTTGGGCTGCTGGCGGGCTCCGGCGCCGCCCGCGGCCTTCGCGGCGCCGAACTCAGCTTTGCCCTTGACCACTTCAAGCTGCGGGTCGCCAACCTCGACAAGTCGGTCGCCTTCTACTACAGCCTGTTTGGCGGACCGCTGTCGGAGGTGCAGGGAGGGTCGTTTCCGTCGCCGCCCGATTTGAAGGCGATCTTCTTCAAGATCGGCTCCGGCAAGACTTATCTGATTCTGTCTCCGCCCGATCCCAAGGTCCCCGTCGGGCTGGAGCATGTCGCCATCGACGCTGCCGCGATGGCAATCGTGAAGGAGCATGGTCTCCCACTCGCGTTTCCCGATCAATCCTACGTCCGGGACCCGGACGGAAACCTTCTGGAGTTGGTCGGCACAGGCTATTGGAACCAACCGGAACGCGTCGGACGAAGCCCTCAGTTGCCCCAGGAGTTGAGCAGCCGCACGCCGGTCTTCGAACCTCTCGAGATCCAGCGGGTGATCCTCAGGGTATCCGATCTGGATCGCGCCGCGGGCTTCTACCGTCTGTTCGCGAGCGAAATCGGAGGGTCCGTCGCCCGCGGCCTCCGAAACTTCGATTTGCAGGGCACGACTCTGGAGCTGGTTACCGCCCCGTCTCCCGGCTTGTTCGGCTTTACGGTCTCCGTCCGCAAATTCGAGGAGGCCAGGGTGCGGCGCGCGCTCAAAGCGCTCAGCATTGCGTTTCTCCCGTCGTCGCGTGGCACCCTCGCGTTTTACGACCCCGATGGAACGCTCGTGGGCGTAGATTCCACCCGACCGCCGGCGCCTGTCGAGAGGCCGGGCAGGATCGATTGATCTCGGCGATGGTCACTTCAGCCGTTTGAAGGTGGCTGAGCCGTCACGACGCCTCCGCGAGACCGGGCCTGTTCGCCTCGGGTTTCTGCCCCAGGTATTTTCGAAGATACTGCCGGGCTCGCGGCAGTTCTGACGGCGTCGCGGACGGGAGTGTCCGCCTCGTCGTATCGCCGGATGTCCTGCGCGGCGCAGAAACTTCCGAGCCGGAGGTGCGCGTCCGTAACTGGCTGGCCGGGCCTCCACGGTCTTGCGGAGGGCCCTTCGATGCGGCCCGGTCTGCTGATCGATTCGGGCCGATTCGGCCTGGACGAAAGAGGCTTCCACCGGTTGGCGCGCATGATCTGATCGGGAATCGCGCGCGACTTCGTCTTGTCTCCGCCAAAAAGCGCGGGCGCCTGCAGGGTGATACTCCATCCGCCATTTCAGCCCTCGATACCAGCCACAACGTTTCGGGTTCGTCAGGATTGCCGTGCAGCCGCTGTCGGGCCACGGTGCGGGCCCGCTGAAGGTGACCTCTCTCGATCAGCGCCGGGGGCGACACCTTGGGCGGCGGGGAGCGGGACGACGCCCGAGAGGAACAACAGAGCGCCACGGCGCATGGGCAGCACCCTGTTCGCCGACCGGCGCTAACCGGCCACCCAGTGCTCGAAGAATTTGGCCAGATTCTTCGAACCCAACTTGCCGGCGGCGGTTTCCATGGACTTCTCGAAATCCACGCTGACCGTTGACCGTCCCCAGAACTGGCTGGTGTAGAGGCGCAGACCGCGCCAGAAGGCCTCGTCGGACATCTGGCGGCGAAGCTGGGCCAGGAACCAGGCTCCTTTGAAAACCGGGACCTGGCCTCCGGCCTGCTGCGGCGTTTCCCAGTCGCTGAAGGAAAGCGGCCGGTCCTGCCCCTCGGCCTTGAGAGTCTCGTAAATCTTACGCGCGATCTCGACTTCCTGCTCATAGCGCGGCTTTCCGAAGCGCTGCTCGAGAAACGCGTCCGCCAGGAACGCAGCCAGGCCTTCGCTGAGCCACAGGTCGCTCCAGTCCTTGCAGAGGATGCCCACCCCATACCATTGCTCCGCGATCTCGCCGGCGAGCAGCCATAGATTCTCAGGATGGGCACTCAGGTCGGCCGCGTACGACTCCGGGAGGAGCGTGATGCCGGCGGCCGTCTGCTTCACCGTCCCGTGCGCGAATACCAGGGTATAACTGCCGCCGGGGTAGGGCCGGCCGGTGCGCTCCGCCAGAAAATGCATGGCCGCGATGGCCGGTTCGAAAACCGGCGCATGGCCCAGCACCCGCAGCTTCACGCCACTCGTCTCGGACGTGGACTCCTCGAACGCGCCGGCCGCGAATGCGTACAGGAATGGCGGCGTCGGCGACTCCAGATTTTCCGTGGCCGCGACCTTCAGGCTCGGAGCGTGGATCCGCAGACGCAGGGTGGCCGGCTCGTCGGGACGATCGTTGCAAACCATCCAATCGCTGGTAACCGACGAGGTGTAGACCTGATCGGGGAAGAACTGCAGACCTTTTCCGGGGCCGGCCTGATAGCGGATCGATACGCTGCGATGCTCGCCCGCACGGACAGGATTGCCGAGCACGACAATCAGCAGACTGCCCTTTCGCTCGAACCACTGCGGCGCCTGGTTGTCCGTCACGCTCGCGATCGTGAGATCGCCGGCATCGAACTCCAGCGCATCGAGGCGTTCGATCCGGCTGTGGAAACGAATGGTATCCTCTCCCGACAGGCGTTTGGCGGCGAGGTCTGGTGCGATGCTTACGTCGTAGCTCTCCACCGCGTAATTGCGCGGGAGCGGGGCTGCGCCTGCGCGGGAAACCAGGAACAGCAAGGCAGCCGGAACGGCTGTGTGGGATACCGCACGGACGACGCGGCGCGCAAAGCCCATAAGCTGCATCTGTCCTTATTTTAGGCGACGCAACCGGTAGTACGGCAGGGCGCTTGCAAGTGGTCATGGGGAGGTTCGATATGATTCAGTCGGGAAAGTCACCAAGCATCTTAGTCGCTGCCTTGCTTCCTGTTTCCGCGGTTGCTGCCTATGCCCGGCCCAGTTCCCTGGAATCGCGAGAGAGCATGTCGTTCTTGTCGTGGATTGTCCTCGGGTTGGTGGCAGGCTTCATCGGCAGTATGCTGGCCAACCGGCGGGGTGAGGGCATTCTGCTCGATATCTTGCTGGGAATTGCCGGGGCCTTTGCCGGGGGTTGGCTCTTCCGCATCTTTGGGGCTCCCGGCGTCACCGGTCTGAACCTCTACAGTGTCGTCGTGGCCGTGGTCGGATCGGTAGTCCTTTTGACGATCTATCACCTGTTCCGGCGGAGACGGGTGTTTTAGCGCCGCGCACGGCTTCAGGCGAATGACGGCTCGGGAAGGCGGATTACCTTCTTTTGAATCGCATACTGCACCAGCTGCGCCTTATTGTGGATGTCGAGTTTTCGCATGAGGTTGAACTTATGGGCCTCGACGGTCTTCACGCTCAGGTCGAAACCCGTGGCGATCTCCTTCACGGAGCGGCCCTCCGCCAGCATCTTGAGAATCTCCAACTCCCGCTTGGTCAAGGTGCCGAAGCGGGGCTGCCGCACCGGTCCTCGCCCTTGCATGCGAAAACCGTCTACCAGGCGTGAGAGGAGGCGCGGGCTCAGATAGCTGCCGCCACGATGCACTTCCCGGATGGCCGTCACCAACTGGTCGGCCGGGCTTTCTTTGAGAATGTAGCCGCTGGCCCCGATATCCACACATTCGGCCAGATAGTCTTCGTCGTCATACATCGACAGGAACACCACGCGAGTATCGGGCCGTTCTTTGCGAATGACGCGGGTGGCCTCAAAGCTGCTCATCCCCGCCATTCCAATATCCATCAGGACGATGTCGGGGCGCGTCTGGCGCGCGGCCGAGACCGCTTCGGAGGCACTACCGGCTTCGCCGACCACCTCGAGGTCCGGCTCCACCGACAGCAGCGTCCGCAGCCCCTGCCGGAATAAAACATGATCGTCAGTCAAGAGTACACGAATCTTTGCCATGAGCTGTCACCTGTGCGGAGGTTCGGGGAATCTGCAAGACGACAGCCGTGCCCTTCCCGGGCGCGCTCCGTATCGTCAGCGTCCCGCCGAGGAGCGCGGCGCGCTCCCGCATGCCAGCCAGTCCAAACGACATCGGCTTCCTTCCGACCATTCCCGCATTGAAGCCGGCGCCGTTGTCCACAACGCTCAGCCTGATACTCTTATCGGCAGTCCGGAGCGAAAGGTTTACATGAGTCGCCTGGGAATGCTTCACGATATTTTGCAGGCACTCCTGAGCAACCCGGTAGATCACCTCCTGGATCTGCAGGGGAAGAGGTTCCGAAGGTACCGAGATCCCGACACGGATCCGGCTGGTGTGCATCTTCCGGAACCGCGCAATCAGTTGCCGCAGGGCTGCGGCCAACCCCAGGCGCTCGAGGACCGCCGGGCTGAGTGCGGCCACAATCCTCCGCAGTTCCTCCACGGTCCGCTCCGCGACGCCGCGCACCTCCTCGAGGCGAGGGCGCAGGGCTTCCGGCGCATCTCGTCCGATCATTTCCAACTGCAGCCGCAGCAGCAGCAGCGACTGGCCTGCTTCATCGTGAAGTTCCCGCCCGATGCGCCGCCGCTCTTCTTCTTCAGCCTGGCGAGTCTGACTTTCGAGGCGGCGAACGTCCCGCTCGAGCCGGGCGCGCGCCATGACGGCACGGCAGCGCTCCGACGCCGCTTCCAGCAACACACGTTCGCGGGGCAGCCAGACGTAAGGCACCCGAAATCCGAACTGCACCAAGGCGCCCGATCCCAGAGGATGCGACCAGTAAGATGCGTAATGTCCCCGCATCGCCGGGTCAGCGATCAGACTCTCTTCTTCCTGGCCGTGCTCGATGTAGCAGGGCTGTGCCAACTTCCCCACGGGCGGCTGGAGCAGCAGGCGCCCGATCCGCGCATGGAATACCCGGGTCAGGATGCCGACGACACGGCGGAGAAGTTCGTCCAGATCCCGAGCTTCGGCTTCGGCTCGATAGAGGCCGAAAAACGCCTGGGTTTCGGCCTCCCGAACCCGATAGAACGCGTTCTCGAGCGTCAGGATTGTCGCCAGGTGGAGCTGTTCACGAGCGGGCTGGCATTTTCCACACAGCACGGGATCGAGCAATTCGCCGAACTCCAGGAGCATCTCCCGGACTTCAGCAGGCGGCACGTTGAGCTTGGCCAGGCGCTGGCCATGGTAATCGACCTGTTCCAGAAACTGGTGGAGCGTCCTGAGCCGTGAGCGGGCAGCCGGAGTGATTGCCAGGAGCGCCCGGACCTTCGCGTCATCGAAGGCGCGCACCCTCAGCCGCGCCAGGAAATCGCGGTCCAAACGTGCCGCGAACGGGCGAATCCGGCGCGCCATCGACGCGCCGTGACGGCGGGCCGCGGGAGTGAAAAGTGCGGCGGTCATGATGTTCTTCGAATTGGCCTGCTGGTCAAAATGCGCTATTTCGCGCCGTGTTCCTTCAGAATGCGGGCGGCATCGGGAAAGCCGTTCTTCTCCGCTGCCGCCAGGGGGGTAACGCCCGTCTTGCTCTTCGCATTGCAATTGGCGCCGCGGGCAATCAGCAGTTCGACCACCGCCGTGCGTCCCCATGCAGCCGCATGGTAGATCGGGGTCGCGCCGGACTCCCCATCCCGCGCCTCGATGTCCGAGCCGCGATCGAGAAGCAACGCCGCCACATCGCCATGGCCGGCGATCACGGCATCGATCAGCGCGGTGGCGCCGTCGCCATCCCGCGCGTCCACCTCCGCTCCATGGTCCAACAACAGTTTGACCATCGCCAGGTTCCCCTTCAGGGCCGCCTGGTGAAGCGCGGTGGCGCCGGACTTGTCCCGGGCATTTACGTTCACGCCCTTCGCAATGAGAATATCGGCAAGGTCGGCCTGACCCTTTAGAGCGGACTCCAACAGAAGATTGCCCGCGGAATCGGCGGCTCCGCCCGCCAGCAGCAAACCGGCCGCGCCGGCATGACCCGCCCGGACGGCATTTTCGAGCGGGCTGGCGCCGCTGCGATCGCGGCGCTCGCGGTCCGCGCCGAGGCTCAACAGAAGTTCCACCACCTGGGTGTTGCCCTTGGCGGCGGCTTCGTTGAGGGGCGTGCGGCCGGTCTCCGGGTTCTCGGCATCCAGGTGCGCGCCGTGCCGGAGCAGGGTGCGAACGATCCCGGCATGGCCACGCAGGGCGGCCTCGTCCAGCGCCGCGGAGCCACCCCGGTCGCGGACATTCACCTCGGCGCCGTGGGCCAGGAGCACTTCGACGAGCAGTTGATAACCTCGCTCAGCAGCCAGTTGCAATGCGGTTGCGCCGGATTTGTCGGCGGCCTTCACCTCCGCGCCGTGAGCGAGCAGCAGGTTGACCATCGCGACGTCGTTCTTCATGACCGCGTAGGCCAGCGGCGTGGAACCGCCTTCGGAGTGCCGCGCCTGCACGTCGGCGCCGTGCTCGATCAGCCACTCGGCGACTTCGGGCCGCCCGTTCCAGGCTGCATCGTGCAGCGGTGTCGCCCCCAGGCTGTCGCGCTGGTTGACGTCCGCCCCGCGGGAAACCAGGTCTTTGACCTGCTCGAGATCGCCCGACTTGACTGCGTCGTGAAGATCCGCGGCGGCCAGTGTCGAGATTAGTGCGAGGAGCAGGCACGGGGCGCAACGCCGGACAGCCTCGAAAACCCCTTCGCCGCCAGCGACACCGTGCACGCCCGGCCAGCGTCCCCAGAAGTGGGGACGCGGCAGGCAAAAGTGCCCGCGCCACGCCGCCGGCGCAAAGGTCTTCGTGGATTTTCGGGGGCTCCCCCGGCCCCAGGACCCGCTCGCGAAGCGCGCCTTAGCCCACGTACTGCACCTCTTCCTCGAGTTCGATGCCGAACCGCGCCTGCACGCGGGACTTGAGTTCCTCGATTATGGCGCAGAGATCGGCCGCGGTCCCGCCGCCCGAGTTGTAGATGAGGTTGGCGTGGTAGGTGGCCACGTGAATATCCCCCCGATCGAGTCCTTTGGCGCCGACCTGCTCGAGAAACCACCCCGCCGGCACCTTTCCTTCGCGCACCGCCGACTCCGGGACCGCGGCGGCCACCGCCGTGGGAAGGTCCTTCAGCATGAGGTTCTTGAAGATGCTGCCGGCGCACTTCATCGTGACGGGAAACTTCTCGTTGCGGACTCTCAGAATGTCGTCCGCGATTTTGCGCAGCACGGCGGCGTCGGCGGGCTCCAGCACCAGCTCCACCGAGAAAATCACCCATTCCTTGTGCCGCTTGAAAAGGCTCTCGCGGTATTCGAAATGGCAGGCCTGGTTGTCGAAAACGCGCACCGTGGTCCCATCGTAGAAACGCACCTGCCGGACGCGTTCCGAGATCGAGTGGCCATACGCGCCGGCGTTGCCGTAAATCGCCGCGCCGACCGAGCCTGGAATGCCCGAGAGCGTTTCCAGGCCCTTCAGGCCGCGCGCGATGGCGAAGTCCACCAAGTCCTGCAAAACCGCGCCCGCATCCGCGATGATCCGGTGATTGGCGGCCAGCAGGCGGTCGGCGCGAAAACGCAGCACAATCCCGCGGAACCCGTGGTCCGATACGATGAGGTTGGTGCCTCCGCCGATCACCATGGTGGGGATTCCGCTGGCCCGCGAGGCTTCCAACGCCGCCACGAAGGCCTCCGCGCTGGTGGTTTCGGCGTACAGGTCGGCGGGGCCTCCGATGCCGAACCGCGTATACCGCGAGAGCGGAGCGCAGGTGGAAACGGTTAAATTAGGAATTCCGGCGAGGCGCGCACGCGCCTCTTCGAGGGACGGCATTAACTCAATTATACGGGAGGCATTTGAATGAGCACCGGATTTCCGGGTTTCCCCAGCGAGGCCCTGACTTTCTTCCGCGGCCTGGCACGCAACAACAATCGCGAGTGGTTCTTGCCGCGCAAGCCGCTGTTCGAGGAGAAAGTCAAGCGCCCCATGTGGGAGTTGGTGGAGGCCCTGAACACGTCCATGAAGGAGTTCGCCCCCGAATATGTCACCGATCCCGCCAAGGCGATTTATCGTTTCTACCGCGACACGCGATTCAGCAAGGACAAGTCGCCGTATAAGGACCACATCGCCGCCAGCTTTTCGCGCCGCGGCCTGTCGTGCGAGGGAGCGGCCGGTTACTATGTCGCCGTTTCACACAAGAACGTCGGGATCGGCGGCGGGGTATACATGACGATGCCGCAGACCCTGCTGACCATCCGCCATCACATCGCGGAGCATGCCGAAGAGTTCCGCCGGACGGTTGGAGCGCGCGCCATGAAGAGCCTGTTCGGCGACATGCAGGGCGAGCAGTTGTCCCGGGTGCCCAAGGGTTTTCCGAAGGACCACCCGGCAGAAGACATCCTCCGTTTCAAACAGTTGTTCTTCTTTGCCGAGCTTCCCGCGGAGTTGGCCACCACGCCGGGAATCTACCCGGAAGTAAAGAAGCGCTTTCGCGCGATGGCTCCGTTCATGGAGTTTCTAAACGCTCCGCTCGTGCAGGCACAGAAGCGGCCGGCGATACCCCACGGTTAGCCGCATTCACCAACATCTGCCGGAAGGCGCGAAACACCTTCCGCATCTGCGGCTGCTTGTACGGATAGATTTCGGCCGGATCCATGGAGTGAACGGTCATGCCGCTATCCACCTCGAACACCAGCAATTCACCCTCGCGGGTTTCCCCGCAATCGATGCCGACGTATTCCAATTCCAGCCGGCCGGCGATGGTGGCAAGGGCGCGGCGGTGGCGCTGGGCGAAATCGCCGTCGAACCGGGCAAAGAATTGGGCCTCCTCGCCGCGCTTGGCTGAGCTTTCCGCCATGCCGGCGCTGATGTAGTGCACCACCCAGTGGTGCGAGATCGCCATATGGCAGGCGTAGGCCCGCCCATCGATCAGCACGATGCGGTATTTCCGGAACAGCCCGTCCGGCCCGCGATAGTCCAGGTAGGGAGCGGCATAAAATGCCTCTTCCGGCCTGGTCTTCAGATAGTCAGCGACATCCTGAGGACGATCCAGTTTCCGCAGGCCCTGACCTTTTTGGGAGTCCACAGGCCGCACAATGATCGGCAGCGAAGCCTCCGCGGTGTCCCGCAGCGCCCGTCGATCGACCCGGTCGGTCAGTGGTACCCGCAATCCGGGCTGCGAGGGCAACAATCGACATGCGCGGTCGCGCGAAAGGCGGGCGATGCGCTCCGGCCGGCAAATCACCGGGCGCGGCCACGAGGAGACCAGCGATTCGACGTGCCGCAGCAGCGAGCGATTCCGCTCGCTTTCACAGACTGCCACCATGGCGATGTCGTGCTCCGGAAAGAGCGACGGAGGCGGCAGGTCCGGCGATACATACAGCAGATCGAGGGCGACATCGGTCTCCTCCACCAGAAACTCCAGCGCGTTGTTCACCGACAGGTCCCCCGGGGTCACGATCCCGAGCAGCCGGACGGCCGCGGAATCTGCCGGGCACGGGAGACGATACAGACGCTGAATCTCGAGCGCGGATGCCTGCGCGGCCAACCCGATCTCGCGCTGCCCCATGAGCTGCAGGACGATCGCGAGGTCCATCCAGGCATTGGCATCCCTCTGGTTGCGCGCCAACCGGTCGAGCAGGAGCGCCTTGACGGGCGTGAGGTCGGCGCCGGCGAAGGCCATTCTCGCCAGCGTGGCGAGACCGATGAGCGGCTCGATCAGCTTGGTCATCGGCCTCCCGGGCAACGCCCGGCGTACGCCGCCCCAAGCGCCAGGACTGCCTCGACGAGCGCGTCGATGTCACTGCGATCCGTCCGGTGATTGACAATGGCGGCGCGAATCGCCAGTTGGCCGTTCCAGGTCGTGGTTGATGGTACGGCGATTCCGGATTCCTGCAGGTCGATGACGATGTTGCGGTTGACTTCATCGGAGCGCTCGCATCGATAGCGGAAGCAGACAATGTTGAGCGCGACCGGCGCCATCAACTCGAGCACCGGCTCGGCTTCCACCCGCTGACGCAGATATTGCGCGAGTTTGCAGGTCTTCGAAATCATGGCGCCGAGCTTCCGGGCCCCGAAGGCCTGGATCGTGAACCAGGTTTTCAGCGCCCGAAAGCCCCGGGAGAGGTCGGGACCAAAATCGCAGGGCCAGGGAGAGCCGGCGGCCGGCCCGCGAGTCTCACGCCGCAGGTAAGCGGCCTGAGAGGCAAATGTGGCCTGATGCAGCGGGCCATCCCGGACGAGGATGAAGCCCGCATCGTAGGGAACTTGTCCCCATTTGTGAAAGTCGAAGGCCAGGGAGTCGGCGCACTCGATCCCGGCCAGGCGGGGCGCAAGATCCGGCGCGAGCATGGCAAGAGCGCCCCAGGCGCCGTCTACGTGGAACCATGCCTTTTCCTTCCTGGCAATGCGCGAGACAGCGGCCAGATCGTCCACAGCGCCGGCATCCACGGTGCCCGCGGTCGCGGCGATGAAGAACGGAACGAATCCGTCCCTTCGGTCGCAAGCGATGGCTTCTTCCAGCGCCTGGACGTTGATCTGATGCGCGTGGTTCACCGGAATGATGCGCAAGGTTTCACTTCCCAGCCCGGACAGGTCCATGGCTTGCGCGATCGAGCCGTGAGCCGCCGCCGACGTGTAACCTGCCAGGCGTTTGCCGGCGGCCGCGACACCTTCGCGGCGCACTCCGGGGCCGATGGCCCGCGTACGTGCCACCAGCACCGCGATCAGGTTCGCCATGGATGTCCCGGTCACGAACAGCCCGCTGGCAGTTTCGGGAAAACCGAAGAGTTCACGAACCCACCCGACGACCTGCCGCTCCACCTCGATGGGAATCTGGTCGCGGCCCCCGAGATTCGCGTTCAGCCCGGCTGCCAGCATCTCGGCCAGCAGGCCCACCGGCGTCCCCCCGCCGTGCACCCATCCCATAAAGCCGGGATGAGCATTTCCCACGGCGTACGGGAGGATGTCGTTCATGAAGGTGTGGTGGATCGACGCAAGGTCAGCCGGACCGCGCGGCAGGGGCTTTCGAAACGACGCCCGAGTCTCGTGCGGAATCGGCTGCCACACCGGCCGGTTGCGGATGGTTTCCGTGTAATCCAGGATGTCGTCCAGCATGTGGTGTGCCTGGAGGCGAAAGCTGCTCCAATCGGCGGGGTCGAGCGTTTCTCCGGATGGAGGTCGAGATCCAGGCTCCCCGGACACGAGGAGCGCATGCCTTGCCAGTGACGCTGTCATACCTTCCACTGGATCTATCGGTGGTCGTCGCCGGAAACTTGATAACGTTCGGGAAAGATCTGCTGTCTTGGATCAAGAGAGCGGCTTCGAACGAAGCGCGAAAAGCGTCCCGAAGAGTCGGGACTGCGGCAGACATGTGTGTCTGCGCCACGTCGGCCCCGACCATGCGGGGAGTCCCTATCGAAAGTTCGGGTAACCGGAGGGAGGCGCTCCGAACCTTTACAGCCATGCGAAATTCCACGATATCGGGAGTGCGGCTGGCTGGGCTGCTGTGCGCCTTCTCGGTGGCCGCCCGATCGGCCGAACCGCAGGTGATTCTGCTATGGCCAAACGGCGCACCGGGATCAGAGGGCAAGACCGGGGAAGAAGTGGTGCGGATTGCCGCGCCCGGAGGAGACCACGTGGTCCACGGCATCCACCACCCGTCGATTACAGCGTACCTGCCGTCCCGGGACGCGGCCACCGGGGCGGCGGTAGTGATCGCACCGGGCGGCGGGCACAGCGAACTGTGGATGGACCACGAAGGCTACAACGTCGCCAAATGGCTCAGCGAACACGGCGTGGCCGGGTTTGTTTTGAAATACCGGCTGGCGCGGGAGAAGGAGTCCACCTACCAGGTAGAAGGCGAGTCGCTGGCGGACACCCAGAGGGCCATCCGGCTGGTGCGGGGCCGGGCGGCGGAGTGGAACGTGGATCCGGACCGGATCGGGGTCATGGGCTTCTCCGCGGGCGGAGAACTGGCCGCGCTGGCCGCCACGCGATTCGACAGCGGGCACGCGGGAGCGGCCGACCCCATCGACCGCGTGAGCTCGAAGCCGTCCTTTCAGGCGCTACTCTATCCAGCCATCCCGAAAGACATGCGGCTTTCCAAGGAAACGCCTCCGGCATTTCTGGCGTGCGGCGAAAACGACCGGCAGAACATTTCGCAGGGCCTGCCCGAGCTGTACCTGGCTCTGAAGAAGGCCGGCGCCTCGGCGGAACTGCATGTCTATACGCACGTGGGCCATGGATTTGGAGTACGCGCCACGACCAAGGGACCGGTGGCCCATTGGCCCGAGCGGTTTTACGACTGGCTGGACGCTGCCGGGTTCCTGAAGATGAAGTAGCCGTGCCTTCACGGGCGGATCCTGTGTCACGATGGACGGATGAACCGAAGACACTTCCTGGCGGCCATGTCGGCCCCTGCGTTCGCCGCGCCAACCGGTCCGCGGGTGAACGGCGCCCGCCTGCGCGAACACCTCGAAGCGCTCAGCGTGTTCGGCCGTCCGTCCGGGGGCGATTTCGCCGGCGGGGTCAGCCGCGTGGCCTACTCGGATGCCGATGTCGCGGGACGGCGCTACGTGATGGGGCTGATGGAAGCGGCGGGCCTGAAGCCGCGAGTCGATTCGGCCGGAAATATCTTCGCGCGGCGCGCCGATTCCGACGCCGGTGCCGCTCCGGTGCTTTTCGGATCGCACATCGATTCCGTTCCCAACGGAGGCAACTTCGACGGCGACCTCGGTTCGCTGGGCGCCATCGAGGTCATCCAAACGTTGCAAGAGGCCGGGATCGCCACGCGCCGTCCGCTCGAAGTGGTGGTCTGGTGCAACGAGGAAGGGGTCGCGTACAACAATGGCCTTTACGGCAGCCGCGCAGCCGCGGGGCATCTCGAGCCGGGTGAGTTGGACCTGGTATGGAACGGCGTCCGGAAGTCCGACGCCATCCGCAAGGTGGGCGGCGATCCCGATCGCATTGCGGAAGCCCGCCTCAAACCCGGCTATTTCCACTGCTACCTGGAGTTGCACATTGAGCAGGGAGGCACTCTGGACAAGGCTGGCATTCCGATCGGTGTGGTGGAAGGGATCGTGGCCATCGATCGGTACGACGTGGAGATCCGCGGCTTCGCCAACCACGCCGGCACCACGCCGATGCCGGAACGGCGGGATGCGCTGCTGGCGGCCTCCTACCTGACCATCGCGGTGAACGAGATCGTGCGCCGCGAGCCGGGGGCGCAGGTGGGGACCGTCGGACAAATCGCGGTGACTCCCAACGCGCCCAATGTGGTGCCGGGCATGGTGCGGCTTACCGTCGAACTTCGGGACCTCTCCGCGTCCAAGATCGCGGGGTTGGGGAAGCAGATCATGGCCCGCGGGGCGGAGATCGGGGCGATGACCCACACCGTGATCGAGATGCGTCAGATCGCCCATCACGACCCAGCGCTGGCCACGCCCGAAGTGCAGAAGTCCATCGAGGCGGCATGCGATAAGCTCGGCCTCCAATCGCGGCGCCTTCCGAGCGGCGCCGGGCACGATGCCCAGATGATGGCCACGCTTGGTCCGATGGGCATGATCTTCGTGCCGAGCGTGGGCGGGATCAGCCACGCGCCTGGGGAACTCAGCCGGTGGGAGGATTGCGCGCGTGGCGCCGGCGTGCTGCTCGAGACGGTCCTCGCCTGGGCCGGGTGACCGATCCGCGCCTGAGCCGGAGCGTGCTCGATCTCACGATCCATGCCCGGACATCACTGCCCCGAGGATTAGAAACTGGCTTGCGCCGCAGTTACGTATGCAAGTACTCTAGAGGAGCAGTATCATGAACGTACTCATACCATTTCCCGCAGGAGGGCGGCCATATGTGGAATAAACGCCGGGATGAGGAGCCCGCCAGGCCTTTCACCCCGCCAAGCCCGAGTGTCGCACCAACAGCCCCAGTGGCGCCAAGTTCCTTCGAACCCAAAAAGGAGACAACTACCGTGTCCAGCATGCCCGTGAATCGATTTGAGCCGGAGAGCCGCGGAGGTGGAAACTCGGCCACCATCGGCAAAGCCGTCAAGATCATCGGCCAGATATTCAGCAAAGAAGACCTCTACGTCGATGGCGACCTCGAAGGTACGGTGGAAGCACTCGAACACCGGCTCACGATCGGGCCTAACGGGTCGCTCCATGCAGGCATCAAGGCGCGCGAGGTGGTGGCGTTGGGCACCATACAGGGCAACGTGGAAGCCACCGAGAGGATCGAGATCCGCAAGGATGCCAAGCTGGTCGGCGATATCAAGACCGCTCGCATCATTATCGAGGATGGCGCCTATTTCAAAGGCAGTATCGATATCGTAAAACCGGAGCCCGCCAAGGCGGCGCCGCAACAGCAACCCAAGGCGCAGGCGCCGGCACCCGCTCCGAGCCATGCGCCGGCTTCGGTCGCGGCCCCGGAGGTCAGGCGGTAAACTTGCAAGGCATTCCATGCCGCTTCCAGGTCCGCTGAAAAACCTGCTGCGTGGGGGCCGTGGTCCGGATGTGCCGCCGGCGGCAGCTCCTTCCGGGCGGGGGTCGATTCCGCTGCGGAACACAAATGGCCCCGCGTCTGTCAGCACGCGCCCAAGCCGCGGCCTCGATCAGTTCTTCGGTTACATCCGGGGACAGTCGGGGCTGACGATTCTCGATCTGGGAGGCGCCACACAGCAAAACGTGAACTTCATTACGAATCTGGGCCATCGCCTCTACTCCGAGAATTTCCTGCAAATTCTGAACGAGACGTTCGGTGAAGACACGGTGGATCAGGCCAATCCCGGGCGGATCGAGTACTTCATGCGGCAGTCCCTCGACTATCCGGAAGGCCAGTTCGACGGCGTGTTGCTTTGGGATGTACTCGAGTACCTGACGCCGACGCTGCTGGCCGCCGTGGTAGAGCGGCTTCGCGTCATCGTGCGTCCGGGTGGGTACATGCTGGCATTCTTCCAGTCGGACGACAAGCTGGAGGCAGTGCCGTTGTACACGTTCCGGATTCAGGAAGTGAATCTGCTTCAGGTGGCGCAGCAGGGCCTGCGCCGGCCTGCCCAACTCTTCAATAACCGGAGCCTGGAGAAGCTCTTCAGCGGCTTTGATTCGGTAAAGTTCTTCCTGACGAAAGAACGGCTGCGGGAAGTGATCATCAAGGTGTAGTCTTCGCCGGAAGCGACACCGTGCACGCCCGAGTGCCCGTGCCATATCGCTCCAGCAGACTTTCGGGTTTTCATGAATTTCGGTGGGCCTGCGGGGGCCCATGGTTACAGGCAGGAGTGCCGCGCCACGGGTCGCTGCGTTGGAAAGAGTTCCAATTATGCAAGCGCTCGGGGCGAGATCGTGATCGCGGAGCCGGGCAGCAGCGCGGGGGCAGTGGCGGCGGTTTCTCCGCTGCGGCGAACGGAGCGCAGCAGGTCGAGCGCCTCGGGCAGAGCGAACTGCTCTCCGAGGTACGCCGCGACAAACCGCCCTCCGCGGATTTCGCCGCGCGATTCCATGCGGCGCAACACGACCAGCAAGTCGCGCCACGCCGGCGCGAGCGGCTCTTTCACCGCGAGGTCCCGGAACACCACTCCCCAGCGGTGCAGCAATTGCCGGACGAAGGCTTCGCGAAAATCTTCGGGGGGAGCGTCGGTGTGGCGCAGAAGCGCCCAGCGCCCTGGGGCATGACGCGGACGGGCGCTGCGTCCTTTGCCTTGTCCGGCGCGCCGCTTGGGGTCGAGCAGGGCGCGCAGGTTCTCAAAACCGTCGGCGGTCACGAGGCCCGCGGCAACCAACTCCCAGAGTCCGTCCTCCACTTCGCTGGCCAGGCGGCCGGTGGCGCGGGCCAGATCCGCAAAAAAGGAGGCGCCGCGCGATTCCAGCACGGCCAGCAACTCGCGCGCCGGGTGAGACAGCGATTCCCGGGGGGATGGCTGCGGGGTGGCCAACAGCCATGCGGCATCCTCGCGCAGGAAGATCGCCAGCGGCGCGACCCGCGTGGGACGGATCCGCCGGCTCTTGTTGTCTTCCTCGGTCCGGTCGAAGGCCGGGTGCGGCGAAAGGCGTCCCCAACTGACTTCGCCCGAGAGGCACAACTGGTCGAGATAGTCGGGCTGGTAACGGGCCACGCGCTGCGGCAGCACCTCCGACTCCCAGGCGGCGGCCGGGAACTCGGAGCCCTGCAGTTGGCGGATGATCTGCAGTGTGCCATCCACCCCGTGCAACTGGCTACCTTCAGCGACATGCTGCCAGCGATTCAAGAAGGCCATGAACTGCGCGGTGGTGACTGGTTCGATTTCGCGGCGCAGGCGGCCGATGGTGAGGCGGTGAATGCGCGCCAGCAAGCGGCGGTGGCACCACTCGACTTCGGGAGTTGGGGGCTCAGCCTCGGGGTTTGGGGGTTGCGGGGTAGGGGTTGGGGTGAAACTGCCCCTCAGGATTTGGCCTTCGGTTTCCAGTTGCGCGAGGGCTTGATCCACCAGATCGCGCGGCATGGCGAGATTCCGGGAGAGAGCGGATGCGCGCAGCGGGCCGGAGCACTCGAACCAGCCCCGCAGGATTTCGGCAGCGGCTTTCTCGGGAGTGTCGGGGACCGCGCGGGCGCCGGCGGGGGCCGCGATATCCGGGTCGATAGAAGCTTTGGGGAAGACGCTACGAACCTGTGCAAGGCGCTCGGCTGGAACCCAGAAGATGCGATCGTCTGTGGCGAGAGCGGTGGCGCGGCGAGCCGCCGTGAGCGCGGCGAAATGGAGACCCAATTCGGCCAGTTGATCCACGGGCACAGGAAGCAGGCTCAGATCGCACAACGCTTCGTGGAGTTCGTCGGCGTCGCGCATGGGCGGCCAGGCCTCGGAGGCCACGGTCGCGATGGCTTCGGGGTCCAATGCACTGGCGCCCTCGGCATAGTCCGACGGCAGGGTGCGGCGCATCTGGACGGCGCGGGCGCGGCGCTCCTCGAGCGGAGCGTCGTCCAGATAGGCGTATGGATTAGCGTTCAGGATTTCGTGCGAGAACGGCGACGGCTCGGGTGTATCGATGGCCACGGTGCGGATCGCGCCCCCGTGGATACCCTCCAGAACAGTCTTCAGGCCGTTCAGGTCCATGGCCTCGTAAAGGCAGTTGTCGATGGTCTCTGTCACCAGCGGATGGTCTGGAATGCGGATCTCGCCGGTGAGGTTTTCGGGGCACGCGGCCTGGTCGGGAAACACGGCGGCCATCAGGTCGTCGGCCCGCATGCGTTGTACCGGCGGCGGAACCTTGCGCCCGCCCTGATACCGCGGGATCGCCAGGGCTCGCGACGCGTTCCAGCGCCAGCGGGCGGTGAACATGGGGGCGGGCAGCAGTGCCTGGGTGAGCACCTCCTGCACGGTCGCCACGCGCAGGAATTCGAAGACGATTTCGAGCGGGAAGGAATGCTGTTCGCCCAGCGAGATGACGATGCCGTTATCGGTTGCGGCCGCCTGCAGTTCGAAGTTGAAGGAGCGGCAGAAGCGCTTGCGGAGGGCGAGTCCCCAGGCCCGGTTGATGCGCGAGCCGAAGGGCGCGTGCAGGACGAGTTGCATCCCGCCGCCCTCGTCGAAGAAACGCTCGGCCACCACAGTATTCACGGCCGGCATGACGCCCAGGGCAGCCCGGCCCGCCAGAACGTACTCCGCGGCCTGTTCGGCGCCGCGCTGGTCGAGGCCGCATTCCCGCTTTAGAAAATCCACGACCGGCGGGATGGCGGCTATCCTGCCGATCTCTTCGCGCAGGCTTGCCATCTCCTGCGAGAGTTCCAGGGTCCTGCCGGGGGCTTCGCCGTTCCAGAACGGGATCGAGGGCGC
This sequence comes from Bryobacteraceae bacterium, assembly GCA_035501495.1. GTDB lineage: Bacteria > Acidobacteriota > Terriglobia > Bryobacterales > Bryobacteraceae > JAIQFL01. The sequence continues at coordinate 7,800 of DATJWB010000120.1, read as the reverse complement.
CGCGCCGTGCGCATCCTCCACGCGCACGCGGCCGGATTCGATGCGGCGAATGCGCCAGGAAGTAGTGCCCAGCAGGAAGACGTCGCCGGCCATACTTTCGACGGCGAAGTCCTCGTCCAGCGTTCCGACGGTGGTGCCTTCCGGCTCGGCCACCACCAGGTACTGCGCGGTATCGGGGATGGCGCCGCCCGATGTGATGGCAGTGAGCCGCGCATTGCGGCGGCCCTTCACGCGGCGGTTCACGGCATCGTGGTGCAGGTAGGCGCCGCTCCGGCCGCGGGCGGTCGCAATCCCGTCGGAGAGCATCGCCAGCACCGTGTCGAACTGCTTCCGTTCCAGCGTGCGATAGGGCCCGGCGCGGCGCACAAGGGCGAACAGGTCGTCCACCGCGAACTCCTCGGAGGCGCACACCGCGACCATCTGCTGTGCCAGAATGTCGAGCGCGTTGCGGGGAATCTCAAGGCGGTCGAGTTCGCCTTTGCGGATGGCCCGCACCAGGGCCGCGGCTTCGACGAGCTCATCGCGCGTGGTGGCGAAGATACGCCCCTTCGGCAGGGCGCCCACCCAGTGGCCGGCGCGCCCGATGCGCTGCAGGGCCACGGCAATCGAGCGCGGCGAGCCGATCTGGCACACCAGGTCCACCGTGCCGATGTCGATTCCCAATTCAAGCGAAGCCGTCGCCACCACCGCTTGCAGCTCGCCGTTCTTGAGACGCCGCTCCGATTCCAGGCGCAGGGCCCTCGACAGGCTGCCGTGGTGCGGCAGCACGGCGTTCTCCCCGAGACGTAACGCCAGGTGGTGGGCCACCCGCTCGGCCAGCCGGCGCGTGTTCACGAAGACCAGGGTGGTGCGATTCTCCCGGATGAGTTCGGCGGCGCGATCGTAGATCTCACCCCACATCTCGTTGCTTGCCACCGGACCGAGCTCGTCGCGGGGCACCTCGACCGCCACGTCCAGGGCGCGGCGATGTCCCACGTTCACGATCCGGGCGTCAGGGCTGAGGAAGGCCGCGACGTCCTCGACAGGCTTCACGGTCGCCGAGAGCCCGATGCGCTGCGGTTTCGGACCGCCATGCTGCTCCACCAGGAGATCGAGCCGCGCCAGCGTGAGGGCCAGGTGCGAGCCGCGCTTATCGTCTGCCACGGCGTGGATCTCATCCACGATCAGGGTGCGGACGCCGGTCAGCATCTCGCGGGGTCTGGCAGCTGTCAGCAGGATGTAGAGCGACTCGGGAGTGGTGACCAGGATATGAGGCCGCTCTTTGACCATCTGCTGCCGCTCCCACTGGGTCGTGTCGCCGGTGCGCAGAGCGGCGCGAATCGGAGCGAGAGCGATACCGCGGGCGGCGGCGAGGGCGCGGATTTCAGCGAGCGGCACTTCCAGATTCTTGTGGACATCGTTGCTCAAAGCCTTTAGCGGCGAGACGTAGACGACCTCGGTCTGATCCGGCAAGGGCCCCAAGCGAGCGCGCCGGACCAGCGCGTCGATTGCCAGCAGAAAGGCCGCCAACGTTTTGCCGGACCCCGTGGGAGCGGAGATCAGGACGTCGTACCCATCGCGGATTTGAGGCCAGCCCAAAGATTGCGGCTCGGTGACGGTGGGGAAGCGGGCGGAAAACCAGTCGGCGACGAGGGGGTCAAAATGAGACAGCGGTTGAACTTCAGGGGCAGGCTGCACTATTTCTATTTTGGCATGGTGTAGGCCGGCACTCGGGCAGTGGCAAGGGCTGTGGGGCCCCGACAAGCGCCCCGATGAGCCGGGGCGCAGACAGGAGAGCCAAGGCAGGAGAGCCTGCGCCACGTCCTGGCACGTGCTATTCCTATTAAATCGGTCCGATTATGAAAAAATCAGTGCTCCTGGTTCTGGCAGCCGCGTCTTTGTTTGCGGCGGTGGTGGACTACGCCGCCGAAGGGAAGCTCTGGTGGGCTCACATCCAATATCTTGCCGACGACAAACTGGAGGGCCGCAACGTCGGCACGGAAGGGTTTCGCAAGGCGGTGGAATATGTGTCAGCCGAATTCGAGCGATCCGGCCTGAAGCCGGCGGGCACCGCGGGATATCTGCAGCCCGTTAAGTTCGAGACGCGCCTGCTGGTGGAGGAAGAGTGCAGCCTCGCCCTGGTCCGCGACGGGAAAACCGAGCCATTGGCTCTGGGGGCGGAAGCCACCATCAGCCCGCGCGGCGACCCGGCCGCTACCCTCGAAGCGCCGATGGTCTTCGTGGGGTACGGCATGGTGATTCCCGAGGCGAAGTATGACGATCTTGCCGGCCTCGACCTGCACGGCAAGATCGCCGTCTATGTGAACGCCCCTGGGCCGGCGGACGCTCCGGGACCGCTGAAGTCTCACTACTCTTCGGGCGTGGAACGCTGGAGTATGCTGCACAGGGCGGGCGCCATCGGAATCGCAACGATCGCCAACCCGCGCACCGCGGCCGGTGGACCTCGCGGCGGGGGAGCGGGAGATCCGGCGGCCGGAGGCCCCGCGGGTGCGGGCGGGGGACGCGGCGGCCGTGGACCGGCCCAGCCCTCGTTCGGACTAGCGGATCCCGCGCTGCAAGAGACCGAGGGGCAGGCGATCTCCATCACCATCAACCCGCGCGGTGCGGAGAAATTCTTCGCCGGAAGCGGCCACTCCTTCGAGGAGATTCAGAAACTCGCGCGCGAGAACCAGCCGCTTCCCAAGTTCGCCCTGGATGGCGTGCTGCAGGCGAAGACGGCCGTCAAGCGGGACACTCTGGAGGCGCCCAACGTAGTCGGCATGCTGCCCGGTTCCGATCGCAAACTGAAGAACGAATACGTGGTGCTCTCCGCGCACCTCGACCACCTGGGGGTGGGGCGGCCGGTGAACGGCGATAGCATCTATAACGGCGCGATGGACGACGCTTCGGGAGTGGCCACGGTGCTGGAGGTGGCGCGCTTACTGAAGGCTTCGGGCGCGAAGCCCAAGCGGTCGCTGATTTTCCTGGCAGTGACCGCGGAAGAGAAGGGCGAACTGGGGTCGCGCTACTACTCGGCGCATCCCACCGTGGCGGCGGAGGAGATCATCGCGGATATCAATCTCGACATGTTTCTGCCGTTGTACCCGTTGAAGTACCTGGAGGTGCAGGGCCTTGGGGAATCGACCCTGGGCGACTCGGTGCGTGCCGCGGCGAAGGAACTGGGGGTCGAGGTGCAGGCGGACAACGAACCGGAGCAGAACCGCTTCATTCGCAGCGATCAGTACAGCTTTATCCGCCGGGGTGTGCCCGCGCTGGCGTTCAAATTCGGCTATGCGGCGGGATCGCCCGAGGAGAAGATCCGCAAGGACTGGGTGCAGACGCGCTATCACAGGCCATCGGACGATCTGAGCCAACCGGTCGATACCGCCGCCGCGGCGCTTTTCGACCGGGTGATTCTCAAGCTGGTGGAGCGGGTGGCCGACGATTCCGGGCGGCCGCAGTGGTATCCGGACAGTTTTTTCCGGCGCTTTGCTGCGTCCAGGTAGCAGGGGTTGAGGCTTACGGCTTCTCGGGCGGGCCGGTGATAAAGACCTTCTCACCCGGCCGCACGAGCTTCAATTGTTCGCGGATGATCCGTTCCTGTTCAGACGGGTTGTCGGTGATGCGATTGTTGCGCTCCCGCAACTGCTCGATCTGTCTGGCCAGATCGGCATTCCGCTTTTCCATCAGATGGATCTGGGCCTGCTTGTCCATGAGAGCATGGACACCCTTGGGACCGCGCAGGGTCACATAGGCGTAGCTCGCCACCGAGAGAAAGGCAAACAGATACACCAGCCGTCCGACGGATACTTTCATGCAAACGGGAACCCGGAAGATCATGGTAACATTGCTTTCCTGAATCGATCGAGTGTTTTTTCGAATGACTGACAAGATTGTAATCCTGAACACCTGCCCCTCGGAAGAAGAGGCCGAAAGACTGGCTCGGCTCCTAGTGGATTCGCGACTGGCGGCTTGTGTCAGCATCATTCCGCGGACACGGAGTTTCTATCATTGGAAGGGGGCGATCGAGTGTGCCGAGGAGTTTCTGCTCCTGATCAAGTCTCGCCGGGATCTGTTCGATTCGGTGCGGACCTGCGTGGAGGGGGCGCATTCCTACGAAGTACCCGAACTCCTGGCAATTCCGGTCGTAGAGGGTGCGGCAAACTACATGAGTTGGCTGGAGAATAGTCTCTGTGGTCCCGCGGAAGGCGGATAATTGTCCGATAAGTTACCATTGGAGAAAGGGACTCTGGCGCCCGGCCTTTGTCTGATCTTCGATATGGACGGAGTGATTGTGGATTCGAACCCGGTGCATCGTCAGGCATGGGAACGCTTCAACCGGCAGTTCGGGTTGGAGACTACCGAGGAGATGCAGCGGCGAATGTACGGCCGGCGCAACGATCAGATAGTCCGGGATTTTTTTGGGGACGGCCTCGATGCGGAGGAAGTAACTTCCCGCGGCGCGGCCAAGGAGCGACTCTACCGGGAGATGGTCGCAGACCGGATCGACGAGATCCTCGTTCCGGGGGTGCGCGAGTTTTTGGACCGGTACCGGGAGGCTCCCAAGGCCCTGGCTTCGAACGGCGAGCCGGAGAACGTCGATTTTCTGCTGGATCGGGCGGGCCTTCGGGCTTTCTTCCAGGCGATCGTGAACGGGCAGCAGGTGCGCCATCCGAAGCCGCACCCCGAGATTTATCTGCGGGCGGCCGACCTCCTGGGCGCCGATCCGGCCGATTGCATCGTTTTTGAGGATTCGGAATCCGGGGTTGAGGCGGCTCAGGCCGCCGGGATGAGGATAGTACTAGTCAGTACTACTCATGGGTACTTGCCAGGAGCGAGCTTTACCATCGATAATTTTCTGAGCAGGGAGCTGATTCCGTGGTTGGCAGCCCAAGGCGAAAGTGGGTGAGCCGCGCTGGCCGTTTGCGGCTGGCGCTGTTTGCCGGTGTAGTGTGCCTGCGGCTGTCGGCGCAGTCCCCGCTGGGCATCCGGGATGTCAACGTGCGCGATCCCGGAGCTGCCTTTGCTCCCCTGCATCTCCAACAGAAAGCAAGCTTTAGCGCGGTTGTAAACGCTCCTCCCTTCCACTTTCCGACGTACACCCTACTGACCATGGAAGCCGGCGGTTTCGGGGCGGTGGTACGGGTCGCGGACCGCGATACCCGGCTGGACAGCTTCTCCTCGGGGGACGAAGTCCGGGTGGAGGGAACCATCCAGGCATTCGCGGGAATGGCGGTGGTTGTCCCAGACAAGATCGCGAAAATGGGGGAAAAACCTGCCCCAGTACCCCCGGAACTATCCGTTGAGGACTTGCAGAGCAACAAATATCTGGGCCGGCTGGTACGCAGTTCGGAGCTTCGTGTAGCAGTAGTGGGCGATACCGGAAACGGGGCCTATCTCGACATTGAAGGCACGGGCTCAGGTCTATACCGGATCTTCTTGCCGCGCCCGCCGGACCAATCGCCCAGGTTCGCCGGATTTGCCAAGGGCGACTTGGTTCAGATCACCGGAATCGCGTATCAATATTGCTCCGTTCCGCCATTTAACCGGTATTACCAGTTGCTGGTGAATCGTTCGGGGCAGGCGGTACGGAAAGAGCAGGGTCCGCCATCGGTAGCCCTGGCTGTGGCGCTGGGCGTCATGCTGCTCATAGGCTTCTTCCTGTGGAGCCGGGAGCGGCGCCTGCGCAATCAGCGGGAGACCCTGCGAAGGACTTACGAACTGGGCGAGCAGATCCTGGGCGCCCCATCGCCGCAGTCCATCCTCAAATCGATTGCCACATCGCTGCCTGCCATCATGGGGGTTTCGCGGGTTCATCTTTACACCTACAACCGCACAGCCAAGACGCTCGACGAGATTGCGGAGGACTCAGTCGAGCAGGCGTCCATCTCCTTGTCCTCACCGCCCGGAGGTAAGCAGGCCGGAGCGGTGGCGTGTTTTCACTATCGAACCCTACTGGTGATCCCGGATATTGATCGCAGTCCATTCCCCATGGCGGCCAACGACCGCGAAACCCCGCCTCGTTCGCTGCTTTTTGTGCCCATGTTCGCGCAGGGCGAGGTAATTGGTGTGCTCGAACTGGACCAGGACAACCGGGTCCGGGATTTTTCAGCCGGCGAGCAGGAGTTGGCCCAGCACCTGGGCAATCAGATCGGCGTGGCGATCCGGCTGCTGGACCAGCGATCGGTGCAGGAGCAACTCTTCCGCACGGAAAAACTGGCCGCGGTGGGGCGGCTGATTTCGGGCGTGGTGAACGAACTGCAGACCCCCCTGGCTTCGATTTGGGAATTGGCGGTGCGGGCCGTCGACAGGACGCGGAACAGCGTAGTGGAGCGTGAGGTGGCCGCCATCGCGGCGGAAGCCAAGAAAGCCGCCGCCATCGTCGCGCGGCTGGTGTCGTTCGCCGCCGCCGAACAGGGGGAGGCGCGGCCGGTATCCATCACCGGGCTGCTGCGCAGCCTGATTGAGTTCCGCGAGGGAGACTGGAAAGCCTCGGGCATCCGGGTGCGCGACCTGACTACCCGCGACGCCGTGTTCGTACTTGGGTCGCAAGGTCAGTTGGAGCAAGTCTTCCTGAATCTCTTTGTGCATGCCGAGCAATCCCTGGCGCAGGTTCCGCAGAAAGTCATCACCATCCGGACCAGCGTGCTGGCGAAACGCCTGCTGGTGGAGATAGCCTTCACGTCGCCCGCCGAGACGCGGAAGCCCGAAGAGACGGCCGCCGTATTGGGCGTCACCCGCAGCGTCATCGGAGGCCACGGAGGCGAGGTGCGGCTGATCGAGAAGAACAACGCAGACCCGCGCTTCGAGGTCGAGCTGCCGGTGATCTCGAAAGACCGGCACGGAACCGCGCTGGCAGCCGCCAACGGACAGCCGCACGTGTTTTCGCGCCGCATGACCGCTTTGGTGATCGAGCCCGACGACGCCGCGCAGCGCCAGATCCTGGCTCTGTTGTCCACGCGGGGCTTCCGCGTGGTTCCGGTCAACAACTCCGACGTAGGCCTGGACATGGCGCAGCGGATCCGCTTCGACGCGGCTTTTTGCTCCGTACACGCACCCGGGCTGAACTGGGTGGAGTTGTCCGAGCGGATGCAGTCGCGGGTTGACGCATTCGTATTGCTCTCCGACGGCTACGACCCCGAGTTGTGCGCGGACTTCGAAGACGACGAGCGCTTCGTGCTGGCGAAGCCTGTACAGGAGCCGGAGCTGGATCGGGTACTCCGATCACTGGAGCCTTCTGTCCCGGGCGTAGTGAATGTGAAGCATGGAGCAGCCTAGTGACGCGCTCGATGCTATCGTGAAAGCATCCTGAGCAATTCAAGGAGACTCTAAACGAACTGCTGCGCACCGGGCTGCTGGCGGCAGAATCGCGTCCGGCGAGGGGCAAGTTTCGCATCAAGCCCTTCCAGATGGGTCATCGTCCGGAATTGAACCACGAACTTGACAAGATTTTCAATGCTCGCAAGTTATTGATTCTAAAAAGTCACTGAAGTCGTCAAAAGCCTCAAAAGCAATGAATCGATACAAAATCGGTACAAAAGTCTTTCAGACCAATCGTGCGACGACCGCAGAGTATTTCAAAATTCTCTCGTGAATCGCCGGACCACATCCGCGCATAGGGCGTTTTCGTCCACTTGGCCGTCTCTGCCTTACGCCTGAATGTCTTGACTCTCGAGGAGCTGTGCGGCGCCTACTCTGAGCGCAACGCAAGAATCGGATCCACACAGGTGGCGCGGCGGGCCGGGACAAACATCGCAATCAGCGTCACCAACGTGACGCAAATGATCGCCGCAGCAAAAGACACCCAGTCCACCGGGGAGA
>DATJWB010000119.1:0-12177 GCA_035501495.1 Bryobacteraceae bacterium | reverse complement strand
ACTCCCGACGGGCGATTATTACGGCGGACATCGTCCCGGAAACGGGCTGTTCGGGGAAACCCTGGTCGCGGTGGACCTGAAAACCGGCAAGCGAAAATGGCATTACCAACTGGTGCACCACGGCATCTGGGATTTCGATATCCCGTGCGCTCCGATTCTGGCGGACATCAGGGTCAATGGCCGTACCATCAAGGCCGTGGCGCAGCCCACCAAGCAGGCCTTTTTGTACGTCTTCGACCGCGTAACCGGTGAACCGGTCTGGCCGATGGATGAGCGGCCCGCGCCCCAAGGCGACGTTCCCGGCGAGTGGTATTCTCCAACGCAGCCGGTTCCGACGAAGCCTCCCGGGTATGACAGGCAGGGCACCTCGATCGACGACCTGATCGATTTCACGCCCGAGCTGCGCGCCGAGGCCGTGAAACTGGTTTCCCGGTACAAGATGGGCCCGCTGTTTACGCCGCCGGTCGTGAGCGTGCGCGATGGTCCGCTCGCGACCCTCGGTCTGCCCGGGAACCTTGGCGGGACGAACTGGCCGGGCGGGTCGTTCGATCCCGAGACGCACATGCTCTACGTGTTCTCGCAGACCGCGAACGGAACCTTCGGCCTGGTTCCTCCCGATTCCAAACTGTCGGACATGAACTACGTTCAGGGGAGTGCGTTGACTGGCGCACGGCGCAGCCTGGGCGCGGGCGGCACGGCCGGTGGAGACGACCGGGTGGCTCCGCAGTCGGGCGGCATCAGCGAGCGTCCGGGGTCTCTCACGGTCCAGGGCCTGCCGCTGTGGAAGCCTCCCTACGGCCGGATATCGGCGATCGATCTGGACAAAGGGGAAATCGTCTGGCAGATCGCGCACGGCGAAACCCCGGATATTGTCCGGAACCATCCGGCGCTCAAAGGCAAGATTATTGCGCGCACAGGCCGGCCGGGCATCATTGGTACGCTCGTCACCAAGACGCTGGTGATTGCCGGCGAGAGCGGCTTCTTCACCACTCCGTCGGGCGCACGTGGGGCGATGCTGCGTGCCTATGAGAAGACCACCGGAAAGGAAGCGGGAGCAGTCTACATGCCGGCGCCGCAAAGCGGCTCGCCCATGACGTATCTGCTGAATGGCAAGCAGTACCTGGTGGTCGCGGTGGGTGGGGCGAATTACTCGGGAGAGCTGATCGCATTTCGATTACCGTGAAGCTACCGGGGACGACTTCCCCCCTGGTGATTGCGGCGGGCCCCGGGTTCACACGCGCTTACGACATGGCCTGATATTGGGCACGATGGCATGGTCGCAGGCACAGTCGAGCGCCCTGGTGCTGGCGTGAAAAGTCGCTGGTGGGGAGTTGTAGGCGGCGAGAGTTTTGGCTGCGTACGGCAGTAGGATCGACGTCGGCATTTAAATGCTTCCAGCGCTTCAGCCGGTGCCATCGTTCCCAAAGATCGCCCCGTCACTCATGATCGCCAGCGGAATCGGCATCTTTCTGTGGCTCGGCAATAGCGAGCATTGGTTCCAGACTCGATGCTCCGCTTCTGTTTTCACCCTGAACTTGCCGGGAGAACCGCTCGCCGCATGCGATCATGGTTTAGCATGATCGCAACCCTTACGCTCTTTCTGCTGGCCTCCGCGCCGCAGGCCGCCACCTTCACCGGTGAATGGCTGCTTACCTGGGATCAAATGGGCACGCAATACATCCGCGTTTCGGTCACGCAGGACGGCGCCGCGGCTAAAGTCACGTGGGAAAACGAGAGCTTCCAATGTACGTTGACCAACAGCGTCTGCGAAGGCACTGTAACCGAGAACGGCAATCCGAAGGCCGGGAAAGTGAAAATCACGACGAATGGCGACGAGATCAAGGGGGAAGGCGCCGACCTCGAAGGCGCATTCACATTCATCGGAGAACGCTCGCCCGCGCCGCCTCCTGGCGGGCCGAGGACGCATAAGTTCGAGCCGGCCGCCTTCTACAACTACTTCGCTTCGAATATCGCGCCGGCGCTCCACATTTTCCCGGGCGACACGGTAGAGACCAAGAGCGTCGACGCCGGGGGCATCGATGAAAACGGCGTCCGCCGCGCGCGTGGCGGCAATCCCCTGACGGGACCGTTCTACGTGGAAGGCGCATGGCCGGGCGATGCTTTAGTCGTGCATTTGAAGCGCGTTCGTTTGAATCGCGGTACGGCAGGCAGCGGAACCGGGATTGTCCCCACCGCGCTCGGAGCGGGCTATTTCCGCAATCTGAAGATGGAAGAGCATTTCTCCGGCGAGTGGACGCTCGACCGCGAGCACGGCGTGGCGCGCCCCGCCAAGCCGTCGGAGCACATGAAGGACTACACGGTTCCGCTCAAGCCGATGCTGGGATGCATTGGAGTCGCGCCGCCCCAGGAACAGTCGTTCCGCTCGGGGTATCTCGGACCTTGGGGCGGCAACATGGATTATCGCGAGTTCGGCGAGGGTGTCACGCTCTACTTCGGCGTGAATCATCCAGGCGCGCTGCTGTTCCTCGGCGACGGACACGCCGCGCAAGGCGCGGGCGAGTTGACCGGCGACGCACTGGAGACGTCGATGGAATTTACGTTCTCCGTGGACCTGATCAAAGGCCAAGCCCCGAGCATGCCGCGCGCGGAAAACGCCGACTATCGCATGGCCTCGGGGATCGCGAATTCGCTGCCGGAGGCTTTGCAACAGGCGACGACGAACCTCTCGCAGTGGCTGGCGGCCGATTACAAATTGACCCCAAATGAAATCGCGCTGGTGCTGGGTACGGCGATCCAATACGACGTTGCGGAGGTCGTCGATCCGTTGGTGCACGTCGTCGCGCGTATCGACAAGAAAGCGCTCGCCAGTTTGGGTCCGAACCAAAAGTAGCGCTGCGCGCGTTCGAGCGGGCCAAGTGCGGCCGCCGACAGTTCAATCAGGCGTAATGCACTGTGGTCCCTATCGCCTTTACCAAACCTTATGACATTTCGGTTGTATCGGGATCGCGCTCATCGCGCAGGCGCACGGCCGTCTGCCGAAATGAGCGGCGTGAAGGTTCCGCGGCGGGCGGACGTGGTGATCGCCGGCAGTTATCCCATGGACACCATTTCCGCGGCGCGGCCGGGCGGGCGGGTGATCGACCTGGTGCCTGCCGAGGAGCGCTGAAATTCTTCACGCTTCTTCGCACTGCAAGCGCTACCGCGGAACGATCTGCCGGTGTGTACGCTCTCACGCTGCCGAAGGAGTTCGGGGCACGAGTTCCCACTGGCCGGGTCTTCGTGGACGCGGGCGCTACGCACGTTCCCGGGCCGCGCCGAGGGTGTGTCTTCCCGGCGGGCCGAGCGAAGACATGGGGCCCTTAACATGTTTTTCGCCCGTGCTACACTAAAGGTATCAACCTTAATTCTGCAGTCGCTCCAGCCGGTACTAACGCCGTTCGAGGCAACGAGTGCCCGAACCGGCGTCCTCATGATGCTCGATCCGAGGCATTTTATGTTATACGACAGCACAAAGAGTCTCTTGCAAAGCATTCTGCGATCGCTGGAAACACCCGAGAAAGTCGGATGGGACGATCATTTTGAATCTGGGAAGCAGTGTCTTTACGAAATGCACCAGATGTCCCGGCCGCTCTACAAGGGCTATCGAACCGAAGGACCCAACGCGAAGTCGCCCGGAGGCGTTCCGGTTTCCACCAAGGTGACCCGCGCCATCCCGCATGTGAAGTCCATGGTGAGCGCAATTCGCCAGAAAGACCAGGCGAGGGCATTGGAGAGCGGCAGGGCCGCATTGGCTGAAATGTAAAGGGGTCGGAGCAGAGGCCAGCGCCCGATGTGGGATCGTCCCTTGCCAGGGTGCTGAATTTTTAGCATAATGCTAAGAATCCAGCACGCCAAGATGTGCGAGTGGACAATGGCACCATGAATCGGATCGCCTGTATCCTCCTGCTGACGCCGGCGGCATTCGGCCAGACCACAAACCCGCAACCGGACGATCCGGTACAACTCAGCCGGCAAGCCGCGTTGCTCGCGTCGACCGGGAAATACGCTGAAGCCGAACCGTTGCTGGTGCGGGTGCTGGAACTGCAGGAGAAGGCGACTGGCCCTGAGGATTCCAGCCTGACGGCGCCGATCAACGCATTGGCGACGCTCTACAGGGCGCAAGGGCGGAACGTGGAAGCCTGGAAGCTCTACAACCGCTCGCTGGCGATTCGCGAGAAGGCTTCGGGCGCGAACAGCCTGGAACTGATTCCGGATCTCCGGTCGATCGCCCGCGTGAATGCCGCCATGGCGCAGAACGGTCCTGCCGAACTGGCCTACCTGCGACTGATCTCGATCCGCGAAAAGGGCCGAGGCCCTGACGACCTCGATCTGGCCAACGACTGCCTGGAACTCGCCAACTTCTACGTGGGCCGGAAGCGCTACCAGGTGGCCGAACCGAACCTGCTCCGCGCCATGCGCATCATCGAAAAGGCGACCGACCTGTCCGCGCCCGCGCTGCTGCCGGTAATCGACTCGCTGGTCTCGGTGTACATGAAGGAGGAAAAGTACGGCTCCACGGAGCCGCACCTGCGCCGCGCCATCGCCATCGAAGAGGGCATCTACGGCCCGATCAACGAGAATGTAGCGGCATACCTCGACAAGTTGGGGTTGGCGTTCTATATGCAGGACAAGTTCGCCGATGCGCAGCCGATCTACGAGCGGTCGCTCGCGATCTGGGAGGCGGGATTGCCGCCGGACAGCCCGGAACTCGCTAATTCGCTGGATGCCCTGGCGGTTGTTTATGCCAAGCAACAGAAGTACGAAATGGCCGAGCCGCTGTATCGGCGCTCGCTGGCCATTCGCGAGAAGGTCACAGTGGACAGCATGAATAACATGGGCTTGACGCTGGAGGGGAAGGGCGACTTTCCGGGCGCCGAGGCGATCTACAAACAGGCCGTTCCGCAGGCGGAGCACATCCCTTCGTTAAAAGGCCGGGAGAACGTCAATGAAGTTGCCCTGCTCGGTGACACGTTGCGGAATTACGCGCTTCTGCTACGGAGTATGAAGCGCGAGGCGGAAGCAGCGAAGCTGGAGGCGCGGCGAAGAGTGCTGCTGAAACTTCAGTAGCTCGGACCGCTCGCGGGCAGGGATCACCGCCGACGCAGCCCAGACGCAGAGTTGGAGGGAACTCCGCGTCCCTGCCTTCCCGGCGCTCTGGGGTTTCCGCGAAAACGATCGAAGGTAAAGCTCTCTCACCGGGATCGGCCGCCAAGAGTGCCAAGAACACTTGGGTGGCAATGGGAGAGGGCAGGCAGGCTCTCAGCCCGGGGCAACTCTCCCGTCTTGCGACTGTCCACGCAGTGTTGGCTGCCTGGAGGGAACACTCAAGGTGCGACTGACGGCGCTCGGCCGGAAGTATGGGGCTCACCGCGCCCTCCCTTGATGCGCCGACTGAAAACTGCTTCTTCGGATTTCGCGAGTACGTCTCTCCCTGGGTCTTGCGCGCTTTGAAATACGGCTCCAGCCGCTCGATGGCGCGTTGCATGCTGGACGTGATGTTTTCCCGCATCGCGGCCGCGGCAGCCTGGCGGTCACCGCCAGCACTTCCATCAGTTCCTGGTGCCGCCTCGGCGCGGAGCCGCTCGAAAAGGCCCGTGCCACGCAAAGCCAGGTAGACGAGAGCGCCCGAGTTCGTTCAATGGCGTCGCACAGTGCCTGGCAGCGGGCGCATTCGGCGATCCGGTGGTGCAGTTTCTCGTGCGATGTCAGGTAGTGAAAACGATTCGTCTCGGGCTGTACCGACATGGCATCGACGCGGGCCGCCAGCTTGATCAGTTCGGTTCGCTCCTCGGCGGTTGCCGTCGCGCAGAAGAGCCTGGCGGCTTCCACCCCCAAAGCGGCTCGCACCAGATAGTGCCCTCGGACATCCTCGCAGATGGGGATCCGCACTCGTGTTCCGGCCCGCGGGCGGCTCTCAGCAGACCCTCGAGTTCCAGCCGCAGGGACGCCTCGGAGACCGGCAGAAAACTCATCCCCAGTTCCGCGGCGATCTTGCAGCGGGAAATGACATGGCCGATGGCTACTGCACCGCGCAGAATGCGTTCTCGAATGACGACGTACGCCTCTCCGGCCACGTCGGAAGCGCCCCTGCGGTCTCTCATCGATGATTCAGCATACTGATCTTAGTCACCGCCAAGTCCTGGGCTTTCTATCACTTCGGGGACCGCCAGGCGCCTTCTGGTTCGGGGACTTACTGCGGATTGCAGGCGTCCCGAGCTGTAACAAGTTTTTGTTACTCAAGACAGACATACTCTTGGATTTCCCATCCGGCTGCCACCTTACTTTGAAACTCGTGGTTGGGGGGCGCTTCGAAACGAGGGACCTTCCCGAAGCGCACAGTGCTGCCGTACGCACCGCGCCGCCGCTTCGCATGGTTTGTCCCTCTATAGCGGGCCGGCAGAAAGGAATCTACATCGATCTACATTTGCTCCCTGCCACTATTAGGATATCGCGGACTGGGGGGCTTGCGGCAAGACCAGGGTCGTGCCGCATAATCGCCTGCATAGCCAAAACCGACGGAAAGGGGAGTCACGAAATGCAGCAAAGTTGTGGTCGACTGCCGGCCGCGCGGGGGCGCCGAACCGATGGCCGGACTCATGGCGCAACCTGAAGGCCAGGGAATGGCATAGCCGGTCGCAGCCCGCAGTGTCGGGCGGACGGTGGAGATTTTGAGCGTACAGGTGTGGCAGAACCACGTCGGAGCGCATCCTGGCGGGCTGGACCGGCGAACTCGCAGTACCAATCCACCATGACCGAGAAGTCGCGGGCATCGTTCAGGACGATGCAGTGTGATCGATAAAGCGCTGCTTGAGCAGGATGGGTCTCGGGTGAGACGCTGCGGCGTCCTTACAGAACTCAGAAAGGGAGGAAGGGATGGGCTGCTACGTATTGGATCTCCAGGAGATCGACCGGACGCAGGCCGCGATCGTTGGCGGCAAGGGCGCGCACCTGGGAGAACTTTCGCGGATCGCAGGACTTCGCGTGCCGCCCGGGTTTTGTGTGAAGACGGACGCCTTCCGGCGGATCATGGCGGAGGCGCCGTCGATCGACAATCGGCTCGATCGGCTGTCGCGCCTGAAGCCGGACGACCGGGAGGCGATCCGCGCCCTCAGCGCGGAGATCCGCAGGACCCTCGAAGGGATCGCCATGCCCGACGATCTGGCGGCGGAGATTACCCGCCCGCTCGCCCGGCTCGGCGAGCAGGTGTCCTACGCGGTCCGATCCAGTGCGACGGCAGAGGACTTGCCGATGGCCTCCTTCGCGGGCCAGCAGGACACCTACCTGAACGTCGTGGGGCCGGCTGCGATCCTCCAGCACGTCAGCCGTTGCTGGGCCTCGCTCTTCACCGAGCGGGCCGTGACCTACCGCCTGCGGAACGGGTTGGACCACCGGAAGGTCCACATGGCCGTGGTCGTGCAGCAAATGGTCTTTCCGCAGGCCGCCGGCGTCCTTTTCACGGCCGACCCAGTCAGCGGCAACCGGAAGGTCGCCTCCGTGGCGGCCGGCTTCGGCCTCGCCGAGGCCCTGGTCTCCGCGTTGGTGAACGCGGACGTCTACAAGGTGCGGGACGGCGAGGTCGTCGCCAAGGCGGTTGCCACCAAGCAGCTTGCCATCCAGGTCTCGGCGGCAGGCGGAACGCAGGAACAAGCGATCGAGCCGGAGCGGCAGGCGCAGCCGGCGCTGACGGATGCGCAGGTCGTGCGGCTCGCCGGGCTTGGCCGGCGGATCGAAGCGCACTTCGGGTGTCCCCAGGATATCGAATGGTGCCTGATCGAGAATGATTTTCAGTTCGTCCAGAGCCGGCCGATCACGACGCTGTTCCCCATCCCCGTAGCCGACGACCGGGATAACCATGTCTACGTCTCCGTCGGTCATCAGCAGATGATGACCGACGCCATGAAGCCCCTGGGGCTCTCCCTGTTCCAGCTAACGGCAGGCCGGCCCATGTACGAGGCTGGCGGGAGGCTGTTCGTCGATGTCACCAGTGGCCTGGCTTCGCCGGCGAGACGTGCAGGACTTCTGAAGGTCCTGGGGAAGGGCGATCCGCTGATTCGGGATGCGCTCGAGACCATCCTCGAACGCGAGGACTTCATCCGATCGCTTGCGGACGAGAAGCACGGCGGGGCGCCGGCGAGCGGCGCGCCGGCCCCGATCGAGACCGATCCGGCGATCGTCGCCGAGCTGATCGGGCGCAGCCAGGCATCCATCGCCGCCTTGAAGCGCGACATCCGGACGAGGTCCGGACCGGCGCTGCTCGACTTCATCCTGGCGGACATTCAGGAGCTGAAGCGGATCCTGTTCGATCCGCAAAGCCATCAGGTGTTCATGACGGCGATGGAGGCCGCCTGGTGGCTCAATGAGCGCCTGGAGGCGTGGCTGGGAGAAAAGAATGCGTCCGATACGCTCACACAGTCCGCCCCAAACAACGTGACGTCGGAGATGGGGCTGGCGCTTCTGGATGTCGCAGACGTGATCCGCCCACATCCGGAGGTGGTGGCTTTCCTGCAGCACGTCGAGGACGACCGCTTCCTGGACAAGATGGCCGGGCTCGCGGGCGGGCTGGCCGCGCGAGACGCGATCCGAGCGTGGCTCGATAAGTACGGCATGCGATGCGTTGGCGAGATCGACATCACGAGGCCCCGTTGGAGCGAACGCCCGACTACGCTGGTGCCGCTGATCCTCGGCAACATCAGGAACTTCGAGCCGGGCGCCGGCAAACAGCGCTTCGAGCAAGGGCGGCAGGAGGCATGCGAGAAGGAACAGGAGCTGCTGGAGCGATTGCGGTCCTTGCCGGACGGGGCACGGAAAGCCGAAGACGCCAGGCAGATGATCGGCCGGCTCCGGACCTTTATCGGGTACCGTGAGTATCCCAAGTATGGCATCGTCAGCCGCTACTTCGTTTACAAGCAGGCATTGATGGAAGAAGCCGAACGCCTCGTCGAAGCCCACGTGCTCCGTGCCCCGGAAGACATCTTCGACCTCACGCTCCAGGAGCTCCACGACGTCGTGCGCACACATCGTGTGGATGACCAGCTCATCCTTCAACGCAAGGACGCGTTCAGGTGGTATCAAGCGCTCACGCCGCCCCGGGTGCTCACGTCGGATGGTGAGGTCATCGCCGGGTCGTACCGGCGCGGCGATCTGCCGGCCGGCGCCCTGGCCGGCTTAGCAGTTTCCGCCGGCAAAATCGAGGGGCGCGCCCGTGTCATCCTCGACATGGCGGAGGCCGATCTCGAAGCGGGCGACATCCTGGTCACCGGCTACACGGACCCCAGTTGGACTCCCGTGTTTGTCGCGATCAAGGGCTTGGTGACGGAGGTGGGGGGCCTGATGACCCATGGCGCGGTGATCGCGCGGGAGTACGGCTTGCCGGCCGTCGTGGGGGTCGAGCATGCCACCCGGCTGATCCGGGACGGGCAGCGGATCCGCGTGAACGGAACGGACGGTTACGTCGAAGTGCTGGCCTAGCCATAGCGAATGCCGCACGATTTGTTCAGCAAATTCGACGAGGGTGCCTGAACTGCTACGGATTGCCTTGGCGTGCGAGAGTGGACGACTCCTTATGCCCGCTCTTCGTCGGAGATGGAAAGACCGACTGGCCTGCCGGTCGATTTTTCGCCTACGCCGTGATCTTCGGGGCTCTGGCGTGGTTCACCTGGAACGGCTTCCTGGCCGGACTGCTGGCGCCGTCCTGCTTTTTCGAGGAGGCGGTGACCTTGAGCGAACTATCGAGGAGGATCGGACGCGCCGCCTGCCCGCCGGGGAAAGGGCCGTGCACGCGTTCAAGGGCATCGTTTACGGTGTGGTCCTGGTGCACTCTCCTGGGTATTGACACTTTGCTATCGGCGTGCTGGCGTCGGGCATTCGAGACCTGGCCGCCAGTGCCCGCCAGCCTCGTTGCCAAAAACGAGCCGGGTCGCTTGAGTCGCGCGTCATCCAGCGTGATGGTCAGTCGGTAACCGGGCGCTCGATGCGCTCCACGGTGTATACGGGCATGCTGTCCTCTTGCCGCTTCAGTTCGAGACCGAGTTTGCCCAGGACTGTGAAGATGGTGGGGAGGCCGGCGAAGGGGTTCACGGCCGGTGTGCCGTTCGGTGGCGGAGGGGGTAGCAGCATGGGGACCCAGCCTTCCGTGTTTACGGTGAAGAGCCCGCTGAGCGCCGTGCGGTTGACCACTGGCAAATCCGTCCAGTTCCCAATGTAGTGGACAAGGTCGTCCATATCGATGGCCTTTGCATTCAGGGGATGACCCAGGCCGCCAACAAAGTTGTGGCAAGCTTCCAAGCCGGTATCGAAGGTGCAGTCTTTCTCGGCGATGGCCGACTTCTGGAGTTTCGGACCTCCACCGGCTACCGTGAGAGCATATACTGACATCGTTTGTTTCTCAACCCGCATCACAAGGCTGAAACGATCGGCGAGCAGCCGGCGGATCATTTGCTGAATTCGCTTTCGCACTTCGCTATCGTGACGACTGGGAGGGATCGCGTTGGCGGGCGCTCTTGCTTCAATATCGTATCTCTCGCGAACGGTCCAGTCGGGAAGGGGGGAAAGAAGCGGCGAAGGGTTGACCGGCACGTCGTAAGCGTCGCTCAGAAGCCGAATTACAGGGACCGCGCTCGCCATCAAGTCACCGTTGGAGAGCACTTGCACGCGCGCGTTGCGCGGGTCGGCTGAGCGCGCTTGCCTGATGGTGACCGTTGCAAATGCTGGCGACTGAGCGACGGCAGGCAGCGCCACGAGGAAGCATGCGACCCCTGCGCAGGACACGGACATCATCACCCTCCCAAGCCGGATTCGACGCCGGTACCGCAGAGTTTGTTCCCGGCCGGCTCCTGGCGCACCGCCCACAAGATTTGATGCCTTTTTTCAGCAATTTCCCGGTGACAGCCCTGGCCGATTCTCCGCCTGCCAGACTAACTGACCTGGAAAGACGTGCGCAGGCGTCCCGGATTCGTTTCCGGTCGAAGCCCTGAAATGAGCCGTATGGGGCACAAATAGCGCATGGTCAATTTACAGGCCAAATTTACCTGCGATTCTCGCTAAGCATATTGGAGGAAAGGGTGGAGACTCGAGAGCGCGGAAAGCCCTGTAGCTCTGAGTTGGCGCACCGGGGCTGAGTTGCAGATCCAAACCGGCCGCGAAGTCCGGGCATCGCTCCGGCGGGTGCATGGGAGAGCCGGCAGGCCGTGGAAGTTGTTCGCAGGATCGGGCCCCGAGGGAAGCCCCGGCGCCCGCAGATCGCCAATCCAAAGGAGATTCATATGGGAATCAGATGGTTCGTTCTTGTCACTGCCGCGGTGCTTGCAGTCGTTGCCGCTTGCCTTTGGCCCCACAAGCCCGCTGTTGCCGCCACCTTGAATGGCGGCCCCTACTCCAACCAGCCGATCGCTCTGAGCCGGGACGACTCTACGCTCGCCGTAGCCAACCCCGACCTCAATACCGTGACGATTTTTCAGGTCGCCGGGGATAAAAACACCAAGGTGGCCGAAGTCCCGGTCGGCAAGGAGCCGGCCGGAGTGGCGTGGTCGGCCGATGGAACTACCCTCTACGTCGCAAACCAGGCCGATGGCACCGTCGCGCTGGTTTCCCAGTACAACGGAAGCTACCAGGTGACCAGCACCATTACAGTGGGGACGGAGCCGCATGGCATGGTCATGAGCGCCAGCGGCAAGAAGCTGTACGTCACCAATACCCGCTCCAACAACGTCTCGGTGATCGATACCACCCTGAACTACGTCAATTCGGTCATTAGTAACGTCGGGCCGGAACCGCGCGGCATCGCCATCACCCATGGCGCCAATGTCACCGATAACAACCAGGTCGTGTACGTCACCGACTTTCTGGCGCTGCCCGCGGGCAATGGCAAGCCGGATGGCTTTGACGACGCCAAGACGGGGTTTGTCACCGCCATTTCGGTAGCCAACGATGCGGTGATCGGATCCATCCAACTCGGCACGGTCGCGGATACCGGCTTCAAGGCCGCGGGCGATGCGTTGCAGCACATTGCGGCGCCGGCCAATCCCGCCACCACTGATTTCACCTTCACCACCGGCGCCTATCCCAACCAGTTGAACAACCTCGCGACCCACGGGAACTTCGCCTACCTGCCCAACACCGGCGCATCGCCTAACGGCCCGGTGCGTTCCAACGTGAACACCCAGAGTCTCCTGAGCGTCA
>DATJWB010000118.1:0-3765 GCA_035501495.1 Bryobacteraceae bacterium | reverse complement strand
GTCTCGACTTCCCTGGTCACGCACGACGAGATGGAAACGCGAAACGTGAGCCAGATCGACCAGGTGCTGCAACTCATCGAGGGCGTCAACGCCTTTCACACCAAAGGACCCAATGACACCGACTTCAACATCGGCCTCCGCGGATTCGCCGGCCGCGGCGACCCGGCGCGAACGCTCGTGCTGCTCGACGGCCAGCCGATCAACGACTCCTATTACGGAACAGTGAACTGGACGATGCTCCCTGTCGGGGAGTTCGAGCGCGTGGAAGTGGCGCGCGGCCCGTTCAGCTCCCTTTACGGTGGAAACGCCATGGGGGGCGTCATCAACCTGATTACGCGCCGGGCGGACCATCGCGAATTAGAAGTCTTCGGACAATACGGATCGTGGGACACCACGAACTACTCGGTCCGCTACTCCGACCGTTTCTTCCGCAAGCTGGGCGTGAGCCTCGGTTATCAGCGCTATCAAAGCGGTGGCTATGAAGAACAGGCCGTGCTCAAGACTGCTACCACTGGGACGGGTGCGATTCCGGTAACCGGCGTCGTCACATGGCCGACATCCACGGGCGGCATCAATTACCAGATCGGGATGACCGGA
This sequence comes from Bryobacteraceae bacterium, assembly GCA_035501495.1. Lineage (GTDB taxonomy): Bacteria > Acidobacteriota > Terriglobia > Bryobacterales > Bryobacteraceae > JAIQFL01. The sequence continues at coordinate 3,168 of DATJWB010000118.1, read as the reverse complement.
CGGGAGTGGTTCAACCAGCACGCCTATCGTGCCCGGCTGGAATACACATTTTCGCCGCAGACGTTCGCCAGCGTTCAGTTTATGCATCAAACTCGCGGAGGCGGTTTCAACGCCTACGACACTTTCCTGCGGAATGCGGCGGGAGCACCGGTCGATAACGGCCTCGTCAGCTTCGTCGATCCCTTTGGTGTCACGCAAATCCTCAGCGTCACACCGGCGAATTTTCTGAGCTCTCCGACAGGTGCGACAACCTACACCTACCAGGCTCAAGTGCTCCACACGTTCAATTCGCAGTGGAACCTGCGGATCCTCGGCGGCGTCAATCTGTCGCCGAACTGGTGGTACACCACACCCGCGGCGAACGCGACGCTGACGTCCGGCGGCGGCAGCTACACTCCGCAGGTCACCCGCTCCCATTACGGCAACATTCAGGTGGGCTGGAATCCGCGCCCCCGCCATCAGTTCATCTTCGGCACGGAGACGCGGCATGATGCCGCCGGCATTCAGGTAGTGACCGTGCCCTCGTACACGTCGCACGACAATGGCTATCCGACCACCAGCCAGGCGGGAGGGCAGGCAATTAACCAGGCCGTCTACGTGCAGGACCAGGTCCTGGTCACCGAGCGGCTCAATATCGTCGCCGGCGCGCGTTACGACTATTGGAAGACCTACGACGGCTTGAACCAGGTGTCTGCCACCACTCCGCCGACGAATTATCCGGATCACGGCTCGAACGCCGCCACCGCGAAGCTGGCTTCCAGCTACATGGGTCCGGCCGGATTGCAGTTCCGCGCCAGCGTCGGCAATGCCTTTCGGCAGCCGACCATCTATGAGCTGTATCGCAATGTGACCATCGGGAGCAGTCTCTATGCGGCCAACCCCAATGCGCTGCCGGAGCACCTGCTGGCCTACGACTTCGGCGTGCAGAGGCGCTTCGGATCGATTGCCAAGATCGATGTAGGCTACTTCGAGAATCGGGTTCACGATATGTTGTACCGGACCACGGACTTCGCCTCCGATCCGACCGGGCACATCCTTCGCTTGACGAATGCGGCGCTGGGCCGCATTCGGGGCATGGAGGCCTCCGCCGACGAGAAGATCCTGCCCTGGCTGCAACTCAAGCAGACCTACACCTATACCAACGGCGTGATCACGGACAATCCCTCTCTTCCTGCGACCGTGGGCAAGACCCTCCCGAACGTGCCCGCACACATGACCTCCTTCATCATCCTGGCCAACCGCAATCGCTGGCTCGGTTCTGTCTCAGGCCGCTATCAATCCGCGGTCTTCTCGACGGACACGAACACCGACATCGTCCATGGGGTTCCGGGAGGTTATAGCCCGTTCTTCACCGCCGATTTGAGCGCCGGCTACCGGGCGACCAAGAATGTGACCGTCACGGCGAATGCGACCAACATCCTCGACCGGCGCTACTACCTGTACTACCTGGCCGCGGGTCGGCAGGTGTTCGTCGGGCTCCGGATCCGGCTTTGAGAGGAGACTGAGATGCGGAAACCCGGCTTCATCATCGCGCTGCTGCTGGCGCACGCAGTCATCGCTGCGCCGCGCCCGAAGGCTCTGCTGGTGCTGCATACCGAGGGGGCGGCCGCCGCTGGCGTCGCCCGATTCCTCGAGCTCCACGGGGCGGATTCGTTTCAGATTGTCATCGCGGGGGAAACCAATGCCGCCGTGGAGATCGCGGGGACAAACGTCCTGTTCATGGAGCACCCGACCGCCGAGTTTCTGCGCCGAATCCGGCCCGCCGGCGAAGCTGCCATGCGGCGCGGCATGAAGGTGTTCACCGATGTTCCGGAGATTCTGCAGCGGCACTGGGAAATCCTGCCGGATGCGCAGGCGAACACGCAGGCGCTGGCGTACTTTCAACTGGGCGGGGCCGACAATTTTGCCGGCTTCCTGACTGTGCTCTACCGCGCGGCCGGCGGTCCACTCGCGCTGGGTCTGCCGCCTTTGCAGGACCGGCCAAGAATGGGCGTATATCACCCGCGGGCCCCGCGCTACTTTCCCAATCTGAAGGAGTATCTCGCCTGGTATCGCCAAGCCATGCCCGCACAGGGAAAGCTGGCCATTGTCAGCTTCTACCAAACCAACATCCGCGACCAGGAGTTCGGTGTCATCGACGCCCTGCTGCAGGCATTGGAAGCTCAGGGCCTCGCCGCGGCAGGTGTGTTCGGATGGCCGACCAGCACGGTGGGGCCCGCGTTGGAGGCCCCCGCGGACGATCCGGTGCTGGTCAACCTCTCCTTCACCCTGGCGCTCAGCCGGCCCGAAGACGCCGCGGCCCTGGAACAGCGCGGCGTTCACGTCATCGGACTGATGAACGGGAACACGAGCTACGAGGAATGGTCCAAATCGGACCGCGGCGTGGCCCCCGATCGGATCCCGAGCGCGCTGGGCTCGCCCGAGCGCAACGGGGTTACCGAACCGATTTTGGTCGCCACCCAGGAGCCAGACCCCCGAACCGGCATCTACCACATGGCCCCCATCGCCGAGCGCGTCGAAATGGCCGCGCGCCGCGCGCATCGCTGGGTGGCCCTGCACGAGAAGAACAATTTCACCAAGCGGCTCGCGATCCTCTACTACAACAATCCGCCCGGCAAGGGCAACATCGGCGCGAGTTACCTCAATCTGCCGCCGAGCATTCACGCGGTGCTTGAAAAGTTGAAGGAGGCCGGCTACAACACCGGCGAGTGGCGACCCTCCAGCGAGGAATTACTGGCGCAGCTCGAGCGCGTAGGCCGCAATGTGGAGCTGTGGGCGCCGGGAGAGCTCGAACGGTTGGTCGAAAGCGGAGGTGTCACACTCATCCCGGTGGAGCGCTACCGGCAATGGTTCGACGAGCTTCCGAGACAATTCCGAGACGCGATCAACGCGCGCTGGGGTCCGCCCGAGGCCTCCACGCTCATGACCTTGACGGCTGCTAACGGGCGCAAGGTGTTTGTCATTCCCGGTATTCGCCTGGGCAACGTTTTTCTCGGCCCGCAACTGTTGCGCGCATCGTCGGAGGAGTATGCATCCGTGCAGCACAGCGGCACACTCCCGCCGCCGCATGCCTACGTAGCAGCCTACCTTTATTATCGCCACGAATTTCAGGCCGATGCCATCATCCACATGGGCCGCCACGGCACACTGGAATGGCTGCCGGGAAAG
>DATJWB010000117.1:0-104335 GCA_035501495.1 Bryobacteraceae bacterium | reverse complement strand
AAAGCAAACGTGCGAGTCGATGGACAAAAACCGGTTATAAGGCGCAAGTGCCGGACGAGCGGGCAACTTACCGCTAAGTTTCTATCCATCAAAGGTGCAAAGCGTAGAGCCGGCGACTGTGCACGGAAGGTTGTGAAGCTTACCCCAGGAGATCTGCCCCGTGTCGCTTCGGCGACTGAGGATGTCGAGAGGCAGCCTGACCGCGGAGCAGTAAGTCAGCAGAGGGCGAAGTAGGTCATGACGTCGGCAAGGCTAGTGGGACCCGTACGCACGGCGGTGTGGCAGGGGTCGGTGGGTGACCGCCGCCCCTAGGCCGATCACCCGTGTCTGTACCAAATGGCTCGGGCGCCTGTCGTCGGGGCGCGATGTGGCGTCGGCGCTCCTGCCGCCGCGTTTTGGTCGCGTGGAACGCCTGTGACCGCGAAGGGTTTCCGGGGCTGCCGCGCCCCTCGCTCCTCTCAGGCCGCTTTTTCGGGCGGGCACAGTGCACTTCTGGACTGTGGCTTTTGAAGTTGCCCAAGACTATTCTCGTCGCCGACAAGGCCGTGCCGGGTGCACTCGTGTCGACCTTGTGGTCGAATACTCTTGGGCCGTCGCGGCGACTTTTGCGTGCTTACATACCGCTGATGGCTTCATCCGCCCGCCCGAGTCGGCACGCTATCATGGATTTAAGTGGCTCCCGTAAGCCAGACAGGAGTGGGTGAAGGTACGCGCACCAAGACCGGCCAGGCCGCTATCTCTTGCGGATCGGCGCTCGTCTCGCTTTCCTGAATGCCTATGGATCCGCCAATCGCCGTCACACGCTGGAGAATGCCTGCCTGGGCTCCGCAGGTTTTCGGCTATTGTCTGTCCGCCGCCTGCCTGGCTTGGGTCCTCCACGGCTATCCGATCGACGAGTTGATTCCCACCATCCGCTCCCTTGACTGGAGGTGGGTGAGCCTCGCGGTGGTGTCCGACCTCAGCGTCTACGTGATCCACGGCTGGCGCTGGAACACCTTGCTCAAACCCGTCATGCGACTGCGGCTCTGGCGGACCGTGCAGGCCATATACATCGGATTGTTCGCCAACGAGGTGCTCCCTCTCCGCACCGGCGAGATCATTCGCGGCTACCTCCTCTCCCACTGGAATGATCTGCGCCTCACGGTGGGCTTTGCTTCGATTGCCGTGGAGCGATTGATCGACGGTTTCTGGATGATCTCTGCCTTTGTGATCACCGCCAGCTTCGTTCAGAAGATCCCCGAAGATGTAACCATCCTCGTGAGAGTCCTCGGAGGCCTCATCATCGTTGGTGCGCTCCTGTTGATTTGGCTTCTTCTCCGCAAACAGGACGCCCACGCCGCCATCGCCGAGAGCCGCTGGTCCGGCGCCCTCCGTCACGTGATCGAGGGACTCCACCTCATGGGAAACCCTCGTACGCTGATCCACACTTCTCTCATCAGCCTGCTTTACTTGGCAATGCAGTTTGTCCCGGTGTACTGCCTCATGAAAGCTTACGGGCTGGACCTCTCGTTTTGGGTGGCGGCCGGAGTGCTCGTAATCATCCGCTTCTCGACCGTGGTTCCTAACGCCCCCGGAAACCTGGGCTTGTTTCAGTTCGCCTGCGTCCAGGCCATGAGTCTGTTCGAGGTGGAAACCAACGACGCCAAGACTTTCTCCTTCATCATGTTCATCGCCCTCACCCTCCCGCTCTTGATTGGCGGCGCCATTGCCACCGCCCAGTCCGGCTTAAACTTGGGCGAACTGAGAGACCGCGCCAAGAAGAGCGTCAGCACTGTTCGGAACCCGAACTGAGGCTGCGCTCATTTTCGAAACAGATTCCGTAGAATGAAGAACACGTTGGCCGGCCGCTCCGCCAGCCGCCGCATGTAGTAGGGGTACCACGCGACGCCGAACGGTACGTAAAGGCGCAACCGGTACCCATCCGCCACAAGCTGCCGCTGTAGGTCGCGCCGGATTCCGTAAAGCATCTGAAATTCGAACGCATCGCGCGGGACCTTCTTCGCGGCGGCATAAGCCTTCGTCTCGAGTATCATCGCTTCATCATGCGTGGCGATCGCCGGATAGTTTCCTCTATCGAGCAGCAGCTTCATCAATTCCACGAAATTGCGGTCCACTTCGGACTTCTCTTGAAACGCTGCCTCCGGTGGCTCCAGGTAAGCGCCTTTACAAAGCCGTATCCGGATTCCCCGACCGTTCAAACTTTCGATGTCGTCGCGGCTCCTGCGAAGGTAAGCTTGAATCACAATCCCCACCGCGCGGTAACGCGCATGTAGATCGGTCACCAGAGCCAACGTCCGGGCCGTGTACTCGCTCGATTCCATGTCTACCCGCACAAAGCTATCCAGCTCCACGGCCCGCCGGACCAATCGTTCCACATTCGCGCTGCATTGCTCGCTCGAGAAATCCAGCCCGAATTGCGTCAATTTTAGCGACACATTGCCGCGAATCTCCGAGTCGTGTATGGCGGAAAGCGTCCGCAGGTAAACGTCGCGCGCCTCGGCCGCTTCGTCGAGTGTTGTCACACTCTCGCCAAGGTGGTCGAGCGTAATCGTGATGCCTTCCGCATTCAGCTTCCGGCTGACAGCGAGGGCCTGCTCGAGCGTCTTACCCGCCACGAACCGGGTGGCGAGCCGTTGGGCCAGAGCGGACGTCTCCATCCAGCTTCGCAAGTGTTTTTGGCGCGACAAAAACAACAGGAAACGGCGCACGAACTCCAGCCTAGCACCGTGACGCAGGCAAGAGCCTCAGAGCGCTTCACCGCATCAGCGCCTCGAACAGTCGATGCGCAGCTTGCAGCGTTGCGGGTTGCAGCATGCCTGCCACCAGAAGCATCGACAAAGCCGCTGCCGCGGTCGCCGCGATGGCAGGCTTCGCACGCCCGCTCTCCCCGGCAACCGTGCCTCCGCGAAGCAACCGTTCCACGCGCGCCGCGAGGTCTCCGCCCTCACCCAGCAGCGGAGCGGCCGCGCCCGCGGGATTGATCGCCGGTCCCAGCCGCGCTACCCGCACCAGCGCCGCCGCCAGCGAAAGCGATCGGCGCCAATTCCCCTCTACCGCGAGATCGTCCGCAGCCCATTCCGTGAACCGTGTCCAATGAGCCTCCAGCGATTCAAATCCACGGAAGAAGGGACACAGCCCCGGAGACAGCAGGATCGCGAGCCGCTTCAAGTTGTCTCGCGATGACCGGTGCGCCATTTCATGCCGAACCGCCGCAGCCAGTTGCCCCGCCGAAAGCACGGTCAGCACTCTTCGCGAAATGAAGAGGCGTGGCCGCAAAATCCCCGCGAGTATCACGGACCCGTTACCCCTTTCCATCACCCACACCGGTGACTCCGATCCTTCCAACAGGGTCTCGCTCCCCGTGTGTTTGCAGCGCCTCACAAACCGCAGCGACCTGCTGACAGCGGCGACACCCCTCGCTATCGACACAGCCCAGACGAGTGCCCCCAGAAGGGCTGTGCAGAGGCACACCACGCCAACTTCTTCGCCTTCGGACGCCGGCTCCAGCCACAGATAACTCGGAACGCACAAAGCGCCTACCACCAGTAACGCGCATGCCGGAGGCAGCAGGCGAAAAGCCAGCAGCCAACGCGCCGCCGCCCGCGGCATCATCCGTTCCGCCATCCGCACGGCTGCGGGCGAAATGGCAACCACTGCCATTCCCACCGCCAGATGCACCATGAAGAATGCCGCCAGGCAGAGGCATACCAGGCGCAAAACATAAGCCGGGCTCACGCCTTCCCCCTCCGAGCCAGCTCCTTACGTTTCAGCCGGATCTTGCGCTCCAGTTCATCCAGCAGTGCTTCATCCTTCTGCCCGACCGCCTCCACCAGGCACGAGATCAACAACTCGCCCGAAGGCTGCGGACCAGCAAGGAAGCCGGCCACGAAGTCGCCGGCGCGCTTCCTTTCCCATTCCCGGCGCGACAGTCCCGGCGAATAAAAGAACGCCCTCTCCGATTTACGCCGGGCCAACATCCCCTTCTTGTATAGCCGGTCGAGAGTCGTCATCACCGTCGTGTACGCCAGCGGGCGGTCGAGCTTCTGCACCACATCGTGCACGTTGCTCTCACCGTGATCCCAGAGGATTTCCATCACCGTGATTTCCAAGTGGCCCAAGGCTGGCGGTGCCGCCGCACCCTGATCGGTAGGGGGTCGATTGAAGAAACGCATGCGAAAACGAGCCTGTAAGCATGGTAACCCAAAGTGGCCTGCCCGCCGCGCTCTGACCAGTCGCCGCCGCCCACTGTATGCTAAGAATGCGGTTGTCCGTCGAGGTTGACGGCAACCTTAACCACTTTGTCATGACCAACGGATTCGAGCTTCGGACCCTCGGCCGAACCGGCCTCCGCGTCGGCCCACTGGGCCTCGCCGCGTCCTACGGCGTGCCTGCTGCCGCTGTGGAGCGCGCCTTCGAGCGCGGCGTGAATTATCTCTACTGGGGAAGCATGCGGCGAGACGCCTTCGGCCAGGCGATCCGCAATCTCGCTCCCTACCGCGATCGGATGGTGATCGTTCTTCAGTCCTATTCCCGAGTCGCATCGCTGCTCGATTGGAGCATCGAGCGCGGTTTGCGCGCCCTGCGGCTGGATTACGCCGATGTACTCCTGTTGGGGCTCTGGAACAAGCCGGTCTCCAACCGCATTCTGGACGCATGCCAGGCCGCACGCGATCGCGGCGTGGTCCGTTTTCTGGCCGTTTCCCTGCACAACCGCCGACTGGCCGCCGAACACCTGTCAGGCCGCATCTTCGACATTGTCCACTTTCGTTACAACGCCGCACACCCCGGAGCCGAGACTGACATCTTTCCCCGCCTGCCATCCGCGGACCGCGCCGGAACCGTGTCCTTCACCGCCACCAGTTGGGGCCAACTCCTGAAGCCCGCAAAGGTCCCACCCGGTGAAAGAGTCCCTCAGGCATCCGACTGCTATCGTTTCGTTCTGGCCCGGCCGGAAATCGATGTGTGCCTCACTGGCCCCGCCAACTCGACACAGATGGAGGAAGCGCTCAGAACGCTCGACCGCGGTCCTATGGACGATCAGGAACTGGCCTGGATGCGCCGCATCGGTACTGCCGTCCACGGAAAATGATTGGTACTCGACGTCGGCCTCGTCGGCGCGCCCCGCCACAGTGCATGGTAAGCTGTGGTTGCTGTGCCTCAGATCCCGCGCATACCGCAGATCCCTCAGATCCCTCAGATCCCGCAAGCCCCGCAAGTCCCGCAAGCCCCGCAAGCGCCTCAGGCTCCGCAAGCGCCTCAACCCCCGCAGATGCCTCAGGCGCCACAGATGCCTCAGGCGCCACAGATGCCGCAAGTCCCCCAGGCGCCCATGCCGCCCTTGCCTCCCGCGTGCGCCAATTGCATGACCACCCTGCAGTTAGCCCAACCCGGAGCCCTGCCGACCCAGTCTTCCTCACAGATGTTGCGGGCGCCCGATGGCCAGATGCGCGTCGATATGGGGGCCACCTCCATCATCACCAGCCCCGCCTCGCAGCAAGCCCTGATTCTCGATCATGCCAAGCAGTTGGCCCGCACCGTTCCGCTTCCGCAGGCGCCCGGGATGCCCGCACTGCCGGGTATGCCACAACTACCCGGGGCGCTGCCTTCCGGGATGCCCCAACCGTCTCGAGTCGAGGATCTCGGCAAGGGCCTGATCGAGGGCCACGAGGTGGACGGCAAACGGTACACCTTCCAGCCGCCGGCTCTCCCCGGCATGCCCTCCCTTCCCGGCATGCCCAAACCCTCCATCCCCGGAATGCCGGCCGCTCCCCAGGCTCCGCAGATGCCGCAAGCGCCGCAGGTCCCGACTGTCGCGGAAGTCTGGACCAGCGCCCAGACCAAGATGCCGGTCCTGACAAAAGTAACCGGACCCTTCGGACAGCAAGTGACCCATTGCAAACCGGGCCCCACCCCTCCGCCGCCGAACCCCGCCCAATTTCAAGTGCCCCCAGGCTACAAATTGATCTAACTTAACTAAGGCGCGCTTCCGTGGCGTCAAAGGTGCGAGACGTTCTCCTGCGGTACCGACGCCGCTGCCCTCTCCGGGAGCGGGCAAAAGGCACCTTTGGTGAATCCTTCGGCCAGTACTCCGAAAGCACGATTGAAACGCGCCCGGTAATTCTCCCACCCGATCGCCGTCGCCAGTTCCACCAGTTGCGGCTCGCTGAACTCGCGACGCAAATCGGCGAACAGGCTGTCGTCCACTGATGCCGGTGTGCGAGTCATCGCGGCTGCCAGCCGCAAGACCAGCTTTTCGGCAGAGGTGAAGGCTTCACTTTCTTCGAAGCGAGACAGGTCGTGCAGTTGCGCCTCGGTGATTCCCGCTTTTCTGCCCACGGCAGAATGCAAGTCGATTCAAAAAGGACAGCCGGCCAACACCGCCACCTTGAGCTGCGCGAGTTCTTTGAGGTGGGCCGGAACACTCTTGGCGGCGGCAGAAACCACGTCCATCCAGGTGGTGGCCAGCAGGCCCGAGGTATCGTATGCCGCAAGCGTCTTCGATTTGGGAACCAACCCGATACGCTTTTTGAGCGAATGGTAAATCATGCGGGCGATCCATCCCGCCTCGCCCATGGAAATGCCTTTTACCCGCTCCATCTACTTCCAGGATACCCTCAGCGGGTGGCTTGCTCACGCCTGCGCCGCAACACTAGCCAGCCCGGTCCGGCGTTCGATCACCGCGGACCGCAGCATCATGCTGCCGGTGTAAATCACCACCGCGACCACCAGCCACCGCACAGCGGCCAGCGGAAGCGACTTCACCACAAACGCGGCCAGCAGCACGCCGGGGATTCCGCCGGCGGTCAGGCCGAGCGCGGCTTTCAGGCTGTATCGCCCGCTACGAATGAAGGGAATGCTGCCTACCGACATCAATGCCGCACACGAGCCCGTCATGATGGGAAAAGCCGCGCGCGGGCTCATTCCGAGAAGCGAGACCAGAATCATGCATGGCGCATAGAGCCCGATCCCTAACGTCATCAGCGCGCCCAAGATCATGTTTCCCACTACAGCCAAGGCCAGCGCGGCGCCCGAGAGCCCCACGCCTTCTCCGCCGCCGGGAATCCAGTGAAGCTGATTCATGGTCATCAGAACGGCCGCTCCGAGCAGGGCCGTTCCCATACCGGTCCGAATCTTGTCGCGCGGCAGGCGGCTGACAATCCCGGCGCCCAACCAGGACCCGGCGGCAGACGATGCGATCATCAGCATCAAGGTGGCGGGATCCACTGCCACTACCGCGATGAAGATGTATGCCTGCAGGAGCGATGGCGGAGTGTGGCCGACCATCAGCGTCCCGGGAATCTGATCATCCTCCACCATGCCCCAAAGCTTGAAAAAAGCGCTGGTTGTGGCAAACGATCCGATGCCGAGCGTGTCAAAGACATTCGTAACAAAACCGACGCCGCTACTCCGCCATCTCGGCAGGTTCCGGCGTAATTCGCCGGTGATAGCCGAGGCCCACACAGACAGGAACCATGCGCCGGCCAACGCCAGAGCGGCAAAGAGGACAGTTTTCATGCGCTCCGGGAATTATACAGCAAGCCACGCCCGGTTCACCCCTGGTCGCAGTGGTGTGTCTCCACGTGCACCAGCCAGGCATACTTGGCGTTGTCCTTCTTCTGCTGAGCTGTGTGGATGAGCATGTCGAAGCGATAGAAATCGTCGTCTCCGGCGATTACCGCGTGAATTTGCTCATTTTGCAAAGCATGCAGTTCCTTGATGGCCTCTAAGAAGACATCGGCAAGCCGTCGCTTCTCCGCACAGAATCCGCGCTGGGCCGGAATCGGCGCCGGAGGGTCTTCCCGATGAGGCGTTCTTTCTTGCGTACGCAGTCTCCCGCTAACTCCTGGCGATCCATCGAGCACGCCGGATTCCTTCGTGGGGCTCCGTCCGGTTCCATCTGCCGCCGGGTGGCCGTGGCCCGCTGGAGATTCGTCGGCTTGCTCGTTTTTCAGCCCTTCGGACATATCACCCCAATGGTATGAATTACACGGCGGGAGGTGTTCCCCGATGACTCGACCCACGTCATTATAAGGCAAATCTTCTCACCGCGTCTTGCGATAACCGGCGAAACCGTGGCAAACGTCACGGAAGTGTCGCAGTCTTCAGGCTCGATCCCGTGAGCAGTGCTGCATTGGAAAAAAGCATGCACCGTCACGAGTGGAGGTCGCGGGAAGACATGGATCGCAACAGTGAAGGCAGGCCCTCAATCAAACTGACAGCTGCGGAACGGGAACGAATGCATGACAGCCTTCTGAAGATTCAGTCCGTGCGGGAGAGTCTGGATGTGATTGATCGCGGCAGGATCCCCAACAGCAAAGCGGTGGAAGAGTGTCTCGAAACCGCTGACCAGAGTCTCAAGGAGGCCCTAGGTTATAAGCAGAGGGATTAGGAAAGGCCGGCAGCTCTTAGCCGTTGCCCACCTCCCCCGCCTTCTTCTTTTTCCCCCTTTTCCTTTTGAGCGGATCGGCGGGTGTGTACTCCAGTTCCGCGGATAGAATTTCCACCAGCTTCGCCAGCACCTTGGTTCGGGCCCAGTACTTGTCGTTTCCTTCCACCAGGCACCAGGGCGCGTTGCGGGTGCTGGTTTTTACCAACATCTCCTCCACGGCTTCCTCGTACGCGTCCCACTTCGCGCGATTGCGCCAGTCTTCATCGGTCAGCTTCCAAGCTTTATACCCGATGCCCTTACGCTGCTCGAAGCGGCGGAGCTGTTCATCGCGGGAGATGTGGATCCAGAACTTCGCCACCACCGTCCCGAAATCGCGCAACTGGCGCTCAAACGAGTTGATCTCCTTGAATGCCCGCTTCCATTCCGCTTCCGCTGCGAACTTCTCGACCCGCTCCACCATTACCCTCCCGTACCAGGAGCGGTCGAAGATGGCGATCTGTCCCCGTTCCGGCAGCCGCCTCCAGAAGCGGTACAGGTAGTGTCTTGACTTGTCCTCGCCCTCGGGCGCGCTGATCGGGTAAACGACGTAGCCGCGGGGATCGAGCTTCTCCGTGATCCGCTTGATGGCGCCCCCTTTCCCGGCGGCGTCCCAACCTTCGAAAAGGAGGATCACGGGGCGCTTTTGTAGATACACCTGGTACCCGAGTTCGCGAAGCTGGATCTGCCGCCGCGTGATTTCGCGGACGTACGACTCGCGGTCGAGCGATTTGGTGAGATCGACGGTTTCGAGCATCACGCGCCCCCTTCTCCCAATGACTCCATTGCCTCGCGAAGGTCCGCGTCCCGGGTTGCGGCGTCGTCGGGCGCGATCCGCGGCGGCGCATTCGGCCCCAGCCGGTTTTCGATCGCGCCGATGATCGTCTCGAAGACCTTGGTCCGCGCGTACCATTTGGACGTCGCTTCGACGATTGTCCAAGGTGCATATTCGGATTCGGTCATCTCCAGCATCTCCTCGGCTGCCTTCAGATACTGGTCGTATTTCTTATGGCGGTTCCAATCCTCTGGCGTCACGCGCCACGCCTCCAGAGGGTCCTGCTGAATCGCGCGGAACCGTTCCTTCTGCTCCTTCCTGCTGATGTGCAGGAAGAATTTCAGAATCGTCGTGCCGTCGTCGGCGAGCATGCGCTCAAACTCGGTAATGTCGCGATAAGCCTGCCGCCACGACTCCTCGGGGATGATCTTCTCGACGCGCTCTTCCAGCACGCGCCCATACCAGCTCCGGTCGAAGATCACCATCTCGCCGCGATTCGGGACCTTCAGCCAAAAACGCCACAGCCACGGGCGCTGCTGCTCGTACGTCCGCGGCGCGTTGATCGGATAGAGTTTGAATCCGCGGGGATCGAGACGTTGCGTCAGCAACGAGATGATCGTGCCCTTGCCCGCCGCGTCCCATCCCTCGAAAACGATCATGGTAGGCACGTGCTGGTCCCAGCACGCCTTTTCCAGGTCGTTGAGGCGCTGTTGCAGCGGCGGCAGCAGGCGCTTCGAGGCCTCGCGCGATTGCTTTCTCTTCAGGTTGATGTTTTCCAGCATCTCTGTGGATCAATTCTATAGTAGGCGAAATAAGTTCGAAATCGTACAAAAAGAGCGCTAAATTGGGAAACACAGAGCACCAACGCTGTAAGGATTTCGAGTATCCAAGCACACAATCTGTTAGGCATGCAAGCAGGCAAGTCGAGGTGTACTCAAATGCGCGGGAATCGTAGATTATTGACACAGCCAGTGCTGTTCGTCGCTGCGGCGCTGGCGATCGCTGCGCCGGTACAAGCGCAATCGCAATTGCTCGTAAGCTCGGCAACGGTGAACCTGAATGACAACCAGGCGCGCTCGATCCTGGTGACGGCTTCAGGCACGGCCGCGTTGACCTACACGGTTTCGAATATCCCCTCATGGCTGAGCGTTTTCAGCTCCAACAACTTCACTACGCCGGACACGCTCTCGTTCCAACTTTTCAGCACTATATGCGGGATCTGCACCGCCCAGATTACGTTGACACCGGGCAGCGGTTCGCCCGTAACCGTGACTGTGAACTACACGCCGGGCGGCACCGGAGGACCCGCCAGCCTGATGGCGAGCCCGTCATCGCTGACCTTCAGCGCGGCGGCGGGCCAAAGCGCTGCGCCGCAGCCGGTCAGCATTACGACCACCAGTCCCAGCTCGATTACGATTGCCGGCATTGCCAGTGATGAGCCATGGTTGTCCGCCTCCATCACCGCGGGCAGCTTTGCAGTCAGCGCCACCAGCCCGGCCACCCTGACCGTTACGGCCAGCGCCTTGAGCCTGACGAACGGAACCTACACGGGCCACGTCACCCTCACCCCGGGCATCGGCACCGCCACCACCATCACCGTCGTCTTCAACGTCGGCGCGGGCAGCACCGGCACGATTGTGGCGACCCCCGGCAGGCTGATCTTCAATTCCATCTCCGCTCAACCCGCGGCCGCGCAGAACGTCAGCCTGACGACCGCCAGCGCCGCACCGGTTACGATTGTCGGGATCACCCCGGATGTGTCCTGGCTTTCGTTCTCCATTACCAGCGGCAGTTCCACGATCACAACCACCAGCCCGGCCACACTCTCCGTCTCGGCATTCCCGGCGGGTTTGGCGAACGGCATATATACCGGGCACATTACCATCCTTCCCAATACCGGCTCGGCAACCGTGATCACCGTCGTTCTCAACGTCGGGGCCACCGGCAGCCTGGGCACCATCACGGCCAGCCAGAGCGCGTTTCAATTCACCTACCCCGGCAACTCGCTGTCGGCCCCGGTGATGATTGGCAGCAACAATCCCGCGGTGACCACCTTTAATGTGAACGTCACCAGCCAGTCCAACTGGCTGCTGTTCCAGGGAGTCGCGGGCTCGTTTGCGGGGCTCCCGCTGGGCACGTACAACATCGCGGTCAACGCCGCCGTAGCCTCCACGCTGCCAACCGGCACTTATAGCGGCGTTGTTACCCTGATCAATCCGCAAAACCAGGGAGACACCACCACCATCAGCCTGACCCTCACGGTGAACGCCGGCACGGTCGGGTCGCTCGCCGTCACTCCGTCTACGCTTTTGTTCAACGCGGTGCCTGGCGGCCCGCCTCAGGCGCAGAACCTCAACGTCACAGCGCCCGCCGGAGCCTCCGTTCAACTCACGATCACGAGTTACAACGGCCCCTTCTTCAGCGTGACCTCGCCGCTATGCAGCGGGTCGCCAAACGCCTCCTTCAGTTGCACCTTTACCGGCAGCCAGATGCTGACGGTCGCGGTGAACCCGGCGAACCTCACCAACGTGGGCACGTACGGCGGGTCGCTGCTGTTTCAATCCGGTAGCAGCACCGTGTCGGTTCCCATATCGCTGGTCCTGAGTGGTCCAGGCAGCACGCTCACCGCAGTCCCATCCACGCTTTCGTTCACCGCCGCTGCGGGCGGCGCGCCACAGACTCAACCTGTGGCGGTGAACGTTCCCGGAAATGCTCCCGTACAACTGAGCCTCACCACTTACAACGGGAACTTTTTCAGCGTCAGCGCTGGAAGCTGCGTGGCGAATCCGCTCACCAATCCGGCCTGCTCCTTGAACGGCAGCCAGACTTTGAACGTAACGGTGAACCCCTCGACGCTCACCAACCCAGGGACCTACAACGGGATTATCCAGCTCCAATCCGGCGGGGTCAGCGTCAACGTGACGGTGAGGCTGACCCTGACCCCCGGCACGGGGGGGACTTCTGCCATCGCGGCCCCTTCGGCGCTCAGCTTTTTCTACCAGACCGGCTCGAACGCGCCTCCACAGCAACTGATCAGCGTCGGCGCGGTGCAGACTTTCAGTGTCGCCGCTACCACCAGCACAACGCCGACCTGGCTGGTGGCGAATCCGGTCGGGAACATCGGCCCCAGTTTTGTGGTCGTGACCGTGAGTCCGCAGGGGCTCGCTGTGGGCACCTACCCAGGCACGATCACCGTCAACTCCTCCAGCGGGATTGTCGTCATCCCGGTGACCTTGACTGTGACCTCCGCCATGGTGGTCGAATCGAACCCGGCCAGCGCGAACCTCGGCTATCAGGGTGGAGCGCCGCCTCCGCCGATCCTGCAAACCTTAAACCTGTTTGCCAGCGACGGTTCGGCGACACCGGTGTTGACCTCGACATCGACTCCCTGGATCACCGTGCAATCGCAGTCGTCCACCACCACGCCGGCCGCGGTACTGTTGTCGATCAATCCCACGGGCCTGTGCAACGGCTTGAATGCGGGCGCGGTGACTATCACTGCGCCGAACGCGGCCAACAACGGCTTCAGCATCCCGATCGTGGTGACGGTGAGCGGCAGTACGGCCGCGGGATGCTCCGGCGCGAGCGGTCCGCTTATGCTCGCGCCTGCATCGCTGACGTTCAACTTTCCGGCCGGACCGACGACACAGACACTCACGGTGACCGCGCCATCAGCTTCCACCTCCTACACGGTCACTGCCGGCGTTCCGAACGCGCCGCCTTGGCTGAGCGTGCAGCCCAGCGGCACGTTGACAGGTAACCAGACAATCTCGGTCTCGGTGAACCCGTCGGGACTCTCGGTGGGAACCTACATCGCCACCATCAGTTTCTTTACGAATGGCGCCGTGCAGGCGGTCCCCGTCACTTTTGTGGTGAGCCCGCCTCCAGGCATTACCGGCCTGACCCCGACACCACCCACCCTGACGTTCACCGCACCCAGCGGGCAGAGTGCGGGGTCGCAAACCGTCACCCTGACGACCACCAACTCCACTCCGATCACCATCTTCGGGGTCTCGACGGATTCTCCCAACTTCCTCGCTGCATCCTTGAGCGGCGGTGGATCCACCGTTTCCGCCACCAATCCGGTGACCCTGACGGTAACAGCCACGGCCGCCCGCCTGCCGGTTGGGCCGTTCACCGGCAACGTCGTGGTGAACGCGAGCACGGGAACGCTCACGATTCCGGTGACCCTCAATGTGACTTCCGGGAGCGTCACTGGCGCGATCGTGGCGAACCCGTCGAGCCTGACCTTTTTCGCGCCCGCTGGCCAAATTGTGCCCTTGCCCGTGCAAGTGGTCACTTTGACGCCCGCCACAAGCGGCCCGATTACCATCCTCGGCGTTGTATCCGACGTGACCTGGCTGTCCACGTCTCTCAGCAGTGCCACCGTCACTCCGGCCAGTCCCGCGCTCTTGTCCGTGTCCGCCAGCGCCGTCACGCTGGCAGCGGGCTTCTATGTAGGGCACATTACCATCACGCCCAGCACCGGTGCGCCGACCATCATTGCGGTGACGCTGCTGGCGCAGCCGCCCAGCGGCGGCGGGACCATCACGGCCAATCCCTCGTCTTTCCAATTCGTGTACCCGGGTTCCGTAACGTCGGCCCTGGTTGCGATCGGCAGCAACAACCCGGCGATCACCACCTTCAATCTGACTTTCAGCAGCCAGTCGAACTGGCTGATCTTCGGAAATAACCCGGCCGGCGCCTACAGCGGTCTGCAGCTCGGCTCGTATCTGCTCCGCGTGGATCCAACGGTCGCCAGCACCTTGGCACCTGGCTCGTATCCAGGCTCCATCACGCTCCTCAACCCGCAGAATGCGAACGACACGACCACAATCGCCCTGACTCTGACAGTCAACGGAGGCACCGATCTCGCGCAGGGCAAGACTGCCACACAAAGCAGCACATTGCCGGGGTCTCCTACGGCGGGCGCTTCCTCGGCCGTAGACGGGAATACCGACGGGAACTTCTACGACGGCTCGGTGACCGCCACCAACCTCGATCCAAATCCATGGTGGCAGGTCGATCTGGGCGCCTCCGTAGCGGTGAATTCCGTGGTCATCTGGAACCGCACGGATTGTTGCGGCTCGCGACTGAGCGACTACTGGGTCTTCATTTCCGACACGCCGTTCCTGCCCACGGACACGCCGGCGACGCTGCAAAATCGCGCCGGGACGTTCGCCTTCCACGAGACCAGCGCTCCCAATCCCTCCACGACCATCCCGCAATTTCCGGCCTGCCTGACTGCTGTGCCGCCGTGCCTGTTGCCTGCCGCGCTACCCGTGCAGCTCATTCAGGGCCGCTATCTTCGCGTGCAGTTGTCGGGCCCGGGCTATCTGAGCCTTGCCGAGGTCCAGGTGTTCGGCACCAGCGCGCCGCTCCTTTCGAACATGGCGCTCGGGAAACCGGCCACGCAGAGCAGCACGCTGCCCGGAGCGCCGGCCGCGGTCGCCAGTTCAGCCGTGGATGGCAACACGGACGGCAACTTCTACGACGGCTCGGTGACCGCCACAAACCTCGATCCGAACCCGTGGTGGCAGGTGGACCTCGGAGTCTCCGTACAGATCGGCTCCATCACCATCTGGAATCGCACGGATTGCTGCGGCTCGCGCCTGAGCGACTACTGGGTGTTTGTCTCCGATACGCCGTTCCTGGCTACGGACACGCCGGCAACGCTGCAGAATCGTCCGGGGACGTACGCCAACCACCAAACCGTAGCCCCCAATCCTTCCGCGTTGGTTCCTCCACCTTGTGTGGTCCCGGCGTGCACAGCGGTGGTAGTCCGGGGGCGCTACGTGCGCATCCAGCTTTCGAGCCCCAATTACCTGAGCCTGGCAGAGGTGCAGGTGTTTGGTACAGTCGCACCCACCAATCCGGACCTGGCGTTGGGGAAGACCTCCACGCAGAGCAGCACGCTGCCCGGAGCGCCCACCGCCGCAGCAAGCTCGGCGGTGGATGGCATCACCGACGGCAACTTCTTCGACGGCTCGGTGACAGCCACAAACCTCGACTCGAACGCCTGGTGGCAGGTGGATCTGGGCTCGTCGCACACGGTCAACTCGGTGGTGGTCTGGAATCGGACGGACTGCTGCGCTTCGCGCCTGGGCGATTACTGGGTGTTCGTCTCGAACACGCCGTTCCTCGCCACCGATACTCCTGCAACACTGCAATTTCGCCCGGGAACTTTCGCCAGCCACCAGACCAGCGCGCCGAATCCATCGACGCCGATTGTGGTGGGCATGCAGGGGCAATATGTGCGTGTGCAGCTCAGTAGTCCGAACTACCTGAGTCTCGCGGAGGTGCAAGTCTTCGGGCAGTGATTGGACTACAATCGGGTTGGTGCGACGCAGGGAGGTAGTTTCGCTGCTGCTGGCGGCAGGTGCGGCGGCGGGTTTCCATACCGCCAGTCTCGCGCGCTTCTTTGATGGCGCCGAGGGAACTGCTCTCCTGGTGGACGTGCGAACGCGCCGCCTGATCGCCGTACACGGAGCGGCGCGAGCCGGCGGCGAGTTGCTCCCGCCGGGATCCACGCTCAAGCCGTTCGTCCTGGCGGCTCTGCTGCGTGCACGGAAGCTCGACGCATCGGAAACCTATGTTTGCCCCGGCAAGCTTTCGGCTGGGGGACATTCGTTCAACTGCTCGCATCCGCGGCTCGCGAGCGCGCTCCAGGTACACACTGCCCTGGCGTATTCCTGCAACTGTTTCGTGGCGCACTTCGCGGAGCGGTTCGCGCCCGGCGAACTGGCCGGCAGCCTGGAGCGCGCCGGCCTGGCATCGCTTACGGGATGGGGCGGCGCGGCCGAGGTGTCGGGCCGCATTCAGCCCCCCCATGGGCTGGAGGCGAACCGCCTGCAGGCGTTGGGGGAAGATGGCGTGTTGATTACCCCGGCGGAACTGGCGATGGGATACCGCTCACTGGCACTCGATGCGGACCGCCCGGAGATGCGGCCGATCGTAGACGGATTGTGCGGAGCCGTGGAATACGGTACAGCGCAACTGGCGCGCGTAGATGGCGTGCGGGTGGCGGGAAAGACCGGCAGTTCGGTGGCGGCCGATGGCGCGCGCGTTGCCTGGTTCGCTGGGTTTGCGCCGAGCCACGCGCCGGAGGCGGTGGTCGCTGTGATGCTGCAGGGGCGATCCGGTGGAGTGGATGCGGCGCCGGTGGCGGGCAGGATCCTGGCGGCGTACCGGGCGGGATCCCTGTGAGACTGCTGGCCGTGTTGCTCGTGGCGCTCTCACTGTGCGCGGCCCCTCCGCCATTCAAAGTGCGGGTCCGCACTCCGCAGGGAAATCGCATCATGGAGATGCCGCTCGAGAACTACGTCGCGGCAGTGCTGGCGGGCGAGAGCAGTGTTTTCCAATCGAGCGAGGCGCTCCAGGCGATGGCAGTCGCTGCGCGCACGTATGCTGTCCGACTCCGCGGGCGCCATGCCGCCGAAGGCTTCGACTTCTGCTCCAGCACGCACTGCCAGAGGATCGACCTGGAGGCAGTGACTCCGCGCATCGAGGCGGCGGCCGCCCAGACGGCGGGAGAGATGCTGTGGTTCGAGGGCAAGCCGGCCTTCGCCTGCTACACGCGCGACTGCGGCGGGCGGACCGAGGACGCTGCCGCGGTGTGGCCGGATCTCGCCGCGCCGTACCTCAAGAGCCACGACGATCCCTACTGCGTTCACGCCGGCACTTCGGCGTGGCGGTGGAACGTCGATCCGCGCGCAGTCGCCGAGGCGCTTCGCCGCGCGCAACTGCGCACCCCAGCACTGGTGGAACGCGTCAGCATCGTGGAGCGGACGGCGTCCGGGCGGGCGCGCACGTTGCTGCTCGAGGGCCAGGGCGAATCGCAGCGGATCAGTGCCGGTTCTTTCCGGTTTGCAATGGGCCGGGAGTTGGGCTGGAGTAACGTGCTCAGCGACCGCTACGAGATCCGCATCGCGAACGGGCGCCCGGCTCTCGATGGCACAGGGGCAGGGCACGGCGTGGGATTATGCCAGAAAGGCGCGGAGCAAATGGGCCTGGCGGGGCGGACCTCTCGCGAGATCCTGGCGTTTTATTATCCCGGCGCGGAAGTTGGAATCACCGGGCGCGGAATCTCGTGGAAGCGGCTCGGAGGCGACGGAATTTCGGTGCTGACGACGAGGCCGGATCGCGACCGCGCGTTGCTCGCGCTCTCCGACCAGGCGATGCGGAGCGCGGCGGAGACAGGGTTGGCTGTACCACACGACATCGAGGTGCGGGTATATCCGGATGTCGATACGTTCCGCAACGCGACAGGCGAGCCCGGATGGGTGGCGGCATACACGCAAGGACGGAGGATTCACCTCCAGCCGGCGGAGGTGCTGCGCGCCCGCGGGACGCTGGAGTCCACGATTCGGCACGAGGTGCTGCACGTGGCGGTGGAGTTGCAGGCGACAGCGGAACTACCGCTGTGGTTTCGCGAAGGGCTGGTGGAGTATCTGGGAGGCAACCGGGCCGCCGCCGGCACTGCGACGCCTTCTGACGCAGACCTCAGGCAGACCGCCGATCCAGCCCGGGCGCGGCGCGCCTACATGGACGCGTCGCGGGCGGTCGGCGGCCTGGTGCATCGCTACGGTTTGCCCGCGGTGCTGGCGTGGCTCCATGCGGGTTTGCCGCCGGAAGTGAGGAATACCAGCGCCAGCCACGCGGCCACGAAGAGCAGGTAGGCCACCAGCAGCCGGATCACGAAACTCACCACCTCCACCGGGAACTTCCCGGTGTATGGCACCCAGTTGAGCACCACGAACGGGAGCCAGAACGCGCACACCAGCAGCACCGGCGCCTCGATCCAGTAAGCGCGCCCGGTGGGGAGCCTGCGGAGAAAACCGCGCCATCCGCCGGACGCGATGGCCGCGACCCACGGCAGCACGATCAACGGGATCACCACCCATCGCACCAGCCACGTCGCGGCACTGAAGACACCCAGCACCGAGTTCGGTTTCACGGGCTTGCGGAGCTTCGACGTAAGCCATGACGCGATGGTGAACGACGGCATGCTGCTGTAGGCAGACCACCGCGCCATCGCGTAATACAGAAGCAGAATTACGACCACCGCCGCCAAAAGCACCGGGAGATTGCGGAGCGCGGCGCGAAACGCCTTGGTCACGCCGCCCTCCTGCCCCGCAAAGAACGCGAACGTCGCGCCGTGGAGCCAGCACGTCAGGCACAGCAGCACCAGCGCGATGACCGCGCTCCAGAGCAGGGACGACGTCCGCGACTCACCCACGCCAAGCCAGTAATAGCCAAGCCACAACAGCAGCGCATTGCCGGCAAAATGAACCGCAGCGAGGGTCTTCATTTGACCTCCAGCCGGCGGCTCCCGGTGGTCGCGAAAACGTCGGGTTGGTACATTGGCCCCGCCTTGGCCGGACTCACCTGGAACATCCCCGGGTTCACCACCTTCAGCAGATAGAAGTACTCATGCTGCCCCTGCGAAAGGTATGTCTGGAAAATGGTCATGCGGTCGTCATGCAACTCCCGCCGCGAGAAGTCGTACTCCCACCACGGCGGTTTGTTGCGGAGCTCATAAAGATTGTCGCGCTCGATGAATTCGGTGCCCGCCGGGATCGGGTCCTCGATCATCACGTAGTTCCACGGCGAATTGGTGACCGTCAGCCGCACCGCGATCATGTCGCCGGATGCCACGGGACCCGAGAGCGGCGCCGTGTCATAGACGATCTTGTCGCCGCTTTTCGCCGGAACCAGACGGAAATAGTCGCGTAGCAGATTGAGCGAGACCGTGCCGGTCTTCTGCAGTTTCTCTTCGGTCGAATACCAGTCCGCGCGGGTGGAGTAGTAAAGGCGGCCGCCGCCCGCAGTCGTAATGCGGATGTGGTTCACACCGGGCTGGAGTTTGGACTCGTCGAGAACCACTTCGGGCGCGGCGAGGTCGGTGGCCGAATCGAGCTTTTTGGTGACGGCCGGCGCGTCGTTCACCAGGACCGTCACGTTGAGATTCGGATTCAGCTCGTTGGTCGCCTTCAGGAAATCCGTGAGCCCGTAAATCACCATTGCCGTCTGCTTGGTGGAAGACCACCAGTAGCCTTCGTTTCGGTGCTCCATCAGCCACAGGGCAGCCTTGGGCAGAAGCGGGCTGCCGGAGCGCAGGTGGGAGAGGAACTTCACGGCGTAAGCCGTGGCCTCGGGAGTCACGTCGGCAGAGAAGTCGAGCATCTCGTCGCGTGTGGCGGGCCACCAGGCCTGCTCCTGGTCCTGCTTGACGACGCTCTCGAGCGCGGCAGCCAACTCGCCGGCGCGTGGATCCTTGGCCTGCTCGAAGGCCAGACCCAGAAGCGCAAGGCCGTAAGGAGAGAGCTTGGCGCGTTGGCCATAGACTTCCCCGAGGCCCGCCGCGTCGGGCTTGCCGGCAGCGGCGAGCGCGTACTGCATGTAGGCCCGCAAGTCGGCGGCGAGGCGGCTGTCCTTCGCGAAGTCCTGCTGCACCCAGGCGACACCTTTGTCGATGGTCTCCTGTTGCACCTTGACGCCCGCGGCTTGCGCCTGCGAGAGACCCGCAACCACATACGCAGTCATGAACGGGTGGGAGTCGTCGGTCTGCCACCAGCCCCACCCGCCGTCCTCATGTTGGAACTGGTACAGGCGGTCGAGCCCGGAGTTGATCTTCTCCTGGAGGGAATCGCGGTCCAACGTGGTTTTCAGGCCGAGATCGCTTACCGCTTTCCATACGATAATGTCCGGCAAGAAGCTGGACATGGTCTGCTCCACACAGCCATACGGGTACGAAGTGAGATATTCCAGCGCCCCGAACAGCGAGCCGGCAATCGAGGGCGACAGCCGGATCGAGATGCTGCGTGACCCGGGCGAAATCTTGTCGGGAAAGGTCAGGTCGTAGGCCGCCGAGTTTCCACCGCTGAGCGTTCCGCCCCTCGACTGCGATTGCTTCACGCCGGCGACATTCACGGGCAGATCGAGCTGCAGGGCGTCCGACTCCGTGTCGGTGAGCGCTTTGCCGATAACGGTCGCGCTGCGCACCTGCTTCGCGCGGACGCGCCAGTCCACCTTCGCCTCGCCGCGGCTGGGGATCTCGACATCCTTGGTCGAGCCCTCCAGCACATCGAGCCCGGTCACATCGAGCGAGACGCGAGCGGTCTTAGTCTCCGCGAGGTAGTTGTGGACGAGCGCCGAGACTACCACCTCATCGCCTTGCACCAAGAAGCGCGGGACCGACAGCCGAAGAATCAGGTTCTTGCGGACGAGCGTCTTCAAACTGGCGGCGCCGACCTTGGTATCGGGCGTGGCGCCGCGCGCGGTGGCCCGCCAGGTGGTCAGCGAATCGGGGAACTCCACCTTGGCGTGGGCGTGGCCTGCGGCGTCGGTGACCAGGTCGGTGGCCCAGAATGCAGTATCCGGGAAAGCCTTGCGGATTTTGGGCTGCACCAGCCGGTCGGGCTT
Source organism: Bryobacteraceae bacterium (assembly GCA_035501495.1). Classification (GTDB taxonomy): domain Bacteria; phylum Acidobacteriota; class Terriglobia; order Bryobacterales; family Bryobacteraceae; genus JAIQFL01. Next base: position 83,711 of record DATJWB010000117.1, on the reverse strand, counting down.
GAGCTGCGCCAGCCGCCGCGACGGGCGCAATTCCGACAGGCGCATCCTCCGGTGCCCGGCTTCGCCGCTGAAGTAGTATTCCAGCGAATCGTCGGTGAAGACGCTGTTGACCGCGCCTTCGAAGAAGAACGTGAGAATATCCGGCGTGGCGTCCTTGCGGATGCCATAGATGGCCTCGTCCACCACGCCCAGGCTGAATTCGGCGTGAGGCACCGGCTTGCCGTCGGAGCCCGAAACATCCAGGCTGTATTCCGCGGTCTGACCGGGAAGATACTGCGGCTTGCCGGTCGCGATCTTCACGTTCAACTGGTGGCTGGCGGGCGGCACTTTGAGGATCTTGCTGCCGTTGTAGAAGCTGCCCTTGCGCACGAATGCGGCGGCGATGCGGATGCCGGGTTCGTCGGCGGCGGTGACCGGCACTTCGAAGGTGGCGGTGGAATCGCTGGAGCGGATGAACTGCAGCGTCCTCAAGTCGCGGCCTTCCACCGTCACGTAAATCGGAGTGTTGGTCTTTCCGGCCACGATCAGGACCTTGGCAGTATCGCCCGCCTGGTAGGTCTTCTTGTCGGGAATGATCTTGACTTCTTTATTCTGACTCGTTTCGAAATCGGACTCCCACCGCGAGCCTCCCGAGACGGCGACGAACGACCAGGCTTCCACGTCGCGGCCTTCCGGAGTTCGCGAGGTCACCCGCAGACGGTACGAGCCGCCTTGGCGCGGCATGTCCAGCGTGCCGGTGCCCGACCCGCCGGGTCCAGTATCCACATCCACCGCCGAGCTGGCGGTGGCCTTGGGAACACCCTTCCGATCGGTATCGAACAACTCCACGCGGGCGCGCGCGGGCACGGGCTTGTTGTCGTAGTCGCGGGACTGCACAACCACCGTGGCTTTCGCCCCCGGCGCGTACATATACCGTTCCGGTTCCACATTCACCACGTAGCTGCCGTAGGTGACCAGGATCCAGCCTTTGCCCGAGATTTCGCGATTGGCCTGGTCCGTGACCTTGGCCTCGATCCGGTACATGTAGTCGTCTTTATGCGCGGAGATCTTCGTGCCGACGTTGATGGTGAGCTTGCCATCCGCATCCAGCTTCCCTTCGCCCTGGTCGATCTGGTCGCCGCCATCGTCGCTGTCGTCCCCGGTCTGCGGTGGCTGGAAGGAATCCTCCGGGTCGTACCAGATGGGGAAGAAGTAGTGTTCGCGGTAGATGCCGTACTCCACTTTTGCGCCGGCCACCGGTTCGCCGAAGTAGTAGTGCGCATCGATGGTGGCTTGCACGCCATCGCCCTGCAGGACGCGGCCCTTCGCGGGAAGAACGCGCACCTCGTACTCGGGCTTCTTGTACTCCTGCACTTCGAAATTGCCGCTCATCGAATAATCGCTGGGGCTTTTGACTTCGATGTAGTAGTAGCCGAGCGAGGCCGTCCTCGGCAGCACGACGTCGTCGTGAACCGAGCCGTTGGCGCTAACTGTTAGAGTCTTCGAGTAGACCGCCTTCTGATCGGTATCCTGCACCTGCACCTGGAGAGCCTTGCCCGCAGGCACGACGTAGCCCGTCGCCGTGCGCAGGCGGACGATGGCGTTGAAGTGGACGGTGTGGCCGGGGCGGTAGACCGGCCGATCCGTGTAGATGTAGCCCTCCCACTGGTCTTCGTTCGGTTGGAAGGCGTAGGGCGAGAGCGCATTGAGCGCGTAATCGCCGCCGCGGCGCGCCAGGACGCGGACGTCATCGGGACGCGCTTCGTCCATCTTCATCTCACTGATGCCCTCGGCATTGGTGTCGGCTTCCGTCTTGCGGCCATCGCGGCGTAGCATCCAGACTTTGGCGGATTGGATCGGCTCGCCGGTCACGCGGTCCACCATCAGGTTGACGATGCGGCCCTTGCCCGTCTTGGTGATCAGCACGACGTCGGTGATCACCAGAATCGTATAGGCGCGCATGTCGTGCCGGACCGCTTCCACCAGGTAGACGCCTTTGTCACGGATGCCCAGATCGACGGTCTCGCGGTCCCAGCGGGAGTGGCCGGCCACCGGTTGCACGAACGAGTGGACAAGCTGCGAGGAGTTTAGCAGGGGCGTCTCGGCGTAGTACGTGCCGGGGTCCCCCGGCTTGGCGGGTTGGTGCGGCAGCGCGTTGAGCAGGTGTGCGCTGGGAGACTCGCTGAACTGCGCGCGGAGCGATCGCCGGATGCCCACACGCAGTCCGCGCTTCCACGAATGGATGCGCTCGAGCAGAGTGGGCTCGCGCGGCGGAGGCTTCACTTGCCCGCCGAACTGGTGCGGGTCTTCCATCTGCTGAAAGAACGCAAGCGGGTCCTGGACGCGGTAGATGCGGAAGTCGAGCGAGTCGATATTGGCGGCGCTGAGTTCGATGGTGGGCTTGCCGTTGGAAGGGAAGGTGCGGCTGCTGGAGATGGAGAAGTAGGGCTCGCTTTCTCCCTGACTGAGAGCAGGCGCAGCAAGCAGGAGGACGACAAGAAGACGAATTGCGGCGCGGGCACCCTTGACTGCCGCGCCCCCACTCATGGGGCCGCTTTTCGCCGCAAAGACTCTAGAAATGGCGCGCGTCATCAGGGTCGGATGCCTTTCTCAGAATGTTCCAGCGGAGTACACCCAGGAAGTTGGGATTGCTGGAGCGGGGTCGCCACTCGGGACGGGGGAAGTTGAGCAGTTCTTCGGTCGTCAGCCGGCGGATTTCGCCGGGATCCGCGCCACCGGGACCGGTGTGATACAGCAGATACCGATTGCCGTCTTGGCGAAGCTGACTTTCGCCCAGGTAGATCATGCTGTGATAGGGCATGTGGCCGCTGTCCTGGCGGAAGAAGAGCAGATCGCCGGGCGAGGCAGCACTAAGATCGCGGCCGACCAGGTGCGTGTTGAAGCGCCACAACGCGCGGGCATCGGCAAACTGCGAGAACGCTCCACTGGAGAGGTCGGACGGACGATAGGGGCCTTCGGTCACCCGAAAAAGAGCGGCGCCCAGTGGCGTGTACGGATATTGATACTTGGCGACAGGGCCGAACGGAGGCACGACCGGCAGATGCGCCAACTCCGCCCAACCGCTCTCGTGCGCGTGCAAAGCCTCGCGATAGGCGTACCGGATTAGCGCCGCGCAATCGTTGATTTCCATGGGCCGGTTGGCGGGCTCCTGAAAGTACTGCGCCTCGGCGAGGTATGTGAACCAACGTCGGAAAGCCCGCCGGTCGTCCTCGCCGTCCAGGCGCAGAAAGTCCGGGGTGCCATCTCCGAAGGAATCGCTGTTGCTGGAGACGACCGCCAATTCCACGGTGGCCGGAGGGAGATTCGAGAAATCGACACGCACCGTCGGGCGGCCTGGCATCACACCGGCGCGGATCTGCGCATGCCATCCGGAGCCATTGCCGGCGGAGACGACCTCGCCCACCTCAGCGGCATGCAGGTTGTCCCGAATCGAAACGCGGGCAGCGCCGGCGGCGCCCGGAGCCTCGATCACCAGGGTCGCGACGTCATTGCCATCGGCGTAGATTTGGGCTGGCTGAACGGAGAGGCGCGGCGCGAGCAACTTCTCGTGGTGCCCGGCAGGTCGGGCAAAGAGAAGCCCGAGAATGACGGCTGCTCCGGTCGACAACCCGAACAGCGCAAGGCGCACGGGGGTGAACAAGCGACTGATTATACACCGCGCGAGGGGTGTGCGCCCATCGTTTGGTAGCAGGGCCCTTGCCGTCTGGATGCGGTCTGCCGGAGCCGTGCACTGAAACGTGGCGCGGACACTCCTGCCCGCCGGTATGCTGCGCTTCTCAGGGTTCCCGTAGCGCTTCCACGGGATCCCGCCGCGCTGCCCGCCGTGCCGGCAGATATCCCGCCAGCGACGCCACCATCAACAGAAACAGCCCCACCGCCGCAAGCAGCGTGAAGTCGCCGGGTCCGAAAGCAAAAATCATGCTGCGCAGCGCGCGAGTCATCGCCACCGCCCCCGCTCCGCCCAATGCGGCACTCGACAAGACCAGAAGGCCCACCTGCTTCATCAGCGTCGCCGAAACCTGCGCGCGGGTCGCTCCCAGCGCCAGCCGGATCCCGATCTCGCGCGTCCGCCTCCCCATGGCGTACGAGATCACCCCGTAGACGCCGACCGAAGTCAGCACCAGAGCCAGCAGCCCGAAGCTCATCGCAAGCAGGGCCAACAGGCGTTCATGGGAAAGCTTCGCGTCGATTACTTCTCCCGCGGACCGAATCGCACCGATCGCCATCCCCGGATCGATCGCGTGGAAGGCCGCCTGTACATTGCCCGCGGCCGGCGCCGGGTCACCCGCAGTCCGCAGCACCACTGCCGTGATGGGCGCCGGCGACTGCGCCATCGGCACGTATACCAGGAAGCCGAAGGGCTCGCCGGGACTGGCAAAGCGGACATCTCGCGCCACACCCACGACTTCCACCGCATGCGTCGCATCGAACCGATTGCCGAGCGTTACCAGGCGGCCGGCTGCGTTCGCCCCGCCGAACACCTGGCGCGCAGCCGTCTCGCTGAGGACGGCTACGTTGGGTGCGCCCGCGGAGTCGCCCGCCGTGATCCCTCGGCCGGCCACGATGCGGATTCCCATGGTCTCGAAATACCGCGGGGAGACGTGTACGATGCGTGTCAGGTCATCCCGTTTCGCAGGCCGTTCAGCCGAGGAGAGCGGACCGGTGTGCTGATCGCCGCCCATCGGTCCGAAGCAGGATAGCGCGGCCGAACGGACTCCCGGCAGTTGGTTCATCGCGTCGTACAAAGGCTGGCTGAGGGCCTTATATCGGGCCATCATGGCCGGGCTGAACTCCCAGGGAAGATCGACCATCAGGACGTGCTCGCCGCGGAAGCCGAAGTCCTGGCGGCGGAGGCTCCACAGCGATCGCACCAGGAGCGCCGAGCCCGCCAGAAGCACCAGGGACATCGAGATCTGCGCCACCACCAGAGCTTCACCGAGCACCCGGCGCCGCCGGCTGCCCGTTTGGCCGCGGTTGGATTGCAGGGCGGCATACGGATCGACGCGGGCCGCGGACCACGCGGGGGCCAGGCCAAAAAAGCAGGTGGCCGCCGCGCTCACTCCCGCGGTGAACGCCAGAACCCGCCAGCCCGAGCCGAGGGGGACGCGCCAGCTTCGCCCTTCGGCCGCAAGTTGGACCAGGGCCATCGCACCCCAGTGTGCCAGCGCGAGCGCGGCCGCGCCCCCAATTGCGGCCAACACCAGGCTTTCCGAGAGCACCTGCCGCATGAGGCGGGCGCGCTCCGCTCCGAGCGCCAGCCGCACGCCGAACTCGTGGGAACGCGCGGCGGCGCGGCCGAGCAGCAGGTTGGCGAGGTTGCAGCAGGCAATCAGCAGCACCATCCCGACGACTGCCATCAGCACCAGCAGCGGGCTTTCAAAGCGCTCCTGCAGTTCGGCGACGCCGCGGCTGCCGGGCTGGACCTCGATACGGAAATCGCTGCCACCGTGCCGCTCGCTCAAGTCCGGCATTTGCCGGTAGAGCGATTCGAAGGCCTGCCGTGCCGCGGCCTGCGACACACCCGGCCGCAAGCGTGCCATTGCGGTAAGCCAGAACGACTTGGGCGCGTTGAGCCAATCCGTTGCCATGGCCTGCGGCGCGACGCTCATCGGCAGCCAGACGTCCGGAGCGTTACCCTGCGTCTCGCCGTAGAACTCCGGAGGCGCCACGCCGGCGATCGTGACTACTGCTTTGTTGATCTCGAGGGGTTGGCCCAGAGCTTCGGGACCGCGGCCGAATTCGCGTTCCCAGAAGCTGTCGCTGATCACGGCCACGGGAGGCGCGGACGCCTGATCGTCGGCTTCGGTGAAAACGCGGCCGAGCCGGGCGGCCACGCCCAGAACGGAGAAATACCCGCCGCTCGCGAGCACTGCGTTCACGGTACGTGCCGGGCCGCGTCCCCGCAGAATAGCGGCGTGCAGCGGGTAATCGCTGACGGCGAACATCCCGCTCGCGACCTGTTGCCGCGCGGCCATCTCGCGGTAAAGCGGATAGCTGAAGTTCAGGGGTTTGCCGTCTTCGAGGATCTGGAGGCGCACCAGGCTCTGGGGGTCGTGCACCGGGAGCGAATGAAACGCAACGGCATCCAAGACCTGGTAGATGGCGGTATTGGATCCAATGCCCAGTGCCAGCGTGAGGATCGCCGCCGCGGCGAATGCGGGGGCGCGGCGGAGTTGCCGCAGCGCGTAAGCGAGGTCTTGCAGCATCAAGACTATTGTGCGCCCGGGTTTGACGTGGCGGGGAGAGGTAAGCTGGTGCGTGTCGGTGCGATCGCCTGGCGGTCCGGAGTTGTCGGATGGTGTGATAACGCTTCGGCCGCTGCGGGAAGAGAACGCGGGCGAGCACTTGCGCGGCGAAGATGAGGAGATGGCCACGTGGCTCAGCGGCGGCCACAGCAGCCTGGCCAACGTGCACGCCTACATCTGGGAGTGCCGGAAAACTGGCGCGACCTCGGACCACGCCGCGCGTTTGGCGTTTTTGATTGCGCTACGGGGCGCCTGATCGGCAGCGTCGAGGCGAACCTGGGCTTTCGTCTGGAGCCCGGCCAGGTGAATGTGTCGTACGGGGTATTCCCGGAACGGCGGGGCAGGGGCATCGCAGTCAGGGCGCTGGAACTGATGAGTGAGTACTTGTGGGAGGCGGCGGATGCTGTCGAGATGGTGCTGCGGATCCAGCCCGCCAACGCCGCGCGGGTCCGGGTCGCGATAGGTGGCGCGTATCCCGACTGCATGTGGAACGCGTCGGGATAGAGCCGTGCCTAATCAGCAGCTTGTTCGCCCACCGCTGCCGACAGCGGCAGCCGCACCACCACCTTAGTTCCCGACCCACACGCACTAATTAATTAGCGTTCCATCATTTCGTCTGAGGCTGATGGTCACGATTGAGCCAAGCCCAGTCGATCGAGGACTGCCGGCCGCAGTTCCGCCGCCATCCTCCGGACCTGCTTCCTCGAGTTTGGCAGATGCCTCGGGAACGCGCCCTTGTTCCAGGCCCTGTCCCGGGCCTCTCCGGTCTTCGAGGCCCATGTGGCCCGGGCACTCGTGGCCGCCGCGTCCTGACTCGGGGCGATTCTTCGGGCGAGATCAAATCAGGTGCTGAAGTGGCACCTTTCAACGCTCGAAGCGGCGGGTTTCGGCGGCGCCGCGTCCGCTAGATTCCATTCCGTCGCCACCAACCTCGGTTCGGGCGAAGGGCCCTGCCACGCTGCTCCGGGCCGGCGCCAGAATAGCCGGTCAGGTGGAATGAGCCGTGGGAAATGCCGCTTCCAAAGGGCCACTTCAGGCAGCCGGCTTCAAGTAGCCGATCGTAAAGTTGAGTTTCTCGTGCTTACAGGAACGGTAAACACTGAAGACTTTGAACCCCGGTTTCGAATCGACGACGCCGATGGCCTTTTTCTTGCTGTCGAGCACCTCAGACAGCACATACCACGACTCGTACAGCCCGAGCCCGGCGGTGGACTCCACGCACCAAAGGCTGGGATATCCGCCCGCTCCCCCAACCCCTTCGAAAACCGGCACCGTATCCAGAAATGGAATCGAGTTGATCAGGAACGAGAAATCCGTGAATATTCCCGGCTCCGTGATGCCGATGTGGGCATGAGCCGCGCCATCCCTGGGGACGATCCGGTTGCGGCCGTCCAAGAGTCCGAAAACGTGGAGGTTGCCCCGCACAAGCGTATCGAGTCCGGAGAGTGGCTTTGTCAGATGGAGGATCTCATCGATCGTGTAGTTCACCACGGGATTTTCGCCAGGCCACGTCTTGGCTCCGCTGACGCCGTACTCATACCAGAGATAGTTGCCGACAAAGCCGTTGCAGTCCAGCCCCATGTTCTTGTCGCAATAGCTTTGCAGTTCGGCTTTCTTGATCCTTTTCTGCAAGACAGCCATTTGGGCGGCAACCTGGCAGTCTTCCGGCGAGCCCTTCCCTTCGAAGGCGTAGTGCATCGAGCGGCTCAACACATCGGCTTTCGTGAAGGACACGGGCTTTCCATTCACTTTTAAGGTCAACTTGAAGCTGGGGTCCTTCTTCTGCCGATCCCTCAAATTGCCAGCCGCGCTGTCAACCAGGCGATCGGCCTCGAGGGTCCACGGACGGGCCGCTTTGAATTCGATGTACTGCCTTACCTGAATGGTGACAGGTCCGTCGTCGAACGCGACCTCGAGGTTTAGATACTTCTTTTTGTATTCTGCTGGGCTCAGCATGGTTTGGCCTCCCGGGGTGTCGAATCTCCATCACCACCGCTGCTTCAGGTATCCTCGCGGTAGAGGCTTGACTGGAGGGCCGAAGCCAGTCCCATCCCAATCCTCCCAGTCGTTCAGAACTCTCCAGCTATACCGGCGATACTCGAAGTGTTCATGCAATTGCTGCCAGGAGTTGGCGAAATAGATCAACTCCGCCTTGGTCTTGGAGGTGCCCCGGTGGTTCAGGTAGTCAAGGTGAGGCCAGTAATCAGGATCCCGGGACTGTGTGATTCCATCGTCGTCCACCGTGCCTTTGAAATACTCAGTCCCGTCCTGGTCCCATTCCGCAGCCCGGGGTCCGGGAAAATCCGGGACCTTCCGGTTCTGTTGCTGTGGATGGCGCACTCCTGCGTTATACACCGCGAAGATCAAGGCGGCATGGTGGTAGCCATCGCCGTATCTGATCATCAGGTCGCCCGGTTCGGGCCCGGCGTCGTTTCTCTCCGTGCTGTGCTTCCAAAGCGCCTCCACGCCGATTTTCTGCTTGACAACGTCGTAGAACTCGTCGCGATTGCTCCAGGCTTTCTTCTGCGACGAAGCCCACACCGGATGGTCTGCTTTGGACACATACCCCACGTTATCGTTGTCCTCGAAAGTGACCGTCAGACCCTGCTTTTCCGCAAAGTAGATCAGGAACTTCATCGAGAGATCCGCGCAATCTTCGGTCCGGCCGCGAGCCTTCGGCGCCTCGATTGCGGCGTACTTGCGATACTCCTGGTACAGCTTGGGAGTCCATTTTTGAGTCGTCTTCCATGCCGGCATCCTATCGATAACTCCATTCAGAAATCTGAGTGCTCCGCTGGCCTCGCCGGCATTGGTACCCGTTCGCCCGGCTACAGCCTATTCATTAAGCGTCAACGCGCGGCAGAAACTGTAAGGGCCCTCCCGCATTCTGTGGAGCCAGAGCGAAGAATTAGAGCAAAGGTGCGAAAAATCCCGCCGAAATACTTCTTGACTAATGTACTAGTCTACTAATACAATCGAGCCATGAGGCAATGGGACCGGCTCGAAACCCTGTGGCTGGACATTCGCTATTCCGTGCGTACGATGACACGCGCACGTGGCTTCGCGTCTGCCGCGATCCTCTCGTTGGCTCTCGGGATTGGCGCGAACACAGCCATCTTCTCCCTCGTCCACACGCTCCTGCTGCGGCGGCTGGCGGTTCGACAGCCGGACCAGCTAGTGGAGTTCCTGGTCCACTATCCGGGCGATCCGCCGGGAAACTACTTCTCGCTCGCCAGTTATGAGTACTATCGCGATCATAGTCACGTCTTCGCAGCCATCACGGGCGAGGGACTGGGGCGATTTCACGTACGCGGCGAAGGCATCGAGCCGGAAACCATCGATACCGAGTGTGTTGCCGGCAACTTCTTTCCATTGCTTGGCGTGAAGCCCGCGATTGGCCGCCTGATTGTACCCGATAATGCCGATTCCCCGGTCGCCGTGGTGAGCTGGTCTTATTGGAACCGTCAGTTCCAGCTCGATCCTGCGATTCTGGGAAAACGCGTGTCGATGGAAGAAGTGCCTGTGACGATTGTGGGCGTGCTGCCGCGCGAATTCTCCGGAGTGCAGACCGGCATGCAGACCGACATCTGGGTTCCGCTGGCCTTGAAGTGGAGGATCGATCCGGGCAGCCGGCTGGGGGCCGGCGCTCTGCGGCTGATCGCGCGGCTGGCGCCCGGGGTCTCGATCGAGCAGGCGCGCGCCGAGATGGCGGTGCTGTTCCGCTTCACTTTCGACGAACGGACCCGGGCGTCCAAGGATCCACAGATGCAGCGGCTTCAATTCACCGTGGAGCCGGCGGAAAGCGGGCTCTCAAATCCCTTGCGGCTTCAGTTCGCGAAGCCCCTGGTTGCGCTGATGACCGTCGTGGCACTGCTCCTGCTGATCGCGTGCACCAACGTGGCCAGCATGCTGCTGGCGCGTGGCGCGGCACGGCAACGGGAGATGGCGGTAAGAGTATCGCTGGGTGCCGGCCGGTCTCGCCTGGTCCGGCAGGTGCTCACCGAATCGTTGTTGCTCTCCCTGGCCGGAGGACTGCTCGGCATCTTCGTGGCGTATTTCGGCGCCCATGCGCTGGCGCGGATGATCACTTCGGGACGCTTCGTCGGCCGCCCCCCTCACCTCGAGATTCCTGTGCTTCCCGAGGCGCGAGTTTTGCTCTTCACAGTCGTGGTCGGGGGGCTGGCCGGTCTGCTGTTCGGGCTGGCCCCCGCCTGGAACGCATTTGCGTTCGAACCGGCAACCTCGCTGCGCGAGAGCCGGAGCGGCGAGACGCCCGGGCGCCGGCTCTTCGGAAAGTCGCTGGTGGTCGTGCAAGTGGCCTTCACCCTGGTGCTGTTGAGCGCGGCAGGCCTGTTTGTGGGGAACCTGTCGCACCTCGAGAATCTCGAACTGGGATTCCACCGCGACCACATTCTGCTGTTGACCCTCGATCCCTCCGGCAGCGGATACGAAGGCGAACGCCTGGCGCGCTCTTATCGCGACCTTCTGGAGCGCTTGGAGGCAATTCCGGGTGTTCGTTCAGCAACCATCAGCGCGCCGACCCCGCTTTCGGGCGGCGGCGCACCGCGCTTCGCAAACGTGGAGGGCCACCCGGAACGCCCCGAGGACCGCCGCTACACCTACCTGAAATGGGTGGCGCCGAAGTACTTCGAGACACTCGAGACGCCACTTCTCTACGGCCGCGATTTCCGCTTCGAAGATATAGGCCGGCCGCGAGTGGCGATCGTCAACGAAGCGATGGCGCGTTTCTATTTCGGCGATGCCAACCCGATTGGGAAATCCGTGAGTTTCGATGCGGACCACTTCGACCCCCGGGTGAAGTCCTACGAGATTATTGGCGTCGCGGGCAACGAGAAATACTACGATATGCGGGAAGCACCATCCCGCATGGTCTATCTGAACGCCTTTCAGGAAGAGCGCGTGCCCTCGCAATTCGCCTTGCGGACCACACTCGACCCCGCGGCGCTATTTCCGCAGGTGCGTGGCGCGGTCCGCGAACTGCTTAAGACAGTAGCGGTAGGCAAAATCACGACCCTGGCGGAGCAGGTGGACGCCACCATCGTTCCGGAGCGCCTCAGCGCGATGCTTTCCGGATGGTTTGGCGGCCTCGGTACGCTGCTGGCGGCCATCGGCCTTTATGGCCTCCTCGCTCACACGGTGGTTCGCCGCACGAACGAGATCGGCATCCGAGTGGCGTTGGGCGCGACCCGCGGCAACGTCGTTGGGATGGTTCTCCGCGACGCATTGACGATGATGGCCTGCGGGCTCGTGCTGGGCGCGCCGCTGGCGCTCTGGGGAAAGACACTGGCGAGTGATTGGATCAAAGAACTGTACGGGAATGATGGGGTGGTGATCGCTTTTGCGGCGGTGGCGTTGATTGCGGTGGGGATCGTGGCGGCTTGCCTTCCCGCACTCAGGGCTGCGCGGATCGAGCCCACGGATGCGCTACGGCATGAGTAGAACTGTGCGAAGGGATACGCCAGCCCAGCGAGCCAAAAAACCAAATGGTCCCGCGGGATCGTAGACCATTTCGAGGGGAAAAAATGAACACCAATCTGGCCCCGGGGCGAGATAGTAAGATTTCAAACGAAGGCCAAAAGCTCCGGTCGTTGCGGTCCAAAACCGATCAGGATCTGCTGATCCTGCTCGAAAAAGAGATCGATCGTGCTCTCACCCTCCTGGAGATCGCGACTGTCAAGGCGTCTCTTCGGAAGGCCCAGGCGGAGAAGATTTACCTCGTCGCCCGAAGGGTGCTGCCGACGCTCGAAGGGGTGGATCGAGCTGAGCGCATGTGGATCGAAATGAAGATGCAGGAGTTGCGCAGACGGCTCGACATCGCGCACTTCTTCGTGGTAGAGGCCATGCCGGCCGCCATGGCATCCTGACCGCCGCAAGTGCGGCCAAGCCTATAGAACCACTACCATCTTCCCTACCCCATCGCTGTAGGCTTCCGCAATCCGGAAAGCCTCCGCGATCCTGCTGAGCGGACGTGTGTGGGTGACCAGGGGAGCGAACCATGCGGTGCGCTCCACGATCAGGTCCAAGGCCGCCTGCGGTTCGTGAAGCGACCGGCGAACGTTATAAATCGCCAGCTCTTTGCGGCGCATGGGCGACACGTCGAACGGCACGAACGCATCGGAATGGATTCCGGTGAGCACCATGCGCCCGCCGTTGCGCGCGGCCTGGATCGCCCAATTGGTGGTGTGCTGCTTGGCCGCACAGTCGATTGCGCAGTCCACTCCGCGGTTGGCGGTGTCAGCATGAATCTGACGCACCACATCGATTTCGCCGGGATCGAGCGCCACGTCCGCGCCCATGTGGCGTGCCAACTCGCGGCGGTGGGCCACCGGATCGACAGCCCAGATCCGGCCGGCGCCCGCCACTTTCACGCAGGCAATCGTCAGCAGGCCAATCGGGCCCGCGCCGAAGACCGCCACCGTGTCGCCCGGTTGGATCGCGGCGAACGGCATGGAGTGCAGCGCCACCGCCAGGGGCTCGACCAGCGAGGCTAGTTCAAGCGAGATCTGCGCGGGTATCGCCAGCAGATTGGCAATCGGCAGGTTCACGTACTCGCGAAAGAACCCCGGATTACCCACCGTGCTGAGGAAACGGATGTTGGCGCAGATGTTGTGACGTCCGCTGCGGCAGAACTCGCAATGGTAGCAGTAGAGCGCAGGCTCGAGCGCGGCGCGGTCTCCGGGCGACCAGCCCGTGACACCCGCTCCGACTTTCACCACCGTTCCGGCGGGCTCGTGCCCCAGCACCATGGGGTATTCGCACGGCGTGTCGCCGACGGCGCCTTCCGAATAGGAATGCAGGTCCGAGCCACAGACGCCGGTGGCATCCACCCGCACCTGTACCTCGCCAGGACTCGGGTCATCAATGGGGCCTTCGGCGAGGCGGAACTCTCGCGGAGCAATCAGTTCGGCAATCAGCATGAAACCTAAAATGTCATTGTAGAATAGCTCGTACATGCAGAATTTTCGCCAGTTCGAGGCCGGCCCCGATCCGTTCGGCCGCAAATTCCAGGTGCTCTTCAAGTGGCTGCAAACCGCCATCTCGATTCGCCAGGCTGACACCGTGGACGTAAAGTTCGTCCTGGTGGACGAGAATGGCGGACGCACCGAAAAGACCATCGCGCTCCCCCACGCCGATGTGCAGCGGCTCAGCAAGGAAACCAATCGCCGCATGGACGATCCCTGGTGCGCTCGCCTGGCGGAACAGCACCTGCTCAAACTGATCCTCACCGGCGAAGATATGGAAAAAGATCTGGTCACCGTCCCGTATGCCGATCTCAAGCGGCACGCGGACGTGGTTGCCAAGTCGGAGAAGCACGATACGCACGTGGGGTGACGTTTAAGGAGCGCGGGCTTCAGTTGGCTGCGCTTACAAATCGCCGCGGAAGCCGGGAGCGACAGTCCCACGTCTGATAATCGGGAAATGGATTTACCGCGACGCTTTAAACACGCCGGCCTTCCTTGATCTGCTGCCGGACATCGGCGGGATGATGGGGCTCGATGTCGGCTGCGGCGATGGATACAACACCCGTCTGTTTGCAGGGCGCAGCGCGCGCATGTACGCGGTGGATATCGCGCCCACTTTTCTGCGCGCGGCCCGAGCGGCCGGACGGCGGCAGCCGGTGGGCATTCGATACGTCCAGGCGAGCGGCCAGGAACTGCCGTTCGCTTCAGGACGCTTCGATTTCGCCACAGCGGTGATGTCTCTCATGGACATGCCGTGCCACGAGACTGCCTTGCAGGAATGTCATCGCGTCCTTCGGCCGCGTGGCTTTCTGCAGTTCTGGATCACCCATCCCTGCTTCTCCCCGCCTCATCGCCGGCTGGTGAGAAGCTCCCATGGCAGACCCTCTGCCCTGGAAGTGGCACGTTACTTCGATCGCGTGGATGGCGAAATCGATCGGTGGATTTCTCCGCCGCACCGCCCGCCGTCAAGGCAGGTCTTCGAGAATTCGAGGTGCCGCGATTCCACCGGACTCTTGCCGAATGGTTGAACGCGGTTACCGTTGCCGGCTTCGTGCTGGAGCGCGTCGCGGAACCGCCCGCCGACGAGCAGACGGCGAGGCGGATCCCCGCGGTAGCGGACACCCGGATCGTCGCTTACTTTTGCATGTCCGCTGCCGGAAGCCTTAGCGCTATCGTGATCGTTAATACAGACCATCCCGGCCGGTTGACAGCCGCTTGGCAATCGGGATAGTTTTGGGGTGCTTACCTCGAAAGGACACCCATGAATCCGACCCGACGCGACCTCGGCAAACTGGCGCTCGCGGCTCTCCCGGCTGCCCGCCTGCTGGCGAAGACCAATTCCAACTTCGGCGGCGTGCAGATCGGCATCAACGCGCCATACAGCTTTCACGGCGCTTACAACAGCGGCGACGAATGCCTGGACGCCCTGGTCAAACTCAATCTCAGCTCCGTGGAATTGCGGGCGCAACCCATCGAACAGTTCATGGGAGCGCGGCCCGACCTCGTTGCTTATCCCGCACCGCGGCGAGGAGGTGGCGGAACACCCAAGAAGGCGCCCGACGGAGGCGCCACGCCCGCCGCGGACGCGGGCACGGCACCGCCGAAGAAGACCGGTGGGCGCGCACCTCTCACTCCGGAGCAGCAAGCCGCGCGCAAGGCGGACGCCGAAGAATTGCGCAAGTGGCGACTCGCGGCGTCCATGGACAAGGTGAAGGCATTTCGAAAGAAGTACGAAGATGCCGGGGTCAAGATCGATATCGTCAAAGTGGATGCCATCGACACCTTTTCCGACGAAGAGATCGACTACATGTTCGGCGTCGCCAGGACTGCGGGCGCAAGGGCCATCTCGTGCGAGATTCCATTGAGCCACACCAGGCGTCTGGGCATGTTTGGTGAGAAGCACAAAATGATGATCGGGTATCACGGCCACACCGACGTCACCAGCCCGGAGGCCTTCGGACGGCCGGAAAGCTGGGAGACCGCCATGAGCTACTCGAAGTACAACGGCATCAATCTCGACATCGGCCACTTCACCGCCGGCAACAGCACGTCGCCCATACCGTTCTTACAGAAGTATCACGACCGCATCACCCACATTCACATCAAGGACCGCATGATGCACAACGGCCCGAACGTGCCGTGGGGAACCGGCGAAACGCCCATCCGGGAGACGCTCAAGCTGATGCAGAAAGAGAAGTACCCATTCGTGGGCGTGATCGAGTTTGAGTACCAGGTTCCGCAAGGCTCCGACCAGATGACCGAAATCGCAAAATGCGTAGCCTTCTGCAAGAACGCCCTGGCGTAGGCACAATGGGGCGCGGGCACTCTTGCCGACGCCTGGAGTTTGTATTCTCAGTTTGCAGATCATCACTTCAAGCGCAAACTGTTGGTGACCACCGTCACGCTCGAGAGCGCCATGGCCGCTGATGCCAGCATCGGGGAAAGCAGCCCCAGCGCGGCGACCGGAATACCCACCGCATTATAGGCGAATGCCCAGAAGAGATTCTGCCGGATGATCTGCATCGTCCGGCGCGAAAGCTCGATTGCATCGGCCACGCCGGTCAGGTGGTCGCGCATCAAGGTGATGTCCCCGGCTTCCATCGCGATTCCCGTGCCGGAGCCCATTGCGATCCCGAGGTCGGCCTGCGCCAGGGCGGGCGCGTCGTTGACCCCGTCGCCCACCATCGCCACGCACTTGCCCGAAGCCTGCAGTTTCTTCACCTCGGCCACCTTCTGGTCCGGCAGCACCTCGGCCAGGACGCGATCGATGCCGGCCTCGCACGCCACAGCTTCCGCGGTCGCACGGTTGTCCCCACTGATCATCCAGACCTCCAGACCCATCGCGTGAAAGCGTCGAACCGCCTCCGGCGCCTCGGACTTGAGTGAGTCCGCTACCTCGATGGTGCCGGCCTCCGTCCCATCCACAGTCACCGTGATGCCCGGCCTTCCCACGATGACCTCGCGACCCGCCACCATCGCGCGCACGCCATGCCCGGCAGTGGCCTGAAATTGGCTGGCGGCATCCAGTGCCAGGCCGCGATTGGCTGCCGCCTCCACCACCGCCTTGCCCACAGGATGTTCGGAATAGCGCTCGGCGGATGCCGCGAGGCGGAGCAACTCATCGTCGCCATAGCCCAATGCCGGCAGCACTCGCACCACCTCGGGCTTCCCTCGAGTCAGGGTCCCCGTCTTGTCGAGCAGAATGGTATCGACGCGGTGAGCCATTTCGAGCGCTTCACCGCCCTTGATGAGAATGCCGTGCTCGGCGCCGCGCCCCGTTCCCACCATGATGGCGGTCGGAGTCGCCAACCCGAGCGCGCACGGGCAGGCGATGATCAGCACCGCAACCGCGTTCACCATCGCCGCGGCGAAGGGCGCGAAGAAAAGCCACACCGCGAAGGTGACCACAGCCGCGATCAGTACTCCGAGCGTGAAATAGCCGCTCACCACGTCCGCTAACCGGGCTACCGGCGCACGCGATCCCTGCGCCTGCTTCACCATCTCGACCATCTGCTGCAGCACTGTGCCGCGTCCGACCTTCGTGGCCTGATACCGGACGCTGCCCGACGCGTTGATCGTCCCGGCGAACAGTGAGCCTCCAGGCCGCTTCTCCACCGGCATGCTCTCGCCCGTGAGCATCGACTCGTCCACCGAAGATTCGCCATCGATCACGGTGCCATCAACCGGAATGCGCTCACCCGGCCGCAACACGACCACATCGGCAACGCGTACCAATTCCACCGGCGTCTCGGCTTCTCTGCCGTCGCGGAGGATGCGCGCGGTAGGCGGCTGTAAGTCCATCAGACGGCGGATGGCCTCCGACGCACGGCCACGCGCCCGGCTTTCCAGAGTACGCCCCAACAAGACCAGAGCGAGGATAGCCGCAGCAGCTTCATAGTAGACCTCATGGCCGCCGCGAAGCGTCTCGTACAGCGAGTACGACAGCGCCGCGCCTGTGCCCAGCGCGATCAGCGTGTTCATATTGGCGGACCGGTGTACCAGGGCGGACCATGCTGCCTGGTAAATCGGCGCTCCTGAGTAGAACACCACCGGCAGGGTAAGCGCCAGTTGGATCCACGCGCTGCCGTGCATCATTCCGAGGATCATCACGGGAATGGCGCAGACGACTGCCGCGATCAATCGCCGGCGGTAAGCGCCATCCCCGGAAGGCGCCGGAGTTCCGGTCTGCGGGACGCCATACCCGAGACCCTCGATCGCCCCGATGAAGTCGGAAACCGCGGCCTTGGCGGGGTCATATTCAACCGTGGCGATCGCGGTGGCCAAGTTGACGTTGGCCCTTTCCACACCGCCTGTCTTGCCAAGCTTGCGTTCGATGGCGCGCGCGCAGGCGGCACACGTCATTCCGGAGACCGGCAGGTCCACCCGCTCCGGGGCAGCGATGCTCCGGCTCATGCGGTCACTTCGTACCCGAGCTCGCGGACAGCGTCGGCAATTACCTCGGGCTTCACCAGGTCTACGTCGTATTCCACGGTGGCGCTGGCTGCCTCGAGATTCACCGAGGCTTTGGTTACGCCGGGAGTGGACGCCAGGGCGCACTCCACGGTCCGGCTGCAATTCTGGCACGTCATGCCGTGCACGGACAATCGCAAGGTATCGATCGCCATACTTATATGATGCGCCCATGCGCCATACTGTCACAGGAGGAAGCCATGATTTTTGCCGACGGGGCATTGGCGAGGAGGCTGGAGGCGGCCGAGTCGGCCAACGCCCGCGGGTGCAGCGCGGGTCCGGGCGCGGCGTTTCTCGATATCGCCGGCGGCTGCGCCATCTTCGTTGGTGCGGACTCTCCGCTGACCCAAGTCGTCGGAGTGGGCCTGAACGGTGCCGTCAGCGAGCTGGACATCGAGGCTATGGAGACCTTCTTTCGAACCCGCGGCGCCAGGGTGACCATCGACCTCTGTCCGTTGGCGGACCCGGGGCTCTTACAGGCATTGGTGGACCGTGGCTACCGTCCCACGGAGTTTAACAACGTGTTGGCAAAGCGACTGACGGGAGGCGAAATCGGATTGACCCCGCGCGTGCGCCGCGCCGTCAACGGAGAACAGGACCTGTGGTCTCACACTGTCGGCTCCGGCTTCTTCGAACAACAGGATCTGACCACGGGCGAGATGGACGTCGGACGTGCAATCTACGCGATGCCTGGAGCACTCTGCTATCTGGCGGCCACGGAGGGCGGCCAACTGGCCGGCGGCGCGGCGCTCGCGATGTACGACGGGCTCGCGATCCTGTTCGCCGACAGCACCATCCCGCAGTTTCGACGCGCCGGCCTGCACCGGGAACTGATTGCCGCCCGCCTGCACGAGAGTATGGCGCGGGGATGCGATCTGGCGACGGCGACGACGCTGCCCGGAGGCGGTTCGCAGCGCAATTACGAGCGGATGGGATTCGAAGTGGTGTACACGAAGGTAACGCTGGTGAGGTAGGCCGCGTCGTGCTCCGGACGACGCTGCCGGGAGAACTCTGAACTGTCCGTGGCCCCAAATCCTGCGCCTCGCGTGAGCGTACGGCAAGGATGCCTGTCGCCTCTCCAACAATGCCGGCTGCATTCCGCCAGGAATGGGAACAGATTACTACGTGAATCGTCGAATTCCGCGGCGGGAGCAACCGCCGCCGCTATCAGTCCCGGTACCCTGCGCAGGAAGTAGCGCTTCCCCTCTCGTTCGAGATCGGCTATACTCTTTCCGGAAATCAGACCTGGACATCTGAAATCAGGCGCCGACGGGCTGCCTGGCGGGATCACAGGGCACAGTCAGAAAGGAGATGAGCCATGGTGCATCGAACTCTCTTGGCCGCGGCGCTGCTGCTGGCCTCCCGGGCCGCTTTCGGCCAAACGCATTCCACTGCCGTATATGGTGGAGGGGCGATAATCATGCCCTGCCCTGGAATCGACGATTTCGTCCAGAAGCGCCAAGATACCCCTTCGGTGGATTCGTCGGGCGCCAGAAAGATCGTCGAACTGGAAGTCGGCCCTTTAAATTGTACAGACCCCTCCGGGGCTGTCGTGGGCACGGTCTCCGCAGAGGCGGTGGCAGATGTGAAACTGGGTTCAGGGTCTGGGGAGGTCTCAGCCAGTTCCTCGGGAGAGGCGAGCGGCTCAAGCGCTTTCATGAATCTTGGATGGAGCCAGACTGTAACCTTGAAGCCGCCGGCTGGGTCCACCGATAACACAGTGACCGTCGGAGTGCTTTCCCCGTACGCCTATATAGGATTGGGCAAAGCTGATTATTCATTGGCCAACCTGACTTTGAACATCGATTTAGTCGACGGCGTCCCGCCCTCGATTCCTGTTACCGTAAGCAAGCAGTTCGGGCCCGGCAGCCACAGCGAGGCCGGCATGCTCGCGACAGACGACATCACTATCCTGTCGTGCCCGTGCAGCATAACCTATGACGTTGTGATCAGCCTTGAGGTAGCGGCCGGGCAGAACGAGAGTAGCAGCGTGGCCATTTTCGATCCTGTCTCCTTCAAGCTGCCGCCGGGGTGGACCTATACCCCGGCATCGCCGACGGGCTGTTCCGCCGAGTTCGATCGTTCAGGCGTCTCGCTTGCGGGGTTCGGGGATCAGGGAACCGTCAACCTTTCGATCCCGGCGGGCTGCCAGTGGACCGCATCAAGCGATTCGGCGTGGCTGAGGATTACGGGCGGCGCCTCCGGATCGGGTAGTGGAAGGGTCCGTTACGCCGCGGATCCCAATACCACCGGCGCGGCGCGCTCCGGAATTCTGACCATCGCCGGGAATAGCTTCCTCGTCGATCAGGCTGCTCAGGCGTGCGGCTTTACCCTGAGCGCCCAGAGCCTGGGCGTGGACGCGGCTGGCGCGACGGGGAGCATCAACGTGAACACAGGTTCCAGTTGCGCCTGGACACCGGAATCGGCGGACTGGGTGGCTGCTCTTCCCACGGTGCCGGCGGGGAGCGGAGCGGCGCAGTTCGCGGCGGAGCCCAACCTCGGACCCCTGCCCCGAACGGCATCGATCTCCATCGCCGGGCAATGGATTCAGGTGTTGCAGACCAGCCCGAACCCCGTCGAGGGGTTTCCGGACGTGCCCACAACCGACCCGTATTTCAACTACATCTGGCTGATGAAAGCGAACGGGATCACGTCCGGCTGCGGGTCTACCGGCTATTGCCCCGGCGCTCCCGTGACGCGCGGCCAGATGGCCGTCTTCATCATCCGCGCGCTCATGGGCGATACCTTCCCGCACCAGCAGACGCCCTATTTTACGGACGTTCCGGCGAGCAATTCATTGTTCGCCTATGTCCAGAAGATGAGAGAACTGGGGATCACTTCGGGTTGCAGTTCGACCGCGTATTGCCCGAGCGATCCGGTGACGCGCGGTCAGATGGCGGTCTTTATCGTTCGGGCACGACTGGGGCTCGCCGCCGGCGACACATTCGCCTTTCCAACCACTCCATACTTCAGCGACATTCCCGCGAGCGACCCCTATTTCAGCTTCATTCAGAAGATGAAAGACTTGGGCGTGACATCAGGCTGCAGTCCGTCAGCCTACTGTGAAAACGACAGCACCACGCGGGCGCAGATGGCGGTATTCATCGTACGCGGGTTGCTCACACCGTAAGCGTGCCGAGTACTCTGCTATCTTACGGCGGCTCGCAATCCCTTTCGCCGCCGACCGCGACCACGCAGCCCGGAAGCCGTTCGCAGCGCGATTACGAGCCGATGGGCTTCGAGGTGGGGTACAGAAAGTAACGCTGGTGAGGTAGCAGGTTCGTGACCGTCAAAAAGGCGCGCGAAGCGGTACGAAAGTCGATTCTTAACCAAGCCAGGGCATTCCAGGATTCCCTGTGGCATCCACTGCCGGCTCCACCAATTGGTTGGCTGAGGATGAGGAACTCCCGCAGGCGCCTGACCTCGATGTCATGGTGGTTCGCGCGGCATACGGCCAGCCTGACATCCGCCCGAAGTTCATCTCTGATGTGTTCTCCTGGATTTCTCCGGTCGATCTCCGACGCCTCACCTCTGCAGGGTCAGGTTATGGGATGCCTTTTCGCCGCAGGCGTCCATCCCGGCCCCACGTAGTAGACGAACCGGCCGGGATTTGAGACTGCTTTTTGAGACGCCGGGGGCCTTGATTTTAGGGTCTTTCCAATCCGTCCCAAGCCGGTAATGTGGACGTGGCGGCTGGCAAGCTCGATGTTGAACAGTTCCCAGAACGCGGGGCGCAATTCTATTTCCGTTCATAGCATACGACAATGACTCCTGATTTTGTCGCCTCGCTGCTCACGAGCTTCATGGTGACGGGGTGGCTTGCATTGCCGAACAGCTTCTTACCTTTGCCCAGTATGATGGGGCAGATGAGAAGGTTGAGGCGGTCGATGAGGTTCGCCTCCAAAAGCGGCGGATAGAGCGTGGAACTGCCCCACAACACGATGTCCGGGCCTTCGTCCGCCTTTATCTTTTTCAGCTCGTCGATGCCGCGGAGCTTGTGGCTGTTGGCCCAATCGAGCTTTTGATCGCCACGGGTAAGCACATATTTATTTGCCCTGTTGAAAGCGCGGGAAAACGGGATGTCGGTCGGCGCATGGGGCCAATATCCTGCGAATATGTCGTAGGTCTTGCGGCCGAGGAGCAGGTCGTTCGGCGTGGCTGGCGAGCCGAGCAAGCCGATCAGGGATGCCAACGCGTCCTCGTCCGAAAACGGAGAGCTCCAGCCGCCGAGATCGAACCCGCCACTTGGATCTTCCTCGGCACTGCCTTGGCCCTGCATCACGCCGTCGAGCGACAGATGCGCGCTCGCAACAATCGTTCTCATGATCGTTCCCCCTTTGCCGAAGGCCGCACCATGGCAGCCGGTAGCCGGAACGCTGTCTCCTGCATTTCGTAAGCCACCCGGCCCGAAGAGGAGGCATCCTCAGCGTATCAGACCTTGCCGGCAGGATCGTCCACCCGGACACGGGTGCGAACGGCGTTCCCGCGAGTTTGGCCGGATTACTCCGCACAAGTCGCCATACGGACGCATAACGCCGAGACCAGAGAAGTGTTCCGGCGTGGCGCACCGTAAACGCCCGGAGCTTCAAACGGACCCACTGCCAAACTGCGCCAAACCTCGCCATATTTCCTCTGGCGGAACTTGACGCGTGAGCAATCGCGCGAGCCATCGTCTTACATTGCGATGGCGGAAAACGCCGGAAAGGAACTGAAGAAGGAATGAAACAACTACATTCAGCAAAGGCCGTTTTCGCGGTCGTTGGCTTGGCGGTTCTGGCCTTTGCGGCCCCAGCCAGTGCAGAGACCTACCTGCGGGTCAATATCCCATTCGAATTCATGGTCGGCGGCCAGGTGCTCCCTCCGGGTGCTTACCGAATCACGATTGACCCGAACTATTCCCTCTCCCACATCGATTCGCTCAGCGATGGGTCCATCCACCGGGTGATTCTCGAGCCCGGGCCCGCACTTCCGCACGGCGCCAATCCGGATACGGGCATCGTCCAGTTCAAAAAGTATGGCGAAACCTATTCTCTCAGCGGAATCTGGAGGCCGGGCTTCACCGACGGTCTGGCGCCGGTACCCTCACGCCATCATAACGAGCTCGCCAAACGCAACGGCGCCGGCGAGATTGTAAATGTTGACGCGGACCACAGGTAGATACATTCAACGCCTGCCTCATCACCGGGGACCAGGGAAAGCTGTCCCGGTCCCCGGTCTGTTTCAAGAATCGCGCGGCCCCGGGCAGCTCATTCCGCCGAGCAGGTGGCGGAAGCGAGGCAGGGTTCGCAGGCAGTCGAGATCCTGGTCGCGATAGAACCACTCCTTCTGCAGGAATCCCGCGCTCACCGACCTCTCGAGGCAATCGAGTGCCGGACCTTCGAGTCCGAGCAAAGAATAGACACACCCCAGATTGTAGAGAAGCATCGGGTCGCCGGGGCGGATGGCAAAGGCTCGTTCCACCAGCTTTCGGCTGCGGGTGTGGTCGCCCAGGCGGGCAAGACCGTTGGCCATCAGATAGAGAGCCCGCGCATCGCCGGGATTCCATTTCAGCCGCTCTTCGGCAATCTCTACCCCCCGAGTGCGCTCCGCCTTCGCGGAATCGTGGCGTCCCTGGGAGTCTTCGATTTCAGCCAGCAGCAAGTGCGACGGATAGTCACCCGGCCGGGTGCGTAGTGCGTTCCGATAAGCTTCGGCTGCGTCGTCAAATCGCCCGGAAGCGAAGCGGTGACGGGCGCAACTATAATACGCTTCGAAGAGGCCCGGGTCCAAACGGATTGCCGTTTCGAAGGCGCGGTCAGCATCGTCCAGCCGGCCGGACGCGGAAAGCCACATTCCCCGGGAAGTCCACGACTGCCCGGATTCGGGGCCCATCTCCTGTGCCTTGAGGCTGGCCCAATCGGCCTGTTCCAGCACCGCCTCACTTCGGCCGGCATACAAATAGGAGTAGGACCAGCAATCCGCAAGTCCCGCGTAGGCAGGTGCGTAGTGCGGGTCCAGTGCGATCGCCCGGACGAACATCTCGATAGCGAACTCCATCCCCTGCGGACTGAATTCCTCGTAGTATTTGCGGCCCCGCCGGTAGCAGTCGATTGCGCCGCCGGCAGCAGGCGAATGGTGCGCAGTTGCGAGCCGATCGCCCAGCGGAAGAACTGCTTCGAGCCCGCGCGCCACGCTTTCCGCAATCTGGTCCTGAACTCCGAGAATATCGGTGCCGGTTCGGTCGTAGCGGTGAGCCCAGAGTTGGAAGCCGGTCTCCGTGTCGATGATCTGGACCGCGATTCGCAGCCGGTCATCGGATTTCCGCACGCTGCCTTCGACCACGGCCTTGACTCCCAACTGACGGCCTATTTCGCGAATGTCGGCACCGGGATCCCGGAAGCGGAACGACGACATGCGCGACGCCGTTCTGACACCTTCGATTCGGCTCAGGGCGTTGAGGATCTCCTCGGCGATTCCATCGCAGAAGTAAGCCTGGTTTCCGTCCTGACTCATGTCCCGAAAAGGCAGGACCGCAAGCGACGCCGCGGAGTCCACGGCCGGAGGCGCTTCCGCAGCCGGCTCCGGGCCACGCGCCACGAACCAGGCATCCAGCTCGGCTTTATAAGCGTAAACAGAACCGAGTTTGTGGTGATGCAGACGATGAACGGGCAACGCGGCTTCGCGTTCCCACCGCTGGACGGTCCGCGCTCCACGCCGCAGATAGGCGGCGATTTCCTTCCAGGAGTCTAATCGGTTGGATTCGGGCTGCGATTCGAGCGAGCGCTCAGGTTTACCTCTCATGACGCAGTCGTATCCATAATCTTGAGACGCAGAGCTGATCGAAATGTTCCGTGGTCGTGCGCCGGCGAGCCGGCGGCGGGTATACGCGGAACAGTGAAGATCGATACGCTCAAAAGCGCCCCGATGAGTCGGGGCGCGGCTGGCAGGAGTGCCTGCGCCACCTGGGTACAGGCACCTCGTTAATGAATTAACTCTTATCGCTTGTAACCGATCGCCCGCAGGAACCCGCGGCGCCTGGCGACGTCGTCTTCTGTCTCGGTGCCTTTGGGCGGGAAGCCGTCGATCACACCGATTACGCCCCGGCCCTGTTCCGTCTCCGCAACGACCACCTGGACGGGGTTGGCAGTCGCGCAGAAAATCGAGCAGACCTCCGGCACATCTTTGATCCGCCCCAGCACGTTGATCGGATAGCCATCCCGCATGGTCACGACAAACACATGACCCGCCGCCAGCGCGGCAGCATTGCGCGCGGCCATCGCCTTCAGGTCGCCGTCATTCCCGTCAACTCGCGTCAGGCAAGGCCCCGATGCCTCGTTGAAGGCCACCCCAAACTTCATTTGCGGCACAGTGTTCACGATGGCTTCGTAGATGTCCTCCACCGTCTTGATAAAATGGGTCTGCCCTAAAATCACATTCCCGCCTTCGGGGATCTCCAGCGCCACAGTCTTGAGTTCCATAGGAACCCTCAGGATATCAGCGTGCCGGTTGGCTGGCCAGGAGGATCAGCGCTTCGAGTGTTCGCGGTTTCTGCGTGTCATCCAAGATCAGATAGCGATGCTTCCCGCCGGCTTCCGCATGGAATTCCGTCTGTCCGCTGTCATTCACCGTCACGCGACCCTCCGCCGACAACGAGAAGTAGCGATGCCCGGGCCGGACGGCGTAGAGCACCGCTGTCAGATCCCAGGTCGGACGATCGTAGGGCATCCGCATATAGTTGCGGTAAGCTTCGGCTACCGGATGATCCGGCGTCCACGCGAACTCCCTCTCGATGCTGGCGGCGGGGAAGAGCAGCGCCCGGCCGACTTCGAAGCCGCTGAACACGACGGGCGACGGCCACTCCGCAAAGACTTTTCGGGCAGCCGGGATATCGGTTTTCACGTTGAATTCGGGCGGTCCCTGCGGAAAGTGCCCCGCCATGGCGCTGAGCAAGCGCACCTTCGCGGCGGCCAGTTGCGCACCGCTTAAGGGGCTGGTGGCGTCGCCAGGCGAATCGAGCAGGCGCGCCAGGTTGGTGCTGAACCCGACCATCACGATGACCACGCTGGCATCCTCCGCCCTCGCCAGCACGCGCCGCAGCACGGAGACCGCATCCGGAGCCTCCCGCCCGTCCGTCAGCCGGTGCGGGTAGACATAGGAACCATCTGCATTTCGGCGCTCGGCGGGCACCCGGATCATCGGGCTGTCCTCCGGCGTCCTGCCCCCCTTCACCACGCCGATGGGAATCTCCTTCCGGCCGTAGAACGTGTTCACCAGGTCGACGAAGGGGGCGGCGTAGCGGTTGTCCTTGGTCACGGTCACCGCCAGGAGTCCGGCCTCGCCGCGGCTCTGGAGCGCGTGGATCATCGCCAGCGCCAAGGCATCATCGACATCGTTGCCCATGTCGGTATCGAATACCAGTTGCACCGGAGGGGCCGCGGCCGCAACGACTGCGGCGATGGGCAATACGAGCCACTGGAGAATGCGGCGCATCGCTCCCAGTTTATGCCGATTGGCGCGAATTTGCGGTGGGGCGAGGCATTTGTGGTAAATTCGCAGGAAAGCAGTGGCCCGAAGGCACTGGACATCAGCGGCCTTCGGCGGGTTGACGTTCGAAGAGTCGGCCGAAAGCTCCGGAATTCCTTGAAGACAAGCCAAGGCGCGATGGATGGCGGCGCAGTGTTGGCCGCCGTGCAGCAACTCGGCCTGTCGTAATCCGGACCATCCGGGCCGGCCTTGGGTAACGGGGCCCACCGGGGAAAAAGGAGTGAGCGAATGCTTCTTCGACAGATTGCGCTCTTGAGCAAGAGCCAGCACGTATTGCTTCCGGAGCTGACGCGGGCCGGTGAAGCTCTGGAGCGGCAGGTGAACCGCGACCTGAAGCCGATTTGGAACGTCAACGCCACGGTGGAGGCGTTCGGCTCGGAGAACGACGTGCCTCACGGTTATTGGAAGATTACGGTGCTGGACGCGATTCCCGGCGGCGCCGTCGGGGGATTTCACCTGGACGACGATGAGCAGCCCTACGCCGACGTGGAGTGGTCGCCCGACTGGAGCCTCACCGCCAGCCACGAATGCCTGGAAATGCTGGTGGATCCGTTTGGGCGGTCTCTGGCCGCCGGACCGTCTCCCAAGGAGGGACAAGGCCGCGTCACGTTTCTGGTGGAGGTATGCGATCCCTGTGAAGGGCCGCAATGCGCCTACATGATCGAATCGGCGGGCGGGGCGACATTGCCGGTCTCCGACTTTTGCACACCGGAGTACTTCGCAGCATCACGGGGAACCGGGGTGCGATACAGTTTCCGCGGCAATCTGACGGGGCCGCTCGAAGTTCTGGACGGAGGATACCTTTCGTGGCAGATCCCGGCTGATCGTCACATCTGGCAATTGTTCGGACCGGCGGCCGGGGGAAACTTTCTGGACAACGGGCCGGGTAAACTCACCAGAGAAAGCTCCGACGGCTTTGCGCGCCAGGCCCGAAGCGCGACAGCCATGGAAAAGCGAGAGCCGGGCCGGCAAGTCCCGGTAAAGGCCCCCGGGCAGTGCAATCTCACCCTGGATACGCTCACCGGGCTGCTTTCCGGGCCGAGCGGCGCACAGACCACGGTGCAGATTCAAGACCCCAGCAACGCGGCGGTCTTTACCAGCATTTCTTACGACGGCACGCAGATTGGTTCGAATGTCTCACGCGCCAGCTTCACGATCAAAGACGGGCAGCGGGACCTGTCGTTCGCCTATAACGCGCCGGTGCCCGGCGACCTGGTCAACCTGGTAGACCCGAGCGGGGCGATGCTCGACGTGTTCGCCAATAATCCGGGCAACCCGACCCGCCTGCGAAGAGTGATCGGCACGGGAGGGAATTGAGATGTTCCGGAGAGTCCTCGCGAGCGGTGTGTTCGCGGCCATGACCGTGGCCGCGGAAGTGGCCGTGCCGATCGACCACATCGACATCGGCGCCGCGCGCAAGGCATTCTCGGGGCTTCCGGCCGGCGAACGGAACATCGCGTGCGACGATCCGGCGCTGGCGCAGCACCGGCCGGCGCTCCAGTATTGCAGCCTGATCCGAAACCTGGTGGATCCGACTGCCGCGACGGTGTCCTTTGCGATTTTCGCGACGCAAGATCAATCGCTGTTGTCCTCCTTCATTTCCGGAGTTGCGGATTCCAACCTGGGAACTCATCTGGGTTCGAGCGCGTCCTCGCCCGGAACAGCGACCCTTGTGGAGCGGACCGGTTTCAGCGACGTACTGGGGCTGGCGGTCGAATCGGGGGCAGTGACGCAGAGCGTCAGTGGCACGACGATCAACCTGCAGGCCAACGCGCTCAGTCTCTACCGCTTTGTTGCCAACGAGGACGTATTCCAGTATTGTGCCGGAGGCACGATGTCCTGCCAGGGAGCGGCGGCCAGCGTTCTGAACCGCATTTCCGGCTCCGCGGCGCTGAGTGTCGCCGGCGTCACGACGGAGAGCGTCACGGGGACAGTAGGCGGGTCAAGCGCAGACACGCCGGCCACCGCACTGATTGAGACCAGCGCCACTCACCTGACCGGCGCCACGCTCCACATCCAACTTTGGAACAGCCTGGACCTTCGCAGCAAGACCTATATCGACGCCTGGAAGACCGCGGTGGGCGGCCAGAGCGTAGCCGCGGCGGCTAAGACCGCCGAGCAGGATACCAAGGCTTTCGACTGGTTCGACCTGACGAAGCCAAGGTTTCGGAACTGGCTGCGGGAGGCGGATGTTCACTTGCGCGCCGCCATTGAATCGGGGAAAGACGATGCCGCGGTTTCCAGCGTCATCCAGGCGCAGTGGAATGGCCTGGCGGCCATTGCCAAAACAGATCCGGCCTATAGTGTCACGGCGTTTCAGCAGTTCCTGAAGGACGCGAGGACGTACCTGGCGGCCCGGGATGCCGCCATCAACACCGCGCGGCGGCAAACCCAGTCCGGCTTGAGCCTGGAGTATTGCTACTCGCGGCCGGTAAGCCAGCCGCGGATCTCGACGCTGCGGCTCGCTTATACGCTGCATCCCGGCGTTCTCCGCGCCGACAAAGCGGCCGCGGCTGCGGCGGCGCCGGCCAGACCGCCGAAACTTACCAACGATTTCGCGGTCAGTTTCAACGCGGCGGCGGAACTTTATGACAGCCCTCCCGCAGGGACTGGAATGTTGCGCGACGTGCAGGCGGCGATTCAATTGGACCGGCACTTCGGCAACACAATCGGGACATTGGCCGCTTATTACC
The DNA here is from genome assembly GCA_035501495.1 of Bryobacteraceae bacterium. Classification (GTDB taxonomy): domain Bacteria; phylum Acidobacteriota; class Terriglobia; order Bryobacterales; family Bryobacteraceae; genus JAIQFL01. Next base: position 54,797 of record DATJWB010000117.1, on the reverse strand, counting down.
AGTATCAGAAGGAGAGCGCGGCGATCACGATCGGCCCGGGGAATCTGGCGCCGAATACCAATATCGTGCTTCCTGGCGGTGCGGCGACACTGCTGGCTCCCAAGGGGAATCTGGTGGTGATTCAAGGTAAGGTCACGTTCGCGTTGAAGAGCGGCGCCAGCATACCGGCGGGCATCACCTGGGCGAATCGGACGGAGTTGACGCAAGCCAGCGAGGTGCGAGGGCATTTCGGCCTCGACTTCGACTGGAGCAGCCTGTTCGCCTCGGCGAAGAGCAAGCTGTAAAGCTGCTTGCCCCTACTGGACTGTGATCTGGGCGGCGTTTGCGGCCACACCACCGGCGGTGAGCTGGACATTCACATTTCCCATGCCGGCGAGCGCTGCCGGAAGCTGCACGTTCACCTGGCCGACGCCGGCGAAGCCTCCCGACCCGGCATAGAGGACCGGAGCGTTTACGCCTCCGACTGTGACGGTCGTGCCGGATGTTCCAGCGGGTGCGATGCCGGTTCCGAAGAGGACGAGGTAGACCTGGCCGCTGCCCGAACCCATGTGGATGGGGCTCGCCGAGAAGGATCCCGCACTGTTCAAGGCGTATGCGGGTTCGGTGATCTGGTTGCCGCCTGAGACACGGATGGCGGAGGCGGCCGCCAGTCCAAGGCCGTTGAGTGTGAAGACGGATGGAGCCACGCCGGCGATCTTTACGTTGGCCGCGGTCTGGGTGGAACCGCCGGCGGTGATCTTCACCTGGGCCAGGCCGGGCGCCACGGTGGACGGCAAGGTCACCTGCCAGGGCGAGACAAACAGAAGGGGCGCGGCCGCGGTATTGCCGGCGGAATCCACGATGGACACCGAAGTGCCATCGAAGCTGGTGGGCGAGGGCCCAAGGATCTCGCCGGGGATGCCGGTGGCGAGTCCCTGCCCGAGGGCGAAGGCCAGCGAACCGGGCGCAATCGACGTGGTGCTCAGGGTAGCGGCCGACGTAATCAACGGGACGCCAGGCATGGGCGTCTTGCCTGCGGCCGGCGCGAACGCAACACCTCGCAAGACCTCGCCGGCCACCGCGGTTCGCAGGGTGGTGAACTGCTCTTTGGCCGCCACGGCTGGATCGGTGTTGGAGAGGACGTCGGTGATGGATACCAGCCTGTTCGGGTCGGCGCCCTGGTCGCCATTGGCGCTAATGGTCGAGGTGACTGCCCAGATGGTGACGGTGCCGTCGCTGTTTACCTTGCCGGTGAGGTTGCGGAGGCCGTCAGTAGCGGGGTTCAGCGAAGTCGGATAGTTGGCGATGGTGGAGGGCTGGCCGAGATTCAGGCCGTTCTGGAGGACGTACACACGGTTCCAGGCGCCGTTGCTCAGCACCCATTTCTGCAGTCCGGCGCTGGGACTGCCCGGCGGCATCGGCAGCCACGCCATCGCCTTCATCGGCGACATAGAGGGTGGTGGCGTTGGCGAAGTAGATGCCGAACGGATAGTTGTCCTTGGGGCCGATGTTTTTCGCCAGGACGGTGGGAAAGCCGGGGAGGATCGTGACCGTCGCGCTGGCGGCGTTCGCCACCGTCGGCAACGGGCTGACCTGGTACACCGTGTCGATCCCGTTGCCGCCGCTGCCCTTGGTGAAGTACAGCGCGTTATTGAAGATCGCCAGGCCGCGAAAATTGTTGTCCTTGCCCAGCTTGTCCGCGGCGTAAGGCTTCCCGGTGCTGGGATCGTTCACTTGCGTGATGGAGAAGTTTCCAATCTGAGCCGGAACGGTATCGGCCACCTGGCCAGGGGTGGCGATTTGGGCTCCGCCGGCGGCGACCACGTTGGCCGGTGTTCCGCTGCCGTTATTGGAGTTGCCGGCCATGTAGTACAGGCCATTGGCGAGAATGGCGGCGCGCCCTTTGTTTCCGCAGTAGGCGTTGGTCGGTGTCACCAGGATTGCGCCATTGGCGCCGACCTGGACCACCGCCCGAAAGTAACTCCCGCCCGCGGGGTTGGTCGGATCGTACACACCTGGTGTATTGGCGTTGGAGACGTCCACTGTGTTGACCGGCGCGACATACGCCATGAAGGTGAGCGCGGTTCCGTCGGTGGAGAGATTGATGGCCAGCTCCGACTTGGAACTGAAGCTGGTGTTGACCATATTGCTGGGGATCGCGAGGGTGTTGACCAGGGTGCCTGTGGGGGTGATCTGATCGAGGAAGATCGGCGAGGTGATTCCGAAGCTGCCGTCGGCCTTGTCGTTGTTCCAGACGTTGTTGGTGCTGCCCGTGGATGGGTACAGGCCGCTATCGGTGGCCTTGGCGGTGCCGCAGGCTGCCGTGGAGGGACAGACGGGCGGCAGGGCCTGGCCGACCGCGAGCGTGGAGGCGTCTCCCACGTAAACGCTTCGGCTCAAGACCAGGTTTCCGAGGTAAAGCCGGAAAACGAGGATTGTGCATGGGCAGCCACCGGGAGGACACCCAGAACCAGCAAGGTCGCAAATGCCTTCCGCATTTGATCGTGCTCCTTTTACTTTTGTGAAGCTTGCGGGGCGCAAGATCTTCGACGTTATCAAGCGAATGTCACAGCAGGATTACAATCGGCCAGTTCGCCAGATGCCGTTCCCTGCTCTTTCGAGCCATCCGATTGTTCGATTCCCCACAAGCTTCCGTCAGGGAGGCAATTGCGGACCACCGTGGAGCGCAACCGATGTCTGCGGAGCATCATCCCAACTGGTTGTTATGGCAAAGATGCGTGCTGCTCAAGTCTCGCGAGCGAATGCTCCTTTTGAAATTGTCGAACGCGATATTCCCGAGCCCGGTCCCGGATCGGTGCGAATCAAGGTTCAAGCCTGCGGTGTCTGCCACAGCGACTCATTCACTCGCGAAGGAACCTACCCGCTGGTCAGCTTCCCGCGAGTGCCTGGGCACGAAGTGATCGGCATTATCGACGCGGTGGGCCCCGGCGTGCAGCGCTGGAAGCCGGGCCAACGCGGGGGAGTGGGCTGGCACGGCGGAAACTGCGGCTATTGCAACGCCTGCCGGCGCGGCGAATTTTTCGCGTGCCAGACGTTCACGTCCATCACCGGCATCACCTACGACGGAGGCTACGCCGAGTACCTGGTAGCTCGAGCGGAGGCGGTTGCCTCGGTTCCCGATGAGTTGTCCTCGGCCGAGGGCGCGCCCCTGATGTGTGCCGGAGTGACGACCTTCAACTGCCTCCGCAACGCGGGCGCGCGCCCCGGGGAGACGGTCGCTGTGCTGGGTCTTGGCGGTCTGGGGCATCTGGCGGTGCAGTATGCCGACAAGTCGGGGTACCGGACCGTGGCCATCGCCCGCGGCAAGGACAAGGAGGCGCTGGCGCGACAATTGGGCGCGCGGCATTACATTGACAACCAGTCGCAGGATCCTTCGGCGGAACTGGCCAAACTGGGCGGCGCGAAAGTGATTCTGGCGACCGTCACCAGTGGCGATGCCATGGCTGCCTGCCTGGGCGGGCTGGCCACCGACGGGCGCTTGATGATCATCGGCGCGGCTTCTCCGATGACCGTCAACCCGATTCAGTTTCTCGGGGGACGCGTGGCGATGAGGGGTTGGTACGCGGGGGTGTCGATCGATTCCGAGGACACGCTCGACTTCAGCGCCATGACCGGCGTGCGCTCGATGAACGAGAGTTATCCGCTGGACCGCGTGAATGAGGCCTACGATCGCATGATGAGCGGAAATGCCCGATTTCGTGTGGTCCTGACGATAGCCGAATAGGCTCCTCTACCGCAGGCCGCGCCCACTCACCAGATAAACCGCGAAGCTGCCGAGCCAGTGGCCGCCTTCGTAGTGTTCGCTCTTGATGCTTTCGAGCCCCGCCTGGCGCAAGCGGCCCGCCAGCGCCAACAGGGGAGCGCGGCGTGCGTCGCCGGCGCCGAGTTTCGAAACGATGCCCTCGAGCATCCACGCGCGGCTGAGGTTCAGGCCGGCGAGGTGGTAGAGCTTGCCATCGGTGACATCGGCGACGCGGGTCGGTTCGAGGTCCACCTTGGGGAGAAATGCGGTGAACCATTGCGAGAATTCGCCCGAGGGCAGAATGCGGCGCACTACGTCGGCCTCGGCGAGACAGGGCGACAGGAAATCCTCGCCCGAAGGCTCGTACGACAGGGGGCAATTCCGGTCATTCAAATAGTAGTCGCGGGCGCGCGACTCCACTACTTTGCCGAACGGAGAATTGCCGGTGATGCGCGCGTAGTCCAGCATCAGGCCGATCGAAAACGCGGTGTTGCTGTGTTCGCCGGCGCGGATGGGCCGCTCCATCTTCGGCAGCCAGGATACGATTCGCGCGGTGACCGCCTGCTCCAGGGGCCGCAGCGTTTCGGACCACTGGCGCGCTTCGGGTGAGTCCCACTCCTTCAACTCGGCGGCCAGTTGCAGCAGCCATGCCAGGCCGTAGGGGCGCTCGAAGGACGACCGCCCGCCGGTATTGAGGTACTTCACCTCTTGCGCGATGTTGGCCGGGGTGAGGCTCTGCGCCACGGCACGCCGGGCTTCCGCGGCAAAAGGCGCCCCTGGAAAGAGACGCGCCAGGCGAACCAGGAGCCAGTGTCCATGGACGGAGGAATGCCAGTCGTAGCAGCCATAGAAGGCAGGGGTCAACTCGCGGGGAGGCTTCACGTCGGCATCGGAGTTCAAGGAATGCGCAATCTTGTTGGGATATTGCTTGTGGACGCAGTCGAGCGCCAGGCGGGCGAAGCGCTCGGCCTGGGATTGGTCGAAGTCGGTGCCGGCCATGAGACCTCCGCAACAGAACACACCCACTACCAGAAGGCGAAGCATGTTCGTATCTTACACGCGCCGGAGGCGGGCGTTGTCACTTCACCAGGCCCGAAGCCTGCACGCGCTTCAGGAGATTGACGCTCGCCCGAGAGGTGGCCGGTCCCCATCGCGAGCGGTCTTCAAAGACGACGAGATCGAGGCTGAGGGCAGAGCTTGCCGCGACTCCGTTGGGATCGAGAGGTAATGAATTGGCCTTTGGGCTGGTTTCTGTCTGGCCCGGGCGCAGATAGTTCGGAGTGCCTTCACGCCCCTACGGAACACGGCGTGCCCGCCTGCGCCCATTCCCTCGCCGGTGTTGGGGTTGGTGTGCCCGATGCGGGCCGAGTAGGCCAGCACATTCCGGTTTCGAGGTGTTGCGGACGGTGATGAAGATTCCGGCGCGCGAGCCGTCTTCGCCCGCGCCGGCCGGTACTGCCGTGACTTCGAGCGGCGGCGGGCCATCGACAGGCGGGCTCGCGGGTGCGGCATCGGCGGCGTCGAAGCGCACCCACAGGAACCACGAGCCTGGCAAATCGACGACGTCGGAGTCGTATACGATGGCGTAACGATGGTTGCCCGCCACTTCGATGTTTCCCTTTTCCGCCACGGATTCGAGCCGATAACCCGGCAACTGCGTGGATGAAAGGCCGAAGCGGCCCACACGCGGCACGTCGATGGATAGCTGCGGGCCGGTCAAGACGCTGTTCGCCTGAGCGGACGGCAGGTTTCCGCCGAACCGCAAACGTGGATGGCTCAGCTGGAGCGGTGTTCCCGGCGGAATCACCGAGGGAATGGTGTTCGTGGGCAAGGGGAGCATCGTCAGGCCGGAGCGGTTCTGTGACACCTGGACGAGATCGAAAATCTTTTTGCCAGTTCCGGGCTGTTCGAGGACGTCCATCATCACCCGATCGCCGTGGTGGACGACGCGGGGCACCGGACTCTCCGCGAAGTAAGGGAATCCACCGGGTGCGAACGAGACGCGGAAATCGCGGTTTGCGTCTATGTCGATATCCACTTCGAAACCCAGCCAAGGCATGCCGTTAGGAAGGAAACGGGTCCGGCGAATCACGTTTCCGCCGGCCTCCGCAAGGCTGGTGGACTTCTGGCGGGGCTGAAATTCCACGCCGCTCCAGATCTGGTAGGCGACTTGAGCGCTCGTTGTCGAGGCGAAAGAAGTAGGCCTGCAGCGTTTGCGCGGCCAGCGGCAACGCGCAACCAACGATTACGAGCCATCTCTTCATGGGTGCACTCCCTGGCTGATGACAATGATGCGAGGTTGGCGAACCGGCACGAACGCCGGCCCGTGGCTCAGGTTGCGCCGTACTCGAGTTGGGGCTCTCGCAAAGCCAACCGAAGCGTGAATGGTCCGCTTTTGTAATTCCTTGGATTGACAAGGCGCCTGAGATCAGCGTGCGACGGATAGATGCAGGTATGGTCCAAATCTGAAGGGTTAAGCAACTCAAGCCGTCGTTCCTTTGGTGGATCCGCAAATCACTTTATACACGGATTCTCGGCGTGGCTGGTTACTATCGAAACACGACCGAGTTTGATGAGCCCTTGAAGGATTTCGAGCCCCTGCTCCCACGGAATCGCAAAATCGTCTTCCAGTTGCCTAACTCGATAGCCGTTGAAGTCGCCAGAGTCGAGGTAGTACCCTGTGAGGCGTTTCACGATATCCCGTTGCGACGGCGACACAAAAGACGCGGCTTTGCCAAGCCAGCAGACGTCAACTCGTGCTTTATCTTCATAGTCTGACCAGTCCCAAACTGATCTTGATGGCTTCGTCGACCTTGGCCATTGTTGTGGAGTCAAGTACGCCCAGCCGCCGGATCAGGCGCTGGCGATCGACGCTGCGGATCTGGTCAAGGCGGATGGAGGACCGGACCCCCAGGCCGTTGGTAGTGGAGGCGTCAACCACAACTTCCACTGGATACGGAACGGGAGAGAGGGTGGATGTGATCGCCGCCACGATTGTTACCGAGCTGTAGCGGTTTCCGACGTCATTCTGAATGACCAGCGCCGGCCGGGTCTTCTTCATTTCGTGGCCAATCGTGGGATCAAGGCTGCAGAGGTAGACGTCGCCACGGAGCAGTGGAATTACTTTTTGCTTTTGGCCCGGCGGCCGACGCGTGGTTTTTGCCATAGTTCTTCCTCTAAGGGAAACCACGCCGCCGCAATCTTCAGATTCTCATCGGCGTTAGCCAGGGCGCCTGCTTTCAGCTGTTCCCTCAGGCTCTTCTTGCCTTGCGCTTCCACGAAGTGAAGCACGGCTTCGGAGACCAGGCGGCTGCGGCTCCCCTTAGGGGCCACCCGGTCCAGCACAGCCAAGGTCTTTTCCGGGAGCATGATGTTGATTCTCTTGCTCATAGGAGTTGGGCATTCGTGATCTTCTACCTGAAGCCTACACACAATTCGTGTGGGTGTCAAATCAGCCATTCCATTCACCCAAACTTAAGCGAGGGAATCAGCGACGAGCTCGCCCCCCCGCAAGCTCCGGGTAGTTTGGCAAGGGGCCAGACCGAAAAAAGCCCGCATTGCTGCAGGCATTTTGATAATCGAGGAAGGGAAATTGGGGCTATTTAGCCCTGGTGGGCGCGCCGGGGATCGAACTCCGCCGCCTTTCGATTCAATGTGAGGAAGCATTCCTGGACAATTTCCTCGGCATCGGCGGGCGACTTCGTGAGCACCCAGGCGAAGCGAAAGACTGCATCGCGGTGATGGTGGCAGAGGACTTCGAAAGCGGTCTCATCGCCTTCCGCGGATAGCCGGAGGAGATCGCTTTCGGTCATACGCACTCCTTATTCTCACGAAGGCGAGAAAGGGTGACGCGCGCGCCACACGTGCGCCAGCGAGACGCCTGGCGACCGACAAGCGCCGAGGGAGTCTCGGCACACACCAGGCACGAGTGCCCGCGCCACAATCGCCCGCAAGAGAGGTGCTCCGTGAGTGTACTGGAACACGCCAGGCGGAAGTCGAGCCATGTGGCCCAAATGCTGCATATGCTACCGCGGAGTAGAATGCAACGAGCATTGCGGACCGAGAGCAAGGCTCATGACGAATACATCGGGGTGCTGCGCGTCTTCGCCGACTTGATCCTCACCGGCAAGCAGCCGCCGGATAACTGAAGGATCATCGCTTCAGCGGATCTTCCACCCAGGGAGGAGTTGCCTGGATGAGCCGGCCCAATTCGGGCTCGACCTGCTCCATTTTGCACTTCATCTCCCAGGCGATTTCGCGGTAGGAGAAGTGGCCTTTCACGCCGCTGCGGAGTTGGGAGATATATTCGGCCTCGGCGAAATCCATCTTGAAGAGAAATCGCGAGCGCGCGCCAAACGGAAGGAGGTAGTGCGCTCCGGGAGCGGGAAGAGTCCGCATGGTTTCGAACGCGTCGTTCATGGCCGCCCCGTACGGTTCGGCAGCTCCCGCATCGAGCACCAGTTGAGGCGTGTCATAGCCCAGGTCGCCGGAGTAGTCCTGACGGAACTTCTGGCAGCGGCGATGGCGGTGAAGATCCCGGTACGCGCCGATATCGATGACGAAATCGTAGGCGTAGAGCCCGCCGCGGAATCCGGCGAGGATTTCGTCGCGTCGCGTGCGCGAGCCCAGCGCCACATCGATCACCTCGGCGCGGCGGCCCTCGCTCCAGTCGCACGCCACCTGGTACAACTCCCGGAAGGGGCGGCCGGTCACAGGGTAGAGCAGAGTGGCCACGATATCGGCCGGTACATTCGCCGGACGGACGAGGTCCACGCGCACGGAGCATGCTCCAGCCGCTGGCGGAAGATTCTGCTCGGCCCAGCGCTTCAGGTCTTCGCGTGACGTCACTGCGTGCTGATCCGGGTCGGCGTGGCGGGCGAGCGTCGGGGCCAGGGGTTCGGAGGCCGATTGGAGATCCCAGCGGCAGTCTGGCTCGGCGGCGCAGGCTTGCGCGATCTCCTCTCCGAGGCTGCGCAGTTCGGCATAGGGGGAGGCTTTGAGGCGGCGGATCTGCTTTTCGAGGGTTCGGATGCTGGTGACCTGGCCCACGTTGGTGGGCACTCCCCAGAAGAGCAGGTAGCGGGCTACGTCGAAGGCACGGGCCGCCAGGTTCCGCTGGTAGGGCTCGGGCTTCATGTCCGCAGGGCGGGGCAGGCGCTCCGAAAGAGAGGCGAAGACGCGTTCGTTCACGAGGCTGTAGGCGCGGAGCAGGCGCTCGCCCGCCGCGCGATATGCCTCGGACTGGGGGGCGGAGAATTCGGGCGGGGTCACGAAGCCGGAACGCGAGAAGTCCTGGTAGCGCGACGATTTCGCCTGGCCGTCCCAGAGGCTCTCCTCCTCGATTTCGGTGGCGGCCAGTTCGGAAATGCCCTCGAAGCAGAGGACCGTGTGGCCGAGGTCGGCGATGGAGGCGTGGCCGTATTGGAAATAGAAGCTCTCAAGGAATTTCTGCGAGTCGTGGGTGCGAACCCATGCGATCGAGTCGCGGATGGAATCGGGCGACCGGCTGTAGCGGGCCAGGGCATAGGCGCTCTTTTCGGGCGGCATGGGCGCCACGGTGATGACGCGTTTGGTGGGGGTCAAGACGCTATGATAGCGGGAATGCGGATCCGAATTCGACGCATCCACCCCGAGGCTTTTCTGCCCAGTTACGCACATGGGCCGGAAGAAGACGCGGGGATGGATTTGCGCGCCGTGGAGGAGGTCACGCTGGAGCCGGGGGTGCCGCGCCTGGTGCCGACGGGGCTGACGATCGAACTGCCGTCGGGGTATGAGGCGCAGGTGCGCCCGCGCAGCGGCCTGGCATTGCGGCACGCCATCACAAGCCCCAATACGCCGGGCACGATCGACCCGGGATATCGGGGAGAGATTCGCGTGATTCTGCTCAATTTGGGAAAAGAGCCGTACACCATCCATGCGGGCGATCGAATCGCGCAGATGATTGTGTCGCGGTACGAGGCGGTGGAGTGGGTGGAAGGGGAGTTGGCCGACTCGAGGCGCGGCGCGGGTGGATTTGGATCTTCGGGACGGTAGGCTCGTGCGCTCGCGGGGCTACGGCCTATCGAGGAACGAGCTGGCTGCTGCGTGGAGCAAGGGGGACGAGGGGATGTTGTAATGCGTCAGGCCGGGGAGGATGGCGAGTTGGGATTGAGGCATGCCGGATCCGTCCCAGCCGGCATCGCGCTTGCCGCCACCGAGCAGGGAGTAGAACTCGACGATGTGCGCCGGCAGAATCGAGTCGGCATCGGCAAAGACGAGCAAGGTGGGGGTTTGGATCGCGGCCACCTCTTTCGACCAATCGTAGTCATTCGCCAGCAGATCGCGGAGTTTGAACAGCAGCACCGGCCAGTCTTTGGGCCGTGGCGCCACCCGCGCGTATACCTTGTAGAGGGGGCTCTGTTTCATCGACTCGGCGGACGCGGCGTCCATGCGGGAAACGGCCGCCATAATCTCGGGGTACCAGCCATCCCGGCGAAACGTGGTTGAAACCACCACCAGTTTTCGAACCACGGCCGGGTGTTGGATGGCGGTGCGAAGAGCCACGCCGGCGCCCAGCGAATAGCCCATCAGGTCGGCCTGTTCGATACCCAGGTGCGCGATCAAGCCGGCGATATCGTCACCCATGGCTTCGTAGCGGATCGGGCGGTCGATGTCGGCAGTTCGGCCGTGAGCCTGCAAATCGACGGCTATGACCCGGCGCCCCTGCGATAAGGTTTTGGTCATAGGGCTCGACATTTCGGTCGAACCCAAGCCTCCGTGCAAGAGAATTAACGGCGTTCCCTCGCCGTGGATTTCATAATAGAGGTTCAGTCCGTTCAGGTTGGCGTAGGCGTTCATGATGGTCTCTTTTTACATAATCACGCCGGACGAGCTATGTGAAAATCGACTGGGGAAGTACTATTCGGGCGTTGGAAATCGTCCGGCGCTCGACTCCAAATGCTTGCGATTCACGGTTTTTCCCAGTGCGTGGGGTGGTACTGCCTGCTATAATCAGAAATACTCCCTTTATGCCACTTAAGCTATTCGCACCGAATCACGGCGCGGACAAAAAGATATTTTTGCTTAAGCCGCGCGGTTTTTGTGCAGGGGTAGTGCGGGCGATCGATGTGGTGAAGATCGCTCTTGACCTGTACGGTCCGCCTGTGTACGTGCGCAAGGAGATCGTGCACAACAAGCATGTGGTGGACGAATTGCGAGAGGCCGGCGCCATCTTCGTGGAGGAACTGGACGAGGTGCCAAACGGGGCGCGCGCGATCTTCAGCGCCCACGGTGTCGCGCCGTCGGTTCGGAGGCAAGCCCTGGAGCGGCGGTTGGATGTGATCGATGCCACCTGCCCGCTGGTCACCAAAGTGCATCTGGAGGCCGTGAGGTTTGCCAGGGACGGCTACAGTATTGTGCTCATCGGCCACAAAGATCACGATGAAGTGATTGGTACGCTTGGGGAAGTGCCGGAGCGGAGCTACCTGGTGGAGACTGTCGAAGATGTCGACCGGTTGGAACTTCCCGACCCGACACGTGTCCGGTATTTGACACAGACCACTCTGAGCCTGGATGAGACGCGCGACATCGTGAACCGGCTGAAGGAGCGATTTCCGTTTGTGGAAGGACCTCCGGCGCAGGACATCTGTTATGCCACCGAGAACCGGCAGATGGCGGTGAAGGCGATTTCCGATCACGTCGAGTTACTGCTGGTGGTCGGCTCGCAAAACAGTTCGAACTCCAAGCGCCTGGTGGAAGTCGGCCAGAATTTCGGAGTTCGCTCGTTCCTGGTGAACGATCGCAGCGATGTGGATGGCGGTTGGCTCAACGGCATTCGCAACGTTGGCGTGACGGCCGGCGCCTCCGCGCCGGAACACTTGGTGCAGGAACTGATCGAATTCCTGCGGAAACTGGGCTTTCACCAGATGGAGGAGATCGAACTGGTGGATGAAGACGTGCGGTTCTCTTTGCCCGCCGAACTGACCGTGTCGATCCGATGAGCGCTCCGCTACAAGTTCGCAATACTCTGGAATTGGCCGCCGAACAGGCGAAGCGCCGCGCGGCGGCCTACCTGGTGAGCCTGCAGCGGCCGGACGGCCACTGGTGCGCCGAACTGACCGCCGACACCACCCTGGATTCCGATTACATCCTGTTTCAACTGTGGCTGCATCCGCCGGTGGCGGGAGTTTGGGCGCCGGAAAGCAAGCCGCTGATCGACAAGGCGGCGCGTTCGATTCTCGCGCGGCAGCTTCCAGACGGCGGTTTTAATATCTACGTGGACGGTCCTTCCGAGGTCAATGCTTCGGTGAAGGCTTATTTCGCCCTGAAACTGGCGGGATTGGACGGCGACGATTCCCGGATGGTCCGCCTGCGCGAGCGCATCCTCGACTTGGGCGGAATTCAGGCGACCAACAGCTACGTCAAGGTAAATCTGAGCCTGTTCGATATGTACCCGCGGCAATACTGTCCCAGTATTCCGCCGGAAGTGATCCTGATGCCGTTCCGGTTCCTGTATCAGATGTCGGCGTGGACGCGTGCGATCGTGGTGTCGCTTTCCATCGTGCATGCTTCCAACCCGCGGCGTCCGGTGCCGGCCGGTTTCACGTTGGACGAGCTTTGGCTGCCGGGAGTGAGTCCCGCGTTTCAGAAGGACGACCGGTGGTTCACCTGGCACAACATCTTCCTGACCGGCGATGCGGTGTTGAAGTGGTGGGAGCGCCACGGGATCGGGTCTATTCGCCGCAAAGCTATTGCCAAGGCCCGGGAGTGGATGATCGAGCGGATGGATCACTCCGATGGACTGGGAGCGATTTATCCTCCCATGATGTACTCGGTGATGGCGCTGGACGCGCTGGGATTGGCGCCCGACGATCCACTGCGCGTGCGCGCCCTCCGCGAGTTCGACAACCTGATGGTGGACGATGGCGAGCGCTTCTTCTTCCAGCCATGCTTCTCGCCGGTGTGGGATACGGCTATCGGCGCATATGCGCTGGGACAGAGCGACGCGAGGCACTCGAGGCTGCGCCCGGCGGCCGACTGGCTATTGGCGCGCGAGGTTCGGCGAAAGGGCGATTGGTCGGTGAAGCGGCCCCAAACCGAGCCTTCCGGCTGGGCATTCTTCTACAACAACGAGCATTATCCCGATATCGACGATACCGCGATGGTGATGCTGGCACTGAGCGAGACATCCGGGTCGAACTCCGCAGCGCAGAAGGCCTGTCATAAGCGAGGTCTGGAGTGGCTTCTGGCGATGCAGTCGGGCGACGGCGGATGGGCCGCCTTCGATGCCGACAACAACTGGGAATTCCTCAACAAAGTCCCGTTCGCCGACCACAATGCCATGCTCGACCCGACGTGTCCGGACATCACCGGGCGCGTATTGGAGGCATTAGCGGCGCATGGGCTCCCCAGCGAACATCGCGCGGTGCGGCGCGGCGTGGAGTGGCTGGTGAAGCACCAGGAGGCGGATGGAAGCTGGTACGGCCGCTGGGGAGTGGCCTACATCTACGGCACGTGTTTCGCGCTTCGCGGCCTTGCGGCTTCCGGCGAGAGCGACCGCGAAGCCCACATTCTGCGCGCCGGCGAGTGGCTGCGATCCATTCAGAATGCCGATGGCGGTTGGGGCGAAAGTTGCGCCAGCTACAACAACGGCGGATTCGTTTCGGGTCCGAGCACGCCTTCCCAAACGGCGTGGGCGATTCTGGGGCTGATTGCCGGGGGCGACTCCAACAGCTTGAGCGTGCAGCACGGCATCGAATATCTGCTGGAAACTCAGCGCCCGGATGGCGGCTGGAACGAAAAGCTGGCCACCGGCACCGGATTTCCCAAAGTTTTCTATCTCAACTACCATCTGTACAAGGACTATTTCCCGCTACTCGCGTTGTCTTCGTTCGTGAAGGCCCGGGCAAACTCGAATGGATAGCTTATGAAATTTCCCCTGTCGATGACCGCTGAACTGGCCGGATACATTATCAGGAACAAGATGCGGCCGCGGCCTGAGTGGCAGAAGAACGCGGTGCGCGCGGCGGATCCTTCCAATCCGTTTCGGATCCTGCCGCCGAAGACCGGGGAAAAGCGCCAGCCTCATCCCATGATCAACAAGCGGTTTCCGATCGTCCTCATGCTGGAACCGCTGCATGCCTGCAATCTGACCTGTACCGGATGCGGTCGAATCCGCGAGTACGAGTCCACGATTACGGAGCGCGTTCCTCTGGAGGAATGCCTGGCAGCGGTGGACGAGTGCGGCGCTCCGGTAGTTTCGATCTGCGGCGGCGAGCCGATGATGTACCCGCAGATCGGCGAGCTGGTGGAGGGGATTCTGGAGCGCAACCGCCACATCTACCTCTGCACGAACGGCATGTTCATCCAGAAGCGTCTGCGCGAATTTACTCCCGACAAGCGCTTCTACTTCAACGTGCACCTGGATGGCATGGAGAAGAACCACGACATCGCGGTGGAAAAGGAAGGCGTCTTCCGCGAGGCCATCGAAGGGATCAAGCGGGCGAAGGCAGCCGGATTTCTGGTGTGCACGAACACCACCGTCTACAAAGAGACCGACATGCGCGAGGTGGAGGAGCTTTTTGAGTACCTGGGGACGCTGGGCGTGGACGGCCACCAGATCGCGCCGGCGTACGGATACTCGGCGGTCAACGATCGCGAGATTTTTCTGACTCGCGACGACATCCACGAAAAGTTCAAGGACATCGACCGGCTGGCGAAGAAGTATCCGATCCGCCAGACGCCGGTCTATCTCGAGTTCCTGAAGGGCAAGCACGACATGCCGTGCACGGCATGGGGCAATCCGACCTACAACGTGAAGGGATGGAAGGGCCCGTGCTACCTGATTACCGACGGCCACTACAAGACCTTTGAAGGGCTGATGACCGAGACGCCGTGGGAGAGCTACGGACAGGGCAACGATCCGCGCTGCGAGCACTGCATGGTGCATTGTGGCTTCGAGCCGTCGGCCGCGCTGGGTATTAATGTAGGGCTGGCCGACAATCTGAAGATGCTGGCATGGACTTTAAGGTAAGCGATGTGGCGCGGACACTCGTGTCTGCCGTCTTGACACTCGTGTCGAGACTTTTCGCGCCGCCCACCGAAAGCGCCGAGATGAGTCTCGGCGCGGCAGGCAGGAGTGCCTGCGCCACATCGGTATGAAGCCCGCCCTCGTTACCGGAGCTTCGGGCTTTCTGGGATGGCATGTCGCGCGCGTGCTCCGCGAACGGGGCTTTCCCGTGCGGGTGCTGGTGCGGGCGGGCAGCCGCGTCAATGATCTCGATGTCGAGATTGTGACTGGCGATCTTCGGGATGCCGCTTCGGTGGAACGTGCTGTCTCGGGGTGCGGACTCATCTTCCATGTGGCCGCGGACTACCGGCTTTGGGCCAAAGAGCCGCGCGACCTTTACGAGTGCAATGTCGATGGCACGCACAATCTGCTCGAAGCCGCCCACACCGCGGGCGTGGAGCGCGTCGTCTACACCAGCACCGTGGGGTGCATCGGGATTCCGCATGATGGCCTCGGCGACGAAGAGACACCCGTTTCCCTCGCCGACATGGTGGGCGACTACAAGCGCTCCAAATTTATGGCCGAAGCCGTGGCGTTGGAATACGCGCGCGACGGACTGCCGGTCGTAATTGTCAACCCGACTGCTCCCATCGGCGATCACGATGTGAAACCCACGCCCACAGGCAAGATTGTCGTGGATTTCCTGAATGGCGACATGCCGGCGTTCATCGATACCGGTCTCAACGTGGTAGATGTACGCGACACGGCCGAGGGTCACTGGCAGGCATGCGAGCGCGGGCGGATCGGGGAGCGCTACATTCTCGGATCGGAGAACCTGACGCTCGCGCAGATTCTGCAGAAGCTGGCTCAGATCACCGGGCGCAAGGCGCCGGCAATCCGGCTCCCGTACGCGGTGGCGTTGTGTGCCGGCGCCTGCAGCACGGCATGGGCGTCGGTCACGGGCGTGCCGCCGCGCGTCCCGCTGAACGGCGTGCGCATGGCGCGGAAGAAGATGTGGGTGACGCATGAGAAGGCGGGGCGCGAGCTGGGTTTCCATCCCGGACCCGCCGAAACGGCCCTCCGTCGCGCCGTCGATTGGTTTCGCGCCCGCGGGGCAGACCACCGCACGGCGCGCCCGACCGCGGCGTAATGAGGATCTTATTCGTGGCGTCCGACCGCATGGAATTCACCGGCATTCTGGCAAGCACGCTACAAGCGCGTCGAGAGTCTTCGACCACGGATTGGACGCGTTCGGCGAGGCTGGGCGGGCATGACGTCCTGCTGACTGCCAACGGGGTGGGTTGGAAGCGGGCGGCGGCGGCGGTAGACGCGGCGGCGGATTTTCGCCCCCATGCGGTTGTCAGTCTGGGCTTCTGCGGGGCGCTCGAGGGCGACCTGGAGAGCGGTGACATCGTGGTGGGCACCTCAGTAGCGAAAACGGTGGGGCAAGCGGCACAGGCGGCGTTCGCATGCCAGCCAGTTGACGGGCCGGTACGGCGGCGCGGCGTGGTCTGCTCACTCGACCGCATCGCGCAGACCTTCGAGGAGAAGCGGCGCCTTCGGTCCACGGGCGCCTGTGTGGTGGAAATGGAGGCCGCCGGGGTTGCCGGCCGGACACAGTCCTTGGGGTTACCGTTCTATTGTGTTAAAGCTGTCACGGATCTGGCAGGCGAAACTATGGCGAATGACTTCAATTCTGCTCTCCGGCCGGACGGACACTTCGATACAATGCTTATCTTACGTAGAAGTTTGACTCGTCCGACGGTCCGCCTTCCGGAGTTACTCCGGTTGCGGCAACGCTGTATCCGGGCTGCGCATTCACTGGGAGAGTTCTTTGCTGACTGCCGATTCTGACTTGCGGACCATTCCCGCGACCATGCACGCAGCGGTGTATCGCGGGCAGAGTGTGGTGAATGTCGAGGAGATCCCCACTCCTGCAATTCAGCGCGGCGAAATTCTAATCCGGGTGGAAGCCTGCGGCATCTGCCACACCGATCTTAAGAAGATTGAGCATAACCTGTTGGCGCCGCCCCGTGTCTATGGGCACGAGACCGCGGGAGTCGTGGTTGCGGCGGGCGCGGGCGTGGTGAAGTTTCGACCCGG
Organism: Bryobacteraceae bacterium; assembly: GCA_035501495.1. GTDB lineage: Bacteria > Acidobacteriota > Terriglobia > Bryobacterales > Bryobacteraceae > JAIQFL01. The sequence continues at coordinate 37,965 of DATJWB010000117.1, read as the reverse complement.
CGACCGCGTTGTGGCTTTCCACCACATTCCGTGTATGGAGTGTTTCTATTGTCACCGCAAGACCTATGCACAGTGCCCGCAGTACAAGAAGGTGGGGATCACCGCCGGTTTTGAGCCCGCGGGCGGAGGATTTGCGCAGTATGTTCGGGTGATGGACTGGATTGTCGATCGGGGTGTCGAAAGGATACCCGAAGGCATATCGTTCGATCGAGCCACTCTCGTGGAGCCGCTGAACACCTGTTTGAAAGCGGTGGTGCAATGCGATCCACAGCCCGAGGATTTCGTGGTGGTGACGGGGCAAGGCCCCATCGGATTGATGTTCACGATGCTGGTGCGCCGCTCCGGCGCGCAGGTCGCGGTTACCGATACGATTGCCGAGCGATTGGCAGTATCGGCGCGGTGCGGGGCGAAGTTCACCTGGGACCCGCGAGCGGTGGACGTTGCCTCACAAGTGAAGTCGCTTACTAACGGCCGGGGCGCGGACCTGGTCATCGTGGCGGCTTCCGTACCGCGGATTGTCGATCAGGCGATCGCATGCTCGCGACCCGGTTCCCGCATCCTGCTTTTTGCACAGACTTCGGCAACCGAGCGCATCGAAACGTCCGGTGCGGACATCTGTGTGGGTGAGCGAACTCTCTTCGGATGTTATAGTGCATCAGTAGATCTTCAACAGGAATCCGCGGATCTCGTATTTGGCGGAGAATTGCCGCTCGAGGAGTTAATTTCGCATCGTCTGCCCCTGGTTAAAATCCGTTCAGGTTTCGATATGGCCTTGCATCCAGGACCTAAATCGCTGAAAATAATCGTTCAACCACAGAGGTGGTCATAGTGAATAACCGCATGATGGCGGCCGTGCTTTACGGCAAAGAACACTTGCAGGTAGAGCCCGTAGCCGTTCCTGCAATCGATCGCGGCGACATTCTTGTCAGGGTAAAAGTGGCGCTGACGTGCGGCACGGACGTCAAGGTTTTCCGGCGCGGATATCATGCGCGCATGATCGTGCCCCCAGCCGTTTTCGGCCACGAGTTGGCGGGAGATGTGGTGGCTGTTGGCGGGGGTGTCACCAGGTTCTCCGTAGGACAACGTGTGGTAGCAGCCAATTCCGCTCCGTGCGAAAAGTGCTTTTTCTGCCGGCGCGGTCTCGAAAATCTCTGCGAGGACCTGTTGTTCAACAACGGCGCCTACGCCGAATACATCCGCATTCCCGCGCGCATCGTGGAGAGCAATACCTACCTGATTCCGGACCACATCGGCTATCGCGACGCGGCGTTGGCGGAGCCGCTGGCCTGCGTGGTCCGCGGTTTTGACGAAGCGGCGCCGCGGCCCGGCGACACCATCGCAATCATCGGGCTGGGCCCCATCGGCCTGATGTTCGCCAAGCTCGCGAAGCTCTATGGATGCCGTGTGATTGCGGTGGGCCGCCGCAGGACGCAACTGGAGCGCGCCGAAGCGCTCGGCGCCGACGAGTTAGTCGTAGCCACCGACGGCTCGGATCCGGTCAAAGCCATCCGCGATCTCACACACGGTCGAGGTGTGGATATCGCCATCGAAGCCGTGGGACAGCCGCAGACGTGGGAGTGGGCGGTCAACATGGTGCGGCGCGGCGGAACGGTGAACTTCTTTGGCGGCTGCCCGAACGAGAGCACCGTGAACCTCGACACCGCCCTGCTGCACTATTCCGAGATTACGTGCAAAGCGAGTTTCCACCACACGCCGGCATACGTGCAGAAGGCGCTGGATTTGGTTTATGCGGGGCAGATCACCGCATCGTTCTTCGTCAACAGCGAGGAGCCGCTGGCCAATCTCCTGGAAGTGATGCGCCACCTGATGAGCCACAACGGGCACCTGAAGACCGCGATCGTTCCGTAACAGGGTAAGCCTGGCTTGCCCACATGATGCCTCTTCCTCCAGTCGAGTTCGTGCGTTCGCCCGAGGCCATGCGTCAGGCCTATTCGCTGGCGGAGGCGCAGGCTTACACGCGCTGGCTGGCGACCCATCACTACGAGAACTTTCACGTGGCGAGCTTCCTGCTCCCCAAGCGGCTGCATCAGGATTTCTACAACGTCTATTCGTATTGCCGCTGGGCGGATGACCTGGGCGACGAGACCGGGAACTGCGACGAGAGTCTGCGGCTGCTGGGGTGGTGGCGCAGCGAGCTCGACGAGATGTACGCGGGCCGCGCGACTCATCCGGTCCTGGTGGCGCTCGGCCCCACCGTGAAGCAATACGGGATCCCGCGGCAGCCTTTCGCCGACCTGATCGATGCGTTCGTTCAGGATCAGACGGTCACGCGCTACGCGAACTGGGATGAGTTGTTCGGGTATTGCCGCAACTCGGCAAATCCCGTCGGCCGGCTGGTGCTGTATCTCTGCGGCTACTCGGACGAGGGGCGGCAGCGGCTGTCGGATGCCACCTGCACGGCGCTGCAACTGGCCAACTTCTGGCAGGACGTGACCGTAGACTTGCTCAAGGATCGGGTGTATATTCCGCTGGATGTGATGAGGCGGCACGGTTATACCCTGGAGGAACTTTTCGCGCATCGATTCACAGCGGCGTTTCGCGAGGTGATGCGCGAAATTGTCGGGAAGGCCCGTGGGCTTTTTCTGGAGGGCCTGCCGCTCATCGGGATGGTGAACCGGCGGCTGGCGCTCGATCTCGACCTGTTCAGCCGGGGCGGCCTGCACGTCCTCCACAAGATCGAACAGCACGGCTACGACGTGCTGCGCTCCCGTCCGGCGATTTCCAAGGCCGAGCGCGTCCGGCTGCTGCTGGGCTCGCTGGCGCGCCTGGCATTCCAGCGCGCGGCATGAAGAGCGCGATTCACACGTCGTACGAATACTGCCGGCGGGTGGCGCGCACCCGGGCCAAGAATTTCTACTATTCGTTCCTGCTGCTCTCGCCGCAACAACGCAAGGCGATGTGCGCGATCTACGCGTTCATGCGATACTGCGACGATTTGAGCGATGAGCCCGGCGCGACCCGGGCGGCCATCGAGCGGTGGCGCGCGGAAACCGAAGACGCGCTGGAGGGCCGGTTCAGCGGCCATCCCGTGTGGCCCGCATTCCATCACACGGTGCGGCGATTCGGCATCCCACACGAGTATTTCCGCGAGATGATCGACGGCGTGGCGTCGGACCTGGAGCCACGCCGCTTCCAGACGTTTCCCGAACTGTATCGCTACTGTTACCAGGTGGCCTCCGTGGTGGGGCTGACCGTCATCCACATTTTCGGCTTCGATACGCGCAGCGCCCTGCCGTTGGCGGAGAAGTGCGGGGTCGCATTCCAGTTGACGAACATCCTGCGGGACATTCGCGAGGACTCCGGCAACGGCCGCGTGTACCTGCCGGTCGAAGACCTGGAGCGCTTCCATGTCACCGAGCAGGATCTGGCAGCCGGCAATCGCAGCGAGGCGTTTCTGGAATTGATGCGCTTCGAGGCGGCGCGGGCGCGCGCCTATTACAACGAATCCGCGCCGTTGCTCGACCTGATCCATCCGCGGAGCAGGCCATCGTTGTTGGCGCTGGTATCGATTTACTCGGGGCTGCTCGATCGCATCGAACGGTCCAACTACGACGTCTTCACGCATCGTGTGCGGCTGACTCCGCTCGAGAAGTCCTGGATCGTGATGCGGGCACTGGTGCCGTGAGGCCGCGGGAGCAAGTCTTTGATTCAACCGACTCCGCTTGCAGCGATCCAGCTCGATGAAACCGGCCCGGTGGTCTGGTGCAAGCTGGAATATCTCAATCCCAGCGGATCGACGAAGGATCGGATTGCGCGCTTCATCCTCGAAAAGGCATTTGCCGAGAGCCGGATCCAAGCCGGCGACACGGTGATCGAGGCGTCCAGCGGGTCCACGAGCATCGCCTTCGCGTTGGCTTGCGCGCTGCGTCAACTCCGATTCATCGCGGTGATGCCGGAGGGGGTCAGCAACGAGCGTGTCCTGATGATTCGCGCGTTTGGGGGAGAGGTCCGATTTACCCCAAGAGACTCGGGTGTTCCGGGAGCGATTGCCGAGTCGGAACGGCTGGCGGAGGAGATGGGGGCCTTCCTGCCGCGCCAGTTCGCGAATGCCGATAACGCATTGGCGCATGAGATCTGGACGGCGAGTGAGATCCTGAGCCAGATACACGGCGGAACCGTCGATGCCGTGGTGAGTGGGTTGGGCACCGGAGGCACGCTGGTGGGACTGTATCGCGGGCTGAAGAAAGCCAACGCGCGGGTGCGGGCGTTCCTGGCTCGCCCGGTAGAGATCTCCGAACAACTCGATCACGAATGCTGCAGCTTCGGGTCGCAGATTCCTGGCGTGGTGGAAGGCGTTTCGAAGCTTTTCCGTGCCGAGTTGTTTCCGGATGTCGTTACGATTGAAGTGCGGCAGGAGCACGCGATCGCGACCGCGCGGCGCCTGATCCGGAAAGGATACCCGGTGGGGCCGAGTTCCGGATTGAACTACGCCGCGGCGGTCCTGGCGGCCCGCCAACTGGAATCTCCCTGCCGCCTGGTGACGGTGTTTCCGGACCGCATGGAGCGATACTTCACATCACAGCTCTTCGGTCCATACCGATGAGCCTCCGGGCGCTCCGGCGTGCTTTCGATTCTTCCCACCATCTCAAGTTCGCGGCTTCGAACCAGAATCCGAAACGGGTGAGGATGCGCGTGTTACGCGTGCCTCCATCTCGTCCAGCGAGCGGGGCCAATCTTCGCGGAGCAGACGCGAGAGCGCGCGGTCGGCCAACAACCGGCCGCCGGTCTGGCAGGTCGCGCAATAGTTGGTCTCGTTCGATGCGTAACGGATGCGCTGAACTTTCGAGCCGCAGCGCGGGCACGGCTGGCCAAACCGGCCATGCACGGCCATGCCCGGGCGGAAGGCCGTGACTTTCTCCGGAAAGCCGGCACCGGCCTCGGAGCGGAGGCGGTCCGCCCACTCGATCAGCGTTTCGCGTGTCGCCTGGAAGAGCCGGGCAACTTCCTCATCGGTCAGCTTCGAAGTCATGGCGATGGGAGAGAGGCGGGCCCGATGGAGGATCTCGTCGGAGTATGCGTTACCGATGCCGCTGAAGAGGTGAGGATCGGTAAGTGAGCGCTTGAGCGTATGGTTGGCCGATTTCAGAGCCGCGGCGAACGCGTCAGGCGAGGCTTCCAATACCTCGATACCGCCTGCGTCGAGCGCGTAGAGGCCGGCCTCGCCTTGCGCCATGTGGATGGCCGCGCGGTGCTGCGATCCCGCCTCGGTGAGGGTCAGGACGCCGGAGTCGAATTCCAGGAACGCCAGGATATTGCGGGCGGCGGTCTTGGCCGGCAGAGGCCGCCAGTGCAGGCGGCCGGCAATCATGAGGTGGAGGGCCAGCCAGAGGTCACCTTCGAAGCCAATGGCAATCCGCTTGCCCACGCGGCGGACTTCGCGCACCTTCTTGCCGTGAACGGATTCGACGGGTGGAGTCGTGGAGCGCAGCAGGAACGGGCCGCGAATCACGCCGCGGCGCAGCGTCTGGCCGACGATGCGGGCGCTCAGCGCCTCGACATAAACCACCACATCCGGCAGTTCCGGCATACGTTCGAACGTAGCACGGGCAAGGCGCCGTCGTCTCAGAAGAGGTAGAGGTCGGCGATGCGATCGGCGAGTTCTTCCGGCCTGGCGTTGGCCCGGTTCACCAGGACGATCACGGTGAAGCGCTTCTCGGGGATGCGGCAGATGTGGGTTCGGAAGCCCACGGTGCTGCCGCCGTGCCGGACGGTCTTCAGGCCCTTGTACTCGCCGATCTCCCAACCGAAACCGTACGCAGTCTTCGTACCGTTGGTCAGGAGGGCAGGTGTGAAAGCTGCCTGCAGGGTTTCGGCGCGGACCAGGCGTGTGGTGTAGAGCGCCTGGTCCCAGCGGAAGAGGTCCTCTACCGATGAATAAATGCCGCCATCGCCCAGCACTGCGCTGGTGACGCTCTGGTCGGTGCGCTCGAACGCGCCGGCGCGCTCGGTATAGCCGTAGGCGCGATTGCGGACGGTGGAAACACCTTCCTCATAGGCGACGGTCCCGGCCATATGCAGCGGGTCGAAGATGTTCTTCTTGAGAAACGCGGCGAAGCGCATGCCGGAGGCCTTTTCGACGATCAGCGCGAGGTGGGCATAGCCGGTGTTGCTGTAGCGCCACTCCGACCCGGGGGCGAAGTACGTACTGGTCTGGCGCTTCAGAAGATCGAGCACATCGATGTCGTGGACCTGCGCGGTACGCTCGGCGGGGATCAGATCCTCGTAAGCGCGCAGACCGGAGGTGTGGGTGAGCAGGTGGCGGATGGTGACCTGCTTTCCATAGGCAGGATAGTCCGGAAAGAACCGGGTGAGGTCGTCATCGAGGGAGAGGCGTTGGCGCTCCGCGAGCATCAGGATGGACATGGCGGTGAACTGCTTGGTGACGGATGCCAGGCGGTAGTTGGTGGCGGTGGTGGCGGCCACGTGCGCTTCGACGTCGGCGAGGCCATAGGCGTGCCGGAAGAGGACCTTGCCATCGCGGATCACGATCACGGAGGCGCCCGGGACGTTGGCGTGGCTGTACGGGCTGAAGAGGGCGTCCACGGCGCCGGGCTTCACGGCCGCAGGAGCGCTGCCGGCCAGCGCGAGCGAGGCAAACAGCCGGATGGTCTTCTTCATCGGTTCGGGGGTCTCCGGTGCTTTCTATGCTACAACGGCGATATGCTCGACACGGCGTACGATGTGGCGGTGATCGGCGCGGGGGTGTTCGGGGCCTGGACGGCCTGGCACCTGCGGCGCGCGGGGCGGTCGGTGCTGCTGGTGGATGCCTGGGGGCCCGGGCATGGGCGCGCGAGTTCCGGCGGCGAGAGCCGCGCGATTCGCATGGGGTACGGAGCAGACGAGATCTACACCCGTATGTCGATGCGCTCGCTGGAACTTTGGAAGGAACTGTTTCGCCAGGCGGGCCAGCCGCTGTTTCACCAGTCGGGAGTGTTGTGGATCGCACGCCAGGGCGACCGCTACAGCGACGCGACGCAGCGGACGCTGAAGGCCGCGGGGGTTGCCACGGAGATTGTGGCAGGCGCGGAAATGGCGCGGCGCTGGCCGCAGATGCGGCTGGCGGATGCCAAGGTGTACGGGGTTTTCGAGCCGGGGAGCGGCGCGTTAATGGCGCGGCGGGCAGTGGCTTGCGTGGCGTCGGACGCGATCGCTCGCGGGGTGGGATATGAGGTCGCCGGGGTGCTCGCGCCTGCGGGAAGCGGGCGGCAGGCGGTGGTGCGGGCGAATGGCGGGGACTCGATCCGCGCCGGCATTTTCGTTTTTGCGTGCGGTCCCTGGCTCCCCAAGATGTTTCCGGCGCTGCTGGGATCGCGGATCTACCCCACGCGGCAGGAGATCTTCTTCTTTGCGACTCCGCCGGGCGACCGGAGCTTCGCTCCGCCGGCATTCCCGGTGTGGCTCGATTTCAGCGATCCGCGGGGGCCGTACGGCTTTCCCGATCTGGAGAGCCGCGGTTTCAAAGTGGGGTTTGACCGGCATGGAGCGGCTTTCGATCCCGATACCGGCGACCGGCGCGTCACTGCCGAGGGTATCGAGGAGATCCGCCGGTTCCTGGAGGAGCGATTTCCGGCATTGCGCGCCGCCCCGCTGGTGGAGTCGCGAGTCTGCCAGTACGAGAACACGTCGAGCGGCGACTTCCTGATCGACCGCCACCCGGATTTCGACAACGTGTGGCTGGCAGGAGGCGGTTCGGGGCACGGGTTTAAGCACGGTCCGGCGGTGGGGGAGTATCTTTCCATGCGGATATTGGACGGCGGGGCGGTGGATGCGAGATTCTCGCTGGCGAGCAAAGGGGAGGCGCAGGCGCGGGCAGTCTGGTAGCGCTAATCCTCCATCACCGTATCCACCAGGTCTACGACCATCCGCCGCACGGGTCGCAGCAGCGGGAACTCCGAGATTTTAATCAGCCGGACGACAATGGTGAGGCTCTTTTCGAGCAGGAGCCGGGTACGGCGCTGGGCCGGGGAGCGGTCGAAGATCCAAAACAGAATCAGGCCCATCTGGTACATCCACAGAATCCGCGGGAGATGGCGCCCCAGTTCGCCGCGGACCTGGATGCGGCTACCCTCGAGCGCCCGCTCGAAGAATTTCATGTCCCGCTCGCGCATTTCGAGGGTTGGGGCGCTGAAGGGCGAGAGTTGGTGCTCGGGGTCGGCATGCGCGGCCAGGGCGCCCAGCAGCCGCCGGTTTGGCTCGAAGTACTGGAGCTTGACTTCGAGCAGGGCGCCGACCCGCGCCTTCAGGCTTTTGGAATCGGCCAAGGCAGCCTCGAGGAGCGGCTCCATTTCCCGCTGCGCCTGGTCGTAGAAGGCCAGCACGATGGCGTCCTTGGAATCGAAATAGTAGTAGGCGGCGCCGGTGGCCACACCGGCGCCGGCAGCGATCTCGCGCATGGTCGTCTCTTCGAATCCCTGGCGCCGGAAGAGATCGATGGCCGCATCGAGGATGCGGGCGCGGGTCTCGTCGCTTTTGGCGGTCGGCTTCACTTAGTCGAGTACCTTGCCAACCGGCGTTCCCGCGGGAGCCCAGCCCGGGACCGGAGGCGGCGGTACGTGCGGACGCTCGCGACGAGGCGGCTCCTGCGCGCGCTTGCGAAGCCGGTTGAAGATGTACAGGTTGAAGAAGTGCATCACGCCCAACACCAGTAGTACCACGCCGATCTTATCGCAGATGAGCTCGATGGCCTGGCGCGCGTCATCCAGCGTGGCCGCGGTCCGCAGCGCCACGGTGACGTAGCCCACGTTGATGAGGTAGAAGCCGACGACGAGCAGGTTGTTGACCGCATCGGCGAGTTCGCTGTTGCCGTGAAAGGCATCCACCAGGAAGACGCGGCCGTTCCTGCGCAGGGTCCTCGCTACCCAGACCGTGACCCCCAGGCTGATCGCGAGATAGAGCAGATAGGAAACGACGATGTACATACACCCTCCTTTTGAACGCGTTCAATTGAACATGTTCAATTTAAAGATATCGCCGGGCCGGGGCGGTGTCAAGTAAAATTTGAATACGTTCAAAAGTAGCGTCCCGGGGTTTGCGCCGGGAAAAAGCGACCCGAGGAGTCGGGACGCGGCAGGCAGGAGTGCCTGCGCCACAGTGCTATTTCGCAGGAGCGGAGCGTTTTTGAGGGGTGGTCCACAGACGGTCGAGCAGCGGTCGCACCGGCTTCAAGTGGAGATTGCGCTCCAGCCATTGCATGCGGTCGAACGCTGCTTCCAAGTCGGCGAAACTGTGGTCGGTGTCGTACCAACGCAGTTCCTTGGGCGCTGAGGCGGCGGCACAGTAGTCGGGGCAGGCCTGGATATTGACGAAGTCGAAACTGCCGCATTGGAACAGGATGGGGCCGTGTTTCGGCGCGCCGACGTACTGGTCGGGGTCGATGGGCCGGATGACCTGCAGCGCGTCCGCCAGTTGGCCGGGCGTGAACCGCTTGCGCCAGTTGATCCAGTAGTCGATTTCCGTTTCGGAGATGTGGCGGGTATATCGCGCCACGCCACCGATCAGCACAAAGGTCTTGACGCGCGGCTCCACGGTTACCAGGGCTCCGCCCATGATGCCGCCGTAGCTATGCCCGACGAATCCAATGCGCTCCGGATCGATGTTCTTCAGCGACTGCAAATAGTCGATGGCGCGACGATAGCAGATCGTGATCTCGGCGTTGTAGTCCCGGAAATCGGCCGCGGTCTGCTGGACCTCGGGCTTCCACTTGCCGGGAGCAGTTCCGGGGGCATCGAGGATGAGCGATACAGCTCCGGCGCGGGCCAGCACCTCTGCTTCGGCGACGTAGGTCGTCATGCTCTGGCCGCCGCCGTGCTGGTAAACGATTCCGGCAAACGGCCCCTTGCCCGTGGGCCGCACGACGATCATGTTGACCTTGCCGCCCTTGGGGCTTTGGAATCCGGCTCCGGCGATCTCGGCCCGGCTGTCGCGGCGGATGATCTCTTCCTGATACTGGAACGGCACGGTGCGGTCGTATTCGAACAGAGCGGCCGGTTGGGCGGACGCCGCGGCGGCGAACGCCATCATCCAGAGTGCGCGCATGGCCTATGGACGGCGGGACGGCGCCCTACGTTCCCGGCGAGTTGGTCAAGCCGGTACACTGGTACTTCACCATGAAACTGCAAAGCTATACCATCACCCAGGGCCGCGACCGCGCTCCCGCGCGCGCCATGCTCAAAGCCATCGGGTTTACCGATGCGGATCTCGCCAAGCCGATCATCGGGGTCGCCAACACCTGGATCGAGACCATGCCGTGTAACTACAACCTGAGGGACCTGGCGGTCAAGGTGAAGGAGGGCATCCGCGCAGCCGGCGGCACTCCCATGGAGTTCAACACCATCGCCATCTCCGACGGCGTCACCATGGGCACGGAGGGGATGAAGGCCTCGCTGGTGAGCCGCGAGGTGATCGCGGATTCGATCGAGTTGCTGGTGCGCGGCCACATGTTCGACGGCATCGTGGCGATGGTGGCCTGCGACAAGACGATTCCGGCGGCGGCAATGGCCCTGCTGCGGCTGAATATCCCGGGAGTGGTTCTTTATGGAGGGTCGATTCTTCCGGGCAAGCACAACGGCTGCGACATCAGCATTCAGGACGTGTTCGAGGCGGTCGGCGCGAATGCCAGCGGCCGCATATCGGATGCGGAGTTGCTGGATATCGAAGACCACGCCTGCCCGGGCGCGGGCGCGTGCGGGGGCCAGTTCACCGCCAACACGATGGCCACGGTGATGGAACTGATCGGGCTGGCGCCGATGGGTACTGCCGCGGTGCCGCAGGTGGACCGGCGGAAGGAGGATGTGGCGCTCCGGTGCGGGCAGATCGTGATGGACGCCGTCCGCAACGAGCGCAAGGCGCGCGATATCTGCACGCGCACGGCGTTCGAGAACGCGATTGCGGGCGTGGCGGCCACGGCGGGATCGACCAATGCGGTGCTCCACCTGTTGGCCATGGCCCGGGAGGCCGAGGTTCCGCTGACGATCGACGATTTCGACGGCATCTCGGCGCGTACGCCCGTGATCGTGGATATTAAGCCTGGCGGGCGGTTCATGGCAGCGGATGTGGACAAAGCCGGCGGCATCGGAGTGATCGCCAAACGCCTGGTGGAGGGGAAGTACGTCGATGGCACGGCCCTCACGATTACCGGCAGATCCTTCGCCGAAGAGGCCAGTGATGCAGTCGAGACCCCCGGACAGGAAGTGATACGGCCGCTGCACCAGCCACTCAAGCCACGCGGCGGCATTGCGATTCTGCGGGGGAACCTGGCGCCGGAAGGCTGCGTGATCAAGCTGGCGGGCCACGATAAGAAGGTCCACCAGGGTCCGGCGCGCGTCTTCGAACGCGAGGAGGACGCCATGCAGGCGGTGACACACGGCAAGATCCGGGCGGGTGATGTGGTGGTGATCCGCTATGAGGGGCCAAGGGGCGGGCCTGGGATGCGGGAGATGCTTGGTGTCACAGGTGCGATCGTGGGGGCGGGGCTATCGGACAGCGTCGCCCTGGTCACCGATGGCCGCTTCAGCGGCGCCACGCACGGCTTCATGATTGCACATGTTGCGCCTGAAGCTTTCAACGGGGGACCGATTGCGGCGGTGCGGGAGGGCGACCCGATTACCGTGGATGCCGACCGCGGCGTACTCAATGTCGACATATCGGCGGACGAGTTGGCAACGCGGCTGGCGGCATGGAAGGCTCCCGCGGCACGATATCGGACGGGCGTCTTCGCGAAGTATTGCGCTTTGGTTTCGTCGGCATCGGAGGGCGCGGTCACGGGGCGGTAGGGGTTGGCTTGCCGGTAGCGGCTTGCCGGCACCTGACTTCGCGGAGACTGAAAAACGGCTGGTAAGGCGGTGCGCGACAGCCTCGAAAACCCCTTCGCGGTCACCGGCGCGGGAGGCGGCCAAAAGCGTCCCGAAGAGTCGGGACGCGGCAGGCCGGAGGGCCTGCGCCACGTCGACGGCGCAAGGGTTTTCATGGAGTTCTGTGGGCCGGTGGGGCCCGTGGGTACAGGCACGAATATCCTTCGCGGGCCATGACACTGTACACGCCCGACAAGCGCCGAGATGAGTCTAGGGTTCTTGATCTTGAAAAGTTTTGGTCTTTGAGTCAAGTTTAAGCGACCAGCTTGGCGTCGCGCACGCGCCGGTCGATTTCGGCCTCGCACTGCAGCATCGGCACGTAGACGTTGAGGTACATCGGTCGATGCACTCCAACTCGAAAGTCACATGATGATCGAGAATGCCGGCAACGCTCTGGGGTATGCTCATGTCGGCTCCGGTACGACACCGATCCTTCGGGATCGATTGCCGCTTCGGCGGCCAGGCTCATTGGCAGGAACTGCTTGCAGTTCCTCACCGTCGACTGGAGCCATACCCGGATTATCCGTTATGCTGCTGTCACGACGCGGTACATCTTGTCGGTCTGAGGCGAGGCCTCGTTAGGTCTTCAACTCCGCCACAATCTCGGCGGCGATCTCCCGGGCGCGGGCCAACTCCCCCGGCTCCAGGCTGATTGCGCCGACGCGGGCATGTCCGCCGCCGCCGTAGCGTTCGCAGATCACCGCCAGGTTGTGTTTCGGAACTTCGGGCGCCCACGGGTTAGATCCGACCGAGATCTTGGTCCGGAAGCTAGACGGGCTCACCGAGACGGTGTAAACGGAGCTCGGAAACAGGTAGTAAGGAATGAACTTGTTGTACCCCTCCACGTCGCGGCCGGCGAGGTCGAAGAACACCACCCCGTCTTCCTGGTGAGCTCGGCTGCCGATCAGGTCGATGGACTCCAGGTGCCGCTGGTAGAGCGGCTCGTACAATTGCTGGATTTCGGGTTCCGCGATGATCTCCGAAAGGAGGCGGCGCTGCATCCAGTGGATGACCTTCTGCACGATATCCGACCCCTTGGCGCCCTCGATCACGAGGGTCAGTTTCATGGCGGGCGCTCCCAGTTCGACCGCGGTTTTGGCGTTCGGGTATTGCGCGCCGTCGATGATCACCGACCAGTTGACCAGGTCATCGAGGTCGGAAGCATGGAAGCCGAACCGCTCGGCCGCCACGGCCCGGATGAACGCGGTGCAGGATTTGTAGTTCGGGTCGTAGAGTTTGCGGCCGCTGGTGTCGCGGCGGAAATGCTCGGCGTCTTCGGGGGTCAGGAAGGCGCTTTGATGGTGGTCAAACCACCAGGTGAGACGCGGATCGCTCGAGTACTTGAAGTCCACGATGGCGTTTTCATCGCCATCGAAAACCTTAGGGTCGAAGAGCTGGGATGCCTTGTGGGCCATTCCCGTATAGCGAAACTCCGCATCGGGGTGAATCGCGCCCGCGATGAAGCGGCTGAAGTAAGCAGCCGACGCCGCTCCGTCGAAGCAGTGATCGTGATACAGCACGCGTTCCAGCATTGGGTGGGAAAACCTATCAGCTTGCCTGAATGCGAGACTAAATGCAACTATAGCAGGGAAAAATTCGCGGTCCGGCCGGCCGGAGGGAAGGCTAATGGGGGTTCGCTGCCCGCGCGATCACTTCGAAATTGCTGCCGTAACGCTTCAGGAAGGACACCCGCAGGATGACGTCGTCGATCCGCCGAGCGAAGCGGTAACCGGTCCGCCAGCCGGGAAAAAGGCCGGCCAGGGGGGACGAGGCGAAATCATAAACTTCCAGGCGCGTTTCGAGCCCTTCACGGCGAAAGAGGCCGGCGGTAGCCTCGGGATCGAGTTCGCGCTCGTCGGGACTCTGATAGCGTTTCATCAGGCCGGGGACGACCCGCCGGCCAATGGCTCCGGAGAGGCGCCGGCGGCTCGGATCGAGCGAGTAGAAGACGCCGCCGGGGCCCAGCAGGTCGCGCAATGTGCCCGGGAGTTCCGCCAGGGCGCGGTCCGCGAGGTGGTGCAGGAAGAAGATCGCAATCACCACGTCAAACCGCCCGGACGCGGTGCTCCCCTGCTGGAAGGATGCGTTGGCGATGCCGAGGGTGGCGGCATCCTGGCGCGCCTGACGGACGGCCGAGGGCGAGAGGTCCACGCCCACCACTTCCGCCACGTGCGGAGCCAGCAGCAGCTCGGTATCGCCGATTCCGCACCCCAAGCTCAATACGCGCGACCGCGGGCCAGCTCCCGTGTGGGCGAGAATTCTCCCCACCATGTGCTGCCGCAGGGCGCGCACCGCGGGACGCGCGAAGTGCGTCTGCGCAAAGCCGGAGTACAGCTTTTCATGATAGGCCAGCTCGCGATCGAGAACGCCGCTCACGCCATCTGCCGCTGCCTGCGGAAAGCGATCCAGGTGAGCAGGAGCGCGCCCGCCAGCATGCTGCCGTCGCGGAGCAGCGTCCAGGCGGAGATGACCTCTCCGGGGCCGAAGCAGCCGCAACTGATCTCCTTACCCTGCGCGAAGGCCCTCACCATCAGGCCGAAAAACACCAGCAGCAGGAGCGACGTGGCTGGGGCCGAAATGCGCAGGCCGCGGCCCAGCAGGAGCATCAGGCCGATGGCCAGCTCGATCCAGGGCAGCGTGCGCGCCACCAGTTCCACCGCCTTTAAGGGCAGCACGCCGTAGGAGTTGATGGCCAGGGCGAACAACTCCCAGGGCTCCAGGCGCGGAGGCCAGTGCATCCCGAAGAGCTTGACCCACGCGGCGTATACGAACACCAGCCCGAGGACGATGCGGAGCAGGATCCCGGCCGTCCGCAGAACTCTACCGGGTGACGAGGTCATCGATCAAGGCTCGCAGGAAGGGATAGTTACCCGCGTCCGGGCCTGCGTAGGGGTAGCGCGTCTTGCCCTTGCTGATATAGATCGTGGGCGTCTGGTTGATTTTCAGCGAGTTCCCCAGATCGACATCGGCCTGGACCAGCGCCAGAACGGAAGGATCTTTGGCCAGGCCCTGCACTTTTTTCTGCTCCGCCGGATTCAAGACGGTGGCCACCGTCTCCCAGACCTTGCCATTGGCGGTCCACATGGCCTGGGTGTGGAACAGGGCATCGGCGACCTGCTGATACTTGCCAACCTGCGTGGCGGCCACGGCGTAACCGGCGGCTTCTCTCGAGTACTGGTGCATGGTCAGCGGAAACTCGTGAAAGACCATGTAGACCTTGCCCGGTTGGACGTAGTCGCGAATCATGACAGGCAGCAGATTTTCGTGAAATCCTTTGCAGGCGGGGCACTGGAAATCACTGTAAACGTCGATTCGGACGGGAGCGACTGGGTTGCCGATCGCCCTGGCTTTTTCGACATCACCCACGGTCAAAGCCATGCAGGGCAGCAACGCGAGGGCCGCGGCGGCGTAGAGCTTCATGAAACCTATTATAAGGCAGAGGCCGTTTGGCCTCGCTCTCTACCCTCACTTCTTACACATCACCGTCAGGAACCGGGAGTCGGGGCTGGAGTACTCTTTGAGGATCTCGAGGCCGCCCTGTTGTCCCACCAGCCAGCGGAAGGCGTCGGGTGCATAGGCATATTGGAAATTCATCGCGATGCGCTCCCCGCGCTCGAGCGGAATCTCGTGGCCTGCCACGGTTGCCGAAAGATCGCGTTCGGCACGGAAGTAGCGGGTGATCAGGTGCAGCCCGGCGTGGCGGTCGTCGTGCTTCAGGTTGAAGCCGATACTGCCGTCGTCCTCTTCGATTCCCACGCTCGCCAGCAATGCCGATACGAATTTTCGAGAGGAAGGACTGTCGCGCCGGCCCATGCTTTTTTCCGGGTCGAAGAGTTCGCCGTCGATCAACAGGCGGTCGTCCTGCTTCATGCACTGTGCGATGTAGCGGATCTCGGCCATCGGATCGAACGACCCCATGGTGTTGCCGGACATAATGAACAGGCGGGGCGGTTCGGCCGCATCCGCGGCGTAGACCAGGTGTATGGGGCTCGAGATATCGGCCTTGATTCCCACCGTTTCGATGTCCTCGTCGTCAGCGCCGGCGCATGCCATTTCGAGCATCGTCTGGCTGGCGTCCACCGGAAAATACAGGCATTCGCAGCCGGCGTCTTTGAGGGCGGACATCAACAGGCGGTCGCGCCCGCCTTCGCCCGCGCCGAAGCTGATGACCGGGACGCGATTGCCGAAGTGCCTCGCCAGGAGAGGCGCGTCCTCGGCAATCTCATTCCAGGATTCCCAAAGGCCTCCATACAGCTCGGAGTCCCCGGTGAGCGCGGCCCATTCTTTGGCCGATCGGGGGAACCAGAAGAAGAACTTTTCAGGCAGGTCGCGCGCCTCGATCGCCTCCGCGAATTCCTGTGCAATATCCGCTTCCGTGAGGACCACTTCTACTTTCATAAGGTTAGAACCATTATGGCAGGCTGGTGTCCGAATCTCGAAATGAAAGGGACGCCCGACAAGCGTCCCGAAGAGTCGGGACGCGGCAGGCAGGCCCGCGCCACATTCTATTGGATGTAGAGATTGAATAGGGCGCCGAAGTTGCCGCTGATGAAAAGATTCGTCGGGGCCACGGTTTGCTGGGGCGCCACGAAGTTGATTTGGAAGATGCCGGCCGCAAGCCCGGGTGCGGCGCCGGCAAATGTGATCGGCAGAATCGTCATCCCATTCGGGTTGTTGATGGCCCATGCAATCTGAATGGGCAGCGATGGAGCGGGCAGGGGAGGAGCATTGATCTGGCCGTCCTGGCTTGGCGGATCGGTGGGCCCTACACCCGCGAGGTACAGGGTCACGATGGAACCGGCTCTTGCCGGGTTGGACGCCGTGTTGGCCGACAGATCGTCATTGAGAAGTCCGAGAATCTGGACATCCTGCGCATTCACCGCCGTGCGGACCGTGTTCGATTGGCTGCCGTGGTACTGAACCTGGATACTGGTTGCGGTTTTCCCGGCCAGCTCAAAGGGAGTCATGAGATCGATTTCCTGAGCGCCGGCAAACAGCAGCGGCGCCGGAACGCCGTCGAAGGTGACCTGCACACCGGCCACGGCGGCGGAGAGAACTCCCGACACAATCGAGCCGGCAACGGGCGTGGTTGGACCCAGGTTGCGTCCGAGAATGCGGAGCACTTCGCCGGGGGCAACTCCTGGAAAGGTGGCGGGGCCCGCGGACGCGACCGCACTGGCGATGGAATCCACGGTGATGGTCGTGGGGGTGGAGTCGATTTTGGCGAGGTACGCCGGCTGCGTATTCGTGACGTTTTGGTAGCTGCCCGTTCCGGCGATGTAGGCGAAGCCGGAGTTGTCGGGCGCGAAGCCGGCAATGGGGTCGAAATAGGTCGAGAACAATAATTGCGTGAAGTCCGCGCTGAATTTGCTGAGGAAGCCGGGGCCGGTGAACTGTACAGGACTCACGGTCTGGAGGGTGCTGACGCCGGGAAAGGACCCGGCAATCCAGGGCTGGCCGGCAGAATCCACGGCGATGGAATTGGGCAGCAGGCATGACGGAGCGCCGAGATACGTGAGGCGCAGGATGTTGTGCGCGGCCGGGTCGAGTTTGAGGACGACCGCGTTGCCTTCCGCCGAGTAGACCGCGGGCCCGATGCTGAAGAAGGGGCAACTGGCGCTGGCTTTCGGTTGAAACGCGCCCGGAGAAGCCGGCTGCGACAGTCCTCCGCTTTCGCCCGCGAGGAAGAGGTTGCCCGACGGATCAAAAGCGATGGCGTTGAGAGAGTCGTACCCCGACCCGCCGAGGTAACTGGCGTAATCGAGGCCGCCGGACGGGTTGAAGCGCGCCAGAAAGCCGTCGTAGTAGCCGCCGCCGGTTTTCGACTGCAGCGCGTCGCTGGTGACGGGAAGATTGGTCGAGACGGTCGAGCCCACGATCCACGTGTTTCCCGCAGCGTCGAGTGCGATGCCCTGGCCGTAGGTCGCGCAGTTGGCGCCGAACAGCGTCGAATACACCAGGGCGTCGCCGGCGGGCGAGATCGTGGTTACGAACGCGTCGCCGGATGGCACGGTGATCTCGAAGGGGATTTGCACATCGCAGCCGGCTACCGGCGCGGATTGGAAGGCGTTCGGGGTGACGGGAAATCCGGCCTGCGCGGAGCCGGTAATCACGGCGTCGCCGCTGCGGTCCACCGCAATGCCGGAGGGCCTCGCAGGTCCGACCAGCGTGGAGTAGAGCAGCTTCGACCCGTCCGCGCTCAACCTGGCGACAAACATCTCGAGCTGTCCCGAAAACCTGGTCTGGTAGGCGCCGCTGGTGGTGGGGAAGTCGGGCGATTGGGTAAATCCGGTGATGTAGGCGCTGCCGCTTGCGTCTACCGCGATGGCGCTGGCGGAGTCGCTCACGGTTCCGCCGAGGAACGTGGAATAGAGCACCTGGCTTCCGTCCGCGCTCCACTTGGTGACGAACACGTCGAAGTGAGTGGAGGTTGCCAGGAAGAGGCGCGAGTCGGCTGGAGAGACGAAGATCGACTGCGGCGAGACGGGATATGGCAGCGGAAGCTGGGACCATCTCGCGCCGCCATCCGTGCTGCGGTAGAGGAGATTGTAATCCGCCGCGTAGACGGTCGAGGAATTCCGCGGATCGATCGCCACCTGCGCGCCGACGCTGAATTGGACAGAGGGCAGGACGGGGCTGAAGGTCTGCCCGCCGTCCGTGCTGCGCTGGAGACCGCTGATGAGGTTGACGAGGTACAGGATGTCGGGATTGCCCGGAGAGATGGCCAACGCTTCGCGGTTATAGATCTGTTGATTCGCGCCCGCGGTCCAGGTGGCGCCGTTGTCGCTGGAGATTTCGAGTCCGCTGACCGTCCCGAGAATGATCGTCCCGGGCTGACCGAAGAGGATGGCAAGGATGGGAACCATCCGGTCGGCGGGAGTTGGGATCTTGGTCCAGGTCTGGCCATAGTCGGCGCTGCGGAAGAGTGCGGGCTGATTTTGAATACCCACGTAGACCACGCCGGCCTGTGACGGGCTGGAGGCGAGCGAGGCGACACCGGTGCCTGTGATGCCGTTGGAGGCCGCTTGCCAATTGGCGGCGCCATCGGTGCTGACGAAGAGGCCTTGCGAGGTGGCGGCGTAGAGTGTGGCGGAGGAGTTCGCATCGACGGCGAGAGAGATGGGCGCGCCGGTGAGGCCGTTGTTAGACGGGGCGGTCCAGGTGTTGCCGCCGTCGGGGCTTCGAAACACGCCGAGCACCGTGGCGGCGTAGAGGGTCGAAGGCGAGGAGGGGGCAGAGGCTATCGCGTTCACCTGGTTTGCGCCGCCGATGGCAACGGAACGCCACGTCTGGCCGGCGTTCGCTGCTACCAGGAGCGGAGCGGTGGCGAGGTGGGCTTGCGCGGGATTCGCGGTGGCGAAGTCAGGTGAATTGGTCATGCCGGTAACGTAGAGATTGCCTTGCGCGTCGCGCGCGAATCCCTGTGCGATGCTCTGAGCGCTGCCGCCGAAAGTCTGATCGAAGACGATTTCGGGATCGATCACCAGCGCGCGGCGGCGGTCGTAGGGGCCGGTCCGAAATCGAACGTGTCGCGATTCGTCGAGCCAGAAAGACGCGGCGACGGGCTGCCGGCGGCCGGCGACGATTTGATAGGCGACGGGCCTGGGCTGGCGGATGGTGATGGCTCCGGCCCGCAGAACGAGGCCGCCTTCGGAATCGATCTGCAGGTCGTCTGCGGTTTCGAAGGCGAGGGCGATGGATTGCGGATGGCGGCCGGCGGCGATCTCGAGATCGTATTCGAGATGCTCCTGGTTTCCCCGGAAGACGAGGTCGATGCCAGGATAGACGCCGTGCCAGCGGACGCGGCGGTAGAGATCGTAGGATGCGCGGAGGCTGCTGAGGATATAATGCGCACGGCCTGGCATGCGGTCGAGTCCTTGCAGCGAGGGTTTGGAGTTCGCGGCTGCGGCGGACATGGTGATGGTGCGGCCCCCGATTTTCAGGACGGCGGCATCCGCGGCGATGGAAAGCGTGTAGCTTGCTCCACGCGAGACGTACTCCGATTGGCGTGCTTCAAAAGCCAGCACGTGGGGGAATGAGGTTGTGGCGCCAAAGCAGGCCACGGTCAGGATGGGAAGGATGAAAACGCGCACAAGGGGACTCCCAGAGTGTGACGCGGAGGATTACGATTCGATTCTAGCATCGGGGCATGGTTTACTAGCGTGAAGTTTGGGAAGGGTTGGATGAGACCGATATACTGAAGACCATCATGAAACGCATGGCCGCGCTCGTTCTGTTGGTCCCGCCGTTATGGGGACAGTCGATCCAGTATTCGGAGAGCCGCAAGGTGTGGCTGCTCACGACCCGGCAGAGCTCATACGCACTGGGAGTTGCGGCAGACGGAGCGCTGCGGCATCTCTACTGGGGCGGGCCATTGTGGCGTCTGGACGATTTGCCGGCTCCGGCGCCGCGGCGCGATATTTCGTCTTTCGATCCCCGGCAAATGATCGAGAACGAGGAGTTTCCCGGCTGGGGCGGTACCCGATACTACGAGCCGGCGCTGAAAATCGCGCGCGAAGACGGCGACCGCGACCTGGTACTCAAGTACGCGTCACACCGCATTCAGGGGAACGGCCTGGAGATCACGCTCAAGGACATTCGCGACGATATTCAAGTCACGTTGCATTACACGGTGTACGCGGAGCACGGCATTCTCGAACGCCATGCGACGATTCGCAACGGGACGGCAAAGTCTCTGACCGTGGAGAGCGCGCAATCGGCGGCCTGGTATCTGCCGGCGGGCGAAGGATACCGGCTCACGTACCTCAGCGGACGATGGGCTGCGGAAACGCAGATCAATCGCGAGCCGATCCACGAAGGCATGAAGGTGCTGGAGAGCCGCAAGGGGCACACAGGTCATAATTTCAATCCCTGGTTCGCCATCGACCACGGCGATGCCGGCGAGGAGAGCGGCCGCGTGTGGTTCGGCGCGCTGGCGTGGAGCGGCAACTGGCGGATCACCGTGGAGCAGACACCGTATCGGCAGGTGCGCGTGACCGGCGGGTTCAACACGTTCGACTTCGCGTATCCGCTGAAGCCTGGCGAGTCTCTGGATACGCCGATGTTCTATGCGGGGTTCTCGGAGAGCGGCTTCGGCGGGGCGTCGCGCGCGCTGCACCGCTTCGAGCGGGAAGAGATTCTGCCGGGAGGCAGGGAATCGCGCTTGCGGCCGGTACTCTACAACTCGTGGGAGGCAACCACGTTCAACGTGAACGAGGCGGGTCAAAAGGAACTGGCGCAAAAGGCCGCCAAACTGGGCGTGGAACTGTTCGTAATGGACGACGGCTGGTTCGGCAAACGTAATAACGACCGCGCGGGGCTGGGCGACTGGTTTGTCAACCCGCAGAAGTTCCCGCAGGGGTTGAAAGGGCTGATCGATCACGTCAACGCCCTGGGCATGGATTTCGGGCTGTGGGTGGAGCCCGAGATGGTGAATGCCGACAGCGACCTGTACCGGCAGCATCCCGACTGGGTGATCCGCTTTGCGGACCGCCCGCGGAGCGAATTGCGCAACCAGATGGTGTTGAACCTGGCGCGCGCAGATGTGAAGGAGCACATTTTCGGGGTGCTCGACAAGCTGGCCGGCGAGTACAACATCCGCTACTTCAAGTGGGACATGAACCGCGCGGTTTCCGAGCCGGGTTGGCCGGAGCAGGCGCCCGCGGACCAGCGGAAGCTGTGGGTGGATTATGTGCGCAACGTGTACGAGATCATCGACCGGCTGCGGGCGAAACATCCGAAACTCGAAATCGAATCGTGCTCGGGCGGCGGCGGCCGCGTCGACCTGGGAATTCTGCGGCGCGTGGAGGAGGTCTGGCCGTCGGACAACACCGAGGCATTCGACCGGCTGCGGATTCAGGAGGGATTCTCGCAGGCTTATGCAGCGAAAATCATGTCCGCGTGGGTGACGGATGTTCCGAACATGAACGGGCGCAGCACGCCGCTGACGTTCCGGTTTCTGACGGCGATGCAGGGGGCGCTGGGGATCGGAGCGAATCTGAACCGATGGATGCAGCAGGATTTCGACGCGGCCACGCGCCTGATCGCGCTGTACAAGCGGATTCGTGCGGCCGTGCAGACGGGAGACCTGTATCGCCTGGCATCGCCCAGGACGAACGACGTGACGGTGAATGAGTATGTCTCGCCCGATGGAAAGCAGGCGGTGGCCTTCGCATTCCGGCATTCGCAGGAATACAATACGGCGGCGCCCGTGATCTACCTTCGAGGCCTCGACGAGCGGGCGATGTACAAAGTGGAGGCGGTGGACGGAAAGTTGCTCGACCGGCAGACGGAATGGAGCGGCGCCTACCTGATGCGCGCGGGCCTGAATCTGAATCTGCGCGGGGATTTCGATGCGACAGCGGTGGTGCTGGATCGGCAGTAGAGCGGCAAGGCGCGGTAGTAAGATCGGAAGGAATGATCGCACCCCGCACGGACCTCACGCCGCAGGCACTCGCGCCGAAGCTGCGGCGGCTGTTCGACTTGTCGGCCGCTAAGATTCGATCCATCGAAGAGTCCCGGGAGCCTTCGCAGGGCGCGCCGGTGTTTACGGCAAACGGACGGTACACGAGCCGCGGATGGACCGAGTGGACGCAGGGCTTTCAATTCGGCTCCGCGATCCTGCAGTTCGATGCTACGGGGGAGCGCGAATTCCTGGAAATCGGCCGCAACCGTACGCTCGCGGTCATGGCGCCGCACGTCACGCATACGGGAGTCCACGATCACGGCTTCAACAACATCAGCACATACGGAAACCTGCTTCGTCTGATGGCCGAAGGGCGGATCCCCGATAATCCCTGGGAGCGGCGATTTTACGAGATGGCGCTCAAGTGCTCGGGGGCCGTGCAGGCGCTGCGATGGTCGCGGACGGCCGACGGCGGCGGGTATATCCATTCGTTCAACGGGCCGCACTCGCTGTTCGTGGATACCATCCGGACGGTCCGGGCGCTGGTGGTGAGCCACCGGCTGGGTCACGTGCTGATGGGCGAGAACGATCGGAGGATTTCGCTGCTCGAGCGGGCCATCGAACATGCGCGCGCCACGGCGCGGTACGCGGTCTATTACGGCGAGGGGCGCGATGCGTATGACGTTCGTGGAAGGGTCGCGCACGAAAGCATCTTCAATGCCAACGACGGCTGTTATCGGTGCCCCAACTCGCAGCAGGGATATTCGCCGTTCAGTACCTGGACGCGCGGGCTGGCGTGGGCGATGTGCGGCTTCGCGGAACTGCTGGAATTCTTCGACGAGGGCGGGGGGGTGCCGCCGGCGGCTGCGGAATTCGAGAGAGCGGCACGGGCGACGTGCGACTTCTACATCGAGAACACGCCGCCCGATGGCATCCCCTATTGGGATACCGGCGCGCCGGGCTTGGCGGCACTCGGCGACTGGCGGGGGCAGCCGGCCGACCCATGGAATTCACACGAGCCGGTGGACAGTTCGGCGGCGGCGATTGCGGCGCAGGGGCTGTTGCGGCTGGGGAGGCGATTGCGGGACGAGCGACACTGGCAGGCGGGACTGGCAGTTTGCGAAACGCTGTTCGCGGAGCCTTACCTGAGCACGGATCGCGGCCATCAGGGGCTCATTCTGCATTCGGTCTATCACCGTCCCAACGGGTGGTGCGCGGGCGCCGGCGAATCGTCGATGTGGGGGGACTATCACGCGCGCGAAGTAGCGCTGTATCTGCTGAGGATGGTGGAGAAGGGGCCGTATCTGAAGTTCTGGGTCTAGGCTGAAGCTCTGCTGCTGCTCCTCACCGACTTCCGATGGCATACAGAAATTCGGTGGTGCGGATGAAAATGTGGCCATCCGAGACGGCGGGCGAGCTGAGCGTGTAGTCTCCGAGGTCGTTTTCGGCCAGCACCTCGAACTGGTCGCCGGCCTTGATCACGGTGGTCAATCCTTCTTCGCTGGTGAAGTAGATCTTGCCATCGGCCAGCACCGGCGACGAACTGTAGGTCGCCGGCTTGATTCGCTTCTTGCCCCACACTTCGGTTCCGGTGCGGGCATCCAGGCACCAGATGATGCCGCGGTCATTGATCGCGTAAAAGTACTTTCCGTCGGTCACGGGCGTAGGCACGTCCGGGCCGTTGTTGAACGTCCAGAGCTTGCCCGACTCCGTGATATCGCCATGGCCGCCCGCGCGGAACGCGATCAACGGCCGCTCGCGTGTCGGAGCGTAGACGATATCGCCGAACACTACCGCAGAAGCGATGGTGCGGAAGTTCGGATTGTTGGTGGGATTCAGCCCGTTTCCGCGCCACACTTCTTTGCCGGTGGCGGGGTCGTGGCCGGTTACGCAATCTCCGCCGAGGACCACGATTTCGGCGTGGTCCGCGTACTTCAGAAGCTGCGGGGTGGAGTAGGAGTCGGGCGACTCGCGAATGGCGGAGGTCGGCCGTTCCACGCGCCACAGTGTCTTGCCGGTCTTCTTTTCGATGCGCAGAATGTAAGACGGGTCGTGTGTCTTCATGCCGTGCAATACCTGCACGTAAAGGCTGTCTTCGTAAAGCAGTGGGGACGAGGCGTATCCCCAGTTGAGGCCGAACCTGCCGTAGTCTTTCTGGATTTCGCGCATCCAGAGTTCGTTACCGGAGAAGTCGAAGGCTTTCAACACACCGACGCCGGTCAGAACAAATACATTCGTACCGTCGGTGACCGGCGAGGGCGACGACATGTTCTGCTTGTTGATTTCGTAGTTACCGCCCGCGATGAGTTTCTTCCACAGCAGCGTGCCCTTGCTCTTATCGACGCACCAAAGGTAGAGGTTCTTGTCGGACTCGGCAACATTCAGGAAGATCCGAGGTCCCCAGATGATCGGCGTAGCGCCGGTCTTGCTCGGCATGGCCAGTTTCCATGCGAGATTCTCCCTGGTGCTCCAGTGAACGGGCAGGTTGGTTTCGCCGCTGGTGCCATTCAGGTTGGGGCCGCGCCACTGAGGCCAGTTCTCGGCCGACAGCGGGAGAGAAAGCGCACAAGACAACAGTGCCAGCGATCGCCGGGTTCGCACGGCGTCCTCCTCCTTTGCTGCAGCATATCATTGACGGCGATGCGGCGCGGACGGCGGCCCAAAAGCGTCCCGATGAGTCGGGACGCGGCAGACACGAGTGTCCGCGCCACGTCTACTCAGAGCGTAAAGCGGCCAGCAGAGGAGCGCGTACCACGGCAGTTGTCGCCACCAATGATGCCGCGATACCAGTGACGAGGACCGCAGCCAGTAATACCGCGAGGGAGGCCACGGGCAGGTGGCCGCCGCGCGAGGCCACAGCGGGCGTGACTGCCAGCAGAGCGCAGGCGGTCCCGGTGGCGAGCCCCAGCAGCAGCAGCAGCAGATTTTCGGCCAGCACCAGGTTGGCCAGGTGGCGAGGACGGTATCCGGCCGCCCGCAGCAGCGCCATCTCTCTGCGGCGCTCGAGCACGTTGCGCAGGACGATCGCCGCCAACCCGATCGTGCCGAGCACCAGGCCCAATCCGCCGAGCGCGCGGAACGTCGCGAGGTAGGTGTTCTCCACGCGGTGATAGCTCGCCAGGCGCGCGCTCACGGACTGGACGTCGAAACCGTAATCCGCCAGCGCATCCTCCAGCGTCTTGACGGCATCGGGGGGCGCCTTCAGCAGAAAGAACCGGAACCCCTCCGCCTCGGGATAGAGGCGCAGAAAATTCTCTTCGGAAATCACCAGGTCGCTTTGTAGGATGCTGTCGTGGAGCGCATCCATGATCTGGAACTTCTGGTGATCCACCGGAAACTGGTCGCCAGGTTTGAGGTGCAGCACGTACTCCAGGGAGTTCGCGTCGGCGATCGCCGGGACCGCGCCATTCGCAAGTTTGGTTCCGAGCTGCGGCCACCGGTCAAACGATGCGGGCGGCGCGAGGATGCGCGGGTTTCGCGGCTGGTACAGATTCAGGCAACTGGCATCGTCGCCCGGCCGCAGACGGAACGGCACAATCTCCACGCCGCTCAGTTGCGGGATGTTGAGCGCATCCCGGCCTTCCGGAGTGGCCGGATTGTGAATCAGCGGCAGCACCGATTCCGCCATCAGGGGATAGCCCGCGAATTCCTGCGATTCGGCCTGCTGCTGGAACGCATCCAGCGACACAATCACGAAGGTGGCCGAGGCGATCAGCGCGATCGTCAGGACGCTGCGCCCTGGCCGGTAGGCCGCGCTGCGCATGCCCAGCGCGAACGTGCCGCCGATCGAGGCAAATCCTCGCGAGTGGAGCCATGCCGATTCCAGCAGCAAGGCCGCGATCAAGAGCAGGGAGCCCGCTCCGAAGAATCCGCCGGTCTGATCCAGCTTGCCATTCCAAACCGCCGCCAGCAGACCGCCTGCCGCAACGATGGACACAAGCGCCGCCGCCAGCCGCCAGCCTACCTTGCCTCCGGCCCTGCGTTCCCCCAGCACCAGGCCTCGGGGAGTTGCCGACTGGACCCGCCGCAGGGTCCAGGCGATCGCGCCCAGCCCGGTGGCGGCGCCCGCGGCTGCTCCGTATACCAGCGATGGAATCGAGATGTGCAGCGCGATCAATCGGGTGCCTACGGCGTCTACCCACCAGGTCCGCAGGCCGTAAAGAATCAAGGCGCCGTACCCCGCGGCTGCGCCTACGCCCAACACCGCGCCGGCCCCCGCGAGCACCGCACCTTCCTTCAGGAACAGCGAGCGGATCCGGGCGGCAGGAAATCCGAGCGCGCGCAGAAGGCCGACCTCGCCCAGCCGCTGCTCCACTCCGAGCTTGAAAAACAGGCCCGTCAGCAGGAGCGCCGAAACCATCAGAAAGAAGCTGAAGTACACGAAGTATTCGCCGAAGTCCGTGGCGCCCTGAGCCGCCTCGAGCCCCTGCGCCCGCACCGGAAGAACCGCCAGGCCGAACTTCTGGGGGTCGATCGCGCCATGCAGCGCAATGTCGTATCCCGACACTGGCGGGACAACCCGTATCGAAGTCAGGCTGCCAAACCGCGTGGTCCACAACTCGCGGCCGCGTGCCAGCGGGATAAAGGCCTTTGGCGTGGTGCGATAATGCTTCCAGTACTCCTCGTCGCCGGGCCGGATCCGCGAGAGGTCGAGCGGAAACGGCGGGTCCCAGTCGTGAAGGCTATCAGTGTCGGTAATGCCGGGATAATAGGGCGCGAGGTTGCGGTCGGCCGCGGCTCCTTCGATGGCGACGACGCGCGACACCTTGAACGGCGCACTGGCCGTGTGCAGGCGCCCGTCCGACTTCCAGACGTAATACTCGAGCGTCAGCGTGTCGCCGAGCTTCGCGTCCAACTCGCGAGCCGCCCATTGGTTGAGGGTGATGCCGTCGGGTTCCTCGGGCGCCGGTTCGGCGACCGCAGCCGTCACCAGAGAATACGGAATCGAGCGGTTCCCGATCCGCATGGTGTTGGCGAGATACGAGAGCACCGGCTCTACCTGCGAGCCCACGGAGGATGCCGCGTCCATCACGACCTTGGACAACTCGTCGCCGATCATCCCGCTATCGCTTTCCACCGACCAGCAATCCGGCATGGAGAGGCGACGCACCCGCAGGCCGAGGTCTTCCAGGCGAAACTTCTGTTTCAGCGTCTCCGCCAGGTTCGGCTGGCGGCCTACCAGAATCGTGTTGACGCGGTTCGGCACCGCGAGATCGCGCTGGAGGCGCGGCAGCGGGACGTAGGCGGCGCGCACATCTCCCTGCTCCGGGCGGAACGAGAAATCGCGCGGCACCACTCCGCGCAGAGTGAGCCTGACCGTCTGGCCGACGCTGTCTTTGCGTCCGTGCAGGGATTCCAGGGGAATCGCCGAGGGCTTCTGGACGCGCAACAGAATCGAGTCGCCCGCCTGGCCGCCCAGTTCCCTCGCGAGTGCCGCGGAAAGGAGGACCTCGCGGCCGCGCGGAGGCTCGCCGGCCTCTGCCCGGAAGCGCCAGAATCGCTCGTCAACGCCGAAGACCTGGACTTCGGTGGCGCGGCGTCCGCTCGACTCATGCGCGGCAACGCCGGTGAGCGCGATGATCGGGCAGGCGGGCCCCAAATCGGCGGCCAGGCCCTCGCGGAAGAAAGTCGCGCCAGCCACCACGGACTCGGTTGTTCCCAGGCGGCTGAGCACCAGGTCGCGCAGGCTGCCGCGAACCGAATCGCCGACCAGCAGGGCGCCGCCGAGCACGGCGGTCGCGGTGGCGACTCCCAGCAGGACCGCCAGGTTGGTCCGCCAATACCACGCGAGACTACGCGAAAGCAGGGTGGAGGTTCGCATGGCGAAGTTCGTATCGCAGGGGGAATCTTGCGGCCAGGCCGGGACTGTGGGTCACCACCACCAGGATCGCCTCTTTGCGGCGGTTCAGCTCCAGCAGCAGGTCGGCTACGACATTGGCCGAGGCCTCGTCGAGATTGCCGGTGGGCTCGTCGCACAATACCAGGTGTGGCTGGCAAATCAGGGCGCGCGCCAGCGCGGCGCGCTGCTTCTCGCCGCCCGAGAGTTCCGAGGGCCGGTGATTGAGCCGTTCGCCGAGGCCCACGCGCGCCAGCAGTTCATGCGCGCGGCCAAGATAGTGACCGGCATCTTTGGCGACGAGCGTGGGGATCAGCACGTTTTCCAGCACCGAACACTGCGGCAGCAGGCAATGGTCCTGAAACAGAAAGCCGATTTTGCGATTTCGAAACCCGGCCAGCTCCTTTTCTCTCATCGTGTAGGGATCGCTGCCATCCAGCGTCACCCGCCCCGAGGTCGGCGGCTCCAGACCGCCGGCGATGTACAGCAGCGTGCTCTTGCCGGAGCCGGAAGGGCCCATGATGGCCGCGGCTTCGCCCCGTTCGAGTTTGAGCGATACTCCGGTAAGTACGGTGAGCGGTCCGCCCGGCGCGGGGTATTGTTTCGCGATCTCGGCGAGCTCAAGCATGGACGGGCGGATTCGCGACGCCCCGGTAGACTTCGAGCACGCGCGCGGCCATCCGTTCCACGCCGTAGTGCTCGCGCACTCCCTGCGCTCCCCGCCGGCCCAACTCGCGAGCATGGTCGCGGTCCCGATACAAGGTCAGGATGCCCTCGGCAAGAGCGGACGGATCGTTGGGCTCGACGAGCAGGCCCCCACCGGTTCGCCGCAGAATCTCGGGAAACGCGCCGCGGCGCGGCTGCACTACGGGCACCCCGCTGGCCAGGGCCTCCAGCAGGAAGATGCCCTTGGGCTCGTCGTATGTGCCCGGTACGCTGAGCACGTCGAGGCTGGCGAGGAATTCCAGCTTCTGAGCGCGGTCGAGCACGCCGCGATAGCGGAACTCTGCTGCGAAGCCCGCCGCCGCGATGGTGCGCTCCACACCGCGGAGGTACTCCCGATGCTCGGGCGCGAGGTAGCCGGCAACCTCGAGAGTGCACTCCGGCAGTTCTCCCCTGCGCCGCAGCAGCAGATAGCTTTCGGCGAGAACGTGCAGGCCCTTCTCGGGAGCCACACGCGCGAAGTATCCTACGCGGAAGCCGCCGCCAGCCGTGCCCTCACGCGGCGTGTAGCCTTCGAGATTGATTCCCAACTGCGCCACCTGCATCTTGCGCTCCGGGATGCCCAGGTAGCGGCACATGTACTCCGCGTAGAATTCGCTCACCGCTACGAATCCGTCAATCTGATCGAGATTCGCCCGGATGAGATCGAGCGACTGGCTGCGATACGACTCGGGAAGCTGACTCAGAAACAGGTCTTCGCCCTGCAGCGTGCAGCATACCGGACGGTTCACCGCCTCACGGATTGGGCGGGCCAGGCCGATCAGCAGCGAATTGGGGAGCGTGACCACGTCGGGCGCAAGCGCGTCACGCGCCTCCAAGCGCAGCCAGGCGGTCAGCTTGCGGATCTCCTTGCCCTGGAAGCCGTCCTCGCCCCGCAGCATGGAGACGGTCATCTCGCCGAGCAGTTTCGGATTCACGGGGATATTGCGCTTCGAGGCGAGTTTCAGCGCCCATCGCGAATCCCAGATGCGGTCGAGGATCCATGGCGTTTTGCGGAAGAGCGCCGAGTGCTGCTCCAGGTAGACGCTGATGCCGCCGAAGAAGACGTGGGCGTCGCTGACATTGGGCTCGTCGGTGAGGGTGGGGGTGTAGATCGGCAGCAGGATGACGTCGTGCCCCTGGCGCTTCAGTTCGGCAGCCAGCGCGTTGTCGCGCAGACAACTGCCGCAGTACATGTTGGCGGCCCCGGCGGTGAGCGCGAGGATCTTCATACGGCGCACTGAAACGCCCGGCGGGCGTAGAGATGATCGAACAGGTTGCCTTCGTGCGGCTGGTCCCAACTGATTTTACAGGTCGGGATTCCACCCAGGTTCAGACGTCCCACGTTGGGCGAGGAGAGCAGCCGCGCAATGAGGGCGCGGTCGTGGGTGATGGCCGTCACCACCAGGCTCGGTCCCAGGGCCCGCGGAATCTCGCTTTGGCTGACGGGCACCACGCTGGCGAACGGGAACAGGAACTCGCGGTTGGCCAGCGGATGTTCCGGCGAATCGCAGAGAGCGATGGTGGGAAGCAGATAAGCGCAGCCATTGTAAACGGCCAGGCGGCTGCCCTGCCGATAACGCGCCGTGACATCGCGCACGCCCTCGCTGTCGAGTTCGCCTTCGATCATCTGATGGATGCGCGCCGCGACGCCGGCATTGGCAAACGGCGCGATCAGCGCGGTGTCGTCTGCTTCATCGCGGGGCGCGGCCGCCGCAAGCCGCTCGGCCAGCGCCTCGGCGATAGCCTCCGCATGCCGCGGCACCCACACACCCGACGCATTGATACACGAACGGCCGGAGTTCTCGAGGATCGACGCCACCATCACGTCGAGATACTGCTCCCAATCGTCCACACAGTCCTCGCCGAAGACAATCTTGCTGTATCCGGGGCCGTGGATCTCGATGCGCGGGTCGCCCTGCCAGGGCCGGGTGGAGGCGACGTCGCCGAACACCATGCCGCGGCCGCATTGCCGCAGAATCTCGCCGCCGCCGGCATGATCGGCGGGGTAGTACCCGAACACCTCGCGCGGCGCGCCGGCATGTACCAGCGCCTGGATGATGCGGTAGGGCGTCCACGGTTCCGCGCTGCCGGGCTTCAGCACCAGCGGCACCTTCAGGGCGAACGCCGGGATCCACAGGGAGTGCACGCCGGGCGAATTGCTCGGGAGTACGACGCCTAAGGAGTCGCCGCGCGGAAAGTAGCTCACGTCTCCGGCGTATCCGGCGTCGAAGACTTCGGGGTCGAGGCGGCGCGTCAGACCGTTCACGACAGTTTCGATATCCGCCAGCACGGTTCGGATCTTCTGCATGTTGCGGCGAACCATCACGTGGGGCATACCGGTCGTGGCGGAGACCTGACGAACGTAATCCCCGGCCGATTGTGCGGAATCGCCCAGCGGCAACTCCGCTTCGGCGAAGAGTGCGGCGGCGCGCGACGACATCGCGTAAAGTTCGCGCGCCGAGAACCCCGCCAGAATGGCCTTGGCTTCGTGCTGGCCGCGCAGATCGCGGCGGATCAGCCCGGCATTTGCAAGGCTGATCTCGACGAACAGCTCGCCGGTCCGGTAGTGCGGCGCGCGGGCGACGTCCAGGCTGCGGTACGGCGAGCCGGCGCGCAAAATGGGAACGTGCACGACGGCCGGCATCAGTACACGCCCTCCACCACGGTCTTGTTGAGGGCCTGGAACGGGCGCACATTGCGCACACCGTCCCACGGATAGCGCTCGCAGGGCGCCTCGCGCTCGGCCTCGTCGCGCTCGAGGAAACGCGGCATGAAGAACTCGCGCGTCAGGGTGGTGAGGCGAACGCGGCCTGTCTGGCCATACTCCACGAGGCGCGAGGGCTCCGCCGGATCCACCACTTCAATCATGGCGCGCGGCGCGGGCGGATAGTAGATCACCGCGAAGTTGTCCTCGGGCAGGCGCGGCTTGTGCACGGCCAGACCCATCAGGGTATTGCCGTAAGTGGGCGCGAAGTAGGCGCCTTCCAGAAGCTCTTCGACGGCGAAGCGGTGGAACTGCGGCGTCATCTCGGTTCCTCCGCAGAATACTCCCTTGATACCGGCCTTCTTCAGCGAGATCTTCTCGCAGATGGCCTCCAGCAGTTTGGGCGTGGTGAACATGCACTGAATGCCCCCGTGGGCACGCAACAGGGTGAGGGCCTGTTCGACGACGTGCTGTTTGTACGCCTCGGCTTCGTCGATCTTGCCGCGCTTGATCAGCTTGATGACCCAGCGCGGGTCGAGGTCCGTCATGAAGCAGATGCCGCCGCGGTATTGCGCCAGGTGCTCGACCGCGAGCCGCAGGCGGCGCGGACCGCTCGGGCCCACCATGATCCAGTCGGAGCCGGGCGGAAAGGCCTCGTCGGGCAGCTCGCGGCTGAAGGCCTCGTAGTCGATGCGGAAGTCGTCGATATTGATTCGCGATTTGGGGACGCCGGTGCTCCCGCCGGTTTCGAAGACGTAAACCGGGCGGCCGGCATGGCCCTTGGGCACCCAGCGGCGGACGGGACCGCCCCGCAGCCACTCATCCTGGAAGAAGCCGAAACGATCGAGGTCGTCGTAGGTCCGGATCTCGCGCCGCGGGTCCCAGTCGAGCCTGGATGCGAAGTCGAGCCAGAATGGGCAACCGGTCTCGGGATCAAAGTGCCATTGGACGACTTCGCGGGTCCACGCATCCAGCGCTTCGCGCGCGGATTGGCCCTTATCGAGCATCAGATTCTGGGCGGCAGGTGTCACGTTGTTCCAGTTTAATACACGTCCCCGCCGGGTCCCCAGGGCTGTGCTCGTGGGTTCGCGTTGGCTGGTACTGTGATTTGCCGGCATCGGAAACGCGTAGTGGAGTGCAGGCGTCGCTACAGCAGGCCGTAGTACCCTCGCAGCACGGATGCAGCCGCGCTTCCAGGGTCGCGGTGGATAATAAGAAACGGGAGATTCGTATGTCGCTTCCCGAAATCAAGCCCGCCCATCTCTGTTTCACCGATGACCGCTACGAGGCAGTCACCGAGCGGAATTCAGCCGAGGCGCTGGTGCGGGCATATCGTGGCGATTCTTCTGCTATGCACAGGCTTCGAGAGCTGCTGGCGCAGACCGATCAGGACGTCTTTCGCCGCGACGACAACACCGTTCTTGCGCTTGCCGCGGGAAAGCTGGTCAAGGGCGAGCTGCGAGTCAAAAAAGATCCTTGCGAAAGAAAGAGCGAAAAGAACCGGCGGTACCTCGACTGGATTTTGAAGTACGGCTATGACACCATCGACATCGCCGCCAGTCTGCGGACGACCATACCGAATATCCTGGGACTGGCTGCCGTGGAATCCGATTTCGGGCGTAACAAATACGCCGTTTTCGCCAACAATTTCTTCAAGCTCACGGCTTCCAGGGAGGAGCCGCTGCCGGGGCAGATGGGCTTGCTGATGGATGGCGCGGACCCTAAAGTCGGGATGGCGAAATTCAAAGACTACCTGAGTTCCGCCCGAGCCTTCGCCAAGACCAAAGGGCAGTTCATCGTGGGCGAAACCAACCCCGAGCGATTTGTTTCCATTCTGCAGGACCGGGCCAAATTTGGAACGGATGCCCGGAGCCGCCCCCTGCCGAAGTACGCGGAGGACTTAGCCGAGGTGATTCACGACATGGCAATCCGGATGAACTGCCAGTGAGGGCGCGAAGCCGGTAGAGATCTACTTGGCCACCGCCGCGACAGCGGCCTGCTCCTTCAGAGCGCCGGCCTTATCGGTGGCTTCCCACGAGAAGGTGTCTTCGGTTCGCCCAAAGTGGCCGAAAGCCGCCGTCTTGCGGTAAATCGGGCGCCGCAGCTTCAAATGCTCAATGATGCCGCGCGGGGTGAGCACGAAGTTTTCGCGGACCAGTTCGGTAAATCGCTCGTCCGGAATGGCGCCGGTGCCGAAGGTGTCCACCCGGACGGATACCGGGTCTGCGACGCCAATCGCGTAGGCCAGCTGCACTTCGCAGCGGCTTGCCAGCCCGGAGGCCACAATGTTCTTGGCAATGTAGCGCGCCAAATAGCAGGCCGAGCGGTCCACCTTGGTGGGATCCTTGCCGGAAAAGGCGCCGCCGCCGTGGCGTCCCATGCCCCCGTAGGTGTCCACGATGATCTTGCGGCCGGTCAGCCCGGTGTCGCCATGCGGGCCGCCTACTACGAAGCGGCCGGTGGGATTGATGTGGTACTTGGTGCCCGAATCGACCATGTTCGAAGGAATGATCGGATCGATAATGTGCTTCCTGACCTCGCGGCGGAGTTCCTCGGTGGAAACCTCCGGGCAGTGCTGGGTGGAGATCACCACGGCTTCAATGCGCTTGGGCACATTACCTACATATTCCACGCTGACCTGGCTCTTGCCGTCGGGCCGCAGGAAGTCGAGGATTCCCTCGCGGCGGACCTCCGACAATTGGCGCACGAGTTTGTGGGCCATCATGATCGGCAGAGGCATGAGCTCGGGCGTCTCGTTGCAGGCATAACCGAACATCAGGCCCTGATCGCCGGCGCCGCCGGTATCGACCCCCATGGCAATGTCGGGTGACTGCGATTGAATCAGGTTATGCACGCCGCAGGTGTGGCAGTCGAATCCGTAGGAGGCATCGTTGTAGCCAACGTATTCGATGGTGCCCCGGGCGATGCGCGGAACATCCACATAGGTGGTGGTGGTGATCTCGCCGGCTACGATACACGTTCCGGTGGTAACCAGGACTTCGCAGGCCACCCGTCCCGTGGGATCGGCAGCCATTACCGCGTCGAGCACGGCGTCCGAGATCTGATCCGCAATCTTGTCGGGATGACCTTCGGTAACGGATTCCGAAGTAAAAAGGTGTCTCTGATTGTCTGCCAAAATAGCCTCCTGCGGCTTCGTCATATCAATTTAACATCTGGGGACCTAGTACCTATAGTGGTCCGGCTTGTAGGGGCCTTCCACGGGCACGCCCAAATAGTCGGCCTGCTTCGGAGTCAGAGTCGTGAGCTTGACCCCGATTTTCTCCAGGTGCAGCCGGGCCACCTCTTCGTCAAGCTTCTTGGGCAGGGTGTAAACACCTGCCTGATAGGCGTCGCGGTTCTTCCACAAATCGATCTGCGCCAGCGTCTGGTTGGCGAAGCTGTTGCTCATCACGAAGCTCGGATGGCCCGTGGCGCAGCCCAGATTCACCAGGCGTCCTTCCGCGAGAATAAAGATGCTGTGGCCTTCCGGGAAGGTGTACATGTCCACCTGCGGCTTGATGTTGGTCTTCAGCGCCTCCGACGTGTTTAAGCGATCCATCTGGATTTCGTTGTCGAAGTGCCCGATGTTGCAGACGATGGCCTGGTCCTTCATCTTCCGCATGTGCTCGAGCGTGATGATGTCGCAGTTGCCGGTGCAGCTCACGTAAATGTCGCCGCGCCCGAGGGTATCCTCGATGGTAGTGACCTCGAAGCCCTCCATGGCAGCCTGCAGGGCATTAATCGGGTCGATCTCGGTGACGATCACGCGCGCCCCCATGCCGCGCAGAGAATGTGACGACCCTTTGCCGACGTCGCCATAACCGCAGACCACCGCGACTTTGCCGGCCACCATCACATCCGTGGCGCGCTTGATGCCGTCGGCCAGCGACTCGCGGCAGCCGTAGAGGTTGTCGAACTTCGACTTGGTGACCGAATCGTTCACATTGATGGCGGGCACCAGCAGCTTGCCGGCTTCCTGCATCTTGTAGAGCCGGTGCACGCCGGTGGTGGTCTCCTCGGAGACGCCGCGCCACTCCTTCACGATTTCGTGCCAGCGATTGGGGCTCTCGGCGTGGACTTCCTTCAGCAGGTCTTTGATCACCTTCTCTTCATGACTGGCCGAGGCGGTGTTCACCCAGTCGCTGCCGTTTTCGAGCTCGTAGCCTTTGTGAATCAGGAGCGTGGCATCGCCGCCGTCATCCACCACCAATTGCGGCCCCTGGCCGCCCGGGTGGCTGAGCGCCCGGTAGGTGCACCACCAGTAGTCCTCCAGGGTTTCGCCTTTCCACGCGAAGACCGGGACACCCGCGGCGGCAATCGCGGCGGCGGCGTGATCCTGTGTGGAAAAGATGTTGCAGCTCGCCCACCGGACCGAAGCCCCGAGATCGGCCAGGGTCTCGATGAGTACGGCAGTCTGGATGGTCATGTGCAGGGAGCCGGTCACCCGCACGCCGGAAAGCGGCTTCTCCGCCGCATATTTCCGGCGGATGGCCATCAGGCCGGGCATCTCGAATTCGGCGATGGAGATTTCTTTGCGGCCCCATTCCGCCAGGGAAAGGTCGGCGACCTTGAAATCGGCCGCGGCTTGGTTCAGCGTTGCAGTGCCCATGATGATTTATTCTACCTCACATCGATAAATCTTGATAGATTGATATTAGATAATTCGAGTGTATGGCGTCAATACTGAAATCGCTGAGGCTCGCGGCAGACCCGACCAGGCTTCGGATTCTGTTACTTCTCGAACAGGAGGAGCTGTCGGTGGCCGAGGTCCAGGAGATTCTGGTCAAAGGCCAGAGCCAGATTTCGACCCACCTGGCGCAACTGAAACAGGCGGGACTGGTGGACGACCGGCGCACCGGCAAAAATGCCTTCTATAAGTCCCGTGCGCCGGCGGAGCTGATGGATCTGCTGCGCCAGGCGGCAAAAGAAGTGCCGGAGGCGGAGCGCGACCGCGATGCCTTGCGGCTGGTCTTGCGCAAACGCCGCGATACCATGCGCCGCTACTTCGACGAACTGGCCGGCAAGTTCGGCCGGCAGTACGTTCCGGGGCGGTCCTGGAAAGGCATCGCCGAAGCGATGCTGAAGCTTCTGCCTCCGATGGTGATCGCGGACCTGGGGGCCGGCGAGGGCACCATCTCGCAATTGATGGCTCAGCGCGCCCGCAAGGTCATCGCCATCGACAACTCCGAGAAGATGGTGGAGTTTGGCGCCGAGTTGGCCAGGAAGCACGGCATCGGCAACCTGGAATACCGCCTCGGCGATCTGGAAGACGTCCCGATCCGCAGCGGGACGGTGGATCTTGCCTTCCTGAGCCAGGCGCTGCACCACGCCGTGCATCCCGAGCGGGCCCTCGCCGAGGCGTGGCGGATCGTCAAGCCGGGCGGCCGGGTCGCGGTCCTCGATCTGAATCGCCATCACTTTGAAGAAGCGCGCGAGTTGTACGCCGATCTGTGGCTCGGGTTCACGGAACTGGAAATGGAGAAGTTTCTGAAAGGCGCGGGGTTCAGGGGCGTCGAGACGGCGTTAGTTTACCGCGAGCCGGAAGCGCCGCACTTCGAAACGCTGCTGGGGACGGGCGAAAAGTAGGAGCGGCGCAGTATGCTAGATCTGCTTCTTGTCAGCCACGAAATTCCTGTTCTGGAACGTCAACGGAAGGTCGTTGCCCGGCCTAGCCGCCGCCTTGGCCCGGCTGCATACTCTTGACGTCATCATACTGGCCGAATGCGACAAGCGTAACCCAACGCCATTCTGCTCGATGTCAATCAGGAATCCTCCCGTTTTCATTTGACTGTAAGCCTGCTCAGCGGAATAGTAGTGTTGACACGGTTCTCGCGGAGATTCCTCCACACTCTGGATGAAACCAGCCGAATTTCAATCTGCAGCATGGCTTTGCCGCATTGTGGAACGCGGCAGGATCTGGAACGTGTACATGGATACCGGAACGTGGTCTTCAACAGTGTTCGCAATTCCACCCTGCGCCGTCGTGACCAAGACCAGAAAGGTCGCGATCCTCAAACTGCCAAGGGGCTACGACCTAACCAGATTGTTCAAACCGGAAGTACGAAGTAGTATTCAGGCTCACGAGCAGGCGCTCAGATTAAGGGATATGGAGTTGGGGCTGTCGTCGCCCGATATAGTGGGC
Organism: Bryobacteraceae bacterium; assembly: GCA_035501495.1. Lineage (GTDB taxonomy): Bacteria > Acidobacteriota > Terriglobia > Bryobacterales > Bryobacteraceae > JAIQFL01. The sequence continues at coordinate 303 of DATJWB010000117.1, read as the reverse complement.
ATTCGCATCCCAGACTCTGAACCTCTGCGGAATTTGGGCGAAGAATCGCGAAGCCTGATCGTCACCAGAAGCGCGCCACCGTGCAGTGTCGCCAAAAATAACCTCCTAAAGGAAATCTAAGCCCTTAAAGACTGAAACTACTCTAGCGCCAAATTGCCGTGCGATGCAGCCAGTTACCAGTCTGCCTCAATTGCGCAGATTTCACGTTGCATTTGACCGGGAAGTCTTCGCATCCGACCGCTCAAGCGCCATGGGCCTGATGTGGGCCTATCTATTCTGCTTGCCACTAATGTATTGATTTAT